>VGDT01000005.1 GCA_016869595.1 Alphaproteobacteria bacterium
TCAAATCCGTCGGGTAACGTTTGGTTTTTTTCTCAATGGCGGCCATCTTGGCGCGATTCGCTCGGGTCCACATCCCGAGCTTGAATCACGACCCTCACTCCGTCGCAACCATTCTCAAACGGTCACTTAGATATTTATCGGGGTACAGAAATGATTATTTCACGACGAGATATCGTAAAAAAATCACTGCTCTGTGGCATAAGTTCTTTTTCGGGCCTTGTTGTTGGTCCAGCTCCACTTCGATGCGATTCGAGCTTGAATGATTACAAAACAATTTCCGATTGGATGGATGCGTGGATGCGAAAGAAAGACAGAGATGTTACGGGCCCATTGCATGTTTCTAGGTTCGCAGAACCTATATATTTCTTGCTGAGACCAATAACTTGGAAGCCGAATCCCGGTCAAAGTGGATTTAACCCTGTAACTGCACCGGTCGGCTTTGTGACAGATTTTGCTAGCATTCCAAGATTGTTCTGGTCACTGCTTCCTCCCGACGGGCGATACACATATCCCGCTATAATACATGACTATCTATACTGGTCTCAAACAACATCGAAAAGCGATGCTGACGAGATACTTAGGCTCGCAATGGAAGATTTTGATATCCATAAGGCCGTGGTTACGACTATTTTTGAGGGAGTAAAATTTGGTGGAGCTGCCGCCTGGGAGGAAAATAGGAAATTGCGCGAAAAAGGCGAGAAAAGAATTTTGAAGAAATTTCCCGCAGACCCCCGAACAACTTGGAGCAGCTGGAAAGAAAATCCAGAAAACTTCACTTAAACTCGGAGCGTTCTATGAGTCTTCAGCACCTTTTTCGATGTCTCATGGTTGCCTTTCTTTGCGCCCCAGTTATTGCCTGGGCTGGACCTGCTAAACGATTTGCCCTTTTGATTGGCAACCAAGATTATACGCCAGCTGTTGGACAGCTAACCAATCCACTTAATGACATCGATATACTAGGCACTGCGCTAGGTAAAATCGGATTTGAGGTGAAGATACTCAAGAATGCTACTCGAGTAGACATAAATCGAGAAATTGGTAGGCTTGCATTAAATCTTGAATCTGCTGGCGACGAAGCAATAGGTTTTTTTTACTACTCTGGGCATGGAGTTGCACGATCAAAGGATCATATAAATTATCTAATTCCCGTCGATATAACGGACATGTCTTCTGACGATTTTTGGTATAACGCCGTGTCACTCGACTCGATACTAAAGGAACTACAGAGCGTTGCACCGTTAGCTTCGAACTTTATAGTATTTGACGCGTGCCGAAATGAACTACATTTACCATCAAAAACAACATCGAAGGGCTTTGAACCCGTGGGCCAAACCAATGGTATTTTTATTGCTTTCTCGACAAGCCCTAATGATACAGCCTCGGATGTTGGCGAGAAAGGGGGGCCGTATGCGCGTTCTCTCTCGGCGGAGCTTCTTAAAGCAGGCCAAGACCACTTAACCCTCTTTCAGAATGTGAAGGAACGAGTGTTTTGGTTAACAAAAAATACTCAGCGCCCTTGGGAAAGCAACGGCTTTATTCAACGGATTTACCTTGCTGGGGCACCAAAATACGTTCCCAGCCCGGCTAATCAAGCGGAGCAAACTTGGAACATTATTAAAGCTGCAACAGACTCAAAAATATTTGAGAATTTCGAGCGCCTGTACAGTGGAACTGAATACGCCGACTTGGCCAAAGCACGCCGCCAGGAATTGGCGAAAGCGCTGGGTGATGGTTTGCAGAGTGGTGGATACAATGCCGCGTCCTCAAAAGTCATTTTGTCCTTGCTGCCGGACTCACCTGTTTATTCGGCAGGCGATCTTATGAAGATTAAGATTGTTGCGGCTTCAAACATGGTGAAGGCATTTGCTGTTTTTCCGTTCGGACCGCGCGCACGCTCGAAGGTCGAAGCCTCCTACAATTCCTCTGAGGGAGGCCTCTACATTCCCTATCGCATTCCGGGAAGCGCGAAACAAGGAATGTACTCGATTCCGGTCTATGTCCAAGAAATTAACTCGAAACTAGAAGAGAAGCTTCCTGTCGAGATTGAGATTAAGTAACGAGCTGCGTCGACGCAGAATTCCTTTTGGAGGCGAAGTTTATCCTGGAGAATAGATATCATGCACCGACGTGTGACCTGCCTATTTTACGTCTGTGGGACCTTGTTGTGGGGAACTACGCTCAGAGCTGAGCCTTCAACGTGCTTTGAATGGCGCGGAATTAAATTCATGAGCATTCCAGCCGGACAATTTACCATGGGCGCGAATAGCACTGATGGAAAAGATCTCGGATATAGGGACGAGCGGCCAAGACGAGACCTTGAGCTATCTTCCTTCTGCATGATGCGGGATCATCTGACGGATGCTCAGGTTATGGAACTCAGAAAAAAATTTGATCTTGGTGGTCCGCCCGAGTTTGCCCCCGCTTCAACTATGACTTGGAACGAGGCGCAAAAGTTAGCGGGAAAGCTTTCAGCTGAGATAGGACAAGTAGTTCGGCTTCCTACCGAGGCAGAATGGGAATATGCTGCAAGGGGAGGATTAAGCGGCAAGGAGTTTCCTTGGGGGAATATTGACGACACATACAATGGGAAAAGTGTTCGCGACATCGTACTAAGCGGAAGATTGGCCTGCCAACTTTTCGCGGTAGAAAAAATGCTTGTCGATAAGGCCATTAAGAAATGTATCCCTCAGAAATCCGACCCATATGAGATACGATACGAGATATTTGGGAACATGGGATGTGTTAAGCAACAGCTTCGTGCACGAGTTCCGACACTGGTGGAAAATGATTATGGGCTTATCGGCATAGTAAACAACGACTGGGAGTGGACCTCAAGTCTCTATATGCGATATCCATATTTAGCGAACGACGGGAGAGAAAACTCGAATGTAGCTAGGGAGCACTATAGGGTTATCAGAGGTGGCAGTTCTGATACTGAGAGATGCCTTGGATATACATCTCTGCGGGGGCGTGGTGGAGTAAACAGGAGGAGCGAAGACATGGACAGTGCTTATAATGTGCGTTTTGTATTAGAGCGCTAATGCGAAAAACAATACTTGCATCAAGTTGTTTTTCTACCACAATTACCATCTTGTCCTTCCTCGCCCTATCACTTAGCAGTGGTAGCAGCACGGGGATTGGCGTCACTGACGAACACAGCCGAGATTTTCTAGCTCGCAGGGGATTGATATGCTCGATTGCGCTCTCACAGCGTGTCCCCCCCGAGCTAGTGGCGGGCGTAATACTAGCGGAAAATCATCTAAATAAAAACTGGATCGACACCATCCAAGACGCTTTGTTCCGAGGAATATTGAAATATCATGATATCGATTGGTGGTCTCGATGGGCAGAGTATTCCATGGCTTTGACTGCACGCGATCAGTCGCTTAGATTATCAACAAACAAATGGTCTGAACGGGTCGTTGCTACAGGATTGGTTTTTTCGATCGGCCCAGCGCAGATTACCCCGAGAACTGCTTTAACGGCTTGCTATAACGTTTCAAATCCTCCGGCACTATGCAAAAAAAATGTCAAAGCAATAATCGCCGGATTATTGGAATATGACGGTGCAATAGTGCTTGCTTCTGTTATTTTACGTTTTGAAGCAGAGTCCCATAAGATGAATACGGGCAAAGACGTTTCCAATAACCTTGGGCTATGGGCAACCCTATACAATGCTGGCGGCGACTATCTTAGACACGAAAACAAGGATAAAACGTCCAACAACTTTGGCATGTGGATCGAGTTGAACGCCAATGATATTGCGCGGCTCCTTGCCTGTTCCTAGTCAGTTCCTCACCGCCCGCGCAGGGCGTTAAGAACCTTTAGGCTAGCCCGGCCATTGCGCTCGAGGCCAGCGCGCGACTGAAAATCGGCGATCGCCTCTTTGGTCTTTGTTCCGATCACCCCATCGGAGTCGCCGACGTCATAGCCGCTGCGGGTGAGCAGCGCCTGCAATTCCCGCCGCTCGGCGCGCGACAGGCCCGGATCGTCGGTCGGCCACGGCGTCTGGATGCCTGGCCGGCCACGCAGCATGTCGGACAGGACGCAGATCGCCAGCGCGTATGACTCGGCTGCATTATAAGTATAGACCGCATCAAAGTTTTTCGTAACGAGGAACGCCGGTCCATTCCGCCCCGCTGGCAGCAGCAGCGCCGCTGTCCCCTCGCCGAGACCGGCGCCATCGAGGCGCGTGATGCCGCGCGACTGCCAGAACCCCATCGATTGCCGATGTCCACGCCCGGAAGGTCCAGAATAGCTTTCCGGCAGACGCACTTCGAAGCCCCAAGGGATTCCCGAACGCCAGCCGCTCTTGCGGAGATAATTCGCCGTCGAGCCGAGCGAGTCGGCCGCTGAGCTCGCAATATTGCGCCTTCCGTCGCCGTCGAGATCGACAGCCATTCTAAGAAAGGTCGAGGGCATGAATTGCGTATGGCCGAAGGCGCCGGCCCAGGAGCCATAGAACTCTTCTGGCGCGATGTCGCCGCTATCGAGAATTCTCAGCGCGGCGATGAATTCCTTGCGCCAATAGTCGTTGCGACGCGGCGCTTCGCAGGCGAGCGTCGCGAGGCTCTGGACCACGGGGCGCTTGCCGAAGCTCTTGCCGAAGTCGGATTCGACTCCCCAGACGGCGACGATGGTCGGCGCGTCGACGCCATAGCGGCTTTCAGCGGCATGCAGCTCGCGCGCATGCTGGCGCAGCATGACGCGTCCTTCTTCGACACGCTCCTCGTCGAGGAGGCCGGCGACATAGTCCCAGACGGGCGTCGTGAACTCTGGCTGCTTGTCCATGAAGCTGACGGCGTCGTTCGGCGCGAGCCCATCCGTCGCCGACGCAATCGTCTGCCGGCTGACGCCAGCTCCTGCCGCGTCGCCTCGCAGGCTCGAGAGGCAGCCAGACCATTCGGCGCGCGCCGGAGCGGCCGCGAACAGCAGCGTGGCCATGGCCGCGAAAAGATGATTTGCCTTCATGCCGCGAATTTAACGTAAGGACGCGGCTTTTTCATGGGCCGCGTCGCCGTAAGACGCGCCCATCACTCGCAAATGCGGCGGGGACGGGAACCGATCACCACGCCATATTCGTCGAAGATCGGACGACGCTCAACCCAGCAGACGGGCGGCGGCGCGACATAGACCGGCGCAGGCGCATAGACCACGGGTGGCGCAGAGTTGGCGAGCGCCCCGCCGGTGATCGCCCCAAGCGCAAATCCGCCAATGCCCGCCGCAATGGCCGGCCCCGCGGAATCGGCGCGCGCTGGCGCGACGGACGCCAGCGCTGCGGCGCTGAGAGCCAAGGCCGCTGAAAGCGTCGCGATAGTTCTGCGCATCATAGTCTCCCAAGATGGGCGAGCCACATATCCGCGCGCGCGGTGCCAAGAGGCTCGGTCGATCGGACAATAGGAGCGATCCCGTACACGAACCGTTAATGGCGCGCCGAGGTCGGTTCTAAAGCTGAGAGACTCGCGGTTTTCCCGAAGGCGCTTTGATCGGAGGCTTAACCGGAGTCTGCTCTCTTGCTCCCTCGCCGCCGCCAGTCCTGAACACCGGAACGTCGTTCGCCTCGGGCGTTGGCGCCTTTACGCGAAAACCAGTCGCAATCGACTTGGCCGCAGCAAGCTCCCTCGAATCGAGGCGAGCGCCGATTTCGTCGCGCTTCTTGGCCGCGTCATCGTCGCCCTGATCGGCGGCGGCGGAAAGCCAAGCGTAGGCTTGCACGAGATCGCGGCTGACGCCGAGGCCCCGAGCGTAAAGGATCGCGAGATTGAACTGGCTGTCCCGAACGCCGTACTCGGCCGCCCGACGAAACCAATCCGCCGCGGCGGCGTAGTCGGGCTTACCGTCGCCCCCCTCGGCAAGCAGCACCGCGAAATTATGCATCGCTCGAGCGTTGCCGGACTCCGCGGCGCGCTCGTACCACACCCGGGCGCGACCATAGTCGCGCTCGACCCCCACGCCCTTCTCATACATCGAGGCCAGCCGATATTGCGCCGGCGCGAGCCCCGTCTCGGCGGCCTTTTCGAACCAGCGCGCGGCCGCTTTGGCGTCGCGCGCGGCGCCGCGCCCTTCTGCAAGGCGCGCGCCCATTTCATACTGGGCGGCCGGATCGCCCTCTACAGCGAGGCGTTTGATCGCCGCCAATGCGTCGCCGGGCGACAGCGGCGTCGCCTCGATCGCGCCGGTGGGCATTGGATCGATATTTTGCTGGGCTGCGACCGGACGCTCGGCCAGCGCTATCGATGGAGCCTCCTTGGAGGCGAGCGGCGTTTCTGGCGACGAAGGCGGCAGGACCGCCTTAGCAGGCGCCTTAGCCTCCTGTTGCCTCAGCGACGGGCCTACAATCAATCCATCCTGCCCGCCGAGCCGCGCCATCTGATAGGCGCCAATCAGCAGCATGATCGCGGCGAGGCTCAACAGCAGCGGGCGCTTACGCTCCTGAAGAGCGGCGCTGAGCCTGACCACCGCCCCGCCCTCAGGCGTCGCATCGCCGATTGCGCCTTCGCCTGACGCAGCGTCCGTCGCCGGCTGCGTGGCGCGGCGGGCTGCGGCGATGAAATCAGATTGAACCGAACTCCGAAACCCTACGTGCTCCGCGCCTGATAGGGGGGCGCTAAAATTCCCCCGCCCGCCGGCGACGCGCTCGTCAACCGGCAGGAGGAACTCCATTGGATCGAGCAGCGCGACTTCTTTGCTCTCTGCGTTTTGTTCGTCCGTTGTCCCCGGGGCCGAGACATGACGATCGTCACTGTCGTCGCGACGAACTCGGCGCGCCGCCCATTGCTGAACCTTCTCCGTTTCGCGGAGAATTTCCGCAGCCGCCCGACGAAGGGCCTCTTCCGCCGCCTGAGTGGTCTCGGATCGTGTGTCCTCGAGTCGCGCCAAAAGATCATCGATTTTCGATTCGAAGCCGATAAGCGCGCCGCTTCCCGCGTCGAGCCGCTCGAGCCGCTGCGACAAGGCGTCAATCTGAGTTTCGAGCGACTTGAACGCTTCGGAATCGGCCGCCGGCTCGACAGGCCGATCGATACGGTCGGCGAGCGACTCGATGAGAGCCGCCAACTCGCTTTCCCTTTTCTCGGCGCGCGCGCCGCTTTCAACTCTCTGCGCGAGCGCATCATGCACGCGCTCCAACCGCTCGGCGATTTCCTCAAGCCGAGAATTCTGATCGCTAAACCTTGGGGCGTAGAGAGGATCGTCGAGCCGATCAATTTTGAAAGAGAGCTGCGCAAGCTCGCGCTCGATCGCCTGCAAATCGAGATGACGCGCGTCGGAAGAGAGCGCTGCGTCGAGTTTGCCGTCGAGGCCGCGCAGCAACTCTTCGATGGCGGCGATACGCCCTAAATCGCTTGCACCCGTGGCGCTTTCTATCCGCGCGGCGAATGTCTGACGAAGCTCGTCGATCCGCCGCAAGAGGTCGGCGAACTGACGCTCGGCGTTCGGCTCGGCGAGCATGGCTTCGATGCGCGCAAGCGACTCTGACGGCGCGCTTTCCACAAAGCGCGACTCGAGACTGTCGAACCTGCGGCCGATCTCCTCGAACGCCGAAGCGTGACTCGCGGTATCCAAAGCGCCATCGATTTTCTCTGCGAGCTTTGCGACGAGCGCCTCCAGCGGCGCCATATCCGCCGCTCCACGATCGATGCGCTGAGTGATCGTCTTGCCGAGTTCGTCGATACGGTCGCCGAGCTCGTCGAACCGCGCGGCCGCGGTCTGAACGACGACGGCGTCAAGCTTTTGCGCAAGGCGATCGAGCCGGTTGTTGAAGGACTGAAGGCCCTTCCCCGTTTCCGCGGCGATAATGGAGCGGATCTTCGTGGCGACTTCGCCAAGATCCGCGCCGGACTCGCCAGAGGAAAGCCTCAGCGCGTCCACTCGCTGCGTAACGTCAATGATGCGCGCCTCGATCTTCTCAAGCGGCAGCGGCCGCGCCATGAGCGCCGCCAGTTGCTCCTTGATTTCATGAGTTTCGCACGCGAGTTCGCGCACGGCCGAGGCTTGCGCAACATCTCCTTTTTGCAATTTCTCGAGTCTAATGCCGATCGTTTCGACGTCGGCGCGAAGGTTGCGCACGACCGGAGTTGGATCGAGATCTTCAATCACGGCGCGCAATTCGCTGATGATATTCTCGGCAGGCGCGAGCGTCTCGTCGGAAACGCCGTGGTCGCGTTGCAAATCGATGCGCTGACGGAGATCGGCTAACGCCGTATCGATCGCGTCGACGGACGCGCGCGGCGCGAGCTCGCCGATCGCTCGCGCCATGTCCTGAATTTCGCGACGGACATTTTCGATCTGTCGCATCATCACGAGCTGCTGGTCGGCGCGCTCGGCGGCGTCCTCGCGAAAGCCATCCAAATGTCGCGCGACCGAGTCGATCGAGCGCTGTAGCGCCGTCATGCGCGATGCGGACGCGGGCTCCGAACCGCCAAGGGCGTCATCGAGCGCGCGCTGGCGCTCGGTGATTTGCGCGATCGCGTCTAAAAGCGGGCGGCGAACGGGCGCATCGCCGGCAGGGGCTGCTCGCTCGCTTTGAGCGGAGGCCGCGTTACGCGCGGCAGATGCGTCTGACGGGGCCGGCGACTTCGCTTCGCGCTGATGCGTCGCCTCTTCATTCAGCCGGCGCGCGATATCGGCGAGACGCTGATCGAGACCGCTCAACCCCTTCTCGAACTTTGCGC
This sequence comes from Alphaproteobacteria bacterium, assembly GCA_016869595.1. GTDB lineage: Bacteria > Pseudomonadota > Alphaproteobacteria > Rhizobiales > Beijerinckiaceae > Methylocystis. Next base: position 8,673 of record VGDT01000005.1, read on the forward strand.
CGCGATCTTCGTTCGCCGCGAGCGCAAGCTTCGATTCAAGCTCCGCCAGCGCGCTGCGGATAGGTTTAGCTTTTGCGGAAGGCTGCTCGCCGAGCCGGTTCTCAATGCGGGCTTTGGAGAGCGCCGCAATCGACCGCCAAATCAAGTCTTCGCTGCTGTCGCGATTCTCTTCAGCATGCGCCTCGGCCCCGCGTCCCGCCGCGCGCGACTCCGATTCCGGACGACCCTGATCAGGAAATTGCGCCTTGCTCATGTGGTGGTCCGGCGGGTCCGACCCGTGGAAATTTGGAGAAAAACGCTGTGGAACGGACACGGACGCGCGAATCGCCGCAATACTAGCGGAGAGGCGCGCCGATGACGGTGACTTTCTGTCAATCGAAGTAAAGAAGCCGTTAAAAAACGGCTCTATAGCTCTTGTCGCGCTCCGGATTGCCGCCAAGTGGGTCGCTTGCGCGCGCGACGGCGCCTCTCTACCTATGACACAGCCCGAGAGAATCGCGATGCGACGGCGCCGCAGCCAGCGCCGTCTGCAAGGAGGAGGCGTGATGCCGAGCTACAAGGCGCCTGTGGACGACACGCTCTTCCTTCTAAACGACGTCTTGAATTTTCAGCGCTTCGGCAATCTGCCAGGCTTTGCGGACGTCACGCCGGACGTGATGTCGCAAATCCTCTTTGAGGCGGGAAAGCTTTGCGAAGAGGCGCTCGCGCCGCTCAATCAGTCTGGAGACGAAAAGGGCTGCGTGCGCCACGACGACGCGTCCGTCTCCACGCCGCCGGGCTTTAAGGAAGCGCATGACGCCTTCGCTGGAGGCGGCTGGATCAGCCTCGCCGTGCCCGAGGAATATGGCGGACAGGGCCTGCCCTACACGCTGTCGATGGCGATGAATGAATTCGCCTCGTCGGCGAACATGTCCTTCGCGATGTATCCGGGTCTGACGCAAGGCGCGCTCGCCGCTCTACTGCGCCATGGCGATGACGAGCAGAAAAAACTCTACGTGCCGAAGATGGCTGAAGGCCGCTGGTCGGGCACGATGAATCTGACCGAGCCGCAATGCGGCACCGATCTCGGACTGCTGACGACCAAGGCGACGCCGCGCGAGGACGGCTCCTATTCGATCACCGGACAGAAGATTTTCATCTCCGCCGGCGAGCACGATCTGACCGAAAACATCGTGCATCTCGTGCTCGCGCGCATCGAGGGCGCGCCCGCCGGCGTGAAGGGCATATCGCTGTTCATCGTGCCGAAGTTTCTCGTCAATGGCGACGGCGCGCTTGGGTCGCGCAATGGCGTCAGCTGCGGCTCCATCGAAAAAAAGATGGGCATCCACGGCAATTCGACCTGCGTGATGAACTATGACGGCGCGCAAGGCTTTCTCGTCGGCGAAGCCAATCGCGGACTAAACGCCATGTTCGTGATGATGAACGAGGCGCGACTCGGCGTCGCCATGCAAGGGCTTGCCCTTTCCGAGGTCGCCTATCAGAACGCGGCGCAATACGCCAAGGAGCGCCTGCAAGGCCGAGCGCTTTCAGGGCCGAAGGATCCCAATAAGCCTGCCGACCCGATCATCGTGCATCCCGATGTGCGGCGCATGCTTCTCGAAATAAAGGCCTTCAATGAGGCGGCGCGCGGCTTTGCGCTTTCAGCGGCGCTCGACAGCGACATCGCGCATCGGTCCGACGATGCGGCGTCGCGCCAGGCGGCGGAGGACCGCCTCGGCCTGCTGACGCCCGTGCTCAAGGGCGTGCTGACCGACATGGGTTTCGAAAACACCGTGAAGGCGCAACAAGTATATGGCGGCCACGGCTATATTCGCGAATGGGGCATGGAGCAATTCGTGCGCGATTCGCGCATCAGCATGCTCTATGAGGGCGCCAACGGCATTCAGGCGCTCGACCTCGTCGGCCGCAAGCTGCCGCGCGACGGCGGCCGCGCGATCATGACCTATTTCAAGGACACGGCGGACTTCTTAAATCCGCTCGCATCCGACGAGGCGATGAAACCTTTCGCTATGCCAGTAAAGACCGCGCTCGACGATCTGCAGAAAGCGACGATGTGGCTGATGCAGAACGCTATGGCGAAACCCGACAATGCCGGCGCCGCTTCTTACGACTATATGCATCTCTTCGGGCGCGTCGCGCTCGGCGTGATGTGGGTGAGGATCGCGCAAGCGGCAATGGAGAAGAAGGCGCGCGAGTCACATGAGGCGGCGCGCATGGACGCCAAGCTTCTCACCGCGCGCTTCTACATGGAGCGCATGCTGCCTGAAACGAGCCTGCGCCTGACGCGCATTTCAGCCGGCGCCGATACGATGATGTCGCTGGCCGAGGAGATGTTTTGATGGCAGTCGGGTTTCGGCAGTCGGCAATTGTTATTTCCTACTGCCGAAGCCCGAATGCCGACTGCCGCTAAGGAGACGACATGCCCGACGCTTTTATCTATGACGCCGTCCGCACGCCGCGCGGCCGCGGCAAGCCGGACGGTTCGCTGCATGAGGTCTCCTCGCTCGGCCTCGCCGTCACCGCTTTGCAGGCGATCAGGGAGCGCAACAAGCTCGAAGGCCCGGAAGTCGACGACGTCATCCTCGGTTGCGTCGATCCCGTGGGCGAAGCCGGCGGCGATATCGCCCGCGCGGCAGCGATTTCATCGGGCTATTCGTACAAAGTGCCGGGCGTGCAGATCAATCGCTTCTGCGCCTCGGGATTGGATTCGGTGAATTTCGCCGCCGGCGAGATCATGTCCGGCCAACACGATCTCGCGATCGGCGGCGGCGTCGAGAGCATGAGCCGCGTCGGCATCGGCGCCTCCGGCGGCGCCTGGCCTGTCGATCCGACGATCGCCATTCCCTCCTACTTCATGCCGCAAGGCGTCTCCGCCGATCTCATCGCGACGAAATACGGTTTCTCGCGCGACGACGTCGACGCCTACGCCGTCGAATCGCAAAAGCGCGCGGCGAAGGCCTGGGAGGAAGGCCGGTTCAAACATTCGATCGTTCCGGTGAAGGACGTCAACGGCATCACGCTGCTCGACCACGACGAGCATATGCGGCCGGGGACTGATATGCAGGCGCTCGCCGCGCTGAAACCGTCCTTCGCCTTTTATGCTGAACAAGGGGGCTTCGACGCCGTCGCCATTCAGGCGCATCCCGAAATCGAGAAATTGAATTACGTGCACCATGCCGGCAATTCGTCGGGCATCGTCGACGGCGCCGCGGCGGTGCTCGTCGGCTCAAAAGAGGCGGGCGAGAAGCACGGTCTCAAGCCGCGCGTGAAAATTCGCGCTTACGCCAATATCGGCTCCGAGCCGGCGCTGATGCTGACCGGACCTGTCGATGTGACGAAGAAAGTGCTTCACCGCGCCGGCATGACCGTCAACGACATCGATCTCTTCGAAGTGAACGAGGCCTTCGCCGCCGTTGTGCTGCGTTATCTCGAAGCCTTCGACATCGATCCGGCAAAGGTCAATGTCAATGGCGGCGCCATCGCCATGGGCCATCCGCTTGGCGCGACTGGCGCCATGTTGATGGGAATCGCGATCGACGAATTGGAACGCTCGGGTAAATCAACCGCGCTTGTGACGCTCTGCATCGGCGCCGGCATGGGCACCGCGACGATCGTGGAACGGGTGTAAGGTCACGCCTCCATTGACGCGACGACAATAAATGACCATAATGACTATTATGGTCACAGGAACGTCGCATATGTCAAGAGCACGACAAGCCAGAACACCAGCGAGCACAACTGAACCGGGATTCGAAAATCGAAACCGACAGCAGGTCGTAAGGCCAACAGGTCTACGAGGGACTGACCATAACGCGCGCGTTTATGAAATCGTGTGCCGCGACTGCGGCTACCGATACGGCGCAAACGGAACCGATATCCACGATCGCAAATGCCCTAAGTGCCAGGGGGGCAAACCGGGGCTGCCTACAGAACCCCGGCTGGAGTCGTCGCCAATTGAGCCATGGACAGTTGCCGACGCTAAGGCCCGATTTTCCGAGGTGCTCGAAAAAGCTCGCACGGAAGGTCCGCAGGTGATCACGCGCAATGGCAAGAAAGCGGCGGTGGTCGTTGGAATCGACGAATGGGAGAAGAAAACAAAACGCCAAGGCACCCTCGCCGAGTTTCTTCATAACTCTCCGTGGCGCGGCGCAGACATTGATCTCGAGCGATCGCCGGAAAAAATGCGTGAGATCGAGTTTTGAGCTTCCTTCTCGATACGAACGTGCTCTCGGAAATGCGCAAGCCGAAACCCGATCCCAATGTATTCGAATGGCTCGGCAAGACAGACGAAAGCAACATATTCATTTCCGTCGCGTCGCTCGCCGAGATCGAGCAAGGCATCGCCGCCATGGAGCCGGGCAGACGACGGAATGAACTCGACCAATGGTTCCGTGAGAGCATGATCAGTCGTTTCGAGGACAGAATCATTCACATCGGGCCGGCGGTCGCTCTCGCTTGGGGGCGCCTCGTCGCCGCCGCAAAGCGCCGAGGCTTCGGCCTCAGCCTAATGGATGCCGCCCTGGCAGCCACCGCGCAAACTCATTCGTTGTGCCTAGTGACGCGAAATATCAGAGATTTCCAGCGGCTCGACATCCCAATCAAGAACCCTTGGATCGCTGACCCTGGACACGACGGTTAAGCCGGCACCACAATCGGAGAGACGTTCATGAACCTCGTCAATTTCCGCTTCGAGATCGGCGCCGACGGCGTCGCGCTTGCGACCTGGGATATGCCCGAGCGCTCGATGAACGTCATCACGCCGCAGGTGATGGACGAGTTGGAGCAGATCATCGACACGGTCGTTGCTGATCCTAACGTCAAAGGCTGCGTCATCGCGTCGGGCAAGAGCGCCTTCTCCGGCGGCGCCGATCTCACCATGCTGCAGCATGGCGCCGCGCAATACGCCAAGGCGCTGAAGGAGCAAGGCGAAGAGGCGGCCAATAAGCAGTTCTTCGAATTTTCGCGCCGGCTGTCTCTGCTCTACCGTAAGCTCGAAACCTGCGGAAAGCCTTTCGCCGTCGCCATTCATGGCGTGTGTCTTGGCGGCGCCTTCGAACTTGCGCTCGCCTGCCACTACCGCGTGATGGCGGATGACGAGAAAACCAAAGTCGGCTTGCCGGAAATCAAAGTCGGACTCTTTCCCGGCGCCGGCGGAACGCAGCGTGTATCGCGCATCATGCAGACGGGCGACGCGCTGCAATTCCTGTTCAGGGGCGACCAGATCAAACCCAGAGCCGCGCTCGGCGCCAAGCTCGTGCACGAGATCGCGCCGAAGGCCGAGATCATCGATCGGGCGCGCGCCTTCATCGTCAATGGCGGCAAGGCCCAGGCGCCGTGGGACTTGAAGGATTTCAAGAATCCTTCCGGCAGGGTGTTCTCGCCGACCGGCATGATGATCTGGCCAGCCGCCAACGCGATCTATCGCCGCGAGACATACGACAATTATCCCGCCGCCAAGGCTATTCTGCACGCCGTCTATGAGGGGCTGCAATTGCCGATGGATCAGGCGCTGACCGTCGAGTCGCGCTGGTTCGCGCATATTCTGCGATCTAAGGAAGCGGCGGCGATGATCCGCTCGCTGTTTCTCTCAAAGAACGAATTGGACAAAGGCGCGCATCGGCCGAAAGACGTCGGTCCGACCAATCTCAAGAAGATCGGCATTATCGGCGCGGGCTTCATGGGCGCCGGCGTCGGCTACATCAGCGCGCTGAATGGCCTCGACGTCGTCCTTGTCGATCGCGATCAGGAGAGCGCCGACAAGGGCCTTGCGACGATCGACAAACTCATGTCGAGCTCGGTCAGCAAGGGCCGCGCGACCGCCGCCGACAAGGACGCGCTGATGGCGCGCGTCGTCGCCACCGCAGATTATGGCGCGCTCAAAGGATGCGATCTCGTGCTTGAGGCAGTGTTCGAGGATCGCGCCGTCAAGGCTGACGTCACGAAGCGCGCGCAGGATGTCATTGGCGGCGACGTGATCTTCGCGTCGAACACTTCGACCCTGCCGATCACCTCGCTCGCAGAAACCTCGCAAAAGCCCGAAAACTTCATCGGCATCCATTTCTTCTCGCCGGTCGAAAAGATGCTGCTCGTCGAAGTGATCCTGGGTAAGAAAACCGGCAACCGCGCGCTTGCGACGGCGCTCGACTTCGTCCGCATCATCAAGAAGACGCCGATTGTCGTCAACGACTCGCGCGGCTTCTTCGCCAATCGCTGCGTGCTCAATTATGTGCGCGAAGGGCAGATCATGCTTGTCGACGGCGTGCCGCCGGCGATGATCGAAAACGTCGCCCGCATGGCTGGCATGCCCGTCGGGCCTCTGTCGCTTAACGACGAAGTCGCGCTCGATCTCGGATGGAAAATCTTGCAGGCGACGAAAAAAGACCTCGGTGAAGGCTCGGTCGACCCAGCGCAAGAACGTGTGCTGCGCTTCATGGTCGAGGAAAACGGCCGCTTCGGCCGTAAGAACGCCAAAGGCTTCTACGATTATCACGTAAACGGAACGAAGAGCCTTTGGCCTGGCCTCTCGGCGCTGGCCGAGAGGCAGCTCGATCCAGATACGCTCGACGTCGGGGAAATGAAGCAGCGCTTTCTCGTGACGCAGGCGGTGGAAGCGGCGCGCGCCATGGCGGAGGGCGTCGTCACCGATCCGCGCGAGGCTGACGTCGGCTCCATTCTCGGCTTTGGCTTCGCGCCCTTCACCGGCGGCGTCATCTCTTACATCGACGGCATGGGCGCGAAGGCCTTCGTCGCGCTGTGCGACAAGCTCGCCGCGACATACGGCCCACGTTTCGAGCCGTCGCAATTGCTGCGCGATATGGCCGCAAAGGGCGAAACCTTCTACGGGCGATTCATGCCGCAGAAAATGGCGGCGTGATCACGGCTTCAGCCTTTTTCGACGTGCGCTGGCCAGGACATGACATCGGCGGGGCCGACAGGTAAAAGACAGGCGGGGCGTGTAGTTCGAAACCGCCCGCGCCCGGACCTGATGAATGCCGTTTTTTGTGCTTCCCTTTCCAGTCGTCGACCCTGTCGCCGTCAATATCGGGCCCTTGCCGCTGCGGTGGTACGCGCTCGCCTATATCGGCGGCTTTGTCTTCGGCTGGCTCGGCATGCGCGCCCTCGTCGCGAATGACGCGCTCTGGGGGCGCGGCCAGCCGCGTCCAAGCCGAGAGTCTCTCGATGATCTTCTCGTCTTCGTCGCATTCGGCGTCATTATCGGCGGACGCCTCGGGCATGTGCTGATCTATGATCCGGCGTTCTACCTCGCGCATCCGCTCGAAATATTTCAAACATGGAAAGGCGGCATGGCCTTTCATGGCGGGCTTGTCGGCGCGATGATCGGCATGTTTCTTTACGCCCGCCGCAGTGGCATGCCGCTGCTTACCGTGAGCGACATTTGCGCCGCTGTTGCGCCGATCGGTCTTTTCTTTGGCCGCCTCGCCAATTTCATCAAACCTGAGATGTGGGGCCGGGAGAGCGACGTTCCCTGGGCGATGGTCTTTCCAGGCGCCGGCGACCTTCCGCGTCATCCAAGCCAGCTCTATGAGGCCGGCCTTGAGGGCGTCGCCCTCGGTCTCGTGTTATGGCTCGCGGCGCGGCGCGGCGCGCTCAAACATCCGGGGCTCATCACCGGCCTGTTCGGCGTCGGCTATGGTTTCGCCCGCATTTTCTGCGAATTTTTCCGAGAGCCCGATCCGATGCAGGAAGCCCTTCCCAATGGACTGACTATGGGCATGGTCCTTTCCGCGCCGCTCGTCTTTCTTGGCGCTGCGGCGATTATGTTCGCGCTCCGCCCGAGGAGCGCGACGGCATGAGTGACTTAAAGAGAGAGATCATCGAGGCGATCGCTCACGACGGCCCGATGACGCTCGAACGCTACATGTCTCTCTGCCTCACGCATCCGCGTTACGGCTATTACATGACGCGCGATCCTTTCGGCGCGGCCGGAGATTTCATCACCGCGCCGGAGATCAGTCAGATGTTCGGCGAATTGCTCGGAGTCTGGATCACCGAAGCCTGGCGCGCCGCCGGCGCGCCGCCTCAGGCGCGTCTCGTGGAGCTCGGACCCGGTCGGGGCACGCTGATGTCGGACGTAATGCGCGTGACGCCGATCGCGCCAAATTTCTTCTCCGCCATCTCCGTGCATCTGGTCGAAACCAGTCCGGTTCTGCGCGAGGCGCAAAGCCAAACGCTGGCCACGGCTGCAAAGCCGGTGCAGTGGCATTTGGATTTTGCCGAGACGCCCCCGGGCCCGGCCTTTATCATCGCCAATGAATTTTTCGACGCTCTGCCGGTCAGGCACTACGTCAAGACCGCCAGCGGCTGGCGCGAGCGGCTCGTCGGGCTCGACGCTAAGAGCGAACTCGCCTTTGGACTGTCCGATGAGATTGAAACGACGTTAAACGTTCCAGCGCGCGAAGGATCGATCGTCGAAGTCAGCGTCGCGAGTCAAAATCTCATCGGCGATATCGCCGCACGGCTTGTCGAAGAAGGCGGCGCGCTGCTGCTCGTCGACTACGGCTATACTCAAACATCGCTCGGCGACAGTCTTCAGGCAGTGTCGCGTCACGCCTATGTCGATCCGCTGGCGGCGCCCGGAGAGGCGGATTTAACCGCTCATGTCGATTTTGCGGCTTTGGCGCGCGCCGCCCGAGCGCGCGGCGCCAAGGTGATGGGCCCGGTTACGCAAGCGCATTTTCTGCTGCAGCTTGGCATCGAACGCCGGGCCGAAGCCCTGACGAAAAGAGCGACGCCGGAACAGGCGCAATCGATCGTTGACGCCTTCGAACGTCTCGCGGGCATAGACGATGCGCGCCATCAGATGGGCGGGCTGTTCAAAGTGATGGCCGTGACCCATCCAGACATGCCCGACCTGCCGGGATTTTTCGTGTAACATCTGCACGATGACGCTCGAAACGCCCGCGCTCACGGCGCGAAACCTCAGCCTGCCCGGATTACGCCACGCCTTTTTCACCCGCGAGGGCGGCGTCTCCGAAGGCGTCTACGCATCGCTCAATGGCGGAGTCGGCTCTCGCGATGCGCCGCCGAGCGTTGCGGAGAATCGCGCCCGCATGGCGGCGCGCCTCGGGGTTGAATCAGAGCGCCTGCTCGTGCCGTTCCAGATACATTCAGCAGACGCCGTCAGCGTACGCGAACCATGGAGCGCAGAAGCGCGACCGAGATGCGACGGCGTCGTCACGACGGAAGTCTCGCTGGCGCTCGGCGTCACTGGCGCCGACTGCGGCATGCTGCTCTTCGCTGACGTCAAGGCGGGCGTAATCGGCGCCTGTCATGCCGGCTGGAAAGGCGCGCTCGGCGGCGTCATCGAAGCGACAGTCACGGAGATGGAAGCGCAGGGCGCTCGTCGCGCCGACATCCATGTCGCGCTCGGTCCGGCGATCGGCGCGACGAGCTATGAAGTCGGACCGGAATTCGTAGCCCGGTTTCGCGAAACTGACGAATCCTTCGCGCGCTTCTTCACGCCGACAGATCGCGAAGGCCATGCGACTTTCGACTTGCCGGGCTTCATTGCGTCGCGGGTAGAGGCCATGGGCGCAGCTTCCTTCGAAGACCTCGGCGTCGACACCTACGCGGACGAAGCGCGCTGCTTCAGCTACCGGCGCAGCGTCCATCGTCGCGAGCCGGATTATGGGCGGCTCGTCTCGGCGATCACGCTTCTGTGACGCTACTTCGTCGCGTAGCTGAATAGCATCGAGTGCGGCAGTCCCCGCGGCGGCGGCGGGAAAGGCGCCGCGCGGCGCACGGCGGCGAGCGCAGCGGCGTCGAGATCGGGCGCGCCGCTTGGCTGATACACCGCCTGATGTGTAAGATTGCCCGCCTCGTCGATATAGAAGACGACCGCGCCCCTGCCGATCGCCTGACTAGCGCGCACACGCGGCGGAACATGCATGTGCGGCATGATGAGCCCGTAGAGGATCGTCAGATAGGTCGTCTTTGCATGGCCGCCGCCGACCGGAGACGGCTTGGGTGGCGCCGCAAGCTTATAGTCGGGGATCGGCGCGAGCGCCGCGAGCTGGTCGGCGATCGAGTTCGCCTCGCCCTTCTTCACTGCGCCCTTCTCATTGGGCTCAGGCTTCTCCTGTGGCTTCGTATCCGGCGCGGCCTCTTCGATGATCTCGGCGTCGCTTTTGTCTTCGATCGGCTTTTCCTTCGCCTCTTCCGGCGCCTTCGCCTTCCCTTCTTCGTCCTCAGCGTCCTTCATGCCCTGAGGCTTCTCATCCTTGGGCGTGACGTTTTCCTTCTCAGGCGCGTTCTTCGGGGTCTTGAGGTCTTTCAACTCCGGCGCGTTCACGTCGGACTTGGTCTTGCTCTCGGCTTCCGGAGCGTCGAAGGCCGGCTTTTCGATCTCCTGCGCCGGAGGCGGCGGCGGCTTTTGCTGCTGCTGTTCTTGTTTCTCCGGCGGCTTTTCGGGTTCCGGCGGCGGGGGCTCCTCCTTCGGCGCCGGCGGCTCGGTGATCACCTCGACCGGAATTTCCTCAGCGACAGGCGGCGCCTCGCGGGCGAAGCGCCAATCCTGCCAAAGCAGAAACGCGATGACGCAGAGATGCGCCAAGAGGCACAAGAGCAGGAACATCAGGAAGCGGGGGCGCACCACGGCCTCGTGGCGCCGCCTAATCGCGGCCACGGCCAAGGTCGCGCTAAAGGCGCGTTGTCCGCTGCTGTCATTCATCGCGTTGGAAAGCCGCGCTTCAGCGCCGCCGCTGCTTGCATGATCGATGTAAGTAGGTGATCGGGCCGCGCCACCTGGAAACTTATAGCCGCCTTTGAGCGAAAACGCTCCCCCCGGAAAAACACGACGCTTTTTGACGCAGTTAACAATGTTAGCGAGAGGCGTATATAAGAGGTAACTAATGTAAGCGGCGCGTGAACGCCGCCGAGGGGGGTGGGATTGATGAAGCGCTTTGCGCCAATGTCGCGCCGCACGCTTTTGCTCGGCGCCGGCGCCGCTGCGACAGTCGGCGCGGCGGGGGCCTACGGCCAAGGCCATGCAATGCGCCGAATTGCGCCCAATCGCGCATCCGAGACTTTCAATCCGGACGTCGACCTCGACCTGATCTGCAAGCGCGATGAAGCGCGGATTTTGAATGGCGGCCCAACGCGGGTGTGGCGCTATGCCGGCAATCTGATCAAAGGTCCGTCGAATGCGTTGACGCCGGCGCCCGATACTTATCTCGGCCCGCTGTTGCGCTTCTCGAAAGGACAGAAGGTCCGTATTCGGCTACGAAACGAATTGCCTGAAGAAACGATCACGCATTGGCACGGCCTGCATGTGCCGATGCTGATGGACGGCCATCCCGCGGCGGCGATCCATCCGGGCGAAACATACGTCTACGAATTTGAAATCCGCAATCGCGCTGGGATGTATTTCTATCATCCGCACACGCACGAAAAGACAGCGACGCAGGTCTATCATGGCCTCGTTGGCGGGATCATCATCGAAGATGATGAAGAGCGCGCGCTCGGACTGCCTTCGGGCGAGTTCGAAATTCCGCTCGTCATTCAGGATCGCTCATTCGACGACGATAATCAGCTCGTCTATGGCGGAGACATGCATACGAGCATGTTCGGCTTTTACGGCGACCGCGTGCTCGTCAACGGTCGACGCGACTTCACAGTCGACGTCGCCAACCGCCCTTATCGCCTGCGGATTCTCAACGGCTCGAATGCGCGGATCTACAAACTGTGCTGGGATGACCGCACGCCGTTGACCGTGATCGGCGTCGACGGCGGACTATTGGAGAAGGCTGAGACTCGCCCTTATGTGATGCTCGCGCCCGCCGAGCGCGTCGATCTTCTCGTCGATTTCAGCGGGCGTCCGCAAGGCGCGAAGCTGACAATGATGAGCGGTGAGTTCTACGGTCTGATGATTCCGCCGATGGCGCAGCGCATGATGAGAGGCGATCTCGCCGTGGGGGAAGAATTTCCCCTGTTTACGGCGAGAGTGACGCAAGCCTCAAGTGACTTATGGAAGCTCCCGGAAAAGCTCTCGACGATCAGGCGCATCCGCAGAGAAGAAGTCGCCAATCTCGATGATCCGATTCCGATCGCCATCACCATGGCGCATATGGCGATGTTCCTGAACGGGCGCCCCTATGACCACGACGACATACAACAAAAGGAGCGCATTCCGGTCGACACGACGCAGCTCATCGAAATTTTCCATGAACACGGCGGCATGGGGATGGGCATGGGCGGAATGGGCATGGGCCGCATGGAGATGATGCGCGGCGGCGGCATGATGCGCGGACGAATGGGCGGCATGAGGGGCGGCATGGGGATGAGCGGCATGGGGATGATGGGAATGATGTCGATGGCCCATCCCATCCATCTGCACGGCCAGCAGTTCCAGATCATCGAGCGCAGCTTCGAGGGCGACGAGGACGCTTACGCCGCGATACGCGACGGCTTCATCGACACCGGACTAAAAGACACTGTGCTCGTCGCGCCGGGCGAACGCGTGCGAATCGTCAAGCCGTTTAGCGATTTCAAGGGCCGCTTCATGTATCACTGCCACAACCTCGAACATGAGGACGCAGGCATGATGCGCGAGTTCTCGGTGGAATAGAGAGGCTTCGCGCCAATTCGCAGCGCGCCATCGATCCAAAAAAATTGTCTAAATGCATTCCCGGCCGGCAATTCGCCCGCCGGGAATGCTTTTGCGCAAGTTAATGCTGCATGCCGCCCATGCCGCCGCTCTGACCTCCGCCATGGCCCATGCCGGACATGCCACCCATCATGCCACCCATGCCGCCGCCCATCATGTCGCTCATCGACTTGCCGACCTTCATGATCCCGGTGAGCGTCGCATTCGCGGTCTTCTTCTGCTCATCGCTCAAGACGGTAAAGAGCGATTCAATGGCGGCCTTCTGCGCGCGCACGACTTCGAGATGGTCGACCATATGGTTCTCCATCATCGTGAGCTTATTCAGCACTTCCGCTTTGGAATGATCCATGCGCATATCGGCGGCGTCGCATTTTTGCTTCGCCTTTTGCGCCGTTGCGCGCCATGCGTCAGCGAATGCGTTCCAAGCGCCCGTTTGCGCGTCAGTGAGTTTCAACTCCGCCTTGAGATAGGCGAGGCGCCCATCGACATGTTCGGCGAAGCCGCAGACCATCTTGTTCATCATGCCGCCGCCGGAGTGCGACATGCCGCCCATGCTATCGCCGCCCTTGCCGTCGTGGCTCATGCCCGACATGCCGCCCATCATCCCACCCATGCCGCCCATCATGCCGCCACTCTGACCGCCGCCGTGGTCCATGCCGCCCATACCGCCGCCATGACCCATGCCGCCCATCGTTCCACCCATGCCGCCATGATGGCCCGCATGACCTTCATCGGCCTTCCCAGCCTCGCCCTTCTGGTCTTCAGTCTTGCCGGATTCAGCCGAGCCTGACTGCGCCTTGCCCGGATCCGCCCATTGCGTTGGCGCGTTGGCGCCGCCGCGCTCCATGGCGCCATGATCCATTTTGCTGTGGTCCATGCCGCTATGTTCGGCGCCGCTCTGTTGCGCCTGTGCAGAGAATCCCGCGGCGAGGAGCAAAGCGGCGGCGCTCGCCGCAAGCAGTCTTCCGCGCGAGGTTTGTTTCCGCGTCGTCATGGCGCCCTCCCTGGCGAGTTTGTCGCGATCGCTCCTATCGTCGCTGGCGCGACGAATCATTATGGAGTTTCGCGCTTGTGGCGCGCCTAACGGACCATCAGGCGCCTTTGAACGTCTGCAACTTTGTCACAAATCAAGCCGCTCGGCGATAGGCGAATCGTCACGTACGCGCATGAACCCAGGACTCGATCCGGATTCCGCGCAGCAAAAAGCGGCGGACATGCGCCCGCCGCTCGTAATTTTGGCCCGTACGAGTCAAAATCGCTCGGTTTAGTGTTTACCTGTTCTGCGACGACACGTTCGGATTGCGCGCTGCATAAGGATCCTGCCCGATCGGGCGCGGCGCAGCGGCCTCGCGAGGTTTGGCAACCTCTTCCTTATAACCCGGTTGACCGACGACCTGGGGCGGCTTCCAGTCGGCCGACGATGCATGCTCGCCGGCAAAGGCGTGACCCGTCAGGGCCCCTACCGAAGCGAGGGCGACGACGGCGAAAAGCTTATGGGCCATGTTTCCTCTCCCCTGATGACAATAAGGTTCTCTCGCCGCCCTTATCCCAACTGGGCGACGCGAGGCGCGGAGTTCGCGCGCATAAAATGCTACGTTTACATGTCGCGAATTCGACAATGATTGTTGCGCCGTATTGCCGCGGTTTTTCTTCGCAGAAGCAAAAAGAAGGACGCCGCTTGGATACGGCGCCAAAAAGCTTATGCGGCCTTCTTTTCCGCAATTTCGACGAGCGTGCGCAGAATGCGGCGGGTGCCAGCGAGTCGTTGCTTCATGCTGTCGAATTCGCGAATGAAAACAATTCGCATGTCAGGGCGCACTTTGGCGTTTGTCCCCTGCTCCGCGACAAAACGCACGAGCCCGGTGGGATTGGCGAATTTGTCCTCTCGGAACGCGACGATGACGCCCTTCGGGCCGGCGTCGATTTTCTCGACATGCGCACGCCGACAGAGCGCCTTGATCGCGACGATCTCCAATAGCTGTTCCACCTCCGGCGGAATTGGGCCGAAACGATCGATCATCTCGGCGGCGAAAGCCTCGATGTCCCGATCCGTTTCAAGCGTCGACAGCCGCCGATAAAGCTGCAAGCGCAACGTGAGGTCGGCGACGTAATCTTCCGGTATCGTCACCGGCGCGCCGATGGCGATCGTCGGCGACCAGGCTTCCTCCTGCGGCTCCTCCACTCCTGCCTTCAGCAGCGTGATCGCGTCGGCGAGCATCTGCTGATAGAGCTCATAGCCCACCTCTTTGATGTGGCCCGACTGCTCTTCGCCAAGCAAATTGCCGGCGCCGCGAATGTCGAGATCGTGGCTCGCGAGCTGAAAGCCGGCCCCAAGCATGTCGAGCGACTGCAACACTTCGAGACGTTTTTGCGCCTGGGGCGTGATCGTGCGGTTGGCGGGCGTCGTAAAGAGCGCGTAGGCGCGCAGTTTGGAGCGGCCGACCCGGCCGCGCAATTGATAGAGCTGCGCGAGGCCGAACATGTCGGCGCGCCAGACGATGAGCGTATTGGCGCGCGGAATGTCGAGGCCCGACTCGACGATCGTCGTCGACAGCAGAATGTCGAACTTACCGTCGTAGAAGGCGGACATCTTGTTTTCGAGTTCACTCGCGCTCATCTGGCCATGCGCGATAACGAATTTCGACTCGGGAACATGCTCGCGCAAGAACGCCGCGGCCTCTTCCAGATCCTCAATGCGCGGGCAGACAAAAAAAGCCTGACCGCCGCGATAACGCTCGCGCAGCAACGCTTCGCGCACGATGAGCGAATCGAAGGGCGAAATGAAACTGCGCACGGCAAGCCGGTCGATCGGCGGCGTCGCGATGATCGAAAGCTCGCGCACGCCGGTCATGGCGAGCTGTAGCGTGCGCGGGATCGGCGTCGCCGACAGCGTCAGAACATGCACCTCGGCGCGCAGTTCCTTTAAGCGCTCCTTATGGCCGACGCCGAAATGCTGCTCCTCGTCGATGACGACGAGTCCGAGATCCTTGAAGCTTACGGTTTTGCCGAGTACGGCGTGCGTGCCGATCAAGATTTCGATGCGGCCGTCGGCGATGTCCTTCTTCGTTTCGCGCGTTTCGGCTGCGCCGACCATGCGTGATAGCCGCCCGATGCGCACCGGCAGGCCGGCAAAGCGCTCGCTGAAGGTCTTGTAATGCTGACGCGCAAGCAAGGTCGTCGGCGCGACGACGGCGACCTGCTTGCCATTGATCGCGGCGCAGAAAGCGGCGCGCAGCGCGACCTCCGTCTTACCGAAGCCGACGTCGCCGCAAACGAGGCGATCCATCGGACGGCCAGCGGCGAGATCATCGAGCGTCGCGTCAATGGCGGCAAGCTGATCTTCGGTTTCGTCATAGGGAAAGCGCGCGCAGAATTCGTCGTAGACACCTTCCGGCGGAACAAGCTTCGGCGCCTCGCGCAGCTGCCGTTGCGCCGCAATCTCGATCAAGCCTTTCGCCATCTCGCGGATGCGGTTCTTCATCCGCGACTTGCGCGACTGCCAGCCGGCGCCCCCGAGACGGTCGAGCTGCGCCTCGGCGTCCTCGCCGCCGTAGCGGGTCAAGAGCTCAATGTTTTCGACCGGCAAATAGAGCTTGTCGCCGCCGGCGTAGTGGAGCTCGAGACAGTCGTGCGGCGCGCCAGCGGCGGAGATCGTCTCTAAGCCGATGAAACGGCCGATGCCGTGGTCGACATGCACCACGAGATCGCCGGCGGAAAGCGCGGCGACTTCGCCGAGAAGATTTTCATTCGGCTTGCGTTTGCGACGGCGACGGACAAAGCGATCGCCAAGGATGTCCTGTTCGCCCAGAAGCGCGTAAGCGTCCGTCTCAAAGCCATGCTCGATCCCGAGAACAGCGATGGAGACCGCGTGCGACAGCGCCTGAGGCAGTGAAGCGACGCGCGGCAGATTCGACAAGCCATGTTCGGCAAGCACATGGCCGAGCCGCTCGCAGGAACCCTCAGACCAGCCGGCGACAACGACCTTTTTGCCGGCATCGCGCAGCGACTCGACGTGATCCGCCGCCGCCTGGAACACGTTGACGTCGGGCGTATTGCGCTCGGGCGCAAAATCGCGGCCGGGCCGCCCGCCGCAGTCGATCGACTTTTCGCCCTCATGCGCCGCAAAGGACGAGAATTGCGCCGCCGCATGCCCCTCTATGGCCGCACGCCATTCCTCAAGCGACAGATAGAGTTCGCGCGGCTCAAGCGGCTTGTAGTTTGAGCCTGCAGGATCGAGATCATGCGCATATTTGCGCGCGTCGTAATAATCCTCGATCTGCTTGACGCGCTCCGTCGCCGCGTCCTCGACGAGGGAGTCGAGCAGGACGGGCGCGTCGCCAAGATAGTCGAAGAGCGTATCCATCCGCTCGTAGAAGAGCGGCAGCCAATGCTCCATGCCGTGAAAGCGCCGGCCTTCGCTCACCGCCTCATACAGAGCGTCGCCGCGCGTCTGGCCGCCAAAGCGCGCGGCATAGGATTGGCGGAAGCGGCGCATCGTCTCGCTCGTCAAGCGTAATTCGCTCATCGGCGTCAGATCGAGCGCGCGGAGCTGGCCCGTTGCGCGTTGCGTGTCGGGGTCGAAGGAGCGGATCGATTCAAGCGTGTCGCCGAAGAAATCGAGACGGATCGGCGCCGGAAGGCCCGGCGGGAAGAGATCGACGATGCCGCCGCGCTGCGCATATTCGCCGGTCTCGCGCACCGTGCTCGCGCGCAAATAGCCATTCGCCTCGAGCCAGAGCGCCAATTCGTCGAGCTTTACGACATTGCCGGGCGCTGCGGCGAAGCTTTCGGCGGCGACCATCTTATGCGGCGGAACGCGCTGCAACAGACAGTCGACGGTGGTCGTCACGACGCGTGGCCGTTCGAACGAGGATTTGGCGCGCGTTAAGCGCGAAAGCGCGGTCATGCGCCGCGCCACGACGCCCGCGTGCGGCGACACCCGGTCGTAGGGCTGGCAGTCCCATGCCGGAATATCGAGGATTTCAACGTCGGGATTGGCGAAGCGGAGAGCGGCGCGGAACGCCGCCGAACGCGCGGCGTCGCGCGCGACATGGACGAAGACGGCGGCGCGTCCCTCAGCCTCGCGCGCCAGCGCGCGCGCAAGGTCGGCGCTGACGAAGGCGTCGAAACCATCCGGCGCAAGGGCGAAGATCAGCCTCTCGCCCTTGACGAGACCAGCGCGCGCGGCCTCGAGCCCTGCCGCCGCCTTTTTCTGCTTAGTCGCGGCCACGCTCAATGGATCGGCCCGTCGTGTCGATGAAACGCGATGATCTGCCGCAAAAGCGGCGTGTCATGCTCGGCCGGCGGCGGCTCAGCGCCCGAGAGCCATCGGTAGACCGCTTCGTCGGGCAGATTGAGCAGCCTCTCGAGTTCGGCAAGCGCCTGCGCAGGAAGCGCCTCGACGCGCGCGTCCACGAAGCGCCCCATCAGAATATCCATTTCGCGCATGCCTCGGCGCCAGGCGCGCACCCTTATGCGCCGCCTGCGCATGTCGTCGTCCAACGTTACGTCTCCCTATATGGCGCGAGGCTTAATGCAGACGCAAAGGAAAGGCAAAGGACGGTAAGAGAAAGAGGCCTGAGGCCAAGCGCTCCCGCGGCTTAGCGGCTTTCGGGCGCTGCGCCGGAGGGCTCCGCGAAAGCGAACTTCCTTGACCTCAAGATGCGCCTGCGCTATCTGGCGCCTCTCGCGTTCGCAAGCGCGCCGCGGGGGAGTAGCTCAGTTGGTTAGAGCGCCGGCCTGTCACGCCGGAGGTCGCGGGTTCAAGTCCCGTCTCTCTCGCCATTCCCCAGTGAACACAGCTGCGTTGCCGTCCAGACGAAGCCGCTGAACGTCGCGTGTGGGGCGCTCCGCGAATTCGCCCAGAAGCGCTAGCGAACGTCTATCTCGCTCTCGACAATGTGATTGAGCGGCGTGCCTTCCGCCGTCAGCGTCATGCGCAGCTTCAAGCGATCGCCAGCGACCTTGTGCTCGCGCACGATGCGCTCAATCTCGCGCTGCGAGGTGACGCCCACCTCTTTGAGGAATTTTCGAATGGCCATGTTGAAAGCGTCTTCATCCATCGCCCGGCTCCCTTTGCCGAAGCAATATACATAGTGCGATGCCTGAAGGCGTCATGCCCGCGCTTGTCGTGGGCATCCACGCCGGAACCGTGCGGCGGCTTTCGTGGATGGCCGGGACAAGCCCGGCCATGACGCGCGAGAGCGCAAAAAAGTCACCCCGCCTTCGCCACTTCACGCTGAGCGAAGCCCAGACGGATATTCAGCTCGTGCAGCAATTTCTCCGCGGCGATCGGTATGTTGGTGCCCGGCGGAAAGATCGCCGCCGCGCCAGAATCATACAAAGCCTGGAAATCGTCGGGCGGAATGACGCCGCCGACGACCATCATGATGTCGCCGCGCCCGGCGCGCTTTAGCGCGTCGCGCAGTTCCGGCGTCAATGTGAGATGGCCGGCGGTCATCGTCGAGACGCCGACGATATGCACGTCGGCTTCGGCCGCTTTCCTCGCCACTTCGTCGGGCGTCGCGAACAGGTCGCCGATGACGACGTCGAAGCCCATGTCGGCGAAGGCCGAGGCGATGACCTTCTGGCCGCGATCATGTCCGTCCTGACCCATCTTGGCGACGAGAATACGCGGCTTGCGACCGGTATTATCCTCGAAGTCGCGAGTCATCCCGACGACGCGGCCGACCTGGACGCTCTCCTTGCCGGCTTCCTTCGCATAGACGCCCGAAATGACGTTGGCTTTCGGTTTGTGGCGCGAGAACACTTTCTCGAGCGCGAAAGATATTTCGCCGACGCTCGCTTTCGCCCGCGCCGCCTTGACTGCAAGATCAAGAAGATTGGCGCCCGATGTGGCGCCTTCCGTCAACGCGTCAAGCGCTCCTTGCGTCTTCGCCTCGTCGCGCTCGGCGCGAAGGCGCTTTAATTTGTCAAGCTGCGCGGCGCGCACGGCGGCGTTGTCGACCTTGAGCACATTGGGCTTGGCGTCGTTCTCGGGCTGATATTTGTTCACGCCGACGACAACCTGAGTTCCGCTGTCGATGCGCGCCTGAGTCTTCGCGGCCGCCTCCTCGATGCGCTGCTTGGGCACGCCGGCCGCGATCGCCTTGGCCATACCCCCAAGCGTCTCGATCTCCTCGATATGCGCCCAAGCCTGCTTGGCGAGCTCCGCGGTCAGACGCTCGACGTAATAGGAGCCGCCCCACGGATCGATGATGCGCGTCGTGCCGCTCTCCTGCTGCAGCACGATCTGCGTGTTGCGGGCAATGCGGGCGGAGAAGTCGGTCGGCAGAGCGAGCGCCTCGTCGAGCGCATTGGTGTGCAGCGACTGCGTGTGGCCCTGCGTCGCCGCCATCGCCTCGACGCAGGTGCGGATGGCGTTGACGTAAACGTCCTGCGCCGTCAACGACCAGCCGGAGGTCTGGCAGTGCGTGCGCAGAGTCAGGCTCTTCTCGGATTTGGCGCCGAGATCCTTCATCAGACGCGCCCAAAGCAGGCGCGCGGCGCGCAGCTTCGCCACCTCCATGAAGAAATTCATGCCGATGGCGAAGAAGAAGGAGAGACGCGGCGCAAAGGCGTCGATATCGAGGCCGGCCGCGACGCCAGCGCGCACATATTCGACGCCATCGGCGAGCGTATAGCCCAATTCGAGATCGGCCGAGGCGCCTGCCTCCTGCATGTGATAGCCGGAGATCGAAATCGAGTTGAACTTCGGCATATGTTTGGAGGTATAGGCGAAAATATCCGACACGATGCGCATCGAGGGCTCGGGCGGATAGATGTAGGTGTTGCGCACCATGAATTCTTTGAGGATGTCGTTCTGGATCGTGCCGGTCAGCTTTTCGGCCGGAACGCCCTGCTCTTCCGCCGCCACGATAAA
Organism: Alphaproteobacteria bacterium; assembly: GCA_016869595.1. Lineage (GTDB taxonomy): Bacteria > Pseudomonadota > Alphaproteobacteria > Rhizobiales > Beijerinckiaceae > Methylocystis. The sequence goes on from VGDT01000005.1 coordinate 29,180, forward strand.
GAGCGCGAGAACCGGCAGCACGGCGCCGTTCATGGTCATCGACACGGACATCTGATCGAGCGGAATGCCGTCGAAAAGCGTGCGCATGTCGTAGATCGAGTCGATCGCGACGCCCGCCATGCCGACGTCGCCCATCACGCGCGGATGATCGGAATCATAGCCGCGGTGGGTCGCGAGATCGAAGGCGACAGAGAGGCCCTTCTGGCCAGCGGCGAGATTGCGGCGGTAGAAGGCGTTCGAATCCTCGGCCGTGGAGAAGCCAGCATATTGGCGGATCGTCCAGGGCTGAGCGACATACATGGTCGGGTAGGGTCCGCGCACATAGGGCGCGACGCCAGGATAGCCGTCGACGAAGGCGAGGCCCTCGATATCCTGCGGGCCATAGGCGTTCTTCACCTCGATCCCCTCCGGCGTCAGCCAGCGGCGTTGCTTCGCCTCCTGCTCGGGCGCGGCGGGCGCGAAGGGAATCGATGTAAAGTTCGGTATCGCGGCCATTTTTTCCTCAAACTTTTTGCCGCTTTCTCTTAGACCAGAGCGGTCCGCGTCGCAAAGCCGCGCGGCGAAGGGCAAGCGCGGCGATTTGAAGCGAGGCGGCCAAGCGCCTGCTCGGCTGAACCGGCCCTTGCCCGGATCACGCTTAGCAGGGCACAATCGGCTTCTCGCCAACGTCTGGACGCCAACTCAGGAAATTGAGATGCGCCGCTCTATGAGCTTGCTACTGATCGCCATTTTCGCCGGTGTCACGCCCGCGCACGCCCTGCCCGGAAACCAGATTCCCGACGACGTGAAGGAAAGATGCAAGACGGATTATGCGAAGCTGTGCAGTGGCGTCATGCCTGGCGGAGGGCGCATCCTCGCCTGTTTTCAGGCGCATAAGGAAGAGGTCTCGCCGGACTGCCGCGACGCGCTCTCCAAGATAAAGAATTGACGGGCGCGATCGCCCTCTCACTCAGTGTCAACTCCATCCGACGCTTTGGAGGAAAATCGCGCCGAGGCATAGCGGATCGTTAGGACGGCAAGTGACAGAATGAGCGTCGCGCCCGCGAGGATCAGTATGCCGACGTCCGGGACCGACTCCATCTGCACATAGCCGATCATGTGGCGGGTGAGCGCGGTGATGCCGACATAGAGGAGGAAGCGCACCGGCATGTGGTTGGTGCGGAAATAGATGCCGACCATCGACCCGATTTCGAGATAGATGAAGAGCAGCAACAGATCTTCGATCGTCGCGTGACCCTTCGCCGTCATTTCGAGAAACGCCTTGGCCGCCGCCCAAACCGTCGCGCCGCCGATGGCGAACAGCGCCAGAAGGTGAAAGCCTTCGGTGAGCAGATAGCCGATCGGATCGATCCGATCGAGCATTCGACGCACCGCTGAGCTGTCCTCCCTGTCCAAATCTTTCATCGATCGCCTGCAAGGTTTGTGCGGCCGCCTCGGGTCGGATGCGGCGCCGCGAACATCGCGTATGGCGACGTCGAGCGCAAATGACTTTGTCACCGAAAGTCCTTAGCGCCCCATCCGCCAAGCCGACGCCTGTCGATCGGGATATCAATCATCGCGGCGCATGCGTGCGCGAGCCCTCGCGCGGACCTATCTCTGGATAGAGTTCAGATAGGCGAGCAGCGCTTCGATCTGCGCGGCGCTGAGCCGGAACTGCGGCATCTCGACGCCCTCGTGGCCGACGACAATGCCCTCGGCAAGCGCCTCTTCGAGATTATTCAGCGGATATTTCCGAGCAAGATAACGGAACGGCGGCGACTTCGGGTTGGCGCTCTCGCCGCTCGCGCTGACTGCATGGCAGCGGCCGCAATTTTGCTGCGCGATCGCCCGCCCGCGCTTCAACAACTGCGCATCGGCGGGCGCCTTCGCATACGCGACGCCGGCGGCGAACAAGAGGAGCGGCGCAACCGCCAAGGGCGCGAATCGAAGCATTAGCGAAGTCTAGCCGCGCGCCCGGCGCGTGTCACCGCGCCCTATTTGCGCACGACGAGCACCGAGCATTTGGCGTGGCGCACGATGGTTTTGGCGTTCGAGCCGAGAAGATAGGTGGCCATCGTCGGGCGATGCGAACCGACGACGATAAGGTCCGCATCCCATTCCTCTGCCTCAGCAAGCACTTCCGGATAAACGGCGCCGAAGCGCACGATCGAGGAGACGCGTTCCGCCGGATAGGAGATTTTGCCGCACAATCCCGCCAAGTCCTTTTCGGTCGCCTCGCGCATCTCCTCGTCAAAATTCGGCGGGATGTAGTCAATGAAGGCTACAGGCACGAGCGGCTGGACATTGATGAGCCGCAGTTGCGCGTCATGCTCCACTTTTGCGAGCGCGACAGCGGCGTCGAGCGCGAGCTGCGTGACGTCAGCCTCGCTGATATCAACGGCCACCAGAATTTTCTTATACATCCCTGCCTCCCGACGCGCTCCGCCGCGACTCACCTTTTAAGGGCGGCATGATCGCTCGGATTGGCGCGGCGCGCTAGCCAACGGTCGTCACGGTTCTCCGCAAAAAAAGCAGCGGCGCCGCACGAGGCGGCGCCATGGGCATGACGAACCTTGCGGCCAGCGGTTTCTGTCAGGCTATCGGCTTGCCCTGTTCGCCAGGCTTGACTGGAAGCTGCGTCCGAATAGCGTCGACAATCCTTTGGACGGCGGCGTCAGCCTCTGTGGCGCGCTTCTCCGCCGCTATGGCCCGCTGCTCCATCGCCACAAGATCGGCCTGCTTCACCGCAAGCCGCGACTGCAGCGCATCGAGATCTTTTCGCGTTTGTATGAGGGCGGCGGTCAGATCGGCGGCTTCGGCCTCCGACTTGCGTAGCGCCGCCTCCGCGCGGTCGCCACGATCTTCCGCGCGCTCCAGCTTCTCTCTTACCGCGTTGGCGGCGCCATGCGCCCGCGCCACCGCTTGAGCGGACTGCTTTTCGAGTTCCTTGATCGCCGCGGCGGCCTGAGACACGAGGTCCAACGCCGCCATGGCGTCATCGCCGCCGCGCGTACGCTGACGAGCCGGAAAGTTCGCAGCCGGCGGCGCCGGCGGTCTGGTGTCCCCCCTTGGGATTATTTCGTCCATCACCTGATCAAGATCCACCGAATCCATAACTTTAACTCCGGCCGTCGCGTGGGTCGGTTTGCACAGCCGCACTCTCACCTCTCTATTGTCGCCCAAAATCCGGCCAAAAGTCGACCTTCGCGCCAAATTTTTGTCCTGCGTGCGTCTCCCGTAAACGCTCTCTTAACCGAAACGCATGCGTGAGCACTGGCTTAGCCGTCAGGAACAGAGACGCGAAAATTTGCCGTCTCCTTCAAAATTTGGCGCGACTATGCGAAGGCGTCATGAAATTGCATCAATTATAACGCGAAGGAGCGCGAGGACCCGCGCTCGAAAACTCCCTCCAGAGAAGCTCCTCATGGTCGAAATCCCCGCAGACGCCGACAAATCCGCGATTGGGCGCGACGTAAAACTGCAGCGGCAGGCTGAAGGGCGGTTTATTCGCTTCTTTAGCGAGGTCGGCATCGCCGATGTGCCGCTTGTCGGCGGCAAGAATGCCTCGCTTGGCGAAATGTATAGGGAGCTGACGGCCAAAGGCATCCTTGTGCCCAACGGGTTCGCCGTCACCGCCGAGGCCTATCGCTACACGCTCGACCATGAAGGCGCCTGGACCGATCTTCGGAAGGCGCTCGACGGCTTGAATCCAGCTGACGTCGACGATCTCGCAAGACGAGCGGCGCGGGCGCGCGAAATTGTCTACAGCGCACCGACGCCGCTCGATCTCGAAGCGGAAATTCGCACCGCCCTGGCTCGGCTTACGGACGAATACGGCGCCGATCTAACGGTCGCCGTGCGCTCTTCGGCGACGGCCGAGGATCTGCCCAGCGCGAGCTTCGCCGGGCAACACGACACCTATCTCAACGTGCACGGCGCCGCGGCCGTTTTAGACGCGATCCGTCATTGCTTCGCGAGCCTGTTCACAGACCGCGCCATTCGCTATCGCATCGACAACGGCTTCGACCACTTCAAAGTGTTCAACTCCGTCGGCGTGATGAAAATGGTGCGCTCGGATTTGGCGGCGTCTGGCGTCGTCTTCACGATCGATACCGAGAGCGGATTCGAAGATGTCGTGTTCATTACCGGCGCCTACGGCCTTGGTGAAAACGTCGTGCAGGGCGCTGTCGATCCCGACGAATTTTACGTCTTCAAGCCGACTTACCGGCAGGGCAAGCGCGCCGTTCTGAAGCGCGCGCTGGGTCCAAAAAAGATCAGAATGATCTTTTCAGATCGCGGGCGGGCGACAACGCGCAACGTTCCGACCGACGCCAAGGAAAGAGAAAAATTCTGCATCTCCGATGAGGAGGCGCTGACGCTCGCCGGACAGGCGATGTCGATCGAGGAGCACTATAGCGCGAAAGCGGGCGAGCGCCGCCCTATGGACATTGAATGGGCCAAGGACGGCGTCGACGGGCGGCTTTATATCGTGCAGGCGCGGCCCGAAACCGTCGCGTCTCGCCGCGACCGGAACGTCGCCGAAATTTACCGGGTCACGCAGCACGGCAGGATCATCGTCGAAGGACGCTCGGTCGGGGCAAAGATCGCCAGCGGCAAAGCGCGCGTGATTGAGAGCGCGAGCGAGCTTTCGACATTCGTTCCAGGCGAGATCCTTGTCGCCGACACGACATCGCCTGATTGGGGCACGGTGATGAAATCGGCGGCGGCCATCGTGACTAATCGCGGCGGTCGCACCTGTCACGCGGCGATCGTCGCGCGCGAACTCGGAATTCCCGCAATTGTCGGCACGGACACGGCGACGCGCCTCATTCGCACCGGCGACGCGATCGCGGTGAGTTGCGCCGAGGGCGACGTCGGAAAGGTCTATGAAGGCGAGATCGCGTTTGACATTGAGAAAGTCGATCTTTCGACTTTAGCGAAGCCCGCCACTCACGTGATGATGAATGTCGGCAATCCAGACAGCGCTTTCAGTCTCGCCGCTTTGCCCAGCGACGGGGTCGGCCTCGCGCGCATGGAGTTCATCATCGCAGATTCGATCAAAGCGCATCCGATGGCGCTCGTTCACCCCGAGCGGTTGGACGCGCGCGAACGCGCCGAGATTACCAGACTGACCGCCAATTATGAGAGCCCCGGCGCGTTCTTCGTGCAGCGGCTGTCCGAAGGAGTCGGCACAATCGCCGCGGCATTTTACCCTAAGCCGGTCGTCGTGCGCATGTCTGACTTCAAGAGTAACGAATATGCGTCATTGCTCGGCGGCGCGGTTTTCGAACTCAACGAAGCCAATCCGATGATTGGCTTTCGCGGGGCCTCGCGCTATGCGCACCCTGCTTATCGAGAGGGCTTCGCTCTTGAATGCGCTGCGATGAAACGCGTGCGCGAGGACATGGGCTTAACGAACGTCAAGCTGATGATTCCCTTCTGCCGGCGCATCGAAGAAGCGGAGAAGGTCATCTCACTCATGCGCGAGCTTGGTCTCGAACGCGGCAAGAGCGGGCTCGAAATCTATGTGATGTGCGAAATTCCGAACAACGTCATGTTGGTCGATCAGTTCTCCAAACATTTCGATGGGTTTTCGATTGGTTCGAACGATCTGACGCAGCTGACGCTTGGCGTCGACCGCGACTCGGAAATCGTCGCCTTCGACTTCGACGAACGTGACGAGGGCGTCAAGGAGATCATCCGTTTGGCGGTCGAAGGCGCCAGGCGCAATGGACGTCACTGCGGGATCTGTGGTCAGGCGCCCTCGGATTATCCTGAAATCGCCGAGTTTCTTGTACGCTTAGGAATAGACTCGATCAGCCTCAACCCCGATACGGTTTTGCAGACGACAAGACGCATCGTCGACTTGGAGAAGCAGCTCGGCCGAGAGCCGAGAAAGACGCACTAATCGGCCAGCAAGCGCGTCCTTGAATTCGTGCAAATCGCCATATGCGCTTGGCGCCGTTAGGCTCGCCGCCCAAGGCAAAGCCGGCCTTGCGGTCAACGCGTCATCGTCGCTGCGATCTTCCGGCAGGGCTAAAGCAGCGCTTAATTCGGTTGTTTTTCTATCTCGATGGGGTGAGCGCATTCCCTCGCGCCCTATATTTGTCGCCCTGAGGACGGCTCCGAAGGCTCCGGCGCCGCTCAAGAAGACAAATGTGGACGGGAGATAAGCATGAAATCAAAACTGGCGATCGTCGTCGCTGGCCTTCTCGCCTTTGGCGGAATGGCCCGAGGCGGAGGAGTCGATGCGCATCGCGCATTTCTTCCTGGCGACATCAAGTGGGAGCCGGCGCCGAGCTCCCTTCCGGCAGGCGCCGAGATGGCGGTGCTCTACGGAGATCCGACCCAAGAAGGCGATTTCGTCGTTCGCATCAAGGCGCCAAAGGGCTATCGCGTTCCGCCGCATACGCATCCCAAGGCGGAGCTGGTGACGATTATCTCCGGCGCTTTCGGTTTTGGCAGAGGACAAACAGCAGACCGCGCCAGCGTCGAGAAGATGCCCGCCGGCAGCTTCATCTCGATGCCTGCGGGCGTCCTGCATTATGTGTTTGTCGACGAGGACTCGGTTCTTCAGATCAATGCGACAGGCCCCTGGAAGATCGACTACTACAATCCCAAGGACGACCCTCGTCTCAATATCGCGCCAATGGGAACGCCTAAGCCGTAAGATGAGCGATCCGAGAAAACGGCTCGCGCCTTTACATCCGAGGTCGCGAGCCGTTCATGTGCGGCTTCCGCTTGAAGAGCGGTCGCCTCTCGGAGCAACGTAGGCGCGCGGAAGATGAAGGCAAGCAGCGCCGTTCCGATCGCCCGGAAGCCGCGAGGAACGTTATTTCAGCGTGAGAGTTGCGCTTGAAGGTCGCGAAAAGTGTGCGGCGGCAAGGAGTCAATCCATGCTCTCGACTGTCCTTATCATTGTCCTGCTGTTGTTGCTCATCAGCGCCCTCCCAACATGGCCCTATAGTTCCGAATGGGGATATGGCCCCGGCGGCATCCTCGGGGCCCTGCTCGTCATCGTCATCGTCATGGCTCTGATCGGCAGGCTATAACGCCCGCGGGCCGGCTCGGCGTCGGCAAACGAACGCCTCTTATCTGGCTTATATTGAGTCTTTTACGCGCTGACGATTGTCGCCGCGATCATCATCCCGCAGGTTTTGTTGTTGCGCGGGGTTCGGCTCGGCGCGCCGACGTCCGCGCCAGCGCATTGACGCAGCAAGGCGCACTTCGCTGGCGGCGAATCAGCTGTGCGCAAATATTCCGCCGACCGCTCAATGACTTCCCCGCAGGGTTACTTTTTGGACTTTTCGCCTTTAGAGTTCCGCCCGCGCGGTAAAATTCCGCAATCATCAATGGAGTTCAATGATGTCACGTTTTTCGCTTGGACGCGCGTTTTGCGCGATGTCCTTCGCCATCGCGCTCGCGCCCAGCGTCGCCAAGGCTCAATCGGTGCAAGTCGGCACGCTCCTCTGCCATGTCTCCGGCGGCGTCGGCATGATCCTCGTTGAAAACCAGGCGCTCGACTGCGTTTACGTGGACGCTCAGCGCAACCCGCCGCAGCATTACATCGGCAGACTGACCAATGTCGGCGCCAATATTGGCATCAGCGGTCCGGGTCAGATGATTTGGACCGTTCTCGCGGCCACGAATAGCGTCCAGCCTGGCGCTCTGGCAGGAGACTATATTGGCGCGGAAGGGTCAGCCGCAATCGGCGCCGGCGCTGGCGCCGCGGTCCTTGTCGGCGGGTCGAACAAGACCATCTCCCTGCAGCCTGTTTCCGTCTCGCTGGGCACGGGACTGAATGTTTCCGCCGGCATCGGCAATGTCAGCCTGCAATATATGCCGGTGACGCCGCCGCCACCGCCGCCGCCCGCCGTTAAGCCGAAGAAGGTGCGCGCGCACAGGTAACCTCGGAGCGCAAAAAACGGGCGCTTTATCGGCGCCCGTTTTTCATTTAGGGCCGCGATTTATTTTTGATGCGGCGTTCCAATGTAAGGGAATTCTTTCAAAGTGTCGGTATGCGGCTCCAGCCCATCCGGCGGAATGTCGCCCTTTGAAAGAAAAGACAGCCGGAAATTGATGACGTCGTCAGTAAACGTGCGGCCATTGGGATAGCCCGCAGGCTTTGTGGGATCGAAGCTGAGCATATCCGGCAGGATGCCGTGCTCGTCAATCGCCGTTATCGCCTCATCCCTCGTATAGTCGCCGGTATGGCCCATCAGATGGATGAACTGTTCGAGCCAGCGTTTACGGTCGTTCACCGGTTCGCTGGCGTTATATTCTTCCTTCGTTTCGTCGGTGTTGAAGAAGCTGCTGACCGACGGGTGGCCCGCACGATCGGCGTGAATAAGCTTGCCGTCGCGGCGCAGGCTGCAGCGTCCCCAAATTCTGATTCCTGGATTGCCGCCAAGAGCGCTCGTCGGCATCTCGACGACCGTCGAAAGAATATTGGCCTCGGTGTTCGAATCCTTTCCCGTCCAGGGAGACTTGCCCCCCAAATGCGGCGCCGTGAAATTTCTGCCGCCGGACGTATCGTACAAGGCCAGAATGCCATCGTAATCGAAAAAGAAAGCGTCGCTGCGAACGCCTGTGAAGAAGGTAAGATCGCCTGCGCGCACGATATTCGGCTTGGCGCCGAACGAAACCTCCGCGCCGGAGACGATCTTCTCGCCAACGGGTTCGGGCGAGCGCGATTCTGCGCCGCGCGCCAGATAAACGTCATAAGTCTGCCTGCCGTCTTGTTTTGGCGCGAACACATAGGTGATCGCGATATCCGTCAGGCAATCGCCGTCATTATCGATGTTGAGCCGGTAGATGGCGTCCGGATGAAACTCGTCGCAGTTGGGATTGGCGTTGAGGATGATCGCCGTGCGAGACGGATCGCTCGGCGACTGGAAGGCGTAGAGATCGCACAGGTCTAACCTTTGATCGCCGAGCGGCGGACCGAGACTGAGACCGGTGAAATGATTCGACATGTGTCGCCTCCTTTAAATATGTGGGAGAAATGTCCGACTGATCTTTTTGCGACGAGTCCTCGCGCAAGCTACGTCGGCTTTGTTTCATCATCAAGATTGCCGCGAATGAGTCTGATGATGCTGGAAAAATCGGCGCCGCCCTGGCCTGCCGCCTTATGCAGCGCATAGAGCTGCGTCGCAGCAGCCCCGAGCGGCGAGGCCGCGCCAGCGTGCGCCGCGGCTTCTTGCGCCAGTCTTAAATCCTTCAGCATTAGGGCGGTCATAAATCCCGGCTTGTAGTCATTGTTCGCAGGGGATGCGGGGATCATCTCAGGTACGGGACAATAGGTGGTGAGCGACCAGGACTGGCCAGAGGAGATCGACGCCGCATCAAATAGCGCCCGATGCGAGAGTCCAAGTTTTTCCGCGAGGACGAAAGCTTCGGCCGTCGCGATCATGGTGACGCCGAGCATGAGATTGTTGCATATTTTCGTCGCCTGCCCCATGCCCGCGCCGCCGCAATGGAGCACATGCGCGCCCATATGTTCGAGAATGGGCCGCGCCGCTGCGAACGCCTCCGCCTCGCCGCCGCACATGAAAGTCAGAGTCGCCGCCTTCGCTCCGGCGACGCCGCCGGAGACTGGCGCATCGACCGCGAGCGCGCCGCTCTCGCGCGCGAGCCGGTGCGCCGAGTGCGCGCTTTCAACGTCGATCGTTGAGCAGTCGATCAGGAGCTTGCCGCGCGATTGGGGAGCGATTTCCCGCCAGACGGCAAGCGTCTGATCGCCGCTCTGCAGCATGGTGATGGCGACGTCGGCCCCGTCGATCGCATCGCGCAAGGAACTGGCGGCGACGACGCCCTCGGCGGCGGCGGCTTCGACGAGCGATGCATCAAGATCGAACCCGCGCGTCTCAAGGCCGGCGCGCGTCAGCGCCGCCGCCATCGGACGGCCCATATTGCCAAGACCGATGAAAGCTACTCGCGCCATGGCTACGACAAGGTCGGCATAACGAAACTCGCGCCCGCCCTGACGCCCCCGGGCCAGCGCGACGCAACGGTCTTCGTCTTTGTATAGAAGCGAATGGCATCTGGTCCGTGCTGATTGAGGTCGCCGAACATCGATCGCTTCCAACCGCCGAACGTATAGTAAGCCAAGGGCGTCGGGATCGGCACATTGACTCCGACCATGCCCACTTCGACGCGTGAGGCAAATTCGCGCGCCGCATCGCCGTCGCGAGTAAAGATCGCGACGCCATTGCCAAATTCGTGGTTGCTCGCAAGTGACAACGCTTCGTCGAAACCGCGGGCGCGAACGACAGACAGCACCGGGCCGAAGATTTCCTCCTTGTAGATCCGCATCTCCGGCCTCACCTCGTCGAACAGGCACCCGCCCATGTAAAAGCCGTTCTCATAGCCTTGCATCTTGAAGCCGCGGCCATCGACCCGCAATCTCGCGCCCTCCTGTACGCCGAGCGCGACATAGTCTTTGACCCGCTCCAGATGCGCGCGCGAGATCAGCGGGCCGAAATCGGCTGACGGATCGGTGGAAGGGCCGACGCGCAGATTTTCCACCCGCGGTTCAAGCCGAGCGACCAGCGCGTCGGCGGTTTCCTCCCCCACCGGCACGGCGACCGAGATCGCCATGCATCGCTCGCCGCCGGACCCGTAGGCTGCGCCGACCAGAGCGTCGACCGCCTGATCCATGTCGGCGTCAGGCATGATCACCATGTGGTTTTTTGCGCCGCCGAAACACTGCACGCGTTTTCCGTGGGCGGCCCCATGCGCATAGACATATTCGGCGACGGGCGTCGAGCCGACAAAGCCGATCGCCTTGACTTCAGGCTCTTCGAGCAGCGCGTCGACCGCCTCCTTGTCGCCGTTGACGACATTGAGCACGCCCGGCGGCAGACCGGCTTCGAGCATCAGTTCGGCGAGAAACAGGGGCGCGCCGGGGTCTCGTTCGGAGGGCTTCAGAATGAAGGCGTTGCCGCAAGCGATCGCGGGCGCGAATTTCCACATCGGAATCATCACGGGAAAATTGAAAGGCGTGATGCCGGCGACGACTCCGAGCGGCTGGCGCATCGAATAAACGTCGAGGCCGGCGGCGGCAGAATCCGTGAATTCGCCCTTCATCAGATGCGGAATGCCGATGCAAAATTCGACAACCTCGACGCCCCGCTGAATTTCGCCCTGCGCATCGGCGATCGTCTTGCCATGCTCGCGCGCCAGAATCGCCGCAAGCTTCTCCTTCTCGCGCCCGACGATATCGACGAATTTCATCAGCACGCGGGCTCTGCGCTGCGGGTTCACCGCCGCCCACTCTCGCTGCGCCGCAGCAGCGTTGTCGACCGCCTCGCGGACCTCTTCGCGGCTGGCGAGCGGCACGCGCGAGATCGTCGTTCCTGTCATCGGTTCGTAGGCGTCGCTGAAACGGCCGGACTTTCCCTTAACGCGGCGTCCGCCGACAAAATGCCAAAGCTCTTCCATGTTCGCTCATCTAAGGCGCGTCCGCGTGATGTCATCTCGCAAGACGAGACGGCGCGCCTATATGTTATACAGAGACGGCTTCCGCGACGGACGACCGCGATGGGACTGCAGCTCACGAGCGAAGGCAAGAATCGATACGCGCAGGCCCCGCGACAGGCGGACTGGACGATAGACCAGAATTGGGCCTCCTATAGCGATGAGGAGCACGACCGCTGGAACAGGCTCTTCGCCCGCCAGGCGAAGCTTTTGCCTGGGCGCGCTTGCGACGAGTTCCTGGAGGCGAAGCAAAAGCTCGAACTTTCGCGCTCCGGCATTCCGAATTTCGCCGACCTGAGTCGCCGATTGGGGGCCATGACCGGGTGGAGCGTCGTGCCGGTGGCCGGGCTCATTCCGGACGACGCCTTCTTCGATCATTTGGCCAATCGGCGCTTTCCGGCCGGCGCATTCATTCGTCCTGAGTCGGAACTCGAATATCTACAGGAGCCCGACGTCTTTCATGACGTTTTTGGGCACGTGCCGCTTCTCGCTAATCCGACCTATGCGCGCTTTCTCGAGGCCTACGGCAAGGGCGGGCAACGGGCGCTTGGGCGCGGGCAGCTCCACAATCTCGCGCGGCTTTACTGGTATACGATCGAATTCGGCCTGATCGAGACGCCCGCGGGGCTACGCATTTTCGGCGCCGGGATCATGTCGTCTCCTTCGGAGACGATCTTTTCGCTGGAAGACTCCTCGCCCAACCGCGTCGCCTTCGACCTCGAACGCGTCATGCGGACGAATTACATCATCAGCGATTTCCAACAGACCTATTTCGTCATCGAAAGCTTTGAAAAGCTTCTGGCCGATGGCTATCAGGACTTTGGCCCGATCTATGATCGGCTTCGCGGCGCTTCGGATTTCGCGCCGCAAGAGCTGACGCCTGGAGACCGCGTCATCTCGCGCGGCGATTTCCATTATTTCCGCGCCAAGCGGAGCGCTTAATCCTACAGCGTAATTGGGTGAAGAAAAAAATACGCGAAAACGGGCTTCCTCGTCCTTCGAGACGCGTGCTGCGCACGCTCCTCAGGATGAGGAAGCCCTTCACCCGATCGCCCTGTTAACCCTAAGGCCCCGAGTTGACGACCCGTTGCTCTATGGCGCCGAAAATCGAATGGCCATCGGCGTCGCGCATTTCGATGCGCACGACATCGCCCGCTTTCAGGAAGGGCGTTCGCGGCGCGCCCTCGATGAGCTTCTCCACAACGCGTTGCTCGGCGATGCAGGAGTAGCCGTCCCCGCCCTGCCCGATCGGCCTGCCGGGCCCGCCGTCGGCGCCACGGTTGGACACCGTGCCTGAGCCGATGATCGTGCCCGCGCAAAGCGTGCGCGTGCGCGCCGCATGAGCGATGAGGCGCGGGAAGTCGAAGGTCATGTCCTTTCCCGCGTCCGGCCGCCCGAACGGCGCGCCATTGACGAAGGACAGAAGCGGCAACGACAGTCGTCCGCCATCCCACGCGTCGCCAAGCTCGTCAGGCGTCACGGCGACAGGAGAAAAAGCGGAAGCCGGCTTTGACTGAAAAAAGCCGAAGCCTTTCGCAAGCTCTGGAGCGACCAATCCGCGCAAAGTCACATCATTGACGAGCATCACGAGCTTGATGCGGTCGCGCGCCTCTTCCGGCGTAACACCCATCGGCACATCGTCCGCAACGACAGCGACCTCGGCTTCGAGATCGAGCTCGTGCCTTTCATCGCGCAAAGGAATCTCGTCGCGCGGCCCAAGGAAAGCGTCGGAGCCTCCCTGATACATCAGCGGGTCGCTCCAAAAGCTCTCCGGCATCTCGGCGCCACGGGACTTACGAACGAGCGCGACATGATTGACGTATGCCGAACCGTCCGCCCATTGATAGGCGCGCGGCAGCGGCGAGGCGCAGTCCTGCTCCCGAAAGGGAAAGCTCTCGCGAAGTCCGCATTCGAGCCGCGCCGCCAACGCGCGCAGTTCGGGCGCCACGGCTTCCCAGTCTTCGATTGCCGACTGCAGAGTGGGCGCGACGAAGCCCGCCGCAACGGCGCGCGAAAGATCGCGCGAGACAAGGAGGAGCGCGCCGTCGCGCCGGCCCTTCAGGGATGCAAGCTTCACGGTCCGTTGCCGGTAAATTGACGGCGCAATCCCGACCAACACTCTGCATAATCTTGCTGGAGGGTTTCAAGCGACATGGCGAAAGAGGTCGGATAGAGCGGCAGCCGCGATTCAAACATGAAGGCGAGAGCGTCGTCGATCTTCGTTGGGGCGAGATCAGCCTCAGAGGCCTGTTCGAAGGCTTCGGCGTCAGGACCGTGCGGCAGCATCGCGTTATGCAGCGACATGCCGCCGGGCTCAAAGCCGGACGGCTTCGCGTCGTAGCGACCGTAAATCAATCCCATGAATTCGCTCATAATGTTCAAATGGAACCATGGAGGTCGGAACGTATGCTCAGCGACCTGCCAGCGCGGTGGAAAAATCGCGAAATCGACGTTGCCCACCCCGCTTTCGTCCGATGGAGAGGTCAAGACCGTAAATATTGATGGATCGGGATGATCGAAGAGCAAGGCGCCGATCGGACAGAATTTTCGCAGATCATATTTATAAGGCGCGTAATTGCCGTGCCAGGCGATGACGTCGAGCGGCGAATGGCCGATCTCGCAGCGATAGAAGGTTCCGCCCCATTTGACGCTGAGGCGGCAGGGCTTTTCCTTGTCCTCGAATGCGGCGGTCGGCGTAAAGAAATCGCGCGGATCTGCGAGGCCGTTGGCGCCGATCACGCCGCGATAGGGCAATGTGAAGGGCGCGCCGTAGTTTTCGCAGATATAGCCGCGACACGGGCCTGCGGGCAGCTCGACCCGAAATTTCACGCCTCTCGGGATGACGCAAATCTCGCCAGGAGCGCACTCGATGAGCCCGAACTCAGTGAAGATGCGTAGATCGCCAAGCTGCGGGACGATCAAGAGCTCGCCGTCGGCGTCGTAGAAATAGTCGTCGCGCATCGACTGCGCGGCGAGATAGAGATGCGCGGCCATGCCGACCTTCAGGCCGCAATCGCCGGCCGTCACGATGGTATGAATTCCATCGACGAAGGAGCCTGCGTCGTCGGCGACATCGCTTGCGCCCCAGCGCAGCTGCCCGAGCGGCGCGTCAACATCGCGGCAGGGAGCGGTTTTCCAGTGGCTTTGCTCAATTCGCTTCGGATCACGAACGTGAAGGACGGAAGGCCTAATACGGTAGAGCCACGAGCGCCGGTTGACGCAGTTTGGCGCGGTGAAGGCGGAGCCGGACAATTGCTCGGCGTAAAGACCGTAAGGGCATTGTTGGGGCGAATTCTGGCCGACCGGCAGCGCGCCCGGAAGAGCTTCGCTTTCAAACTCATTGCCGAAGCCATGGAGATAGGCCATGGGCGCCATGGCCTAGCCTGCCGCCCGGTTCAAAACGCCGCGGCGAATTTGGTCCTCTTCAATCGACTCGAATAGCGCGCGGAAATTTCCCTCGCCGAAGCCTTCATCGCCCTTACGCTGAATGAATTCAAAAAAGATTGGGCCGATGACCGTTTTGGAGAAAATCTGCAGCAGCAGACGGCGCGCGCCCTGCGTGACGCCGTCGATCAGAATGCCGAGCTCCTTGAGACGCTGCGTCGGCTCTCCGTGGCCCGGAAGCCTGCGCTCCAGCGCTTCATAATAGGCGTCCGGCGGCGCCGGCATAAATTCGAGGCCATTGTTGCGCATCGCGACAACAGTCTCGTAAATGTCACGACAACCGCAGGCGATGTGCTGAATGCCTTCGCCCTTATAGGCATCCAGAAATTCCTCGATCTGGCTTTTTTCGTCGGAGCTTTCATTGATCGGGATGCGAATCTTGCCGCAAGGACTCGTCATGGCGCGAGAGCGCAAGCCCGTCAGCTTGCCTTCAATGTCGAAATAGCGAATTTCGCGGAAGTTGAAGATCCGCTCATACCATTTCGCGAGCGCGTCCATGCGGCCGCGGCGCACATTATGGGTCAGATGGTCGATCTCTGTCAGGCCCACGCCGAAAGGTTTGGGATCGCGCTCACCGGTCCATCGAAAGTCGATGTCCCAGATTGATCCCTGATCGCCGTATCGGTCGACAAAATAGATGAGCGAACCCCCGACGCCCTCAATGGCGGGAATGTTCAACTCCATAGGGCCGACGCCAAAGGCGACAGGCTTTGCGCCGAGCGAAACGGCGCGGCGCATCGCCTTCGCGGCGTCGATGACACGGAAGCCAATGCAGCAAACCGAAGGCCCATGAGCTTTCTGAAATTCGGCGGCGAAGCTGTGAGGCTCCGCGTTCAGCACATAATTCACTTGGCCCTGCCGATACAGCGTCACGTCCTTGGACCGGTGACGCGCGACGGCGGAGAATCCCATCTTCTCGAAGAGCGACGCCAGTTGCGCAGGATCTGGATGGGCGAATTCGACAAATTCGAATCCGTCGGTTCCCATCGGATTTTCGGCGGCCGCTTCGGCGCCGCCAAGCGTCGAGTCCATAACGAGGCCTATACAGTTTTCGCTGAGCTGCTATTTAAATATTGCGTCGCCGATCCGGTTAAAGGCCCCATGATCCTTTACGACTATTTCCGCTCGTCGGCCGCCTATCGCGTGCGCATCGCCATAGCGCTCAAGGGGCTCGTCGTCGAACGCCGGCCTGTCCATTTGTTGCGCGGCGAACAGCGCGACCCCGGCTATCGCGCCAAAAGCCCGCTTTCTATCGTGCCAACACTGGAACTCGACGATGGGACGCTCATCACCCAGTCGCTGGCGATCATCGACTATCTTGACGCGCTGAAGCCTGATCCGCCGCTTTTACCACAGGACGCCGTCACTGCGGCGCAGGCGCGGGCGGCGGCGTTGACGATCGCCTGCGAGATTCATCCGCTTGCCAATTTACGGGTTATCGAGGCGCTCCAAGGGCAATTCGGCGCTCGGGACGATCAGATCGCCATATGGCGAAAGCGCTGGATTTATGACGGCCTCAGCGCGGTCGAGACGCTTATCGCCCCTGCTCCCTTCGCCTTTGGCGCAGAGCCGTCGCTTGCCGACATATGCCTCATTCCGCAGGTCTATAACGCGCGACGCTTCGACGTCCCGCTCGACGCTTGCCCGCGCATACTTGCGGTGGACTCCGCCTGCGCCTCGCACCCCGCCTTTATCGAGGCTCGTCCAGAGGCGCAGCCGGACGCCGAATAGCTCCTAGGACGCGAGCGTCAGATCAGCGATCACAGCGCCCAGGAACCGGCCGGCTTCGCCGCCGGTCACGACGCGATGATCGAAAGTGAGGCTCAGCGGCAAAATCCGATGGACCGCCGGCGCGCCATCGACGGCGACAACCTCGTCGCGAATCCGCCCCGCGCCGAGGATCGTGACCGTCGGCGGCAGCACGATCGGCGCGGCATAGCGCCCGGCGATCATGCCGAAGTTCGACAGCGTGATGGTCGCGCCGCGCAGATCCTCGGGCGGGATGCGCCGAGCCGCGGCGTCTTCGCGCATACGGTTCAGGGCCTCGCGCAAATCCTTCGCGTCTCGATTGCCGACGTCCCGCAAGACAGGCACGAACAGGCCTTCTTCCGAGAGGTCTACGGCCACGCCGAGGTCGATCTTCTTCATCACGCGCCGCGCAAAAGCATGCGGCTCGAACCAGGCGTTGAGCGCGGGCTCGGCCTTGCATGCTTGCGCCAGTGCGCGGATCAGCCGAACGGTCGTATCGGTTCCGGCGGCCCAGGCATTGATGTCAACGTCGTCGACAATTGTGGCCGCGGCGACTTCCGCTTGCGCCTGCGCCATATTGTGCGCCATGGCGCGACGTGCGCCGCGCAGCGGCTCGGCGGCTTCCGTCTCGCTCAAGATGCGCGCTACGCGTTCAATGTCCTGAACGGTGATCAGCTCGTCCGGACCCGAGGGCGTCACCATGCCAAGATCGACGTTGAGTTTACGCGCAAGCGCTCTCACCGCAGGCGTCGCCCGCAGCGCTCCGCCGGCGTGGCCAACCGAGATCGGCTGGTCGCGGACCACCGCGACGCCATGCTGAACGGCGCCAACCACTGACCCGGAATCTTCTCCGGCGCCTTCGAAACCCACCAGCGGCGCGCCGATGCGAATCACGTCTCCAGCGGAGGCGAACAGTCGCTCGACGCGTCCTGCCTGGGGCGACGGGATTTCGACGACGGCTTTAGCGGTTTCGACCGCAACGAGCGGCTGATCGACTTTGACGTCCTCGCCGGCGGCCACGCGCCATTCCACGAGTTCGGCCTCCTGCAACCCCTCTCCGAGATCGGGAAGACGAAAGATGTTCATGACGCCTCCATCACTTGCCGAACGCCGTCGACGATGCGCTCGACGCTCGGAATATATTGCTTCTCCAATTTCGCGAGCGGCACGACGACGTCATAGCCGGTGACCCGCTTGATCGGCGCCAGCAGCGAATAGAGCGCGCGCTCGGCGATTTCGGCGGCGATCTCGGCGCCAAAACCCGCCGTGCGCGGCGCTTCATGAACGATCACGCAGCGCCCGGTCTTTTCGACGGAGCGCAGGATCGTTTCGACGTCGAGAGGCTTGAGAGTCGCGACATCGATCACTTCGATTGTGACGCCTTCTTCCTCGAGCTTTTCGGCGGCGGCAAGCACTTCCGGCGCCATTGCGCCCCAAGTGACGACGGTCGCGTCGGCGCCTTCCCGCAACACGAAGCAGGCATCGAGCGGCAGTTCCGCGCCGTCGTCTTCAACCTCCTCGCGGAAAAGGCGATAGAGTCGCGTCGGCTCGAGAAAGATGACCGGGTCGGGATCGCGCACTGATGCCAGAAGCAGCCCATAAGCCCGAGCGGGCGAAGACGGCGCCACGACGCGCAGCCCCGGCATGTGCGCGAACATCGACTCGGGACTTTCGGAGTGATGCTCAGGCGCGTGAATGCCTGCGCCGCAAGGCGAGCGAAGCACCATGGGGCATGTCATTCGCCCGCGCGTGCGATTGCGCATGCGGGAAGCATGATTGATGATTTGATCGATGGCCGGGTAGATGAACCCGGAGAATTGAATTTCCGCGACGGGCTTTAGTCCCATCGCCGCCATGCCCACCGCGACCCCCGCGATGCCGCCTTCCGCCAACGGCGTGTCGATGACGCGCTCGCGGCCGAAGCGCGCCTGCAAGCCGTTCGTGGCGCGAAACACGCCGCCATTGACGCCGATGTCCTCGCCGAGCAGCAACACATCTCTGTCCTCGCTCATCGCGCGCGCGAGCGCGAGATTGACCGCTTCGACCAAAGTAATTTCAGCCATGGCCGTTCCCGCCACCGTCTCCGCTGCGTTGAGCGAAACGGCGCGCCTCTTCTCGTTGCCACTGCATTGACTCGGGGAACTTTGCGTAGAGATGCTCGAACATGGCGTCGGAACTGAGCGGCGACGCGTTAAGATAGGCCGCAACTTCGCGATCGACCTCTTCCGCACACTCCTTCAGAAGCTCCGACTCCTGCTCCTTCGACCAGGCGCCTTCGCTGACGAGATAAGCGCGCAGCCGAGCGATCGGTTCGCGCGTCCACTGTACGCGGACGATCTCAGGATCGCGGTAGCGCGAAGCATCATCGGCGGTCGTGTGATCGCCGAGGCGATAGGTGAGCGCTTCGATCAACGTCGGTCCGCCGCCTGATCGCGCCTTCTCGACCGCCCGGCGCACGACTTCATGAACCGCAACGACGTCATTGCCGTCGACCTGACGGCCTTCGATACCGGCGGCCACCGCCTTTTGCGCGAGAGTCTCAGCCGCGCTTTCGAGTTCTCGCGGCGTCGATATCGCCCAGCCGTTATTGCTGATGATGAAGACGACAGGCGTCTTCCAGACTCCCGCCATGTTAATCGCTTCGTAAAAGGCCCCATTGGACGTGCCGCCGTCGCCAATGAACGTGACGACGACGCGATCTTCTTTGCGCATCTTCAGCGCGTAAGCCGCGCCGACCGCCTGCGGCGCCTGAGTGGCGACCGGCACACAGTTCGGAAAGTCGCCGCGCGCATTCTTGAAATCGCTTCCGCGCTCATCGCCGCCCCAATAGAGCAGACACTCGCACATCGACATGCCGCGATAGAATTGCGCAGCGTGATCTCGATAGGACGGAACCAGCACGTCGCGTTCTTCCATCGCCGCAGCCGTCCCAACGCCGATTGCTTCCTGGCCAAGCGCTGAGGCGAATGTGCCAAGCTGACCGGTGCGCTGAAGACTGATCGCTTTATTGTCGAAGGTCCTGGTTCGCGTCATCGCGCGATAGAATTGGACTAGCCTGCCAATGTCTTTCGCCGATTTGCTGGCCGCCTTGCTGATCTCGCCAGTCGGCGACAACAGCTGGACGAAATCTACATGGAGATCGAAACCCATCTCTATGGTTCCCATCGCCCCGCTCCTGATGAGCGAAGTAGCGCGGCGATGCGGGACGTCACGGCGCCGCGCCGAATTTTTTGTGGTTTCGCGCCGCAGCGCGGGAAAGCGACTTGCCGATTCTTTGTCATCCCGAGACAGATTTTGTCCCGAAGAAAATCGTTCATATCTAGCCATCCTCGCTCGAACGGCGCCACATCGTCGCTGTCGACAATATGGCCATCCACATCTTTATTCGGATGCGCATCCCAACGCCTCCATGTGGACAACTGCGACGACCCGTCGAACGCGGCGCTGGCGGCGGCGCACGGCAATTTCTTCGACCGACGAACGGCGCGAGATTAGCGCTAGCCTAGCCGTTCGATAGCCAACGCGGTCGCCTCTCCGCCGCCGATGCACAGCGCGGCGACGCCCTTCTTTAAGTCCATCGCCTCCAAAGCGGAGAGAAGCGTGACGATAATCCGCGCGCCCGACGCCCCAATGGGATGGCCAAGAGCGCAAGCGCCACCCCGAACATTGACCTTGTCGTGCGGCAGATCCAGCTCACGCATCGCAGCCATTGCGACGACGGCAAAAGCTTCATTGATCTCGAAGAGGTCGACCTCGCTCGTCGTCCAACCGACCCGATCCATCAGTTTGCGGATCGCTGCAATCGGCATGACGGAAAAGCGGCTCGGCGCGCCGGCGACGGTGACGTAGCCCCGAATGATCGCAAGCGGCTTCACGCCCGCGCGCTCGGCGTCGTCAGCGCGCATCAGAGCGAGCGCCGCCGCCCCATCCGATATCGCGCTGGCGTTCGCTGCGGTGATCGTTCCGTCCTCTCGGAAAGCCGGTTTAAGGCGGGAAATATCCTCCGCCTTGGCTTTGCCTGGTAGTTCGTCGCTGGCGACGGCCCAAGCATTGGCGCCTTTGCCGAGCGTTATCAGCGCGATCTCCTGAGCGAAGGATTTGTCCGTTGTGGCGCGTTGCGCGCGCGCCAGCGAGGTCGCTGCGTAGCGATCCTGCATCTCGCGCGTAAATTGGTACTCTGTCGCGCAGTCCTCGGCGAAAGAGCCCATCAGGCGGCCCTTATCATAGGCGTCCTCGAGACCGTCCAAAAACATATGATCGAGGACCTTGCGGTGCCCCATCCGGTAACCCGTGCGCGCGCGATCGAGCAGATAAGGCGCATTGCTCATGCTCTCCATCCCGCCCGCGATTGCGACTCGCGCGCCCCCAGCGGCGAGCTGATCGCTGGCGAGCATCACCGCCTTCATTCCTGAGCCGCACATCTTGTTGACGGTGACGGCGCCCGTCGCCTCCGGTAAGCCGGCGCCGAGCGCCGCCTGGCGCGCCGGCGCCTGGCCAAGTCCAGCGGAAAGAACACAGCCCATGACAACTTCGTCTATGTCCTTCGGCGCGAGCCCCGCGCGCGTCACGGCCGCTTCGATGGCGTGCCCGCCAAGTTGCGGCGCGGAGACGTCCTTCAAGTCGCCAAGAAAGGCGCCAATCGGCGTGCGCGCGGCGCCGACAATGGCGACCGGTGCGGCAGCGCTCATGACAAACTCCTCATCGGTGGCCCGTTAGCCTTCCCAGCGAGAATATGGCGACGAATCCCAATTTTTAAACGCCGGAGGCGGCGTGCTATCGCCTGCAAGGATTATTTCGACGACTTCGTCGCTCACCGCTTCGAGCCTGTCCGGCGACCATTTCGGACGCCGGTCCTTGTCTATGATCGCGGCGCGAATGCCTTCGTAAAGATCGTGAGTCTCGAGCATGCGGCACGCGGCTTTGAATTCGTTCGTTAGACAAGTCTCGAGGTCGGGAGCCTGCGCGGCGCGCCGCAGCAGTGCGCGAGTCACCTTTAGGGCCGTCGGGGACTTCGTTCTGATTTCGTCCGCAGCGCTAAGAGAGAACTCCGATCCTTCGCGCTCGAAGGCCGCGATAATGTAAGCAACCTTTTCGTGCATTGTTGTTTCCGCAAGCAATCGCCTGTGCAGCGACAGCCGGCCATGACCTGGTTCCCGCGCGAGGCGCCGCAAGGAAGCATCGACATCCTCGGGGGCTTCTATTGTCGCAAGATCCCCGATAAGCCTCTCGACGTCTTGAGAATGGATCATGAGATCGGCGAGCCCGGCGTCAATGGCGTCGGCCGCGGCGACAGACGTCGCCGAAAGCGCCATGTAGACGCCCACCTCGCGGGCTCTGGAGAGCAGCCAACTGGCCCCCACGTCAGGAAAGAATCCGATCCCGACCTCCGGCATGGCGATCCGGCTTCGCTCGGTTACGATCCGCCGATTGCCATGCGCGGAAATCCCAACGCCGCCGCCCATGACAATTCCCTCCATCACGACGACATAGGGCTTCGGAAAGGAGCCGATGCGGGCGTTCAGCTCATATTCTTCGCGCCAAAAGTCGGCGAAAAGCCGCTTCCGTGACGACTCCAGTTCATAAAGAATCCTCACGTCGCCGCCGGCGCAAAGACCGCGATCTCCGGCGCCTGTGACGAGTACAGCGCTAATGCCATCGTCGTTTCCCAACTCGTCAAGCGCGCGCCGGAAATCACGCACCATCGGCAGCGTCAGCGTGTTGAGCGCCTGCGGCCGGTTTAGCAGAATACGTCCGAGACGACCCTCTCGCGAAGCGATGAGATCCATGTGTCTACTTCAGCAGCGAGCGCGCAATGATGACGCGCATAATTTCATTCGTTCCTTCGAGAATCTGATGGACGCGAAGGTCGCGAACGATCTTTTCGATTCCATATTCACTGAGATAGCCATAGCCGCCGTGCAACTGCAGCGCCTCATTGGCGACCGCAAAGCAGGCGTCGGTCACGACGCGCTTCGCCATCGCGCACAACGTTGTGGCGCCAGGCGATTTGGCGTCGAGCGCCGCCGCCGCGCGCCAAAGGAACGTGCGCGAAACCTCAAGTTGCGTCGCCATATCCGCGAGTCGAAACTGCAACGCCTGGAATTCGTCGAGCGCGCGCCCAAAGGCCTTGCGGCTGTTCATATACCGCAGAGTATGATCAAACGCTGACTGGGCGCCGCCGAGCGAGCAGGCGGCGATGTTCAGGCGCCCGCCGTCGAGCGCCATCATGGCGATCTTGAATCCTTCGCCTTCGCGTCCGATGAGATTTTCGGCCGGAACCCGGCAGTCATCGAAAATAACGGCCCGTGTCGGCTGAGCGTTCCAACCCATCTTTCGCTCAAGCGCGCCAAAACTTAGACCCGGCGATCCGCCCTCGACGATGAAAGCCGATATGCCTTTAGGGCCCGACTCGCCGGTGCGCGCCATGACGAGGTAGAGATGATTGTCGCCGCCCGCGCCGGCCCCTGAAATGAATTGTTTAGCGCCATTCAAGACATAGTGATCGCCGCTGCGCGTTGCGTGCGTGCGCAGCGCCGCCGCGTCCGATCCGCTGCCGGACTCGGTCAGACAGTAGCTCGATAAAATCTCCATCGTCGCGAGCTTCGGCAGCCATTTGTCGATCTGCCGGTCGCTGCCGAAAGCATCGATTAGACCCGCGCACATGTTGTGAATAGAAAGGTAGGCGGCGATCGTCGGACAGCCCATCGCGAGCGCCTCGAAGATCAGAACGCCGTCGAAACGCGTCAGCCCGGCGCCGCCGGAAGCCTCTCGCACATTGATCGCGGCCATGCCCAGGGCCGCAGCGTCGCGCAGCGCGTCTATAGGGAAGGCATGCTCGCGGTCCCAATCCAGCGCAAAGGGCGCAAGGCGGTCGCGTCCAAAGTCTCGCGCCGTTTCGCGAATGGCTTCCTGCTCGGCGCTCAATTCAAAATAGGACGACATTTCGCCATTCATCGCAATTCGTTGACGTAAATTTGTCGCGGCAAAGCTTTTTGACAAGCTATCGGCGTTCGTCACGCATCAACTGATCGGTTGCATTTTGCGGCATAGGCCTGCGCCACGCGACTGGCCGGCGCCCGATTGAGCTGCGCGCAGGCAAAGGCCCCTGCCTCCAAAAGGCGATCGAGCGACACGCCGGTCTGGATTCCCATTCGTTCCAGCATATAGACGACGTCTTCGGTCGCGACGTTTCCGGCGGCGCCCGGCGCGAAAGGACATCCGCCAAGACCCGCGACCGAGCTGTCGACGACAGAGACGCCAACTTCGAGACAGGCGAAGATATTGGCGAGCGCCTGACCGTATGTGTCGTGAAAGTGCACCGCGAGTTTTTCGAGCGGAACCACGCGCGCCACCTGTTCAACCAGACGGCGGGCGGGCAGCGGCGCGCCAACGCCGATTGTATCGCCGAGCGAGACCTCGAAGCAGCCCATATCAAAGAGGGCGCCCGCGACCGCCACGACTCGGCCGCTATCGACCTCTCCTTCGTAAGGACAACCCAGGACGCAGGAGACGTAGCCGCGCGCCATGACGCCGTGGCGCCGCGCTTCCGCGACCACTTCGGCGTATCGTTCAAGACTTTCCTCGATCGAGCAGTTGATGTTGCGCTTGGAAAACGTCTCGGAGGCGGCGGCGAAGACGGCGATCTCGTCCGCTCCGGCTGCAATAGCGTCGGAGAGTCCGCGAAGGTTGGGAACGAGCGCGCTGAGCCGCAAATTTTGCCTTGGCGCAAGCGCAAGCACCTCCTCCGTGCGCGCCATCTGGGGCACGGCTGTTGGCGAGACGAAGCTGCCGGCTTCGATGCGCGTCAGTCCTGCAGCCGCGAGACGGCTGATGAGTTCGGCCCGGACGTGCGGGGAGAGCGCCAGTTTCTCATTCTGCAAGCCGTCCCGAGGACCAACTTCAACGATGCTGACGCAGGATGGGACGCTCATTCGACGTCCTTTCGCGCGATTGTGACGAGTTCGGCGCCTTCTTTCGCCATATCGCCCACTGAATAGTCGACGCTCTTGATGACGCCGTCGTGCGGCGCGGCCAAGGCGATCTCCATTTTCATCGCCTCTACGACCACAAGGGTCTCGCCTTTGCTGACCACATCGCCCGACTTTACGGCGACTCGGGTGACAGTCGCGGGCATCGGCGCCAGAACGCGATCGTCAGATGGGCCCTGGTTCGATGTCGTCGACGCTTGCAGCCAATTGATGAGGTAGTTCCTGCCGCGAAGAACGGCGACAACGCCATCGTCAAGGACGATTGTTGAAACCTCGTGCTTGACCCCATCCACAAGCAGCGAGAGGCGATCGCCGACCCTTTGAGCCTCTATCGACATCTCAACATCGCCAAAGCCCAGCGAAAAGCCGCCGTCATGCGGACACAGGATAAGAGCGGAGAGCGTTCGATCGGATCGCGTAACTCTAAGCTCATAGCTCGCAGGGGCGTAAAACCGCCACGCGTCGGTTTCGGCCCAGGGCGACCATTCGTCGCCAACTGTTTTGCTTGCCTCACGCGCGGCGCGCCGAACATCGTCGAGAAATACCGACGCCGCCGCCGCAAGAAGGACGCGATCCAAATCTGTGTCCGCAGCGGCAGGACGTATCAGCATGTCGATAGTGTTCGCAACGAATTGGGTGTCGTAATCGCCGCTCGCCATCGCATCGCTCTTGGCAATCGCCCGCAGCAAATCGAGATTCGTGACGACGCCGACGATCTCGACCTCATCCAGCGACGCCTGCAAGCGACGCAGGGCCTGCTCGCGGCTCTCCCCGAAAGCAATCAGTTTCGCCAGGAGCGAATCATAATAGGGCGTGACGCTATCGCCAGCGCGAACACCCGAGTCGATGCGCACGAATGACGCTTGCTGCGGGGCTCGAAAGTGAACGATTTTGCCGACCGAAGGCATGAAGCCGCGCGCAGGGTCTTCGGCGCAGATCCGCGCCTCAATGGCGCAGCCGCTCATCCTAAGATCATTCTGCGTCAATGGAAGCGGCGCGCCACAGGCGATGCGCAACTGCCATTCGACAAGATCCTGATTCGAAACCATCTCCGTGACGGGATGTTCGACCTGCAGCCTTGTGTTCATCTCCAGAAAATAGAAATGATCATCCCCTACCAGAAATTCGACCGTTCCCGCTCCGACGTACCCCGCCGCGCGCGCCGCTCGGATCGCTGCGTCGCTCATTTGCGCGCGCAGAGACGGCGTCAGACCGGGCGCAGGGGTTTCTTCGATGATCTTCTGATGCCGGCGCTGCAAGGAGCAGTCACGCTCGAGAAAGGATATGACGCTGCCGTGCGAGTCAGCAAAAATCTGGATTTCAATGTGCTTATAGCCGGCAAAATACTTCTCGATGAACAGCGTATCGTCGCCAAAAGCGGCGCGCGCTTCACGCCGGGCGCTTTCAAGCGCTAAAGCCATTTCCTCGGGCGCTCGAACGATGCGCATGCCCCTGCCGCCGCCGCCAGCCGACGCCTTCACAAGCAAGGGAAAACCGATTGCGCGCGCCGCTTCCAATAGTCCAGCATCGTCGCCGCCGGATGAACCCGGCGCCACGGGCACGCCTGCCCGCATCATCGCGGCCTTGGCCGCGCTCTTCGAACCAAGAAGCCGCATGGCGCGTGGCGGCGGTCCAACGAAGATCAGTCCGTTCGCCGCGCAGGCTTCCGCGAAGTCTGCATTCTCGGCAAGAAATCCGTAGCCAGGATGCACCGCGTCCGACTCGGAACGCCGGGCGACTTCGATAATCTTATCGATCGAAAGATAGCTGTCGCGCGCAGGCGCCGGCCCGAGCAGATAGGCTTCATCGGCAAGTTCGACATGCAGCGCATGCGCATCGACTTCGGAATAGACTGTAACTGACGTGATCCCCAATCTTCTTGCCGTGCGCATGATACGACAAGCGATCTCCCCGCGGTTCGCGATGACGAGCTTGCGCATCATCTCAGTCGGCCGCGATCCACTTGGGCGTTCGTTTCTCAAGAAATGCGGAAAGACCTTCCTGCGCCTCCGCGCTCGATCTTCTGGCGGCGAGTCGATGCGCCGCCTCGCGCAGGAGTTCTGTATCCACCCCTTGACCGTGGCATTCAGCAAAGAAGCTTTTTACGTCGGCCTGAGCGTCCGGCGCGCCGCACAGCAAATCGGCGACGATCGCCGCATGCGCCAGGCCGACTTCCAACCTCGGCGACACGCGATGAACGAGACCCATCATCCGCGCCTCGGCGGCCGAGAATCGTTCCGCCGTCAACGCGTATCGCCGCAATTGCCGCAGGCCTATCGCGCGAATGAGAAAGGGCGCGACGATCGCCGGAAGCAGTCCGAGCCGCACCTCGTTGAGAGCGAACGACGCGTCATCGGCCGCGATGACAATATCGCAGCACGCGAGAAGACCGACGCCTCCACCGACGACGACGCCCTTCGCCAACGCGATCGTGGGCTTCGGGGACATGTCCAGCGCGTGCAACATTCTCGCGAGCGCCAAGGCGTCCTGCTCATTGGCGCTCGACGCGCTCTGCGCGATCCGGAGCATTGATCCAATATCGCCGCCCGCGCAAAAATAGTCTCCGGCGCCCTCAAGCGTGATAATGCGGACGTCGGCTCGCGCGCCCAGCTCTTCAAGCGCGTCCTTCAGAAGATCGATCAACTCGGAGTCAAGCGCATTGCGCTTGTCCGGACGGTTCAGCGTCAAGGTCGCGACGCCATTTGCGTCAACCGATTGCAGCAATGCCGTCATAAAAGAACTCACATGCGAAACAGGCCAAAGCGCGTTTCTTCGATCGGCGCCCTCAGCGCGAAAGATAGCGCGAGACTGATGATCCGTCTCGTGTCGAGTGGGTCAATGACGCCGTCGTCCCAAAGCCGTGCGCTCGAATAGAGGGGCAGGCTCTGGCGTTCATATTGTTCGCGCAACGGGCGGGCGAATTCCTCTTCCTGAGCTTGCGAAAACTCCTTCCGCTGCTTCTCCATGGCCTCGCGCTTGACGCGCGTCAGCACGCTCGCCGCCTGTTCTCCCCCCATAACGCCAATGCGCGCTCCCGGCCACATCCACAAGAATCGCGGCGAGTAAGCTCGCCCGCACATGGCGTAATTTCCTGCGCCAAAACTGCCGCCGACGATGATCGAAAGCTTGGGCACCGCAGCTGTCGCAACCGCGGTCACCATCTTCGCCCCTTCTTTGGCGACTCCCGCGCTTTCATATTTTGCGCCGACAATGAAACCCGTCGTGTTGTGCATAAAGAGCAGCGGCGTTTGGCGTCGTACGCAAAGCTCGATGAAGTGCACGCCCTTTTGCGCGCTCTCGGGAAACAACACGCCGTTGTTGGCGACGATCCCGATGGGATAACCATAGATGTGAGCGAAGCCTGTCACCAGGGATGGACCGTAGAGTTTGCGGAACTCGTCAAATTCGCTGGCGTCGACGAGGCGCGCGATCACCTCGCGTATGTCGAATTGCTTCCGCGGGTCTTGAGGCAGAAGACCGTAAATCTCCTCGGGATCGTAGAAAGGCTCGGCAGGCTTTCTAACCGGAGCCTGTATGGCCCCGGCAGGCCCGAGATTGCCCACGATATCCCGCGCGATTTGCAGCGCATGCGCGTCATTCTCGGCGCAATGATCGGCGACGCCGGACCGACGGCAATGCACTTCGGCGCCGCCAAGCTCCTCTGCGCTCACGACCTCACCGGTCGCCGCTTTAACAAGAGGCGGTCCCGCCAAAAATATTGCGCCTTCGTTGCGCACGATGATCGTTTCGTCGCACATCGCCGGCACATAGGCGCCGCCAGCCGTGCACGAACCCATGACCACCGCAATCTGCGCAATGCCGCGCGAGGACATCGTCGCCTGATTGTAGAAAATGCGACCGAAATGATCCCTGTCGGGAAAAACGTCCTCCTGGCTCGTCAGATTGGCGCCGCCCGAGTCGACAAGATAGACGCACGGCAAGTTGTTTTGAGCGGCGATCTCCTGCGCGCGAAGATGCTTCTTTACTGTCAAAGGAAAATAGACGCCGCCTTTGACCGTGGCGTCATTGGCGACAATCATGCATTCGCGGCCGCGCACCCGCCCTATTCCGGCGACGACCCCGGCCGCTGCGACGCGGCCGTCGTACATGCCATGTGCGGCGAATGGCGCGATTTCGAGAAAAGGCGATAATGGATCAATAAGCGCGTCAATGCGCTGCCGCGCCAGCATTTTTCCGCGCGCGAGATGACGCTCGCGCGCTGCTTCATCCCCTCCGACGCGAATCTCGGCCGCAATCCGCTTCACCTCCGCGACGCGGTCAGCCATAAATTGATAATTCTTCGCGTAATCAGCGTCTTTCGAATTCACAAGGCTATCGAGGCGGGGCATATTGCTATTCCAAAGTCAGGCCGTCTCCTGATAAAGTTCGCGCCCGATCAGCATGCGGCGAATTTCGCTTGTCCCAGCGCCGATCTCATAGAGTTTAGCGTCGCGCAGCAATCTGCCTGTCGGATATTCGTTCATATAGCCGTTGCCGCCGAGGCACTGAATGGCCTCCAGCGTCATCCATGTCGCGCGCTCAGCGGCGAACAATATGGCGCTTGCCGCATCCTTTCGCGTCACGCGGCCGCGATCGCACGCCTTGGCCACCGCGTAGACATAAGCGCGCGTCGCCATGAGCGCGGTATACATGTCGGCGAGCTTGCCTTGCATGAGCTCGAACTCGCCGATCGGCTGACCGAACTGCTTGCGCTCATGCACATAGGGAAGCACGACATCCATGCAGGCCTGCATGATTCCGAGCGGGCCGCCGGCGAGCACCGCGCGCTCGTAATCCAGGCCGCTCATCAGCACATTCACGCCGCGCTCCGGCAGGCCGAGCACGTTTTCTTCCGGAACCTCGCAATCCTCAAATACGAGTTCACATGTGTTAGAGCCGCGCATGCCGAGCTTGTCGAGCTTGGCGCTTGAGGAAAAACCGGGAAAGACGCGCTCGACAATGAAGGCGGTTATACCGTGAGGTCCGGCGTCTGGATCCGTCTTGGCGTAGACGATCACCACATCAGCGTCAGGACCGTTCGTCACCCACATCTTGCTTCCGTTAAGGACATAACGATCGCCGCGTTTGAGCGCGCTGAGCCTCATGTCGGTGACGTCGGATCCGGCGCCCGGCTCCGACATCGCGAGCGCGCCGACGTGGCTGCCGGAGACAAGCTTCGGCAAATAACGCTGTTTCTGCTCCTCCGAGCCATTACGGTGAATTTGGTTAACGCAGAGATTGGAGTGGGCGCCGTAGGACAATCCGACCGACGCTGAAGCCCGGCTGATTTCCTCCATCGCGAGAACGTGTTCCACATAGCCCATTCCCGCGCCGCCGTAGCGCTCATGCACAGTCAGTCCGAGGGCGCCGAGCGCGCCGAGCTTGGGCCAAAGATCGGAAGGAAAAGCGTTTTGCGCATCGATCTGCTGCGCCCGCGGCGCAATTTCCACACCCGCGAACGTTTCGGTTGCGCTGCGCACACGGTCAGCGACGTCGCCGAGATCGAAATCGAAAGTAGGCGTCCAATGGCGCATGCCCATCTCCGATGGCGCGCGGTGATGGACCCTATATTTTCGCCGATCAGCGAAGTTTCAAGTTGCCGACAGCCGGTTGATGGCCAACGAGCCCCGGAAAGTTACTGGACGCGGCCGGGTTGGGCGTCGAGCACCTGCTGGTCGACGAAAGGGGCGAGCGTGCGGAAGTTCGCCTCGAACATTCCCACGAGCCTTTTCGCCATCCAGTCAAAATCTTCGCGTGATGACCATGTCTGAACAGGATCAAGCATTTGGTGTTGGACGCCCGGCGCCGACTCCGGCACGCACAGACCGAATGATTGGTCTATCCGGAAGCTCCCTCGCGCGAGCGAACCGTCGAGAGCGCCCTGAAGCAGCGCGCGCGTCGCCGCAATCGGCATCCGGCGTCCCTCGCCGTACTGACCGCCGGACCATCCCGTATTCATCAGCCAGCAATTCGCATCGCTGGACAAGATGAAATCGCGCAAAAGGTTCGCATATTCAGTCGGCCGCCGCGGCATGAAGGGGGCGCCGAAGCAGGCGGAGAACGTCGCCTGGGGTTCTTTGACGCCGCGCTCAGTCCCCGCGACTTTCGCGGTGTAGCCGGAGAGGAAATGATACATGGCCTGCGCTGGCGTGAGGCGTGCAATAGGCGGCAGCACGCCAAATGCGTCGCAAGTCAGCATCACGATGTTCCTCGGATGAGCTGCGCGGCGACTCGCCGAAGCATTGGGGATAAAACCGAGCGGATAAGCGATCCGCGTGTTTTCGGTCCTCGAGTCGTCATCAAAGTCGAACCTGCCCGCGCCAGGATCGTACGACACATTCTCGAGGATCGCGCCGTGACGATGCGACGCCGCATAGATATCCGGCTCCGACTGTTGCGAAAGACGAATCGCCTTCGCGTAACAGCCTCCCTCAAAATTGAAGAGGCCGCTTTCGTCCCATCCGTGCTCATCATCGCCGATAAGGCTGCGCATCGGATCGGCGGACAGAGTCGTCTTGCCCGTCCCGGATAGTCCAAAGAACACCGCCGATCCGCCTTCGCCCTCATTGACGGCGCAGTGCATCGGCAATACGCCTCTCGCAGGCAGAATATAGTTGAGATAGGTGAAGACCGATTTCTTGATCTCTCCCGCATATTGCGTGCCGCCAATGAGCACGAGACCCCTAGAGAAATTGATCGCGATGACCGTATTGGAGCGACAGCCGTGACGTGAAGGATCCGCACGGAAAGAAGGTAAATCCAGGACCGTCAGCTGCGGCTCGAAGCCGTTCGAGGCGCCCACAGCCGGAACGAATAGGTGCCGCGCAAACAGCGAGTGCCAGGCGTATTCAGTGAAAACGCGAACGTTAAGCTGGTGCGCTGGCGAAGCGCAGGCATAGAGATCTTGAGAGAAAAGGCTCGTCCGACGCGCGTGCGCCAGCATGTCCTGATGAAGCCGTTCGAACTCCTCCGGCCTCATCGACTGGTTGTTTTCCCACCAGATCGTTTGATTGGTCAGCGCGTCGCAAACGATGAATTTGTCATTAGGCGAACGGCCGGTGTGAACGCCGGTTTCAACGACGAGCCCACCCGTCGACGACGCGACTCCTTCCCCGCGGCGGAGTGCTTCGTCAAAAAGCTCGCTTGTCTCGAAATTCCGTCGCGCGTGCGTGAAGAGATCGAAGTCATTAGCCGCCGAACCCCCAACGTCCTCCGCTCGCCACATCGCCGTGTTCGCCATACTGAATTTCCCTCGCCGGTCCGCCGAATGCGACGTTAATGGCATGTGAGCGCCGGCTAAGCGTAAGCATTTCTAGGAAATAAAGCATGAATAGCCTGAATCAAGGAGCAGCGAAGCGTCTGTTCTCCTGAAGCAAACAGTGACAGGCAAACAGCGCAGCAGCTACGCCCGAGGCTGCAATCTCAGCGAGTTAAGGCGAGGCTCGAAGCTACAGCCTTATCTCGACGCGACATCGCTCGAGCTCAGCCGTTTAGACGCATTAAAGTAACGGTCTCGCGTTCGCAGAGCTTGCCGCGCCGACATCGCCGCTAGTTTAGTTCCTGTCCTTAGCGGAATCGAAGCGGAGAAAATTGATGTCAATGGTGATCAGACAGCCCATCTACCGTGAGCGCGCCGCTTTTGGCTTGATCGACGATATTGGCGGCGTTGCAACTTTGCTACTCGCCATTCTCGGATTGGCGGGCCTCTATGCGCCCCTCCTGGCCGCAATTGCGACGATTATATTCGGCGTCGCTCTGCTGGTGCAGGGAAGAGCGCTGCTGACGCTCTATACACAAGCGTCGGTCGAGGCGGCGGCGAACGCCAGCGCCTTTGCCGCAAGCATCCGTTTCGCCGTTGTGTTGCTTGGCGCCGCCGGCGCTGCTCTTGGGGTGCTCTCGCTACTCGACTTCAACTCTGCCGTGCTGACTCCAGTCGCATCGATCATGTTCGGAGCGGGACTGGTCTTGAGCAGCGTCTCCATGTGGCATCTCAATGCGATCAGACGCGCATCCGCCAAAGGCGGAGAGCGTTTGGAAGATATTGTCGCCAACCACATGGTTTTCGATTCGCTCGGCGTTCAGATCTTTGCGGGACTTGCCGCGATCATTCTCGGCGTTCTTGCTGCGTCGGGCGCGACCTATGATCTGACGTTCAACCTTGCGGCTTTGCTCATTCTCGGCTCGGCGCTCGTTCTAAAGGGAGGCAGCCTCAACGCCATACTCCTAAGCTTCATGCGCCCGGCTTGATTGCGCAGTCACAGCACACGCCGACAACTCCGGGTCCTGCAACGAGCGCAAACGCGTGATTGGGCTTGACGATGTGAATCCCACGCTATGTGGAATCTCGCGTTGTCTCGCCGTGCGGCGACATCGCAAGCGTGGAGACAATGCCATGTCCATTACCTCTCGAGATTCGGCATTTCGCGAAACGGCGGTTTATGGCGGCCTCATAGACGCAATCGGCGGTCTCGCCACCATCGTCATCGCCATTGTGGGCCTGTCCGGCGTGAACGCGCCAATGTTGGCCGCGATCGCGACGATCGTCTTTGGCGCCGCTTTGTTGATTCAAGGCGGCACGATGTTGTCAGAATACGCCCGCATCATGTTTCCGGCGGGCTCCACGGCGACCCAGGTCGAGGGATTTGGCGGCGGCAGCCTGTCCGTCGTTTTCCTCGTCGGCGTCGCCGGCATCGTTTTGGGCGTCCTTTCATTGCTCCGTATCGAACCTACCGCGCTGACCCCAATTGCCGCTATCGCGTTTGGGTCTGCGTTGGTTCTGAGCAGCAATGCGGTGTGGCAATTGCACGTGCTTGGTCAAGAGTCGCTGAGGGGCCGACCTCAGAGCGACCTTGCAAGCAGTGAAATTCTTGCGAGCGAGATGGCGTTCGGCTCGGCCGGCGTCCAAGCGCTCTCAGGTTTGGCTGTGATTGTGCTCGGCCTTCTCGCGCTGGTCGGGGTCGCAAACGCCGTGACCCTCAACCTTGTTGCGTTACTCGCTCTTGGCGCGACAATCGTTTTTACCGGCGGCAGCCTGAGCGCGACGTTGCTCAATTTTGTGCGCTCGGCTTGATCGCGCGCGGGCCGGCGCACGGTCTCCGTAATATCTTGTGACCTCCGGTTCAAATTTTGACCGGAGGTTGCTTCTTTCATCCAGTGATCTTGAGCGGCGGCGACATAGCCGCCAGCAGACTAATCGAGGCTCGGGTCCATTCCCGCCAAACTCAGCGCAAAGACGACGACGCATAACGCGAGCGCGACCGTCACTCCGACAAGCGGCGCGGCGAGGCTTGGGAGTTTTTTGAGGAAGCGCATGAACCGGGTTTGCCTGAGAATGAGCGCGATATAAATGTCGAGCCGTTAAAAGAACGTTGTTTGACCGCTGTCAAGCCGGAAATCTGCGAACCTGGCCCAAAAAGGCGGCGACCGGCGTGACCCGTTGATAAGCCAGACCTGCTCGGACCGTTATTTGCGGCGTCTGCGCCTCCAGGATTCGAAAATCCAGGAGCCGGCGAGAAGCACCAGAAGATAGACAATCGCTGCGCGAGCGACCTCCAGGAACTGATCCGCCACTGCCGGCCAGAAAAGAAACGCCAGAAGCGTGACGACGCCAGCGACGAGAGCAGCCAAAATC
Organism: Alphaproteobacteria bacterium; assembly: GCA_016869595.1. GTDB lineage: Bacteria > Pseudomonadota > Alphaproteobacteria > Rhizobiales > Beijerinckiaceae > Methylocystis. Next base: position 63,449 of record VGDT01000005.1, read on the forward strand.
GCGTCGTACTGCATTGTCGCACCCCCCACTGCCGACGCGACAACCTCATGTCGGCCCGATACGCAATCAGCTATTTGGCGCATTATTTTCAATAAGAAACATCGGCTGAGGGCAGAGTTTCGACCACCGGCTTCCCGCCGTCGAGATCGTATCCGCGCCAGTCTCTAGTCAACGGAACGATTTTGGAAGCTAAACGTTAGCCTTAGCGTGGCCGGACGAGCATGCGATGGCTGCGTCGGTAAGGAGGCTAACTTGACCCAGAAATTGATCATTCTTGCGCTTGGCGCCGCCATGGCGGCCACAGCGTCCTCGGTTTTCGCCGCCGATCTCGCGGCGGCTCCTCCTCCCCCTCCGCCTCCCTACGCGGCGGTCGCTCCAAGCCCGTTCGCCCCTGTGGGCGCGATCGTCGCCCTGCCCTACAGTGTCGCGACGACGATTTTCGGGGTCTTTGCCCCGCCTCCGCCGCCGCCGATCGTCGCTGGGTACTAGGCGTCGAACCTAATTGATCGAGCGTGTCGCTCTCAGCCCGGCCAGCAATGGCCGGGCTTTTTCGTGCGGGCGGCCACCACCCGGCGTGCGCCCTGCGAAGCGACGCGCCCTCGAGCGATGTCAGGCTAGGATTTCTGAATGCGTATAGAACCCTTTGGCTTGCGCCGCCAAAGGATATTCTTAATATATTTCATGATGTTGTGCAAAAAATGCCGTGGGAGCTCCATCCCATGGCCAGTGGCTTTTCCGTGCCTCCTTCTTTGTTGCGGACGCCCCGCATTCCAGCGCAATGGCTATATTATAAATGCAATTTTTCGCATTTTATGCGAATTAGCGCATATATGCTATTGAGCCGCAGCGCGGACAAGTATATCATGTCTTCAGATTTTCACATTTATCGAGAATTTTTGTAAATGAAGCCTCCAAAACCTCCGCTGCCCAAGGGTCGGATTCTGCTCCAGCGCGTCCTCGGGGCATCTGGTGATGTGATATGCATTTCCGACGTGACCAAAACCTTGTCGGTTTCACGCATCGAAGCCGCCAAGCGCCTATCACGCTGGAGCGAACAAGGCTGGCTTAATCGCGTCGGCGCAGGCGCCTATGTTCCGGCATCCATCGATACTCTTGGGTCGGAACGTGTACTCGACGATCCCTGGGTTCTTGTGCCTGCTCTGTTTTCCCCAGCCTATGTCGCCGGCCGAACGGCCGCTGAACACTGGGATTTGACGGAGCAAATCTTTAAAGACACCGTCGTCATCACTGGCCAAGCGGTTCGTTCTCGTACCCAGATTCGGCAAGGTTTCGAATTTACGCTGAAGCATCAAAATCCTGAGAAATTCTTTGGCACGAAGCCCGTGTGGCGTCACCACACGAAAGTTCTGATTTCAGATCTTCATCGCACGATTATCGATATGCTTGATGATCCATTGCTTGGCGGCGGAATCCAGCACGTTATCGATTGCTTGAACACATATTTCAAACGAAACGACCGCAACGATCTGAAGCTGATCGCGTATGCCGACCGCCTTGGCAATGGCGCTGTTTTCAAACGCCTCGGATTCATCGCTGAAAAACGTGCTGACGTTCATCAACTCTTGGAACAGTGCCGTGCCAGATTGACATCCGGCAACGCCAAGATTGATCCCGCCCTGGACTGCAAACAACTCATTTCGAGATGGAGGCTGCTTGTCCCTACTGCTTGGGCTCGAGCAGAGATAACATGATTGACCGGCGCGAAATTCTCGACATCGCAGCACAAACCGGCCTTAATCCACATATCATTGAGAAGGATTATGTTCTCGGCTGGATTCTCGCCGGCATTTACGACCATGAGGAACTTACTGACAACTGGATATTCAAGGGGGGAACGTGCCTCAAAAAATGTTTCTTTGAAACCTATCGATTCTCAGAAGACCTCGACTTTACCCTTCGTAACGAAGCACATCTCAATTCCGACTTTCTCAAGCGAATCTTCAGTGAAATAGGCGCATGGGTCTATGACGAAACCGGAATCGAAATTCCCACTGATCAACAGGAATTCGACGTATACAAGAATCCACGAGGAAAGCTCTCGTGCCAAGGCAAGATCAGCTACAAAGGTCCAGTTTCACCAACCCGCCCACTCCCTCGGATCAAGCTCGATTTGACGGCCGACGAACGCATCGTCCTGCCGCCAGAAACAGTCGAGATATTTCATCCGTACAGCGACGCCCCCGCAGACGGTATCGAGGTTCTTGCCTACGATTACGTCGAAGCCTTCGCCGAAAAATTTCGTGCGTTAGCGGAACGCACAAGACCGCGGGACCTTTACGATGTTGTCAATCTTTATCGCAACACCGATGCCCGCCCAGAGCAACAGCATTTCGTTGCTGTTTTAAGAGAAAAGTGCGCATTCAAAAATATTGACTTACCCCAACTTACCGCCATCGAACCGCAGCGCGACACGGTCCAGGCAGGCTGGAACAGCATGCTTGACCACCAGCTTCCGGCGCTACTACCGATTGATTCTTTTTGGAGCGCACTACCCGAGATTTTCGCATGGCTTCACGGTCAAGCCATCGAGCAAATTCTTCCGTCGATGCCCCTTATGGGCGCGAGTGAAGAAGTCATACGTGAGCGCATAATTGGGTTTCCCGCCGGCTCTCGCGGCCACTCATTCATTGAAATGATCAGATTTGCCGCCGCCAACCGACTACTCGTTAATATCGATTATCGAGACCAGAGAGGAAATCGATCCACGCGCGCCATTGAGGCCTATTCACTACGGCGCTCCAGGGCGGGCGACATATTGTTGATGGCAGTCCGCGCCGAAGACGGGCAACCCCGCAGCTACCGCGTCGACAGCATTCTCGGAGTTACGTCCACTCAGACTTCCTTTGTTCCGCGCTATCCCATCGAGTTGACCCCTTTCGGTCCGCAATCGATCCCACAAAAATCGCAGTCGGCCCCCAGCGCGTCTGTCGGGAAAATCACCCGCAGGCGCTCACGCCAAAAAGAAAGCGGGCCTCGATACGTCTTCCGATGCACGGCTTGCGGCAAGCTTTTTGAGCGCAAAACATATGATGGCTCGCTGAACCCGCACAAGAATCGAGCTGGTTATCAGTGCTACGGCACTTACGGAACATATGTTCGGACAAAATACTGACGTTCATAAGCTGAAGGTCGTAGGTTCAAACCTCGTCCTAGCAACCCATTTCGATCAGCCACACTGAGACCTATGGATCACGAGAGAACCTACCCTACTCCTTGACTGTTGGGCGGACACCAAACAATGCGTCCCCGGCGTGAACAGCCGATCTCCGCGCGGCGCAGCTTTATCAGCTTGCCGCTTCGCCGAAAGCTCTTCGACATACGTTCGGCACTCACGCCATCCCATCGGGCGTGCCGCCGCCTCTCGTTCAGAAATGGCTGGGGGACCTGGATTCGAACCAAGATTAACGGAGTCAGAGTCCGCTGTTCTACCGTTGAACTATCCCCCAACGGCGCAGCGCAAGGCCTGCGAACGGCTGGTGACTTAGAGAGCGCCGCGGACGGTGTCAACCGGCGGCCAACAGGCCCCACTCCGTCCTCTACCTCTAGGAAACGCCTTGCGAGCCGCGCGACGATCCTGCAAAAAGGAAATTTACGCCAGCCTCATGGCGTTAGGGCAATCGTCGCTCCGCTTTCGGCGATGCGACGCGAGTCGAGACGGAGCGGCTTCGCGGAATGGATCGAGTGAGGGAATCCGGTCTACCCTCAACGGCGGCGGCGCAGGCTGCGCCCGAGTTACAGGTCGAGCACGGCGTCGCGCCCAGCTCGCTCGACTCGCGCCACACCTATGCCGCGCTCGACCTTGGCACCAATAACTGCCGGCTTCTGGTCGCGCGCCCCGAACGTCGGCCACGGCGGCGCAACAATGACTCGCTGCGCATCGTCGACGCTTTTTCACGCATCGTTCGGCTGGGAGAGGGCCTCGGAAGGGCGGGCCGGATCAGCGAGGAGGCGATCGAGCGCACCATCGCCGCGCTTGAAATCTGCCGTGAAAAAATGGAAGCGCGCGGCGTCACCCGCGCCAGGCTCGTCGCCACCCAGGCTTGCCGCAGCGCGGCGAATGGCGACGAATTCATCGAGCGCGTGCGCGAACGCACCGGGCTGCGGCTCGAGATCATCGACCGCGAGACCGAGGCGCGCTTCGCCGCCCGCGGATGCGGTTCGCTCGCCGATCCGGCCGCGGAAAGCGTGTTGCTCTTCGATATCGGCGGCGGGTCCACCGAGCTCGTTTGGCTGACGCGCGAACGGGGCGACCACAACGGCGCCTACGCGTTCCGCGCCTGGACATCGCTCGAACTCGGCGTCGTGACGCTCGCTGAGCATTTTGGCGGACGCAGCGTCTCTGCCGAGACCTTCGCCGCCATGGCGCAGCAGGCGCGAGAGCTGCTCGCGCCCTTCGCGGGGCGGATGGCCGCGGAGCGTCGCTGTCCGCGCTTCCATCTCCTCGGCACTTCGGGAACGGTCACGACTCTCGCCGGCGTTCATCTGGGCCTCGAACGCTATGACCGCTGGCGCGTCGACGGCCTGTGGATGAGCGACGAGGACGCGACGCGAGCAATCATGCGGTTGCGCGACATGGATTTCGAGGAGCGCGTCGCCAACGGCTGCATCGGACCGCAGCGCGCCGATCTCGTCCTCGCCGGCTGCGCCATTTTTGACGCCATTCGCGCCCTTTTTCCTGCCCAGCGGACGCGCATCGCTGACCGAGGCTTGCGGGAAGGCATGCTGCTCGAGCTGATGGAAGCCGACGGCGCGCTGATGCGCCGCGTCTAACCCCGCTCGACGGCGGGCGCGCAGATGGGCAGAATTGTCTAGGTTAAGTATGGGCGCCAGGGGAACGGCGATGAGCGACGCATTTCAAGAGGCGCGCGAAAGCGGCCATTGCGACGAGACGCAGCGATGAGCCCACACGGACTCTATCGGCCCTGCGTCGGCGTTCTGTTGCTCAATGCGCAGGGACACGCCTTTATTGGCCGGCGGCGCGCCAAGGGCGCCCACGACCAGACCCGACCGCCGTACCTGTGGCAGATGCCGCAAGGAGGCATCGACGAGGGCGAGACGCCCTACGAGGCGGCCCTTCGCGAGCTTTATGAAGAGACCAATGTCTCGAGCGTAGCCCTGCTCGCCGAAGCCCCGGACTGGCTTTGTTATGATTTGCCCAAAGGTTCGAATAACCGCTGGAGCGGCAAATATGTCGGCCAGATCCAACGCTGGTTCGCGCTGCGCTTCACTGGCGACGAGAGCGAGATCGACATTCACGCGCCAGGCGGCGGCGCGCATAAGCCGGAATTCGACGCCTGGCGCTGGGAGGAGCTTTCTGCGCTTCCGGAACTCATCGTGCCGTTCAAGCGCACTGTCTACGAGCAAGTGGTGAGGGAATTCGCGCGCTTCGCAGCTGCGGAGGCCTAGAGCGCTTCCCGATCACATGGAATCATGTGATCAATAAGGAATCGCTCAAGATCAAAACGTTGGAGCAGGTTCTCATCGAAAAAGTCTGTCAACTTTTTCGGAACCTGCTCTAAGCCGACCGCAGCAACCGCGCGGCGAAGAAGCCGTCGATTCCGGCAAGGCGCGAATCTTCATTCGGCCAGTAATGCGGAAATGTGCGCAGATCGCCGTCGCTATTGATAAACTCCTCAGAAACGCCCTCGGCTGGATCAATCGGCATGCGCCGGAAATCCGGATTGCGGCGCAAGAACGCGGCGATCTGCTGTTCGCCTTCCTCGGGCTCCAACGAGCAGGTGCAATAGACGAGACGGCCGCCGGCGCGCGTGAGTAGAGCCGCGCGATTGAGCAGCTTTGTCTGCAAGGCCGCGAGCGTTTCGATGTCGCCCGGCTTCTTGGTCCAGGGCACGTCAGGATGGCGCCGGATCGTGCCCGTCGCCGAACAGGGGGCATCGATTAAGATCGCGTCGAAAGGCTGCGCCTGATAGGCGGCGGCGTCGCCGACAGCGACTTCGGCATGCAATTGCAACCGCGCGAGATTGGCGGCGAGGAGCTTCAGGCGCTCCGCCGAACGGTCGAGCGCGACCACATGCGCCCGAGCGAGCGCCATTTGCGCCGTCTTGCCGCCCGGCGCAGCGCACATGTCGAGCACGCGCTCGTCACCGCGAGGCGCGAGCAGGCGCGCCGGCAAAGCGGCGGCGGCGTCCTGCACCCACCATTCGCCCTCGCTGTAACCAGGAAGCTCGCTGATCGGCGTCCGCGCGCGCAGCCGCACCGAGCCTGTCGGCAGCACGACGCCGTCGAGCCGCTTCGCCCAATTCTCTGGATCGTCTTTCACTGAAACGTCGAGAGGCGGCTCCAGCATGTGCATCGCCGAGATGGCGCGCGCTGTTTCTTCGCCGTAATGTTTGCGCCAACGCTGCATGAGCCAGGTGGGCGCGTCATATTCGCCGCTTGCCGCAATCTCCAAGAATTCGTCGCGGCGTCGCACGAGATTGCGCAGCACGCCATTAACGAGACCGCTGAAGGCGGCGGTCTTCGGTTCAAGCCGCGCGGCGCGCACGGCAAGATCAACGGCGGCATGATCGGCGGCGTCGAGAAACAGGATTTGCGCGGCTGCGCCGATCAGCGAATGCTCGAGGCGCGCAGCCTGGCGAGGCAGCCCTTTTTCGAGGAGTTCGCCGAGCGCGTAGCGAATGACGCCAAGGCGCCGCAGCGCGACCGTGACGATCGAGCGCGTGAGCGCTACGTCGCGGGCGTCGAGTCCGGACAAGCGCGAAGGAACGGCGTTCGCGGCGAAACATTCGTCAAGACGGTGGCCGCCCTGCACAATGTCGCCGATGATGTTGGCTGCCGCGAGACGCGTCGGCAATCCCGGGATCTTCGCCGCTTCGGCCTCCCGCACCGCTTCGGCAGGCACGAAGCCTTGCCGCGACGCTTGACGCGCCGGCGCACGCGCCGATTTGGTCCGAGCGGAATATGTTCTACTATCGCTATTCGCCAAACGGCTTCTCCCTTAGCGAATCATAGCACAATAGACGTTACGGCGTGCGACGAATGCAGAGAGGGCCGGCCGTGTCGAAAACAGACAATCCATTAAGATCGAGAGACCGGCGCGCTGAGCTGCCGCCAGCCGCGCGACGCGCATTGGCCGAAGCCGAGGCGAGGCGCCGTGAGGGCGCGAAACGTCCTGCGCCGCCCGAAGAAATCGGCGGCCGCGACGGACCGGATCCCGCGCGCTACGGCGACTGGGAAGTTAAAGGAATCGCGAGCGATTTTTAATCTGCTGCGCAGCCGCCCGTTCTGGAGATCGTCCGAAATGAAAAAAACACGTGCATGTTGCGGACTGCTTATTTGTCTGATGCTCTGCGCCGCGCGTCTCGGACCGGCGCAAGCGCAGAGCCTCGATCTCGCGTCGAGCAAGGTCGTCGACCTCAGCCACGCTTTCAACGCCGAGACGATCTATTGGCCGACCTCGCCGTCTGGTTTTGAACTGACGGTTCTGCACAAGGGACCGACGAAGGCGGGGTTCTTCTATTTCGCCAACGCCTTTTGTTCGCCCGAGCACGGCGGCACGCATCTCGACGCGCCGATGCATTTCGCCGAAGGCCGCTGGACAAATTCCGAAATTCCCGTCGAACGCTTCGTGGGGCCGGCGATCGTGATCGACATCGCCGCCAAGGCCGAAGCGAATCCAGACTATGTGTTGACAGTCGAGGACATCGCCGCCTGGGAGGCGGCGCATGGCCGCATTCCCGAAAAAGCCATCGTTCTGCTGCGAACCGGCTGGAGTTCGCGCTGGCCCGACAAAAAGGCCTATCTTGGCGACGACACGCCGGGCGACGCGACCCATCTCCATTTCCCGTCTTTCGGTCCGGATGCGGCCGCTTGGCTTGCGAAAGAGCGCCATCCCAATCTCATCGGCGTCGACACGGCGAGCGTCGATAACGGTCCGTCGCAGGAATTTCTGGTGCATCGGATCATCGGCGCCGCCAATATCGGGGGCCTTGAAAATCTCACCAACCTCGATCGGCTGCCGCCGACAGGCGCCGTCGTCATCGCCCTGCCGATGAAGATTGAAAAGGGCTCTGGCGGCCCCGCGCGCATCATCGCTCTGACGCCGCGTTAAGCGCAGCTCATCCCAGGCCCTTCGCGCGCAGGAAGGCGAGCGCGCGCGACCAGGCGTCCTTTGCGGCGTCCGCCCGATAGCTCTCGCGATAGTCGGCAAAGAACGCGTGCGGCGCGCCGTCATAGACGATGATCTCGGCTGGCGCGTGCGCCCGCTTGAGACGCTCGCGCATAGCCTCAATCACGTCAGCAGGAATGCTCGGATCGGCGCCGCCATATAGCCCCAGCGTCGGCGTTTTGATCTCCATGGCCACGTCGATCGGCCAGCGCGGCTGCGCCGGCGTATGCGGCCCATCGAGGCGCCCATACCAGGGAATGCAGGCGAGAAGCTTCGGATTGTGGGCTGCATAGAGCCAGGCGATGCGCCCGCCCCAGCAAAATCCGGTGATCGCCGCGCGCGCTGCGTCGCCGCCTCTCGTCGCGGCGCAGGCGAGCGCTTCGTCGAATGTCGCCATCGTCTCAGAATCGGGAACCTTGGCGACGATGGCGCGAATGGCCTCTATGTCCGGCGCCTTCTGCGGGTCGCCGTAGCGAATGAGGAAGTCGGGCGCGATGGCGATGAATCCGAGCTTGGCGAAGCGCCGCACGACGTCGCGAATATGCTCGTGCAGCCCAAAAATTTCCTGCGCGACGAGAATGATCGGGAGCTCGGCGCCGCTTTGGGGGCGGGCAAAATAGGCCGGGGCGCCGTTCGGCAGCTTCGTCGCGCCCGCCTCCAGGCCATCCGCGTCCGTCACGATGGCGTTTGGCGAAGGCGCGCCCGCCGCCTGCGCAAACCGGGCCGGGTTGGCTAAAGACGATGACATGCGGCCTCCAGAAAAGCTGAGGTTGGAGATTAGCTATAAAAGACACGGGCCATGTCCAGCGGATCTTCGGCCTTTCGCGGTGAGGGTCTAATGGCGAATAATGCCAAGGCCCTGGAACTCGCCGTCGCCAATATTGCGCCGCCATAGCGACTTCTCATTGCCGGCAAAAGCGCGTATATCGCCGCACCGTATCGGCGACCCCGCCGAAGGAGAGGTATCCTTGCTCCTACCCGTGCTCGTCCTGAGCGGGCGCCCTCTTGCGACAGCGTCGACAAGAGGCGCGTCGGGTCCCATTAAGGGAAATATCCTATGACCCAGCGATCCGACGCCGGTCCCGCCCCGGGCGGCGATGGGACGCAAGTTCACGCGCATGTCGGAGACGAACGTGCGCGCGGCGGCGTGATTGGGCTCATCATTGGCTCGATCGGCGTCGTATACGGCGACATAGGCACGAGCCCGCTGTATGCGCTACGTGAATCGCTCGCGCACAGCGTGAAGGCGGACGTCGTCACTGAAGAAGCGGTTATCGGCGCTATTTCGCTGTTGATATTCGCACTGATATTCACCGTGACAATTAAATACGTCGTCTTCCTCATGCGCGCCGACAACCGGGGAGAAGGCGGCATCCTTTCCTTGATGGCGCTCGCACAATCCGCGCTTGGCGGAGGTTCTGCGCCTGTCTTTTTGCTCGGCGTCGCGGGCGCTGCGCTGTTTTCTGGCGACGCTATTATCACGCCGGCGATTTCCGTCATGTCGGCGATCGAGGGCTTGGAGCTCGTCACGCATCGCTTCAGCGAATTCGTGTTGCCGATTACCATCTTCATCCTGGTCACGCTGTTTTGGGCGCAAAGCCACGGAACGGCGCGCGTCGCTGCGCTTTTTGGCCCGATCATGATTATTTTTTTCCTCAGTATCGCGGTGCTTGGCGCTTCGCACATCGCCGATGCGCCGCAAGTGCTGACCGCCTTCGACCCTCGCGCGGGCGTCCGCTTTCTTGTCAGTCACGGATGGCTGGGATTTGCGGTGCTTGGATCGGTCTTCCTGGGCGTGACCGGCGCCGAGGCGCTCTATGCAGATATGGGCCATTTCGGCCGCTTTCCGATCCGCTTCGCTTGGCTCTCTTTCGTGCTGCCGGCGCTATTACTAAATTATCTTGGTCAAGGCGCTCTGATACTTTCCCGTCCGGAGACGATCGACAATCCTTTCTTTCACATGGCTCCGGATTGGGGATTATTGCCGCTCGTTATCTTATCGACGCTCGCCACAGTCATTGCGAGTCAGGCGGTGATTACAGGCGCTTTCTCGATTGTTAGGCAAGCGATCCAACTTGGACTTCTCCCTCGTCTGGAGATAACGCACACCTCCGCCTCTCAAGAAGGGCAAATCTACATCGGCCGCATTAACCGGCTATTGCTTATCGGCGTTTTGTTGCTCGTCGTCGCCTTCAAAAGCTCTTCCGCCTTGGCGTCCGCATATGGCATCGCGGTCACCGGCACCATGGTGGTCACGACTGGGCTCGCCTTTGTCGTCGTGTGGAGGAAATGGGATTGGCCTCTATGGGCTGCGTTGCTACTCATTTCAGCGTTCCTCGTCGTCGACCTGGCGTTTCTTGCGGCGAACCTTATGAAGGTCAAAGACGGGGGTTGGGTGCCGCTGGCGCTTGGCGGTTGCGCCATGATCGTCATGTGGACCTGGACACGCGGCACGCGGCTTCTCGCGGAAAAGACACATCGCGACTCGATACCGCTCAGGGAGTTGATCGCGATGTTGGAGAAGTCGAAACCGACGCGCGTGCCCGGCACAGCGGTCTTTCTAACCAGTGATCCGGCCGTCGCGCCCGCCGCGTTATTGCACAATATCAAGCACAACAAAGTTCTGCACGAGCGGGTGCTGGTGATCTGCGTGATGACCGAAGACCGGCCGCGCGTCTCGCCGGAAAAGCGCTTTGAAATCGAGAGGCTCTCGAACGATTTCTACCGCGCCACGCTCCACTATGGCTTCATGGAAAGTCCGCGCGTCCCGGCGGCGCTCGCCGCCATGCGCAAGACCGGGTTCAAATACGACATCATGACCACGAGCTTCTTCCTGGGAAGGCGTTCGATCAAGGAGAGCGCTTCCTCGGAAATGCCGGCGTGGCAAGACAAGCTCTATGTCGCGCTGACCCGCCAGGCCGCCAACGCCACGGACTTCTTCTCGATCCCCTCTGATCGCGTCGTGGAATTGGGGGCGCAGGTGACGATTTAACGCGTGCGAAAACAGTGGACGGGACGGCGCCCAGGCACTAAGCAACGGCGGCCTGTTTAGCCTCTATGAAACCCAAAGCGGTCGAACGCGGCCGGTGGCTTTCGGCCCCATTGCTCCGCCTTGCCAAGGACCACTGTCGCTTATGCCCACGCGCATCGATGATCGCTTCGCCGCTCTCAGGAAGGAAGGGCGCGCCGCTCTCGTGACTTTCGTCATGGCCGGCGACCCGGATCTCACGACGTCGCTCGACATTTTGAAGGGCCTTCCCAGCGCCGGGGCGGACGTGATCGAAGTCGGCATGCCTTTCACCGACCCTATGGCGGACGGGCCGGCGATCCAGGCGGCGGGGCTGCGAGCGCTGAAGGCCGGAACCACGCTCAAAAAGACCCTGAGGCTCGTCGCCGACTTCCGCGCCGGAGACGACGCCACCCCCATCGTCCTGATGGGCTACTACAATCCGATCTATGTTTACGGCGTCGACGCCTTCCTGCGCGACGCCCGGGCCGCCGGCGTGGATGGCCTCATCGTCGTGGATCTGCCGCCGGAAGAGGATGCCGAGCTCTGCGTCCCAGCCCGCGACGCCGGGCTGAACTTTATTCGACTTGCAACGCCGACGACCGACGACAAGCGGCTTCCTAAAGTGCTCCAAAATACAAGCGGCTTCGTCTATTATGTCTCGCTCACCGGCATCACCGGCGCAGCGCTCGCCGACTATGCCGGCGTGAGCCAGGCGGTCGCTCGCATCAAACGGCATACGGGACTGCCGATCGCCGTCGGTTTCGGCGTCAAGAATGCGGAAAACGCCGCCGAGATCGCCCGCAACGCCGACGGCGTCGTGGTCGGGACGGCGCTGGTCGAAGCGCTGAACGCCTCACTCGACGCGGAAGGCCACGCCGGTCCTTCGAGCGTCAGCGTCGTGACTGGCCTCGTCGCTTCGATCGCCGAAGGCGTGCGGGATGCGCGACCCAAGCGCGGCGTGTTGAGCTGGTTGACGAGGCTCGTGTCATGAACTGGTATTCGAACGTCGTCCCGCCGAAGATCAAGGCGCTGATCAAGCGCGAAGCGCCCGAGAATCTCTGGGTGAAATGCCCCGAGAGCGGTCAGCTCGTCTTCCATAAGGATATCGAAGCCAATCTCTATGTCGTGCCCGGCTCGGGCTACCACATGCGTTGTCCGGTCGAGACGCGGCTCGCCAATCTCTTCGACGACGGCCAGTGCGAATTGCTTCCGACGCCGGAAGCGCCGCTCGATCCGCTGAAGTTCCGTGACATCAAGCGCTATGTCGACAAGTTGAAAGAATACCGGACGAAGACTGGAATGGCGGACGCCGTCACTCTCGCCTTCGGAAATCTCGAAGGGTCTTCCGTCACCGTCGCCGTTCAGGATTTCGAATTCTTAGGCGGGTCGCTTGGCATGGCGGCCGGCGAGGCGATCATCGCGGGCTGTGAACATGCGCTCGCCAGGCGCACGCCATTCGTGATCTTCACGGCCTCGGGCGGCGCGCGCATGCAGGAGGGAATGTTCTCGCTCATGCAGATGCCGCGCACGACGATCGCCGTGCAGCGCCTGCGCGACGCGCGCCTGCCTTATATCGTCGTATTGACCAATCCTACGACGGGCGGCGTCACCGCATCCTACGCCATGCTTGGCGACGTGCAGATCGCCGAGCCCGGCGCGATCATCGGCTTCGCTGGCGCCCGCGTCATCGAGCAGACAATCCGGGAGAAGCTTCCCGAAGGATTCCAGCGCGCCGAATATTTGCGCGATCACGGCATGGTCGACATGGTCGTGCCGCGCCAGGAGATGCGCGAGACTCTGGCGCGCCTGTGCGGTTTGCTGACCAAGTCGCCGCCGCGGCGCGCCGCCGCCTGACATCGCGAGGCGCGGCCGCAATGGATCAGCACGACGCGATCCTGTCGCGACTGCTTACGCTCCATCCAAAGAAGATCGATCTGTCGCTCGGGCGCACGGAGCGGCTGCTCGCAGCTCTGGGACGTCCCGATCTCCGGCTGCCGCCGATCATTCACGTCGCGGGCACCAACGGCAAAGGCTCGACCATCGCGTTTTTGCGCGCGATGCTCGAAGCCGCCGGCCAGCGCGTGCACGTCTACACGTCCCCTCATCTGCTGCGCTTCAACGAACGTATCCGTCTAGGCGCCGACGGCGGCGGTAAGCTTGTCGACGATGAGCGTCTGAACGCTGCGCTTGAGCGTTGTGAACAGGCGAATGCCGGACAGCCGATCACCTTCTTCGAGATCACCACGGCGGCGGCTTTTTCGCTCTTCGCCGAAACGCCGGCCGACTGGCTGCTGCTCGAAACAGGTCTCGGGGGGCGTTATGACGCGACGAACGTCATCTCTCAGCCCAAATGCGCGATCATTACCTCGATCTCGCTCGATCATCTCGAATTCCTCGGCGATACGGTTGAAAAGATCGCTCACGAGAAGGCGGGCATCCTGAAGAAGGGCGCGCCGGCCATCATCGGGTTCCAGTCGGAGCCCGTGGCTAGGGCGATCGAGAGAGAGGCGCGACGCGTCGGCGCGCCGCTGATCGTCGCCGGGCGCGACTTCGACATTTCCAATGAGAACGGCCGCCTCGTCTATGAGGACGAACACGGTCTGCTCGATCTGCCGCTGCCTCGGCTCGCTGGACGCCACCAGCATGAAAACGCCGCCGGCGCCATCGCCGCCCTGCGCGCCGTCGCGCTGGAGATTCCGAACTCGGCGATCGAAGCTGGGCTGACGCGCGCCGAATGGCCGGCGCGACTGCAGCGCCTCACACAAGGCCACATTGTCGATCTCGCGCCGTCCGGGTCCGAGGTCTGGCTCGACGGCGGCCATAATGAAGACGGGGGACGCGTGTTGGCCGAGGCAATGGCCGAGTTCCACGACAAGTCGCCGCGTCCGCTGGCGCTGATCTGCGGCGCGCAGACGACCAAGGACATTCGCGCGCTGCTCAAGCATTTCGTGGGGCTCGCGCGCGAGGTCGTCGCCGTGCCGGTCGAAGGAGAACATAAGAGCTGGCCGCCGGATGAGGTTGCGAGCCTCGCCAGGGCGGAGGGCATCCCCGGCGCGGCGGCGGATGGCGTTGAGGAAGCGCTGAAGCTCCTTTCGACGCGCAGCTTCGACGCGCCGCCGCGCGTGCTCATCGCAGGCTCGCTCTATCTCGCCGCCTCGGTGCTGGCCGCCAACGGTTCAGTCATCGACTAGGCGGGATCTTGGCCGAGCAGATTTCCGGCGTCCGTAATAGTGTATATGAACGAGCGCGGAGATCGTCATTTCCCCGGAGCTTGAGTTTATGACCCTGATGTTGGCCAGCGTTCTTTCGCACGAAGAGGCGGAGATCGCCCTGTCGCGCGGCGCCGACATCATCGACTGCAAAGCGCCTTCGCGCGGCGCTCTCGGCGCTCTGCCGCTCGACTCGGTCACGGAGATCGTCGCCTTTGTCGACGGCCGCCGGCCGGTGAGCGCAGTGGTGGAGCTGCCGCACGACGTCTCGCATGCGCTGCGCGCTTTTGAAGAGGTGGTCGCCGCAGGCGTCGATTATGTGAAATTCGCCCTGCCGGCGACGCCCGACGCCGTCGAGATCATCGATGCGCTGGCGCCGCTAACGGCGAAAACCAGACTCGTCGCCGTGCTCTTCGCCGATCTCGGCCCCGAGTTCGACATTCTCGAGCCGCTGGCGGGGGCCGGCTTTCATGGCGCGATGCTCGATACCGCGCATAAGGGCAAAGGCCGACTGCTCGACTATATGAGCGTCAGGGCGCTCTCCGAATTCGTCGCGCGCTGCCGCAATCTCGGGCTCGCTTCGGGCCTCGCCGGCTCGCTCGAGCCTCCAGACGTGCCGCGCCTGCTTGTCACCGGCGCGGATGTGCTCGGTTTTCGCGGCGCGCTCTGCGCGCATGGCGACCGTCGGGCCGCTATCGACGCTCGCGCCACGACTCTGATCCGCGACCTGATACCTGCTGCGAGCGGCGTCCATGTCGCATTTCACGCCGAATGGGCGTTCCTGGGCCGCGGCTATATTGAACCTCCAGGGGCAAACGACACCGATTCCGTATTCCTTAAAGATTACATCGCGCCCGTGGAGATCGGCGCCTATGCCCATGAACACGGCCATACGCAGCGCGTGCGTTTCAATGTCGAAGCGGAAGTGACTCGCGTCAATGGGTCCGACGACATGCGCTCGATCTTTTCCTACGATGTGATCATGGACGCGATAAAGATGATTCTCGCCGGCGGACATATCGAGCTAGTCGAAACGATCGCCGAGCGCCTCGCCGAGAGCGTGTTGTTGCATGAGCGCGTGCGCGCGGTCACAGTGCAGGTTGAAAAACTTGACGTCGCGCCAGGCGCTGTCGGCGTGAGGATACGGCGCGCCCGCGCTCATGAGGAGGCGCGCCGCATACAGCCAGCGCCGATGCGCATCGATGCCGTCAAATAGCGCGCCTCTCGTCGTCAAATTCGGCGGCAGTCTACATGCTTCGCCGGCGCTCGCCGACTGGCTTGCGGCGCTGAAGCGCTATCCCCGGCCGCTGACGATCGTTCCCGGCGGCGGACCTTTCGCCGACGCTGTGCGCGCCGCCCAACCGGCAATGCGCTACGACGAGAAAACCGCGCACGCCATGGCGGTTCTCGCAATGGAACAATATGCGCTTGCGCTCGCGAGCCGCGACTTGGCGCTGGAGCTCGCCGCCTCTGGTGAAGCCATCAAAGCAGCGCATACTCAAGGACGTATCGCGCTTTGGCGTCCGAGCGCTATGGTCGCCGCGGCCGACGACATTGCGCCCTGCTGGGACGTCACCTCCGATAGTCTCGCCGCCTGGCTTGCAAAAAAAACCGGCGCCCGGGCGCTCGTTCTCATCAAGAGCGTCGATGTCGGCGACGGCGCCTTGCTGAGCGAGATTATAGGCAAGGGCATTGTCGATCCGGCGCTTCCGGATTATCTCGATGAAACGCCGCTCTTCATCGCCGGCCCCTCGTCTCTCCCGCGCGCCACGGCGCTTCTTGCCGACGGCGTTCAGCCGGGCGCAACCATCGCAACTTTTCCAACGCGGAAGTCCGCCTAATGACCAAAAAGAAAGTCGTCACGCCGCGCTGGGGCTGGGCGCTCACCGGGTCGGGACATTTCTTCACCGAATGTCTCGACATGATCCGCACGCTTGATCACGTCGATCTCTTCGTCAGCAAGGCGGCGGCCGAAGTCGTGCGCATGTATAAGCACGATCTGGCGCTGCCGGAGAACGTGCGCATCTTCAAGGACACGACGGCGAGCGCCGCGCCGGTCGGGAATTTCTATTACAATTTTTACCACACGCTGGTTCTCGCGCCCGCGACGTCGAACACGGTGGCGAAATGCGTCGTCGGCATTTCCGACAATCTTGCGACGAATGTCTTCGCGCAGGCCGGCAAATGTCGTGTGCCGACGATTGTCTTCGCCTGCGACACCGCGCCCGAACTCGAAACGCGCGCGCCCAAGGGCATGGTGATGGTCTATCCGCGCCGCATCGATTTGCAGAACACCGATGCGCTCAAATCCTTCGAAGCGACGCAGGTCGTGGAAAGCCTCGCGGCGCTGCAGGAGGCGGTGGAGCGCCGCCGCCGCGAGGTCGAGCCGCAACCCTAACGAAAGCTCCGCATGAGCGAGCGCCTGCTGTTTCTCACCGGCCACCTCGCTTTGCCGCGATTGGAACGCATGGTCGCGAGTTTCGGCGAAACGGCGCAGGACTGGCGCATTCACGATATCGGCGTGAAAGTCGCGGCGCTGATGACCCAGGAGATTATTCAGCGGCGGCTGCCGCGGCCCGTGGAGGCCGACCGCGTGATACTGCCCGGTCGCTGTCGCGCCGATCTCTCCGCGCTGACCAAGGACTTCGGCGTTTCATTCGAACGCGGACCGGAAGAGATTGCGGATCTACCCGCCTATTTGGGACGCGGCGGCATGAAGCCAGATCTATCGCGCTACGATATGCAGATCTTCGCCGAGATCGTCGACGCGTCAAAAATGAGCGTCGCGGATATCTTGGTCAAAGCGCGCGAACTCGTCGCCGCCGGCGCCGACGTTATCGATCTCGGCTGTCTGCCGGATACGCCTTTTGCGCATCTTGAAGAAACGATCGAGGCGCTCAAGGCGAATGGTCTGAAGGTGAGCGTCGACTCGGCCAATGCGGCCGAGCTTGAACGGGCAGCCAAGGCCGGCGTCGATCATCTCTTGAGTCTCGACGAAGAAACGCTTTCGATTCTTCCCCCCAAATCTCCCATCGTTCCGATTTTGACGCCTCGACCGCACGGCGATCTTGATTCGCTGCAGCGCGCGGCCCGGCGCGCTCGCGAACGCGGGATCAGCGCCATTCTCGATCCTATCCTCGATCCTATTCATTTTGGCTTCGCGGCCTCTATCGTCCGGTACATAGAACTGCGCGCCCGCGAACCTGACGCCGAGATCATGATGGGCACCGGCAATCTCACGGAACTCACCGACGCCGACTCGGCCGGCGTGACCGCTGCGATGCTCGGCATATGCTCCGAGCTCGATATCCGGCATCTGCTCACAGTGCAGGTTTCGCCACATACGCGGCGGACTTTGCAGGAGCACGACGCGGCGAGGCGGCTGATGTTTGCGGCGCACGCCGACCGCGCTTTGCCCAAAGGCTACAGCGACGCCCTTCTACAAATACATGACCGCAAACCATACGCCGCGACGCCAGAAGAGATCGCCGAGCTTGCGCGCGAACTGCGGGATACTAATTTCCGCATAGAGACGACCCAAGACGGCGTGCACATCTACGCCAAGGGGTTTCACCACGTCGCGGCTGACGCAATGGCGCTCTTTCCGCATCTTGCCGTCGAACATGACGGCGCGCACGCCTTTTACCTTGGCGCAGAATTGATGAAAGCCGAGATCGCCTACAAGCTCGGCAAGCGCTATCGTCAGGACGAACCGCTCGACTTCGGAGTCGCGACGGACATCAACGAAGAGGACGCGACGCGCTTTAAGGAAATGGGTCACACCATGCGCAAAGCGGGCGAAGGACCTGCGAAAGATGCCTCTGATACATGAATGCGTCGTCACGACGTTGTCGCCCGAAGGCCGTCCGCATATTGCGCCGCTCGGATTGATAGAGGAACACGGCTACTGGATCGCCGCTCCGTTTCGACCCTCGTCCACCCTGTTCAATCTTACGCATAATCCCAAAGCGACGGCGAGCTTTACCGACGACGCACGAATTTTTGCGGGCCTCGTCACGGGATGCCGCAACTGGCCGCTTACCGATATCGAAGGATGGCCGGCGCCGCGCCTTTCCGCAGCGCTCGCGCACGCTGAACTCATTGTCGCGCGCGTCGAGGAGCACGAATTGCGGCCGCGTTTCTTTTGCAAAGTGAGACGAATTGAGTCGCATCGCGCTTTTCTCGGCATGAACCGCGCGCGCGCCGCCGTGCTCGAAGCGGCCATTCTCGCAACACGGCTCGACATGCTGCCGCGCGAGAAGATTGAAGCCGAACTCGCCTATCTGCAAATCGCCGTCGACAAAACCGCCGGCGAGGCGGAGCGCGAAGCCTGGAACATGGTGATGGCGAAAATTCAGGCCTATAAGGAGCAGGCAAAAGTTCCCGCCACGCGTTAACGAATGTTAGCGTTCCTTTCGATTCGAAGGCATCCGCCTTAGAGGCGCGAGATGAAACGAATTGTGCGCTTGACGGCGACGATCCTGCTTGTTTCGGCTTCGCAAGCCGTTTGCAGCGACGCCGCAAGGAAATCATCGGCTGCCGAGAGTTGGCTCGATAGCCTATCGGTCGACGGCTATTTGTCGGGCGGCGAAGTCATCAACTTCGCTCGCCCTTTCAACAAGATCAATTTCGGCCATCTTGAGACTGATCGAGCCAATTGGCCGCAATTTAATCAGGCAATACTGAACGTCGCGCGGCCGTTCGACAAAAACACGAGCAGCCTGGACTTCGGGTTTTCCTTCACAGGAATGCTCGGGACAGACGCGCGTTACACCCAGTTCCTGGGACAAACCGAATATCTCATTCACGATCGCACGCAGCTTTCAATCGTCGAGGCGAATCTCAAGGCTCATCTTCCGATCCTGACCGAGGGCGGCGTCGACATTCAAGTCGGCGAGTTCGTCAGCTATAACGGATTTGAAAAGCTCACAGCGAAGGACAATATTTTTTACACGCGCTCCTTTAGCGCCAATTTCGGACCCTTCGTCGACACCGGCGTCATGTCGATTGTTCATGCGACCGACTGGCTCGATCTTTACGCAGGCCTTGTAAGTGGCGTGGACACCACAATCGGCTGGCCGGGCGACAATAACAATTCGCCTTCTATTCACGCCGGCTTTGGCCTGAACCTCTTGGACGGCGATCTGTCGATCCTGGCCGTGACACACTCGGGACCGGAATATGCAAATGTGAAGGATCCGTTGATGGTTGGTTGGCCCAACGGCGTGGTCGGCGGGATTCCCGCCGGTTGCGCTTGCAATCCGAATAATGCCTGGACCAGCTATAACAATCTAACGACTGTCTGGAACGCGACTAAGAATTTGAGCTTTGTCACTGACATTAGCTACTATCGCGATAGCGGCTCGTACCCGGTTTCAATATTCGGATCAATTTTTGACGCGTTTAACGCCCTTCCCATCGGTTTCGGACTCAATACTTCCCTGGTTCCCCAACATCCTCGCGGAGCCAATGCCTATGGCGTCGCGCAATATGCGACATATACGGTCAATGACTCGGTCAAACTCGGCGCTCGCATCGAATTTTGGCGCGACGCCAAAAATTTCTTTGCCGCCGCCTATCCGGGTTATTTCGACAGCGTCAATTCCGAACATGGTTTTCCTGCTCCTTCTGTGATCGTTCAACCGCAGGGACAAGGAACGAGCTATCTGGCGATCACCGCCGGCGTCACTTTTTCGCAAGAGCTAACAGCCATTCCTTATTTTTCAGGACTGATTATCAGGCCAGAATTTCGTTGGGAGGCGGCAGTGAATGATGCTGCGCCCTTCTTTGGGCCGAACGGCCCGAAGCGCACGCAGGGCCTCTTCTCGATGGACGTGATCGCGCCTTTCACAATCCAGTAATGAGCGCGCTACAGCAGCGCGAGCGCTGACGCCGGCGCGCAGTTCGCTGCTTTGTCAGCCAGAGCCGGCGGCGCTGCGATCAGATCCGCAAAATCAATGAACGTCCGACCTTGGGCCTGCGCCAAACGCGCAGCGAGTTTGCGGCCGACGCCCGCCCCAATGATCGGCGCATCCGGAGCTATCGTGTCCCGCGATTCGATGAGCGCAATCTGATCTTCAATGGCGCGCAATTGCGCGCGCGCGAGAAATCCAGCAAGGGCGCGCCATTGAGCTTCGGACAGTTCAAAAGCGTCGCGCCCCGCAAGACGCGCAAGCCGCGCGCGCGACGCCTCAACCGTCTTGGGCCGCCCGTCCGCCGTCGGCGAAAGATCGGCGTCGTTTTCGCCTTCTGGGAGATCGCCGAGAACGCGCCGCACGTCGGCCATCGACGCGAAGGTTTCGTTGACGAGCGGCGTCCATCGCCCGGCGACCGGCGCGCGCGCCGCATAGGCTTGAGGCGCGCCACGCGAAAATCCGGCGTAGGCCAGTTCGCCATAAGCGAGGCGCGCGGCGTCACTCGCGCCAAGCGCCGCGACGCGGCCGGCGCAAAGCGGCGTCAGGTCTGTCGTCGTCGATCCGACGTCAATGAAAAGCGCATCCACGCAATGACGTGCAACGAGTTCGGCAGAGGCGCGCCAATTGGCCGAAGCGACGGCGTCGACGTTCGCGCCAACCTCGTCACGCGTGATAAAGCCGCGTTCGCCGGCGTAGAAAAGAATGTCAGGCGCGCCGGTTTCACGCGCGGCGATCGCGGCCACAGCAATAACGCCGCGCGACCTGCTTTCGAAGGCGTCGGAGAGCTCCGCCGTCATTGTGGCGCGATGACGTTCGACGTCGCCAAGCGCCGCACGCGCCTCGCGCAGCGCTTGTTCGAGACTGGCGACGCTTTCATGCGGCGCGCAGGCGATCTGAACGACCGCTGTGAGGCGGCCGTCGTCCGCGCGCGCCGCCTTCACATGCGCGCCGCCGATATCCCAGCCGATGACCGCGGCCACGCGTTCTCCCCAAAAAGAAAAAGGGGAGCCGCGCGGCTCCCCTTCATTATTGAAGATGTCGCGCGGCTCAGTTCGGCGCGAAGGGGTGCTTGGCTTCGTTGCGCTTGGCGACGACTTCCGAGGCCTTCGGCTCGCCCTTGACGGCGCGCGCGATCGCTTCCTTCGTCGCCTGATAGTTGAAGTCCTGGATCTTCTTGTCGTCGTTCGCGTCCCAGTGAATGAACACGCCGACCGAAATGAAGATGTCGTCGGCCTCGTCAACCGGGATCACGCCCTCGGCCACCGAGTCCGCGACCGCCTTGGCGACGCCATGCTGCGCCGGGCCGAACATCTGCACCGCCTGCTTGGCGCCCTTGATCGTCACCTTGTTGAACAGGATCGTGTTGGGCTTGCAGAGCAGGTTCGGCGCGACGACCGCGAGCAGCGTCGTGAAGCCGTCCTTATTGTTGACCAGCGCATTGGCGAAGGCGAGCTCGGCCGCCGAGCCGCGCGGACCCATGATCAGGTCGATATGCGCAACTTCGTTGCCGTCGCCGACCAGCGACTCGCCGACCAGCATCTTGTTGATCACTGCCATGTGTTTTTCTCCCAGAATCCTGGCGCCTGAATTTTGACAGGCGCGCCACGCGAGCCGCACACGCGCTGCGTGCGGCGATGAGAAGCCCCGCAAGCTTCGCTCGCGGCGCGGACTCAACCATTTTTGCGCGTCCTTGCCAAGGCGGAGCCTGACGAGCGCGCGAGACGTCACACGAGTTCGCGGGCCAGCGCGAAGGCGTGACGGAAGTCGAGACAAAGCGGCGCGTCGGATGTCGCCATTTTTTTGAAAAGGCCTGCTTCCGTGCCGTATTTGACGTTGCCGATCGCCAGCGCCCCAATGCCGAGCGCGCCATGCGGCGAGATCACGACGCCATTATCGTGCAGGCCGCAGCCTTCGACGCCGAGCGGCGGCACCGCGTTGACGTCGGCGGCGATCAGAAGATCCTTGGCGGCGGCGAGGTCTTCCTTCGAAAGCACCTGCACGCCGGCGCGCGCCGCGCACAGCGCGATTTCATGCTGGCAAAGCAGCGAGCGCACCTGCTCAGGGGTGGAGCCGTCGGCGGGCGCCACCTTAATGTTGAAGCGCTTGCACATCTCGTCGGCAAGCTTCGCGACACGCTCGAGGCCGCTATAGCCGACGATGGTGACCTGAGCGCCCTCAAGCGCCGAGATGACCGCGGCGGAATAGCCGACGACGCCTGTGGCGCCATAGATAACGACTTTCGAGCCCTTGAGCTCGCGCTGCTTCTTCTCGCGCAAAACCTTTTCAACGCAGGCGACCATCGCGCCGGCGGTGGTGAAGGAGCCGTAGGGATCGGCGAAGAGCGACACTTCGAAAGGCTTGAGCAGCGCCTTCTTGGCGGCGTCCATCATGTCGAGCGCAAGCACGGCGTCGCGGCCGGCAAAGAAAATGCCCGTGCGCAACGCCGCGGAAGGCGCGCGGGAAAACATCGCGTCCTGCACGAGCGCGGTGACTTCATCGAGCGTGACATTGGTGTAGGGAACAGCCGCGTCATAGCCGGCGTCGAGGGCCATATTCACGTCGAAGGGGCTCATATGCTTCAACGTGCTGAGCATGTGCAGAATCGCTTTGGCCATTGAATTTCCCCAACCTTTCTCTCGATTTTCGCGTCTTACGCGGCCAAAAGGCGACGCGCGCGGCGGGAGACGGTCTCCAGCCCCTCGGTTCTCAATGATTCCGGGCAAAAGGAACGGCGCGCGGTCGCGCGCCCTCGGCCTCGCCTGGAGCGATGGAGGCTTAGAACCCAGAACGGAGCCGATGTCCAGAGGCGTGTGCGCCGCAGCGTGCAGTGGCGGGCGGGCGTCCGATCGCCCCGCGCGCCGGTTGACGGCGGCCGCGCTTTACCTCTATAAGCGCCCGCAAACGAGGCTCGGCGCATCGGCGTCGCGCCTCGCTGTCTTTTTCACCCTCCGCTGGCGAATAAGGCGCAAGATGCGCCGGCCTGCGCATGGAAGAATAGAGCGAAAGGAACATCCATGTCCCGCCGTTGCGAGCTCACCGGAAAGGGCGTGCAGTCCGGGCATCTCGTCAGCCACTCGAACCGGAAGACGAAGACCCGCTTTCTGCCCAATCTCGTCAATGTAACGCTCGCCTCGGAGGCCCTGGCGCGTTCAGTGCGGCTGCGCATTTCGGCGGCGGCGCTGCGTTCGGTCGAGCATCGTGGCGGACTCGACGCCTTCCTGGTCAAGGCGAAGAGCGAGGAGCTGTCGCAGAACGCCCGCGCGCTCAAGCGCGAAATCGAGAAGAAGCAGGCGGCCGCGAGCGCCTGATCCGTTTCTTCCCGCTTTAGAAAAGCCCCGCGCTTCATGGCGACGGGGCTTTTGTTTTTTATGCGCCCTCATCCTTGTCGCAGAAAAAGGCGCGTATTCCTTCTCCCATAGGGAGAAGGTGGCGCGCGAAGCGCGACGGATGAGGGGAAAGCGCCTGACGCGAGGGAGCAACCCCTCACCCGATCCGGCTCCGCCGGGCCACCCTCTCCCTATGGGAGAGGGAATGCGCGTCCGGGGTTACGCCTTCAGACGAAACTAAACCCGCACATCCGGCGGCGTCGCTTCATCAGCGAGCCGCTTCAACGCCTCATCGAGCGGAAGCTGCGTCTGCGCCTGCGAGCCGAGCCGGCGCATCGAGATCGTGCGCTCCGCCGCTTCTTTCTTGCCGGCGACGAGCAGCACGGGAATCTTCGCTAGCGAATGTTCGCGCACCTTATAGGTGATCTTCTCGTTGCGCGCGTCGACCTCGACCGCAAGCCCGAGCTTGCGCGCCGCGGCGGCGACCTCATAGGCGTAGTCGTCAGCGTCCTGAGTGATCGTGCAGACGACGATCTGCAGCGGTGACAGCCAGAGCGGCAGATGTCCGGCGTAATGCTCGATCAATATGCCGGTGAAGCGTTCGAGCGAGCCGAAGATGGCGCGATGGATCATCACCGGAGTCTTCTTCTCGCTGTCCGGCCCGATGTAATAGGCGCCGAAGCGCGACGGCAGGTTGAAGTCGACCTGCGTCGTGCCGCATTGCCACTCGCGGCCGATCGCGTCGCGCAGCGTATATTCGAACTTCGGACCGTAGAAAGCGCCCTCGCCCGGGTTAATGCCCGTCTTGATGCGTCCGCCTGAGCGCGCTTCAATCTCGTTCAACACGCGCGTCATGATCGCTTCGGCCTGATCCCAGGCCTCGTCGGAGCCGACACGCTTTTCTGGACGCGTCGAGAGCTTCACGACGACTTCCTCGAAGCCGAAATCGGCATAGGTCGAGAGAATGAGCTCGTTGATCTTGAGACACTCTTCGGCCATCTGCTCTTCAGTGCAGAAGACATGCGCGTCGTCCTGCGTGAAGGCGCGCACGCGCAAGAGGCCATGCAGCGCGCCGGACGGCTCATAGCGATGCACGACGCCGAACTCCGCCATGCGCAGCGGCAGATCGCGATAGGACTTCAGGCCATGTTTGAAAATCTGGATATGACCCGGACAGTTCATCGGCTTGATGGCGTAGAGCCGGTCTTCGTCCGTCTGTTCGCGCGCGGGCTGCGAGACAAACATGTTCTCGCGAAACCACTCCCAATGGCCTGACGTCTCCCACAGCGACTTGTCGAGAAGCTGCGGCGCATTGACTTCTTGATAGTCGGCCTTCAGGCGCCGGCGCATGTAGGAGATGACGTTCTGGAACAGCGCCCAGCCCTTTGGGTGCCAGAAGATCGCGCCAGGGCCTTCCTCCTGAAAATGGAACAGGTCCATTTCGCGCCCCAGGCGGCGGTGGTCGCGGCGCTCGGCTTCCTCCAGCCGGTGCAGATAGGCGTCGAGCTCCTCCTGCGTCGCCCAGGCCGTGCCGTAAATGCGCGATAGCATGGGATTATTGTGATCGCCGCGCCAATAGGCGCCCGCGACCTTCATGAGTTTGAACGCCGTGCCGACTTTGCCGACGGACGGCATGTGCGGGCCGCGACAGAGGTCGAGCCATTGACCCTGCTTATAGATCGAGAGCGGCTCGTCGGATTTGATGGCGTCGATGAGTTCGCCCTTGAAGACTTCGCCCTTGGCGAGGAACCATTTCTTCGCTTCGCCGCGGTCCCAGACCTCGCGCGTGATCTGAGCGTCGCGTTGGACGATCTCACGCATCTTCTTCTCGATGACGGGCAAGTCTTCGAGCGTGAAAGGCTCGTCGCGATAGAAATCGTAATAGAAGCCGTTTTCGATCACGGGGCCGATCGTCACTTGCACGCCCGGATAAAGCTCCTGCACAGCCTCGGCGAGGACATGCGCGGCGTCGTGCCGAATGAGGTCGAGCGCACGCGGATCGTCACGCGTGACGAATTCGATCTTCGCGTCACGCTCGATCGGACTTGCGAGATCGACGAGCGCGCCGTCGAGCGTCATGGCGACGCTACGCTTGGCGAGAGAGGGAGAGATGCTCTTAGCAATATCGACGCCCGAGACGCCGGGCTCGAACTGACGGGACGCCCCGTCGGGGAATGTGACCGCTACCATGTTGCTCTCCTGACGCGCTCAGTCGCCGACACCAATCGGCGTAAGTCGCTTGGGATGGACGGCGCTTTCATAGCGCCGTGCGCGTGTGAAGGCAATCGGAAGCGGCGCAATGCGTGTCCAGCGCAGTTCAAAGCCGCCGGGTTCGCCTGTGATCCCCGCCGCGTCATTGCGAAACCCACCGCCGTTGACAAGGCCTCACAAAATCGGTCCGATCCAACGCTCTCTTGCGCAAGCGGCCCGCAATCCTCGCGATGACCCCGGGCGACCCGGTCTTGCCGGAAGGATACCTGTCGATGGTCGAACGGGTCGCTGAACGCGACATGGAGAAAGATATCGCATCATCGCGGCGCGCCATGCATCGGCGAGACGTCGCACGCAAGATCTTTCTGCAGGTTCATCGAACCATCGGCCTTTTCGCGGGAGCGGTGTTCGTCCTTGTCGGGCTCAGCGGCGCCATTCTCGCGTTTCGGGAGAGCATCGACGAATGGCTGAACGCTCCGATCATGCGCGTTGATGCGCCTGCGCAGCCTTCTTACCGCTCACTGGACGAAATTCTTGCGGCGACCATCGCCGCTATGCCGCCGGACGGCAAATTGGAGAGGCTCACAATGCCGCGACAGCCCGGATCGGCTGCGGCGATAACTTACCTGGTGGAGACGGACGACTTCGACACAGACGTTTACGAGATGTTCGTCGATCCTTACACGACGAAGGTCACGGGGCAGCGGCTTTATTTGCATGGCGAGAGGATATTTTCGCAACCGCTTATCCCGATCATCATGACCTTTCATTGGACGCTGCTGCTTGGAGCGAACAACGCCTATATCCTCGGTTCGGTAGCCATCCTTGTTTTCATCTCCATCCTCATTGGCCTTTATCTGTGGCGCCCGCTCAACGGCAATTGGCGACTTGGCTTGAAGATCAAATGGGGCGCGAGCGCAGAGAGACTCGTCTACGACATACACCGCAGCGTCGGCATTTATTGCGCTACTCTTTTGTTGGTCATGCTGTTCACTGGAATCGCCATGATCTTCAAGCCGGCGACGCGCTCGGTCACGACTTTGTTTTCTCCCGTGCGCTCAGATCCTGATTTTGGGAAATCGACGCCGATTCCCGGCCGAGCGCCGATCGGCGTTGGCGAGGCCGTCGCGACCGCGGATAAGGTCTTCCCTAATGGAAGGCTCCACTGGATTCTCCTGCCAAGCACGCCAACCGGCGTCTATGTCATCGGCAAGCAGTCGGACGACGAGCCAAATCGAACCAAAACATATAGGAACGTCGGCGTCGATCAGTACACCGGACAGCTTCTCTACGTGCAAGATCGCGATGCGTTCACCACGGGCGAGAAATTTCTCGAATGGTTATTCCCGCTGCATACGGGCGAGGCCTTCGGCTCTATCGGCCGTTCTATCGTTTTGTTCGTCGGGCTAACGCCCCTTGCGCTTTACGTGACGGGCTTTCTGCGATGGCAGCGCCGCGCACGAAAGCGCCCGACAAACTGACACATCAGCTCACCACATCGTAAACCGGCATCATTGCCCAACGAAGATCGGCATCTCGATCGTGTCTTCAGCGTTCTTCGCCTCCCCAAATGCGAGCTTCAATAGATATTTCCCCTTGTGAGCGACCGTTGCATCCAAAGTCACAAAGCCGCTTGAATGAGGCTGGGACGGCAGAACATTTATCTGTTTGAGACCGCCGTCAGGCTCATATCGATAGAAGGAAAGCGCTACAGCTTCGTTTCGCGCTTCCTTTTCCATGAGCGTCACGGAAAAAATGACCCTCCCCGTACCCGGCACGCGGTCGCAATACTCGTCATATTTGCTCAAATCGTCCGTCGCTCCTCCGGCGCTCTCGTCGGAGTCCGGCAGGAAATATGTCGTGAGGTGCACGGAGTAGAAGTCGCTGACCCCAAGACATTCCGATATGGTGCGATCGCCTGCCTTTACGGCCGGTTTCACCGTATGCGCTTTCCAAAAGTCGTCGACATATTGAGTGAAGGCCGGGCCCCATAGCTTATATGAAAAGGCCGCGCCGTTGACGCCGACGAGCAGAACGATGCCCGTGAAAATGATCAGGTTCATGCGGCCCGGACTCATCGTTTGCGCTTCCTTTCCCTGTGCCGAACAGCGATTATTCGCGTTTATTGTTGAGTATAACGGTCTGTTGTTGGCCCGATGAAATGCTTGCGCGCGTCATGGGCGCACTTCGAACTCCCAAGCGCCGCTGACGAGATGGCCGTCAGCCGAAAGCGCACGATAGCGCACCGTGTATTTTCCCGGAGTCAATTTATTCACGCTCACCGAAACGTGGCTCGGATCGGCGCTGTCGATCGCTGCGTCGCGCTTATCGACTCTTTCGCCCGAAGCGCTCACAACCGCTAATGCGGCAAAGGCGTCGCGAATGCCCGCGTCATACCACACTTCCACCTTTCCGATGTCCTCAGGACCGACGCCGCCTTGCGCTGGCGACGTGCGGACGACAATGGCATGCGCCAACATAATCGCGGGGCGCGAGGCTTCTTGCGGCGGAAGCGATGGTCCGGTCAATTCGATTGCCTGAGCCTCGCGCAGCTGTTGTTCCCTTGTGCTTGGCGAGACATCTGAGTCCGTTCCGTGCGCGCTTGCGTTTTGGAGCGCTGCTGAGGCCGACAGGATGATCCCCACCAATAGAAGGCGCGTTCGCCGGCCGGCGAAGGTCCAACGAATATGTTTTCGCCGAAATTTTTCCTGTTCGCTCTTCGTCATCTCGCGAAAAAATCCGATTGGATCATGATGCGAACTTTCCCGGCAACAACTGCGCGCGGCGCCGATTTTTATAATGTCACAGACTTGACCGGCGGCGCCAATCGAACGCCGCCTTCCCTCAGGAGAGCGCAAGCTTCTGTCGCCGGTCGATCGCCGCTCAGAAAAACGGAGGGCTATCGCGCGAGCGCCCAGGACTTAAACTTGTCTTTCCGTCGACTGTATGCACTTTGTATAAAAAGCGCATACGCCGCGTGCTCGCGCTTCGTCAAGGGAGTCAGCCCCAATGATGTGGTTGCGCAACAAGGCGCTCGCTGTGGTTTTGGCCTTCTTCGCAACCGCATCAGCGGCGCACGCTCATACGGCCGATATTTCCAGCAGCCGGATCGTGCCCGAGGGGCATGATCATTACCGCGTCGAAGTCGGCTTTTTGGGAACCGACATTGAGCGCATGTTCGCCGAGAACAAGCCGAAGAGCGACGACGTTGATCTCACCGAGCCGGGCGTCATCGAGGGGATGATCGGTAAATTCATCCAGCAGCGCGTCGATCTGCAGAACGCGGAAGGCCAGACCTGCGCAAGCACGGTCGTTTCGGTCGGCGAAGATCCGACCAACCCTTCCGACTCAAAAGTGGTGTTGCAGATGGATTGCAGCGCCGTTCCGGGCCAGATTTTTTATAACCCGTTCAGACTTCTCGAAGCGCAGGGACCGCGAGCAAAACATCTCGTCAGCATCGGCGAGAAGCGCGATGAGTCCAGCCTGACCGAGGCGCAGCGCATGGGTCGTGAGCCGGCGCCAGGTCAGGTCATGATCTACCCCGGCGACGCGATGATCGACCTCTCCAAACCGTTGCTGACGCCTTGGGAGCTCGCGCCGAAATTTTTGTCCGCCGGCGTCGAGCACATCATGACCGGCTATGATCATCTGTGCTTCCTCATCGCCGTGATGCTGTGGGCGACGCGCATCTGGCCTGTCGTCAAGATCGTGACCGCTTTCACGGTATCGCATTCGGTGACGCTCTCGCTCGCAGCGCTCGAACTTATCAATCTGCCGAGCCGATGGGTGGAGATCGCGATTGCGCTGTCGATCATCTATGTGGCGGTGGAGAATTTCTTTACGCGCAAGGTCGACGGGCGCTGGCGCGACACTTTCGCATTCGGCTTTATTCATGGATTTGGTTTTGCGAGCGGCTTGATCGAACTCGGCGTTCCTCAGCGCGCGATCGTGCCGGCCCTGGCGAGTTTCAACATCGGCGTCGAGATCGGGCAGATCGGCGTCGTGCTGATCGTTCTGCCCTTACTGCTTTTGGCCGATAAGATTTTCACGCATGGACAGCGCAGCCCGCTGCTCGTTCAGGTCTGCTCCGGGATCATCGCTTGCTTCGGCGCCTATTGGTTTTTCGTGCGCGTTGGTGAGTTGGGGTGAGCTGTCCTTCATTCATCCGGCTGAATAGGCATAGGCTCAGGCGGGGTTCAGTTTCCCTGTTCCCGGGAAGCCGCCAGCATTGGTCACGCCAAAAAATCGGTTATTCGAGGAGTAATGGCGCGCCCGAAAGGATTCGAACCTCTGACCCCCAGATTCGTAGTCTGGTGCTCTATCCAGCTGAGCTACGGGCGCCTGTTGCGCCATAGCCCCTGCGTTTTAAACAGGCTATGGCGACGCGCCC
>VGDT01000006.1 GCA_016869595.1 Alphaproteobacteria bacterium
AACCGATATGCGAGAAATAAAGAATATCTGCGTCTATTGCGGCTCCTCGATCGGCGCCGATCCGCGCCACACGACGGCGGCGCGCGCGTTGGGCGCGGAGTTTGCCCGGTCTGGCATCGGGCTCGTCTATGGCGGCGGCGCGATCGGTCTCATGGGCGTGCTGGCGAAGGCCACAATCGCCGCCGGCGGCGTCGTCACAGGCGTGATTCCCGAATTCCTGGACGAGAGGGAGATCCCTTTCACTGACGCGACGGAGCTCATTGTCGTCGATGACATGCACACGCGCAAACGGGTGATGTTCGAGCGCTCCGACGCCTTTGTCGCGCTGCCCGGGGGCGTCGGCACTTTGGAGGAATTGACCGAGCAGCTGACCTGGATTCAGCTTGGCCAACACACCAAGCCGCTCGTCATCGCCGATATCGCCGGTTTCTGGCGGCCGCTGCTGTCGCTGTTCGCCCATATGCGCAACGAGGAATTCATCCGCGAAGGTTATGACGTGCACTATCTCGTCGCCGAACGCGTCGAGGAGATCCTGCCGATGATCTTTGCGGCGGTCCGCCATGCGCCAGACATCAGCGAGACGGCGATCACCGAGCGGCTTTAGCCATGCGCCGGCGCCGCCCGTGCGCCGGAGATCAGCAGCTTGAAATTGATTGCATCGACGAGCGCCTCGAAGGACGCGTCGATCACATTGGCCGAGACGCCGACCGTCGACCAGCGCTCGCCTTGTGCATCCGCGCATTCGACAAGAACCCGTGTCACGGCGTCGGTGCCGCCCTGAAACACGCGCACGCGATAGTCGACAAGCCGAACGTCGTCGATGAAGCGCTGATAGGCGCCGAGATCCTTGCGCAGAGCGAGATCGAGCGCATTGACGGGACCATTGCCTTCCGCGGCGGAAATACGGTTTTCCCCATGCACATTGATCTTGACGATCGCCTCGGCGCCCTGGTCCTCGAAGCCGCCGTTCTTCCCAAAGCGGCGATCAACCGCGACGCTGTAACGCTCAATGTCGAAGAAATGCGGCGCTTCGCCGAGCACCCGCTTCGCCAGAAGAAAGAAGGAGGCGTCGGCGCCTTCATAGGCGTAGCCCTGCGCTTCCTTCTCCTTCACCTCGTCGAGAAGACGCGTCAGCCGCGGATCGTCCTTGTCGAGGATAACGCCGAGCCGGGCAAGCTCGGAGACGATATTGGAGCGCCCCGCTTGATCCGACACGAGCACGCGCCGCATATTGCCGACCGATTCCGGCGTCACATGCTCATAAGTGCGCGGATCAGTCAGCACGGCTGAGGCGTGAATGCCGGCCTTGGTCGCAAAGGCGCTGGCGCCGACATAGGGCGCATGGCGGTTCGGCGCGCGGTTGAGAAGCTCATCGAGCGCGTGGCTGACGCGAGTCAGATGCGTCAACTTTTCCGGCGTCACGCCAATCTCGAAGCGCTCCGAAAATTCGCTCTTCAACAGTAACGTCGGGATGATGGTTGTGAGATTGGCGTTGCCGCAGCGCTCGCCGAGCCCGTTGAGCGTCCCTTGAATCTGCCGCGCGCCGGCGCGCACGGCGGCGAGCGAATTCGCCACAGCCTGACCCGTGTCGTCATGGCAATGGATGCCGACGCGCGCTCCCGGAATATGCTTGACGACCTCTGCGACGATGCCTTCCACCTCATGCGGCAGCGCGCCGCCATTGGTGTCGCAAAGCACGACCCAGTGCGCGCCGGCGTCATAGGCGGCCTTGGCGCAAGCGAGCGCATAATCGCGATTGGCCTTGAAGCCGTCGAAGAAATGTTCGCAGTCGACGGCGACTTCCTTTCCGCGCGCGACGGCGGCTCTTACGGACTGCGTAAGGGCCTCAAGATTGTCCTCTTCCGTAGAGCGTAAGGCGACGTGGACCTGAAAGTCCCAACTCTTGGCGACGAAGGTGACGGCGTCGGCGCCGCTGTCGAGCAGCGCCGCTACGCCTGGGTCGTTCTCGACCGAGCGGCCTTGCCGGCGCGTCATGCCGAAGGCCGCGAAGCGCGCGCGCAACTTCGGGGGTTGAGCGAAGAACTCCGTGTCGAGCGGATTGGCGCCAGGATAGCCGCCCTCGATGTAGTCGATGCCGAGATCGTCCAGCATGGCGGCAATCTGACGCTTGTCGTCGAGCGAAAAATCGACGCCCGTCGTCTGCGCGCCGTCGCGCAGCGTCGTGTCGTAGAGCGACAGTCGTTCCTTGGCCATCAATGCGCTCTCTCGACGGCGGGCGCCGCCAGCTCTTTAGTCATCGTCGTTGTGCCGAGCCATTGGCCGGAGATTTCGATCGTGTTGCGTCTCTGCGCCGTATAGCCGCGCGCGGCGAAGAAGTCGCGCGCCGAGTCGGACGCGTCGACGGAGAGCGTCTTCGTTCCGCGCGCGGCGGCGAGTTTCTCAATCGCGTCGGCGAGCGCTGAGCCAATGCCGCGCCGCGCCAGATCGTGCCGCACATAGAGCATGTCAAAGGTCGCATTGTCGCGAAGCGACGCGAAACCGGCGATTTCGCCTTCCACCAGCGCGACGATGGTCAGCTCGCCAGCGAGCCGTGCGCCAAAAGCCTCTTCGTCGTCGGCCTCGGACGTCCAGGCTTCACGCTGCGCGTCGTCATAGTCGTCGGCGGCGAGCTCATCGACGCTGGCGCGAAGGAGCGCCGCAAGCGTCGCCGCGTCAGCGGGAAGAAACGGCCGCAGGCTGGGAGCTGTCGCCGATCGCGCCATCATACGATCTCGAACGCGCGCAGCAAATGCCAGGCGATGAAAGCGGCGAGCGCCAGCACGAGCAGTTTGAACAGCAGATAGACCGCCCAATGGCGCTTGAAGGGAAGCGTTTTCTTCCAGTCATCGTTGGACATATCTACGCTCCATCAATTTCGCGATATCGCTCCGCCGCGTCATGCCCGCGCTTGACGCGGGCATCCACGTCAAGACGCCTCGTGACGAGGCCGATATTGCTTAACGTCCCGGCGTGGATGGCCGGGACAAGCCCGGCCATGACGACGGTCGTCGATGCTTCCGGCATATAAGAGAGGCGCGCGCTCACCGCTTCAGCTCCCAGGTCGTTGTGCCGTCCTTATTGTCCTTGAGCGCGATGCCCATGGTCGCGAGTTCGTCGCGGATGCGATCGGACTCGGCCCAGTTTTTTGAGGCGCGAGCGGCGTTACGAGCTGGAATCCCCTTGTTGATTGCATCGAAGTTCAAGCCGTATACTAACAAATGCATCGCGTCTTTGGCTGACAATCGCCGCTCCGCAAATTGGTTTGCCGATTCGAAGGCTCTCGCACCGATCTCTTCAATTTTCGACTTGATCTCTGGGTAATCAAAACCTGCGCGTTCCAAAAGCTCGATCAGGGGACCAAATGTCTCCGTTGAGACTCGCGCCAAATCTTCTGCATCTCTTTTAACGATTTTGAATTGCGCAATTGATGTGACTAGTCCCAAGATATTCAGCGATGCATAAAATTCATTTGCAGCACTGCTGGCTTTTCGAGCGGAGTCGGCCAGATGACTGATCGTCGCGAGCGCGGCTGGGGTATTTAAATCGTCCGAGAGATCGGCCAGCACTGATTGAGCACGTACTTCCGCTAGTTTATCGGGATCAAACGTGGAAACGATGTTGAGCCAATAATCGATTTGCTTCTCCGCCTCCTCCAGCGCCTTCACCGTCCAATCGATCGGCTGACGATAATGCGTGCGCAGCATCGCAAGCCGAAGCACTTCGCCAGGCCACTTCCGCCCGCCGAACTTCTCAGTGTGCAGCAGCTCGTGGATCGTCGCGAAATTCCCCAGGCTCTTGGACATTTTCTCGCCCTCGACCTGCAGGAAGCCGTTATGCATCCAGTAATTCGCCATCACCTCGCGATCGAAGGCGCAGCAGCTTTGCGCGATCTCATTTTCGTGATGCGGAAAAACGAGATCGATGCCGCCGCCGTGGATGTCGAAGGTTTCACCAAGATGCGCCCAGGACATCGCCGAACATTCGATATGCCAGCCGGGACGCCCCCTGCCCCACGGACTGTCCCAGCCCGGTTCGTTCTCTTTTGACGGCTTCCACAGCACGAAATCCATGTCGCCGCGCTTATAGGGCGCGACGTCGACGCGCGCGCCGGCGATCATTTCGTCGAGCGAGCGCCGCGACAGGCGCCCATAGCTCGGCATGGAAGGCACGTCGAAGAGCACATGGCCGTCGGCCGCATAGGCGTGACCCGACGCGATCAGCCGCTCGATGATCGCGATCATCTGCGCGATGTGCTCAGTGGCGCGCGGCTGCATGGTCGGCTCGAGACAGCCGAGCGCCTTCACGTCCTCCTGGAAGACCTTGTTGGTTTCTTCGGTGAGTTCGCGAATTGAAATTCCACGCTCGGCGGCGCGCGCGTTGATCTTGTCGTCGACGTCGGTGATGTTGCGGACATACGTCACATGCTCGGCGCCATAGAGATGACGCAGCAATCGAAACAGAACGTCGAAGACGATGAGCGGCCTGGCGTTGCCGATATGCGCGTAATCGTAAACCGTCGGCCCGCAGACATACATGCGCACATTCGCGGGATCGATCGGACGGAACTCCTCCTTCTTCCGCGTCAGCGTATTGTAAATTTTCAGCGCAGGCGTCGACATGAATTTCCCCGCAAGGCCGCCGGCCGGGGCGTCGCTTCATGTCGTTTGGATAGACGTGACGGCTCCGGCCAGCGTGATCGCTAGCTGATAATGATCTCGCGACAAATGGTGAGCCGAAGCGTCATGGCGGCGACCATGCGCCAAAGCCCGCCGCCGCGTCAAGCGCGTCTCCTCTTCGAGCCGCGGCCGGTTTAACGGGCGTTTTACCGCTATGCGCTAGCTCTGGAGGCGAGTCATCGCTCATTACTGGAGTTCGCGTAATGTCGAATTATAAGGCGCCGATTGGACGTCGCGCGCTCGCGCGGCTGCTCGCTGGAGTTCTGATTGGCGCCGGCTACGCTTGCGGCGCGCACGCCGAAGCCGGCGCGAACGCCACTTACGTCATCTCGGATCAGGAGGGCTACGGCCTGCTGGAATGCCTCACGCGGCATTCCGATTGCGGCAAGGTCGTCGCGGATTCGTGGTGTGAGTCTCATGGCCATGGCGCCGCCAAGGCCTTCGGTCGGGCCGACGATATGACGGCTTCAGTCGAAAAGAGCGCCGCGCGCGCCTCCCTTGAAGCGGGCGCAGCAATCGTGGCGTGTATAGAATAGATCAGCGCAGAAATTCTCCGCACTGCGGCACTTCGTTCTGGCCTCCCCAAGGCTGGATGGCGATGGTCGAGGTCGAGCTTTCCGGCGAGCCTTCCACCAGCTTGTCCGAGTAGACCATGTAGACCAGCACATTGCGCTTCGGGTCGCAGCCGCGAACGATATGCATCCGCTTGAACAGCAAAGAGCGCCGCTCGCTGAACGCCGTGTCCCCCTGGCTGAATTTCTCCTTGAATTTGATCGGGGCGAATTGCCGACAGGCGAGCGAAACCTCCGACGTCTGCTCGGCGACTCCGAACATGCCCGCGACGCCGCCCTTTTCATGCGCCGTATAGTAGCAGGCGACGCCGTCGATTATGGGGTCGTCGATCGCATAGGTGGCGAGCTTGTCATTCGGCGTGAGAAGCTTGAAATCCACCGATTTACGGAAGATGAGGTCCGGCCCGTTCTGCGCAGAGGCCGGCGCGGCGCCGAAAGAGAGCGCGAAAACCGTTGAAATCAGAGCCAGCATTTTGGAACGCTTCATGTCGGCAACCTCCTAGATCACGCCGCCTTTGGGCCAAATCGCCCAAAGGCGGATCACGTGATCGATCCAAATGTTTAGAGCCGCGCTCTCACGACGCCGTCGCCGATATGGGCGAGGTAGCGCGGCAAGTGAAGGGCTTCGACCGTGGGCGGAGCAAAAAAATCGCAGGTCGCCAGGGGCGCTGGCGACGCGCACCGGCGCCTTGTTGCCGACATTATGCGCGGGACAATCTAGGCGCGTTTGATCCACAGGCGGTATTGGCGAGAATGGCGCGATTCGCCGCAAGTCGGCGCGTCAACATCATGCGGCCGCACAAGCAGTTCTTCTGCTTTCTTTCGAAACCGTGAAAGAGCTAAAACTCCAATGAGGCCGCGACCATAGACCTACTTCCAACGATAGGCGCCTCCAGGCGGTGGAAACTGACGGTCGCCGCCGGCATGGCGTTCGGCCTCTTCGCCGTTTCGCCCGCCGCAGGCGAAAGTCCCTATTGCACCGAGTTGCGGGCGCAGATCGCCCGCGCCGGCGCCAGCAGTCGCGCCGGACAGTTTCAAACGGCGGCGGCCAAACAGCGCGGCGAATATGCCCGCGTCGCCGCGAAAAGCCATGCGCTCGGCTGCGACCGCGGCCAGTTCCTGTTCTTCGGCGCGCCGCCGCCGCCCCAATGCGGACAGATCAACGCGCAACTCCATCAGCTCTCGGGCGCCATCGCCTCCTATGACCGTGCGGCCGCGGACGACGGCGGCCAGCGTCAGGCCCTCGCCGCCCGCTACGACGCGGAATGCCGCAATCCTCAGGCCACGCAGGCGCGCCTTGCGCGGCCGCGTAATTTTTTTGAGGAACTCTTTGGCATTGGGCCCGCCCCCGCGATCATGGAGCCCGATCAGGGGCTCGAGCCTTTGGACGAAACGCCGCGCGGGGGACCGATGGCGATCTGCGTGCGCGATTGCGACGGCGGTTTTTTCCCCATCAGCTATTCGGCGCGCAGCTCCAATCTCGATGATCTCGCGGCAATGTGCCAGGCGCTTTGCCCGAACGCCACGGTGAAACTCTATACGGCCTCGCAATGGAAGGGCGCCAGTTCCGCGCTTTCGATCGACGGCGAGGCGTATTCGAACCACCCCAACGCGTATAAATTCGAGAAGAGCTATGATCCGGCCTGCGGCTGCAAGCCGCCGGACAAGTCCTGGTCGGAGGCGCTCGCCGAGGCCGAGCGCCTCATCGCCGAGCACAACGCCAAAGATCAGGTCGTCACCGCCGAACAGGCCGAGCAATTGTCGCGGCCGCTTCCGCCCGGCGTCGCACGCCCGCGAAAAGGAAGAGGATCGGCCCCGGCGCCGGCGCCCATCGCCGCCGAACCAGCAGCCGCGCAACCCGCGGCGGCGGAGCCCACGCAAGAAGGCGCGGCCGCCGCGCCGGAAACCTATCGCGAGGTGGTCGGACCGGACGGCGTCAAGCGCCGCGTGCGGGTCGTCGCGCCGGCGCTCTAGGCGCGTCTTGCCAGAGGCGTTCGTCCGTCAGGGCATATGCGCCTTCACCGTCTCGATCAGCTGTTTGATCGAGAACGGCTTGGCCAAGAAGCCGAAATCGCCTTCGGGAAGATTCTTGGCGAAAGCCTCTTCGGCATAACCTGAAACAAATATGACCTTCGCCTTGACGCCGCGCTTGCGCAGTTCGGCAAACATCGCGGGGCCGTCCATCTCCGGCATCACGACGTCGGAGACGATGAGATCGATCTTGCCGTCGACCCGATCGACGACCTCGAGAGCCTCCATGCCCGTCGTGGCTTCAAGAACCGTGAATCCGCGCGAACTCAGGGCGCGCGCGCCGATCGAGCGCACGGCGTCTTCATCTTCGACCAGCAGGACCACGCCCTGCCCCGTATAGTCCGCAGCGGCTTTGACCGACTCGGACTCCTTGGACGTCTCCTTCTCCTCCGGCACGTATCGCGGAAGGAGGATGCGGAAAACCGTGCCGCGTCCGATCTCACTGTCCACCAAAATGAAGCCGCCAGATTGCTTGATAATGCCAAAGACCGTCGACAGGCCGAGGCCCGTGCCTTTCCCAACCTCTTTCGTCGTAAAGAAGGGTTCGAAAATTTTCTCCTTCACATCGGCAGGGATGCCGCCGCCCGTGTCCTCGACCTCGACAAGCACGTAATCAGCAGGCGGCAGCGCCGCCTCATCGAAAGATGTGCACTCCGAGGCGGCGACGTTGCGCGTGCGGATCTGCACCCGCCCGCCAGATTCTTGCATGGCGTCGCGCGCGTTGACGACGAGATTAATGATCACCTGCTCGAACTGGGTGATGTCGGCCTTCACGAACCACAGGTCGCGTCCGAGACGCAGTTCAAGTTCGTTCTTCTCGCCGACGATGCGGCGCAGAAGATTTTGCACTTCGGAGAGCGCGTCGCCGAGCTGCAAAACCTGCGGGCGCAGAGTCTGCCGGCGAGAAAAGGCGAGCAATTGGCGCGTCAGACCCGCGGCGCGGTTCGCCGTTTCCTTGATCTGGCGGATATCGCGGAAGGCAGGATCGGTCGGCCGGTGACTGGAGAGCAGCAAATCCGAATAGCCGATGATCGCCGTCAGCATATTGTTAAAGTCATGTGCGATCCCGCCAGCGAGTTGGCCAACCGCATTCATCTTTTGCGATTGCGCGAACTCTTCTTGCAACTTGCGCTGCTCGGTCGTGTCGAGCGCATAGACCATCGCGCCCTTCTTGCCGGCGTCCTCGGTTGACGAGACAAAGAATCTAGCCGAACGCGGCGCGGCGGCGTCCTCCTCGAAGACCACATTTACGGGGCGGATTTCTCCTTCGCCGTCGATCGCCTCTTCGATTGCGGCCCGCAAGGCCGCGCCGTCGCGTTCGCCGAGGCCCGCAAGCACCGACCAAGGCGCCGCAGCCTTGCCCTGCCCGGACTTCAGCGCCTGCGGCAGCAATTTGGCGAACGCCGCGTTCGACGTCAGCACGCGACCTTCCCCGTCGAGCGTCGCCATCGCCATAGGAGTCGAGTTGAAGAAGCGCGCGAAACGCACTTCAGCGGCGCGCAAATCCTCTTCCGGTTGTTCGCCGGACGCGCGATTGAGCACCAAAGTCCGCGAAGGGCCGGCTTCGCCGTCCTGGCCAAAGGCCACCTGATGCAGCAGCCTGACGGGAAGCGACTTGCCGTTGCGGCATCGCATGTCGAGGTCGATCTGCTCTGTACGCACATCGCCTGGCGCGCCGGACATCGCTGCGAGAAGCGCCGCGCCATTATTGGCGAAGATGGAGGAGAGCGTCGCGCCGCCGGAACCGACCTGCGTCAGGTCGTAGCCCAACCAGCCGGCGAGCGTTTTGTTCATATAGGAGACGGAGCCTTCCGGACTCGCGGAGAAAAAGCCGGCGGGGGCGTGATCGAGAAAGTCGATCGCGTGCTGAAGCTCCTGGAAGACGTTCTCCTGCCGTTGTCGATCGGCGGTGACGTCGGCCACCGCCCAAAGGCAGAACCGTCCTGAAGCCGCCGCCAGCGGCCGCACGCGGATCCGGTACCAGCCGACCGCCGCCTGTCCCGAAAGCGGGGGAGAAAGCCGCAAATCCTCGCTATGCGAGACGCCGGCGCGCGCCGCTTGCGCAAGCCGATAGATCGCCTCGGAGACTTCGGGCGGGCCGGAGAACAGCCGCTCGACTGGCTGAACGCCGGAAGCCTCCTTCGCGCCGCACATCGCCCTGTAGGCTTCATTGGCGTAGACGACGCGCGCGTCTCCCCTCGTGACGAGCAACCCCTCGCCGAAAGTGTCGGCGATAAGCTTTACCAAGTCATTGCCCGCGGTGCGGCCGGAGAAATGGATCAGCCCCAGCGTATAGGCAAGAAGGACAAAGATTCCGGCGACGCCGACGATCGCCAGCGCGAGAATGGCGACGCGCGGCGCAAGTTCCGAAGGGGTCCAAAAATAGGCGGCGGCCGCTCCGATCAGCGTCACGACGAGCGCGACCGCCAATCCCACATTCGCGGGCCGCTCGCTGCGCTCTAAGGCGGACGATTCCGTCCTGTCGGTCATTTCTTAACCACCCGCGCCATATATCGCCCATCGCGGCGGCCATGCGAAGGCCGGCGCGTTGATGTTTACCGAACCGACGCTCACAGAATCACTCAAAAGTGTGGCCGCGGAGACGAATAATAGCAAACCCGGAAGTCGAAGCAGGGCGCTGATTCGTCAAACATTAACCATTCATTAACCTTTTTTCGGCGCTTGCCAGGAAAGCTGTTAATTTGGCAAGGTCACCCGCGTCCGAACGAGAGAACAGTCGTTTATGCCCGATAAATTCACTCAACTGCTGCCAGCGCTCGGAGCGCTCGTCGCGTTCCTCGTCGCTGCGGTGCTCGTGCTGTATATTTTCCGTCTGCTCTTTGGACGCCGAATTCGTTCGCCGGGAGGCCGCAGCCGCGCTAAACGCTTAGATGTCGTGGATGTTTTTGATCTCGACCGCGAGCGTCAGCTTGTTATCGTGCGGCGCGACAACGCCGAACATCTGCTGCTGATCGGCGGCCCTAATGACATCCTCATTGAGCCGAGCATCCGGATCGAAGCCGCTTTAAGCCGCGCGCCGGAGCCGCGCCCCGCTCAGCCGGGAGCCGCCTCAAACTGGCCGACTGGCCCTTCCGCTCCGCCAAAAGAGCCCGAAACTCCGCTGCCGAGACCCGCCGCGGTAGGCCCACTTAATCTGCCGCCGGACCTTTTCGCGCCGGCGCCCGCGAAGCCCCCCGCTGCGCCTCCGCCGCCGACGGCTGCGCCCGGAGGCCCAAGAATTTCCAGTCCGGCCGCCCCGCCGCCACGACCCGCGCCGCCACGCTCGCCGACGCCGCCGTTCCTTGCGCGCGCCCAGCAGCGATTTGCGCCGCGTCCAAAGGAACAGACATCGCCGCCGGAGTCCGCCGCGCCGGCGCCGCCAACCTCTCCAACAGGGGCTCCGCGGCCGATCGAGCCGCCGCCGGCGCCCGCCGCCAAGCCCGGAGCGGCGCCCCCGCCAGCGCCGGCTCCCGCTGAAGCGGACCCGCTGGATTCGCTTGAAGCGGAGATGGCCCGCCTACTCGGCCGCCCGGAAGAAAAGCAATAAGAAAGGGCGTCGCGACGAGCGACGCCCTTAGCTCTTTGCCGGAAGCGCGTTCTCTGAACTTAGTCGTCCCGATAGACTTTTTCGCGCCGTTCGTGACGCTCCTGCGCCTCGATCGACAAAGTCGCGATCGGACGCGCGTCTAGGCGTTTTAGAGAGATCGGCTCGCCCGTCTCCTCGCAATAGCCGTAACTGCCGTCTTCGAGGCGCGTCAGCGCCGCGTCGATTTTGGCAATGAGCTTGCGTTGCCTGTCGCGCGCCCGAAGCTCTATCGCGCGATCGGTTTCGGACGACGCGCGGTCTGCAAGGTCGGGATGATTTTCATTTTCATTCTGCAAAGCGGCGAGCGTTTCGCGGCTTTCGTGCAGAATGTCTTCCTTCCAAGCCAGCAGTTTGCGCCGGAAATATTCTCGCTGCCGATCGCACATAAAGGGTTCGTCTTCGGAAGGCTTATAAGTCTCTTCCAGATCCACCGCCATCTCGCGAATCCTTAATTAGCCCATAGGCGACGCCTATATAGACGTGACCGGCGCCACTTACAATCATTCCTCGCGCCGCGCTCACTCCGTAGCTCTACGAAGATTTTCGTCGATCTTGTCCAGGAAACCTGTCGTCGAGAGCCACTTCTGATTGCAGCCGACAAGCAAGGCCAGATCCTTGGTCATGAAGCCCGACTCAACGGTCGCCACGCACACTTCCTCAAGCGTGCGCGCAAATCGGGTCAGATCGTCATTCCCGTCGAGCTTGCCGCGATGCGCGAGCGCGCGCGTCCAGGCGAAAATCGACGCGATCGAGTTGGTCGAGGTCTCATGGCCCTTCTGATATTCGCGATAATGGCGCGTCACCGTGCCATGGGCCGCTTCGGCCTCGACGGTCTTGCCGTCGGGCGTCATCAGCACGCTCGTCATGAGACCGAGGGATCCGAAGCCCTGCGCGACGGTGTCGGACTGCACGTCGCCGTCGTAATTCTTGCAGGCCCAAATGTAGCCGCCGGACCATTTGAGCGCCGAGGCGACCATGTCGTCGATCAGACGATGCTCGTAAGTGAGGCCGAGCGCCTCGAATTTCGATTTGAACTCGGCGTCGTAAATCTCCTGGAACAGATCCTTGAAGCGGCCGTCATAGGCCTTGAGGATCGTGTTCTTGGTCGAGAGATAGACTGGATATTTGCGGGCAAGCCCATAGTTGAACGTCGCTCGCGCAAACTCGCTGATCGACTCGTCAAGATTATACATCGCGAGCGCGACGCCGGAGCCGGGAAAGCTGAAGACTTCCTTTTCGATGACGTCTCCGTCGACGCCTTCAAATTTGATCGTCAGACGGCCCTTGCCCGGCACTTTGAAGTCTGTCGCCTTATATTGGTCGCCAAAAGCGTGACGCCCGATGATGATCGGCTGCGTCCATCCGGGCACCAACCGCGGCACGTTCCTGCAGATGATCGGCTCGCGGAAGATGACGCCGCCGAGGATATTGCGGATGGTGCCGTTCGGCGATTTCCACATCTCTTTGAGATGGAATTCCTTCACACGCGCTTCGTCTGGCGTGATCGTCGCGCATTTGACTCCGACGCCATGCTCTTTGATGGCGTAGGCGGCGTCGATCGTCACCTGATCGTTCGTTGCGTCGCGGTTTTTAATCGAGAGATCGTAATAGATGAGATCGATGTCGAGATAGGGCCGAACGAACTTCTCTTTGATGGCGGTCCAGATGATGCGGGCCATTTCGTCGCCGTCGAGTTCGACGACAGGGTTTGCAACCTTGATCTTCCGCATGCGCCCGCTCCTCCGTTCGCGCGCCTTATAGCGTCGGCTCGAGGTTTTGGGTAGCAAGCGGGAAGCCTTTGCTGAGCGCGCAACCGCCCTTCCCCCCGCGCCCTTTCCGCCCTAATTTGCCGCCGCTTTGGCGCGAGGAGGCGAATTGGTCGGGGCAGGAACGGATCGCAGCAAGACGGCTTTTTCAGGCGGGCCGGCGATCGTGCTCGTGCGTCCGCAGCTCGCCGTCAACATCGGCATGTGCGCGCGCGCCATGGCGAACTTCGGCCTCTCCGATCTGCGTCTCGTCTCGCCGCGCGAAGGCTGGCCGCGCACCGGCGCCTATCGCAAGGGCGCCTATGCGGCGGCCGCCGGGGCCGTGCATTTGCTCGAAGGCGCCAGGCTCTACGAGAGCGTGCGGGAAGCGATCGAGGATCTTTCCTTCGTCTACGCCGCGACGGCGCGCGGACGCGGCCAGATGAAGCCGGTGATGACGCCGGCGCAGGCGATGTCCGCAACCTCAGCGCGGATGGCGGCGGGCGAAAAGCATGGCGTGCTGTTTGGCCCCGAGCGCACCGGGCTAGACAATGACGATGTCGCGCTCGCCGACGCGATCCTTACATTTCCCGTCAACCCCGCCTATGCTTCGCTCAACCTCGCGCAGGCGGTGCTGCTCACAGGATACGAGTGGTTTCGCGCCGCGCATGGCGACGCTATTCCATTTGAGGTCGAAGAACGCTCGCCGCCGGCGACGCGCGAAATGACGCTCGCTTTTTTCGATTTTCTCGAAGGCGAGCTTGATAAGCGCGGCTTCTTTCGTCCACTGACGAAAAAGCCGGTGATGTCGCGCAATCTGCGCAACATGTTCCACCGTATGGGGCTCACAGAGCAGGATGTGCGAACGCTCTGGGGCGTCGTCGTGCGGCTCGTCGAAGGTCCGCGCCGGGAGCCCAAGAAGGCGAGCCGGAAGAAGCAGGCGGAAGGCGCTGACACGTAGGCCAGTTTACCCTTACGGGCGTCGACTTAATGAAACGACTGTTTACCCTCGCGCCTTGCCGACGGCGGCGGGGCGAGCGGACTGGCCTGATGATGCACAAGCCGCCAACGCTCTCCGCTCCAGCGAAACCAATTCGTCGCGAGCAGCAGACCGCCGCCGACCTCCTCGACGCAGAAAACGCGGCCGTCGTCGCCTTCGATGAGCGTCTGCGGGTCGCGCGCCGTCACCGCCTCCTGCGTCGGATTGCGGAAAATGTCGCGATAAGAGGCGAGAACCGCCGCGCGCCCGACAAGCGCCGGCCAGCCAGGGTGAACGCAGGAACAGCCTTCCTCAGCCCAAAGGTCGTTCATTGCGCCAAGGTCGCGCGCGGCGAAGGCGCGGTAATAGGCGTCGTTGGCGTCGATGAGCGCAGCTTCGTCCATCGATTGACACTGCTGGATTCGCTCGGGCATGGCAAATGCAAGAACGCGCCCGAAGGAATTCGTCGATGGATGCGTTGACGTGGTTTGGGCTTTTCGCGGTGAGCGCAATGCTGCTTGCCTATGCGCTGGAGGACCGCAGCCATTGGTTCGTTTTGTGTTTCGCCGTCGCCTGCGCTTTGGGGTCGATCTACGGGTTCCTTCAAGGCGCCTGGCCTTTCGGCCTCGTCGAGGCGGTCTGGTCTGTGGTCGCCTTCAAGCGCTGGCGTCAAAGAGTCTCGCAAGACTGCGGCGAAGCGCTTAAGTAGTGCTCGACGATGTCACAAAGCGCTCGATTTGTGGTATCCGCGCTCTTCCCGCCGGCCTTGAACCGGACGCAGGAGTCTCCCGATGTTCATCCAGACTGAAGCTACCCCCAATCCC
This sequence comes from Alphaproteobacteria bacterium, assembly GCA_016869595.1. Lineage (GTDB taxonomy): Bacteria > Pseudomonadota > Alphaproteobacteria > Rhizobiales > Beijerinckiaceae > Methylocystis. Next base: position 14,414 of record VGDT01000006.1, read on the forward strand.
TCAACGCTTAAGTTCCTTCCGGGCCAAGACGTGCTCGGTCAGGGCGCGATGGAGTTCCGCTCGCTGGACGACGCCGCCAATGCGCCGCTGGCGCAGGCGTTGCTCTCGATCGAGGGAATCGAGGCGGTGATGTATGGCGCAGATTTCGTCTCGGTGACGAAGGACGGCGCCGACTGGCCGCATCTGAAGCCCGCCATTCTTGGCACGATCATGGAGCATTTCGCCTCTGGCGCGCCGCTCCTGACCGAAGGCGCGGGTCCGGCGCAGTCCGGAGGCGAGTTCTATGACGCCGCCGACGCGGAGATGGTGGCGACGATCAAGGAGCTGCTCGAAACGCGCGTGCGTCCAGCGGTCGCCGGCGACGGCGGCGACATCGTCTTTCGCGGCTTTAAGGATGGCGTCGTCTATCTCACAATGAAAGGCGCCTGCTCCGGGTGTCCGTCGTCCACCGCGACGCTGCGACATGGCATCGAGAACCTGCTCAAGCATTTCCTGCCGCAGGTGAAGGCGGTCGAGCCGGCGTAAAAGGCGTTGGCGCGTTCGGAGCTACGTTGATCGCGCTCCGAAAACGGTCATAATCCGGGAATCATGCGAATCCTTGCGATTGACACCGCTCTTCCAGCCGTTTCGGCCTGCGTGCTGGATCACGATGCGGCGGAGCCGATCGCCGCTGACACTATGGAGATGGAGCGCGGCCACGCCGAGGCGCTGCTGCCATTGATCAAGCGGATCATGAGCAAGGTCGAGGGCGGCTTTGCTTCACTCGATCGCATCGCCGTGACAGTGGGACCCGGTTCGTTCACCGGCATTCGCATCGGCCTTGCCGCCGGCCAAGCCATTGCGCTCGCCTGCAAAGCCGAAATCGTCGGGGTCTCGACGCTCGCCGCGCTTGCGGCGCCGCTGATCCTCGATCCTTTCGACGGCGTCGTCGCGGCGGCGATCGACGCACGCCACGGCAAGGTCTACATCGCCGCTTTCGGTCCGGATGGGCGACCGGTGCTGACCCCGCGCCGGGTGAGCGCGCATGAAGCGCTGCGCGCTCTCGGGACCGGCCCGCTGCTTCTCATCGGGTCCGGCGCGCCGCTCCTCGCCAAGGAGGCGCGCGCCCGCGGCGTTCCGGTCAAGATCGCAAGCGAACAGTCCGCGCCCGATATCGCCGTCGTCGCCCGGCTAGGGCTCGCCGCGCAGCCCGAATCTGCGCCCGCGCGCCCGCTTTATCTTAAAGAACCAGACGTTACGGCGCCGGGCGGTCGGCCGGAAGCGCCGAAAAGCACTGGCGCCGAGCACGATGCGGCGGGCCCCCACACTGCCGCCACAGCGCAGGCGTGAACTTGCGCCATGACGCTGCTTTCTTCCTTTTTCGCCAAACCGACATTCATCATTGAACCTATCGGCGCTGAGCGCGCCGAGGATTGTGAACGCCTACACGGCGCTTCTTTCGCCTTCGGCTGGTCGAAAATCGACTTCGAGAACTATCTGGCCGATGCGCATATCGTCGCCGACGGCGCGGTCGCAGAGAATCGCAAAGCCGAGCTCGGGGGCTTTATATTGTCCAGATTGACGCCGCCCGACGCTGAAATCCTCACTTTCGCCGTCGACCCGTCGCGCCGCGGCGCTGGGTTGGGACGACGTATTCTAGAAAAACACCTGGAGAATCTCGAGCGCGGCGGCGCGCGACTTGTCTTTCTCGAGGTCGCTGACGACAATGAGGCCGCGCTGAAGCTCTATGGCCGGGAAGGTTTCAAGGAGATCGGAAGACGCGAGAATTACTATCAGCGCGCCAGTGGCGAACGCCGCGCCGCGATCAATCTGCGGCTTGAGATCTGAGCGCCGATTATCTGGTTTGAGGCGGAGATTGGCCGCTGGCAACTCGTAGAATGCCGCCTGGCGCGATTTTTTCGAACGGGACGGAGCAAATATCCTTATACTGCCTATTGCGTATAGGGCTCGAGGCGAGTCGCGAAGCGGAGCGACAGAGATAAGCACGCAAGTTTTGAACGCGTTGGAAGAAGAAGAGCGGTCTGCGCCCACTGAGCGCGCGCCAGCGAAAGTTCTGGTCAAGTCATACGGCTGCCAGATGAACGTCTATGACGCGACCCGCATGGCGGACCTGCTTGGCCGCGAAGGCTATGCGGAGACCAACAGCGAAGAAGACGCCGATCTCGTTATCCTCAACACTTGCCATATTCGCGAAAAGGCGGCGGAAAAAATCTATTCCGAACTTGGCAAGCTGGCGATCGCAAAACGCGCGCTGAACGCGCAAGGCCGCGACATGAAGATCGTCGTCGCCGGCTGCGTCGCGCAGGCCGAAGGTGAAGAGGTGCTCAAGCGCCAGCGCGCCGTAGACCTCGTGGTCGGTCCGCAGAGCTATCACCGCCTGCCCGAACTTCTGCGCCAGGCGGAGAACGGCGCGCGGGTCGCCGATACGGATTTCGCCGTCGAGGACAAGTTCCGCGCGCTGCCCGCGCCAAGCCGCGCGCAAATTCAAACGCGCGGCGTTTCGGCTTTCGTCACCGTGCAGGAAGGCTGCGATAAATTCTGTTCGTTCTGCGTCGTGCCTTACACACGCGGCGCCGAAGCGTCGCGTCCCGTCACAGAGATCGTTGACGAAACGGAGCGCCTCGTTGACGCGGGCGTTTGCGAGATCACGCTGATCGGGCAGAACGTCAACGCTTACCGCGGGCCGAATGCAGATGGCCGCGAATCAAACCTTGCGCAGCTTCTCGATCGGCTGGCGCGGACAGAAGGGCTGACGCGTCTGCGTTATACGACAAGTCATCCGGTCGACATGGCGCAGGAGTTGATTGACGCGCATGGCGCGATTCCAAAGCTCATGCCCTATGTGCACCTACCGGTTCAATCCGGTTCGGACCGCATCCTGAAAGCGATGAACCGCAAGCACGGCGCAGACGCATATCGTTCAATCGTCGAGAAGATCCGAAAGGTTCGGCCGGACGTCGCCCTGTCGTCGGATTTCATCGTTGGGTTTCCAGGCGAAAGCGACGCCGACTTCGAGGCGACGATGGCGCTAGCGCGTGGCGTAGGATTCGCATCAAGCTTCTCATTCAAATATTCGCCGCGGCCCGGCACGCCCGCCGCCGACCGCGACGATCAGATCGAGGAGAAGGTGAAGAGCGAACGGCTCGCCGCGCTGCAGGCCCTGCTCGAAGAGCAGCGGCAAGCGTTTAACGCCGCGACGGTTGGCCGAGAGCTCGACGTGCTTTTTGAGAAGCCCGGCCGACACGAGGGGCAAATCGCGGGCAAGAGTCCCTATATGCAGGCAGTGCATGTTGAGGGGCCGACCGAGCTAATTGGCCGGGAAGCGAGAGTGAAGATCATCGCGGCGGGCTCCAATTCATTGGGCGCACGACTCATGAGCGAGGAGGCGAAGGCTTGACGACAATCGACGACCCGTTGCTCGCCGCACGGGAACGGGAAGCGACTGAGCCCGAAGCGGAAATCACGCTCGCTTTTGAAAATAATCGTCACGCTTCGCTCGTTTTCGGCCTTTATGATCAAAATCTCGCCAAGATCGAACGGCGGCTGCGCGTCTCCTCATTCGCCAATGGCAATCACGTAACGCTCAAAGGCAAGGCCGAGGCCTGCGAGCACGCGCGCCGCGTGCTCGAGGCGCTTTATGAGCGTGTGGCTCTAGGTCAGGCGATCACGCTCGGCGACGTCGACGGCGCGATCGAAGAGACGGCGCGTCAGCGCAGCCTATTTCCCGATTCCGAGCCCGCGCGCGGCGCTTTCGAACAGATCATGACCAGGAAGCGCGGTTCGGTGCGGGCGCGCAACGCCGCGCAGGACCAATATTTGCGCGCGCTCAAGCGTTACGAACTGGTCTTCGCGGAAGGCCCTGCCGGCACCGGCAAGACTTGGCTCGCGGTCGGCCACGCCGTTCAGCTGATGGAGCAAGGCGCGGTCGAGAGATTGATTTTGTCGCGTCCCGCGGTCGAAGCCGGCGAACGTCTCGGCTTCTTGCCCGGCGACATGCGCGACAAGGTCGACCCCTATCTCCGTCCGATCTATGACGCGCTCCATGATTTCATGGATGCGCGCATGGTCGAGCGCGGCATGCAGACCGGCCTCATCGAAGTCGCGCCGCTTGCTTTCATGCGCGGCCGCACGCTGACGCGAAGCTGCATCCTGCTCGACGAAGCGCAAAACGCCAGTTCGATGCAGATGAAGATGTTTCTGACCCGGCTTGGCGAAGGCTCGCGCATGATCGTGACCGGCGATCCGTCGCAGACCGACCTGCCGCCCGGACAGAAGTCAGGCCTCTCAGAAGCGGTCTCCCTGCTCTCCGATCTCGACGTCGTCGGCCGGGTAAGATTTTCGGAAGGCGACGTCGTGCGTCACGATCTTGTGCGCCAAATCGTTGGAGCCTATGAGCGCGCCGCGCGCGCCAACAAGCAGCCGCGCGGGGAAGCCTGACTTTGGAGATCGACGTTAATGTTGCGGCGCCTGCCTGGCGGCGGGTCGTAGATTTGGAAGATTTCGCGAAACAATGCGTTCGTCAGAGTCTTGCCGCAAGCGGCGCCGCTCTCGCGCCGCAGTGTGAGCTTAGCGTCACATTCTGCGATGATGCGGCGATCCGGGCGCTCAACGCCGAGTGGCGGGGCAAGGACCAGCCGACGAACGTCCTGTCTTTCCCAACTCCCGGCGCGCTTGAGCACAAGCCTCTCCTTGGCGATGTCATCGTCGCCTACGAAACCGTGGCCAGGGAGGCGGAGGAGCAGGGCAAGCTTTTGCGCGCCCACACGGCCCATATGGTCGCGCATGGATTTCTGCATCTGATCGGATATGATCACGAGACCGCCGCAGAAGCCGAGCGGATGGAGTCGCTGGAGCGTAAGATCGCAACAGCGCTAGGATTTCCCGACCCATATGCAGACGGGCCGGCGGGCGGAGCGAATTGAACTAAGCGCATGTCGACGCGATACGATAACGCCGACGATCCAATTCCATTAAGGCGAACTGGCGAGGGATCACGCCCCAACCTCATCGACAGGCTGCGCGGCCTTCTCGGTTTCGCCCCAGCCTCAGTGCGCGAGGACATCGAAGACAGGCTCGAAGAGTCTGCGGGCGACGTGACGCCGCACGAGCGCGCGCTCTTGAAAAACGTGCTCGGTCTGCACGATATGCGCGTCGACGACGCGATGATTCCGCGCGCCGACATTATCGCGATTTCGCTCGACGCGCCGCTTCGCGAAGCGCTGGAGCTGTTCCGCAACGCTGGCCACTCGCGGCTGCCGGCATACGCAGATACGCTCGACGACCCGCGCGGGATGATCCACATCCGCGATTTCGTCACTCATATCGCCTGTTGCGCCGATCGGCGCGAGGGGGCCGGCGCCGCGACTGGCGAAGCGAAGAAGATCGATTTCGACACGCCGCTATCGCAGGCCAATTTGCTCAAGCCGGTGCTGTTCGTGCCGCGCTCGATGCCGGCGCTCGATCTTTTGATCCGGATGCAGGCGACGCGCACGCATCTGGCGCTCGTCATCGACGAATATGGCGGCACCGACGGCCTCGTGACGATCGAGGACATCATGGAGATGATCGTCGGCGACATTGAGGACGAACATGACGTTGCCGACGAGTCCGGCGTCGTCGAGCTTGAGAACGGCGATTACATCATCGACGGACGCGCGGATCTTGACGAAGTCACGGCGCGGCTTGGCGTGGATTTCAGACTCGAAGACACGCCTGCCGAAGTGACGACGCTCGGCGGTCTGGTCGCCTGGCTTGCCGGACGCGTGCCGATGCGCGGAGAGATCATTCCCACGCCGGTCGAGGCTTACGAGTTCGAGATCGTCGACGCCGACCCGCGGCGCGTCGGCAAGTTGCGTGTGCGGGCGCGACGGCCGGCGTGAGAGGACGCCGGCGCGTAAAATTGTTTGCTGAATCGCTTTAAAGTCGGCCCGGGCCGATTCGCAGCGCTTTGAGGTCCGATGGCGCAACTTGCCGAGATCGCCGACGCAGGCGCGCCGGCGTCCTCCCTTCCGCAACGTATCGTTCTCGCCCGCGGCTGGACGCGGCGCGCGATATCATTTTGCGCAGGCGCCGCCGGCGCTCTCGCCCTCGCGCCATTCGACTTCATTCCCGCCATGTTCGCGCCGCTCACCGTCGCCGTTTGGCTCATCGACGGCGCGGCGGAAGGCGAAAATTCAAATCGCTTCGCCTTGGCGCCAATCCTCTCGGCCGCTGGCGCCGGCTGGTGGCTGGGCTTCGGCTACTTCGTGGCGGGCCTCTGGTGGATGGGCGCCGCAATGCTCGTCGAGGCCGACCAATTCGCCTGGGCCCTGCCCCTTGCTGTGTTCGGCCTGCCGGCGGTTCTCGCGCTCTTTCCGGCGGCAGGGTTCGCCGCAGCGCGCCTCTTGTGGTCGACGGGCGGCGCCCGCATCTTTGCGCTTGCCGCGGGATTGGGCGCCGCGGAGTGGCTGCGCGGCCATCTTTTCACGGGTTTCCCCTGGAATGATTTCGGCATGGCGCTCGCCGGCGCCGGGCCGATGGCGCAGACGGCATCTCTCGTCGGCCTCTATGGCCTCGACATTCTCGCGATCGTCATTTTCGCCGCGCCAGCAACGCTCATCGATCGCCGCCCTCGCGGCGCCGGCCGAATCAACGGGACCATGTTGGGCGCAACGGTTCTCGCCATGCTGATGCTCGCCTATGGTGCATTTCGGCTCAGCGCGAACCAAACCGAATTTGTCGAAGGCGTCACATTGCGCCTGATGCAGCCAAATCTTCCTCAGGACGCGAAGTTTCGTCCTGAGAACGGCGAGTGGATCTTGCGTCGCTATCTCGCCCTCTCGGAAGGCGCCGCGGAGGCGCGGCCTTCCGGACTCGCCGGAGTCACCCATCTCATCTGGCCTGAATCGGCGTTTCCCTATGTTCTTTCCAACCACCCGGAGGCTCTGGCGGCGATCGCGCGCGCGCTCAAGGGGGGCGTGCTTTTGACCGGCGCCGCGCGGGCCGAAGGCGAAGGCGGCGGACGCCGCGGCAGGATTTTCAATTCGATCGAGGCGCTGCAAGGAGAGACGATCCTCGCCTTCTACGACAAGGTTCATCTCGTTCCATTCGGCGAATATCTGCCGCTCGAGGAACTGCTGCGGCCGCTTGGAATCAACCATCTCGTTCCGGGCATATGGGATCGCGGCGCGGGTCCGCGCCTACTCGCCGCGCCGGGTCTGCCGCCGATCGCGCCGCTCATTTGCTACGAGGCGATTTTCTCGGGCGAGACGATACAGCCCGACGCCGCAGAACGCCCACGGCTCTTCCTCAACGTCACCAATGACGGATGGTTCGGCCACACAACCGGCCCCTATCAGCACTTGGCGCAAGCGCGCCTTCGCGCCATTGAGGAAGGCCTGCCGATGATCCGCGTCGCCAATACTGGCGTCTCGGCGATCATCGACGCCTATGGACGCATTCTTCAGTCGCTTCCGTTAGGCCAAGAAGGCGTCATTGACGGACGCCTGCCGAAAGAGGCGGCGTCTACCGCCTTTGCCCTTTATGGCGCGTGGGCCTTTCCGTTGCTCCTTGCGGCGGCGACGGGGTTGGCGTTGATCGGCGTCGCCCGTCGTTAGCTATTTTCGCGCGCCATGGCGCGCGCGCTTCGTCGGAAACAATCTTGGCGGCAGGCTAAGCGCTTGTCTTAAGGGGAGGATGCTGCAAGATTTTCCTGCCCTGCTGCGCATGTCCGCCTATCCCCGGGAAAAGTCCGGCTGAGGCGGGAAGGATCGAATCTGATCGCCATAATGCTGATATTATTTTAAATTCAGATACTTGCCAGCTATACTCGCTTGCGCCCGCGCCAAGCCGTCAGAGGAACAGGAGTGGTAGAGTTGAAGAAGGCGCCAGATCCGATCGACCGTCATGTCGGCAGCCGCGTGCGTATGCAGCGCACTCTCATGAAAATGAGTCAGGAGAAGCTCGGAGAAGCGCTCGGAATCACTTTCCAACAAGTGCAGAAATACGAGAAGGGGACCAATCGCATCGGCGCGAGCCGCCTCCAGCAGATTTCGAAAATTTTGAAAGTGCCGCCATCGTTTTTTTTCGAAGACGCGCCGGGCGGCCCGTCAGCGCAATCCGGCGGATTTGCAGAGGAATCCTCTTCCCAATACGTGGTTGATTTCCTGTCCACGTCGGAAGGCCTGCATCTCAATCGCGCTTTTGCCCGTATCCGCGACCCCAAGGTGCGCAAGCGGGTGCTCGATCTCGTGACGACGCTCGCAGAGCAGTCCGAGCCCTCGGGGAAGTAGCGATCCCGTTCTCCAAAACGAACGATTAGGGCTTTTCGGCTTGACGCACCGAACGGGCGCTGGCAGATGGACCCGCCTGCTCCGCAGTTATTCAACTCTTCCTCGAAGCGATCGGAGATGGAAGTGACCCGGAAGAATTATCTTTTCACGAGCGAGTCCGTTTCCGAAGGCCATCCGGACAAGGTGTGCGACCGCATTTCAGACGAAATCGTTGACGAGTTTTTCCGTGAGGGTCCGAAGGCGGGCATTGACCCTTACGCCATTCGTGTCGCGGCCGAAACTCTGGCGACGACAAACCGCGTCGTCATCGCCGGCGAAGTGCGCGGACCGCATATCCCCTTCGAGCGCATCACCGAGATCGCGCGCAACGCCATTCGCGCCATCGGTTATGAGCAGCGCGGCTTCCACTGGAACACCGCTAATGTGGAAGTGCTGCTGCACGAACAGTCCGTTGACATTGCGCAGGGCGTTGACGCCGCTGGGAACAAGGACGAAGGCGCGGGCGACCAGGGCATCATGTTCGGCTATGCCGTGCGCGAAACGCCGGAACTGATGCCGGCGCCGCTCTATTATTCGCACAAGATTTTGGAGCGCCTCGCTGAAGCGCGCCACAGCGGCAAGGAAAAGGGCCTCGGCCCCGACGCCAAGAGCCAGGTCACCGTTCGCTATGTCGAGGGCAAGCCCGTCGAGGCGACACAGATCGTACTGTCGCATCAGCATGTCGACGAAAGCCTGTCGCCCGGCGACATTCGCAGTATCGTAGAGCCCTATATCCGCGCCGCGCTGCCCAACGGTTGGATCACCAACACGACCGTGTGGCATGTGAACCCGACGGGCAAATTCTACATCGGCGGCCCGGACGGCGACGCCGGCCTCACTGGCCGCAAGATCATTGTCGACACCTATGGCGGCGCAGCGCCCCACGGCGGCGGCGCGTTCTCCGGCAAGGATCCGACCAAGGTCGATCGTTCCGCCGCTTACGCCGCCCGCTACCTCGCCAAAAATATCGTCGCGGCTGGGCTCGCCGAGCGCTGCACGCTGCAGCTTTCCTACGCCATCGGCGTCGCCGAGCCGCTCTCTATCTATGTCGATCTGCATGGCACCGGCCAGGTTTGCGAAGAGAAGGTGGAAGAGGTGCTGCCTCAGCTCGTTCGGCTTTCGCCGCGCGGCATCCGCGAGCATCTTCAGCTCAACCGGCCGATCTACGCCCGCACCTCGGCTTATGGCCATTTCGGCCGGACGCCTGACGCGGATGGCGGCTTCTCGTGGGAAAAGACCGACCTCGTCGACCAGCTGAAATCGCATTTCGCATAATTCGACCGGTCCAGGATCGATTCGGAAGGCGATTGAAGCGCGGCGCGGCTTGTTCCGTCCTTGTGAGACGGATTAGGAGAAACGCGGCGCGAGACGTCCAACGAGCGCGACCAGTCAGCGCTTATGAGCGAGACCCCTCAGCAACGCGGCCCCCACGGACGCCTCTATGGCCGCTCGAAAGGCAAGGCGCTCCGCAAGCATCAGGCCGCCCTGGTCGCCGAGCTCCTGCCGCGTCTGTCGCTCGACCTGTCGCAGCCGCCGGCGCCCTTTACGCGAGAAACGCATCTCGAAATCGGCTTTGGCGGCGGCGAGCATTTAATCGCCGCCGCCATTGAGAATCCAGAAGTCGATTTTATCGGCTGCGAACCCTTCATCAATGGCGTGGCGAAACTCCTCGCTCGCATCGAAGAACGCGGCCTGACGAACATCCGACTGCATCAGGGCGACGCCGTGGACGTTCTCGACTGGTTGCCGGCGGACAGCCTGTCGCGCGTGTATCTGTTCTATCCCGATCCCTGGCCCAAACGACGCCATCGCAAAAGGCGCTTCATCGCGCGCGACAACCTCGACCGTCTGGCTCGAACGATGCGCGCGGGCGCGGAACTGCGCTTCGCCACAGATATCGACGACTACGCGGCCTGGACCCTGGCGCGCGTGCGCGCACATCCTGACTTCGGCTGGCGCGCACGGCGCGGCGATGACTGGCTCACGCCGTGGCCAGGCTGGACCCGAACTAAATATGAAGCCAAGGCCATGGCCCAAGGCCGCAATCCGGTCTATCTGACTTTCGTCCGGGCGCAGCGCTGAGCGGGCGCAATACGGCAAAGCCTCCAAAATCAGACTGCCGAGGACCACGATGAGGGGAGAAGCGCATGGTTGAGACGGCCGGAATGGCTGGCGCGCCGACGACGCCGATCGAAACGACGACGGATCGGTTCCGCGCCGACGTTCTCGACGCGTCGATGCGGCAGATCGTGCTCGTGGATTTCTGGGCGCCATGGTGCGGACCTTGCCGCCAGCTCGCGCCTGTCATCGAGCGTCTCGTCGCCGCAACCGGCGGCAAGATCGCGCTCGTCAAAATGAACATCGACGCGGAGCCGCTGATCGCCGATCAGCTCGGCGTCAAGTCGATCCCTGCGGTCGTCGCCTTTCAACGCGGACGGCCTGTCGACGGATTCGTCGGCGCGCTCCCGGAAAGTCAGATCAAGGGTTTTCTAGAGCGGCTTGTGGGCCCTATCGAGGACGAAAGCGATGCGCTGGAAGCGGCGCAGGCGATGATCGCGGACGGCGATCTCGCGGGCGCCGAATCGTTGCTTGGAGAACTTGCCAGCGGCGAAGCGCCCAACGCCAAAGCCGCCGCCGCCTTGATGCGTCTTTATATCGACTCAGGACGCATCGACGACGCCGGGGCGCTCCTCGACGTTCTTCCGGAAGCGGCGCGACGCGACAGCGAAGTCGCGGCCGCGGCGGCGGCGCTTCAGAACGCGGAGCAGGCTCAGGATCTCGGTGAAATCGACGATCTGAGAAATCGGATCAATTTCGATCCCAATGACCTCCAGGCCTATCTCGATCTCGCGCTGGCGCTCAACGCCAAAGGGCTGCGCGAGGAAGCGGCAGATGCGCTGCTTGAAATCATCCGACGCGACCGTAGTTGGAATGACGATGGGGCAAGGAAGCAACTCATCCAGTTTTTCGAGGCGTGGGGACCGATGGACAAGGCGGCCGTGACCGCGCGGCGGCGGCTGTCCACGCTGCTCTACTCATAGAGAGGCGTTCGCCATATGAGCCTGAACCATCCCTATGCCGACGTCAGCGAATTGCCGACAGTTCTGCCGCTCTTTCCGCTTTCAGGCGCCATATTGCTGCCGCGCGGCGAACTGCCGCTCAATGTCTTCGAGCCGCGCTATCTTGCGATGGTCGACGAGGCCATCGCCGGCGCCCGCCTGATCGGCATGATCCAGCCATTGCCGGGCGACGACACAATCGCCGAAGCGACTAACCTCTATGGCGTCGGCTGCGCTGGACGGATCACGCGTTTCGCCGAGACCGGAGACGGCCGCTATCTCATCACTCTTACCGGCGTGGCGCGGTTTCGCATCCTTGAAGAGCTGACGGTTCAAACGCCATTCCGGCAGTGTCAGGTCAGCTACGACGAATTTGCCGAGGACCTTGAGGCAGGCGCCGGCGCTGACGCGGTCGATCGCGAAAGCATGGTGTCGATGTTGCGCAACTTCGCCGAATGTTCGAAACTCGAAGTCGACTGGGCGAGCATAGACGCGGCTCCGACAGAGACGCTCGTCAATGCGCTGGCGATGATGTGTCCGTTCGGCGACAACGACAAGCAAGCGCTGATCGAAGCGATCGATTTGAAGACCCGCGCGGAAACGCTGATCGCGCTCGCGAAGCTCGATCTCGCGCAGCGGCACGGCAATCGGCCGCAGTGGCATTAAGGAAACTGAGCATGACTGACGAACGCGAGCCCGGCGCCGAAAAGCTTGAATCGGGAGAACCGACGCGGATTGACCCCCGCTTGCTCGAAATCCTGGTCTGTCCGCTGACCAAGACCACGCTCGAATATGACAGCGCGCGTCAGGAGCTCATCTCGCGCTCGGCGCGATTGGCCTATCCGATCCGCGACGGCATTCCCATCATGCTGCCCGAAGAGGCGCGTCAGATCGACTGATCGTCTCGTCCGAGATGGACGAACCCGTCTCCTCGAAGCTTCTGGCGCTTCTCGATCTCGAGGAGGCGGGAGAAGACCTCTTCAGGGGCCACAGCCCGCACCCTTCAGGCCGCCAGGTCTATGGCGGACAGGCTGTCGCGCAAGCGCTCGTCGCCGCGACGCGCACTGTGTCCGCGGACCGCCCCGTTCATTCGCTGCACGGCTATTTCGTTCTCGCCGGCGATCCGACGACGCCGATCGACTTCGCCGTCGAACGCGTGCGCGACGGCAAGAGCTTCACGACGCGGCGCTGCAACGCGACCCAGCGCGGGCATACGATCTTTTCGATGGAGGCGTCGTTTCAGCGTCACGAAGAGGGGCTCTCGCACGCGACCCAAATGCCAGACGCGCCGGACCCCGAAAGCCTCGACGACGTGCATGCGCTCGTCGAGCGCTTTCGCGCCTTCCTTCCGGAACAGGCCGAGAGCTGGCTCAAGCGCCGAAGCGCGCTCGATATGCGCGTCGTCGCGCCGGACGACGTGTTTTTCCCCGAACGCCGCGCCGCCGGCCAGATGATCTGGTTTCGCGTGCGCGGCGCGCTGCCGGACGATCCCGTCATTCACAATGCGCTGCTCGCCTATCTTTCAGACATGACTCTGCTCAACACGGCGCTGCTCGTTCACGGCCTGACGATCTTCGATCCGAAGATCCAGGTCGCGAGCCTCGATCACGCGCTCTGGATTCACGGGCCGCTGCGCGTCGACGAGTGGCTGCTTTATGCGCAACAAAGTCCATGGGCCGGCGGCGCGCGCGCCTTGACGCGCGGTCAGATCTTCACCCGCGACGGCCGACTCGTCGCCTCGGTGAGCCAGGAAGGCCTGGTGCGCCTGCGCGACGCGACGCGGTCTTGAATAACTGCCCGCGCCTGAGGCAGCCGGCCAGATTCTGCGTAAATTATAGGCGCCTAACTGGGCGGCTTCGCCCTGTGCGAAAGCGCCGGCGCGAAGGTGGTTCGGTGAGCGCCGAAGCGCATAGTCGAGGCCCGCAAAGGCAATAGCCGAACCGCGGCTGCAAGCGGCGGCATAGCCGACGTCACGGTAAAGACGCTTCCCGTCAGTAAATTCAGGCGTCAGCGCGGCTGGCACGCCATTTGAAAGCGCCAATGCGCGACGCGGCGGAGTCCTTCCCGCAAGCCGCGACCAAAACGACGCCGTCAAGCGGGCGACGCTCGCCAACGAGGTCGATAACAACAGGATTGGCAGATGAAAATCGTCACAGCGATCATCAAGCCGTTCAAGCTCGATGAGGTCCGCGACGCGCTGACCAACATCGGCGTGCACGGCCTTACCGTGACTGAAGTCAAGGGCTACGGACGTCAGAAGGGACACACTGAAATTTACCGCGGCGCAGAGTATGCGATCAGTTTCTTGCCGAAGCTCAAAATTGAAGTCGCCGTCGATGCGGCCGTCGTCGATCAAGTGATCCAGGCAATCTCCAACACCGCGCGCACCGGACAGATCGGCGACGGAAAGATTTTCGTCACGCCGCTGGAGCGCGCTATCCGCATCCGCACCGGCGAAACCGACGCCGACGCGCTTTGATCGCCCTGCCGCAACATTAGGAGCTATTGCACATGAAACTTCCTTCGCCTCGAAGCGCTTCTGTCGCTTCGGTCATCGCGGGAGCGGCGATCTCGGCCTTTCTGGCCTTTCCGGCCTTCGCCGCGAATGATCCGACGCCCAATCCTGGCGACACCGCCTGGATGCTGACCTCGTCGGCCTTGGTGCTGATGATGTCGATCCCCGGCCTCGCGCTCTTTTATGGCGGCCTGGTGCGCGCCAAGAATGCGCTGTCAATTCTCTCGCAAACTTTCGCGATCGTCGCGCTCGTCGGCGTGATCTGGACGATCTACGGCTATTCGCTCGCTTTCGGCGACGGCGGATCGCTCAGCAATTACATCGGCGGCTTCAACAAGCTGTTCCTGAAAGGCGTGACAGCCGCTTCGAATGCGGCGACCTTCACGCCGGGCCATGTCATTCCGGAATACGCCTATTTCGTCTTCCAGATGACCTTCGCGATGATCACCCCAGCGCTCATCATCGGCGCCTTTGCGGAGCGCATGAAATTCTCTGCCGTGCTGCTGTTCGTCGCCTTCTGGGTGACGGTCATCTACTTCCCGATCGCGCATTGGGTGTGGGGCGTCGCTGATCCGAACGCTCTGGTCGACGCCGCGACGCAGCTCGCCGCCGCCGGCGACGAAGCGGCGAAAGCGGCCGCGCAGGCGAAGATCGACGAGATCAACGGCGCCGTCGGCTGGCTCGCGGGCAAGGGCGCGCTGGACTTCGCTGGCGGCACGGTCGTGCACATCAACGCCGGCATCGCGGGTCTTGTCGGCGCGATCATCGTCGGCAAGCGCATCGGCTTCGGCAAGGAGGCCTTGCCGCCGCATTCGCTCACCCTGTCGATGGTCGGCGCCTCATTGCTGTGGGTTGGCTGGTTCGGCTTTAACGCCGGCTCGAATCTCGAAGCGAACGGCACGACGGCGCTCGCCTTCGTCAACACCATGGTGGCGACGGCGGCTGCGGCGCTCTCCTGGATGATCGTCGAATGGCTGGTGAAGGGCAAACCTTCGATGCTCGGCCTCATCACCGGCGCAGTCGCAGGCCTCGTCGCGGTGACGCCGGCCTCGGGCTACTCTGGTCCGGTCGGCGCCATCGTTCTTGGCCTCGCCGTTTCGCCGATCTGCCTCTTCTTCGTCGATTTCGTGAAGAAGATGGCCGGCTACGATGACGCGCTCGACGTGTTCGGCGTGCACTGCATCGGCGGCATCACCGGCGCGCTGGCGACGGGTATCTTGGTCAATCCCGATCTCGGCGGCGTCGGCATCACCGACTACACCAATCTGGAAACCTACGCCGGAACATACGACATGGTCACGCAGATGAAGGCGCAGGGCATCGCCGTCGTCGCGACGCTTCTGTGGTCTGGCGTCGGATCGGCGATCCTCTTCAAGCTCGTCGATATCATCGTCGGTCTGCGGCCGACGCCCGATCAAGAGCGCGAAGGCCTCGACATCACCGATCACGGCGAGCGCGCTTACAACTACTAAAGCTTAGTCTCCTGACGCGATGCGAAACGGCGCCCACGGGCGCCGTTTCTTTTTTGTGGCAAGGCGCAACGCTTACCGCCCCTCTCCCCGCGATGAGCGGGGAGAGGTAAGGTGAGGGGCCAAGTGATTAGCGAAGCGAACGACGCATGCGAGGCCTCCGCATACTTGAAACGCGCCGCGCCCGCGCATTACGGCGTGACGCCACAAGCGCCGAGCGAATCCTATGGAGGCGCGTCCAGAACCGGGCGATCGGCGGATTCAAATTCGTGCGACAGGCGCCAGTCGGTCCTTACATCGCAGATTTCCTGTGTCGGCAACGCAGCCTCATAGTTGAAATCGACGGCGAAACTCATTCGAGCACGGCCGAGATCGCGCGCGACGCTATGCGAACCGCATTCCTTGAAGCGAACGGCTATCGCCTCATTCGTTTCAACAATGCGCAGCTCTATGAAAATATCGAGGCGGTCATCGAAGCCATCTTGGATGCGCTTCACGAGACTGAACAGATTTGCGCTAATCGCCCAGCCCCTCACCTCACCTCTCCCCGCAAGCGGGGAGAGGGAGCGGCAGGCGCTTCATCCTTAGCTCATCGCCTTGGACAGGAAGCGGCGACTGTGTCTCCCCCTTGCGGGGAGGTCGCGACGCGAGGCGGCGCGGGTGGGAGGTAAGTCGGCCCCTCACCCGGTCGCTCCGCGACCACCCTCTCCCATCGGGAGAGGGTTAGCGCACGTCCCGGACGTATTGCCCTCGTCATCGAGCGACGGCAACATGCGCGCCCTTCGATATTTCCAGATGGGCGAAGACAAATGTTTCGAAATATTGGACGCGCTTTCTTTATTGCCGCGATCGTCGGATTCGCTTTCGCCCTTCCCGCCCACGCCGGCGAGCGCATCGTCAATCTCACCTTCGTCGTCTTCAGCGACATCTATGAAATGGCTGAAAGGGACGGACGCGGCGGCTTCGCCCGCGTCGCTGGCGCGTTCAAAGCCGAGCGCGCGAAAGCGAAAAACATCATCGTCGCGCTTGCCGGCGACACGCTGTCGCCTTCGCTCACGTCGAGCGTCGATAAGGGCGCGCATATCATCGACCTTCTCAACCGCGTTGGCCTGGATGTGTTCACGCCCGGCAATCACGAGTTCGATTTCGGCGAGGCGGTTTTTTACCAGCGCATGAGCGAAGCGAAATTCGCCCTGCTCGCCGCAAATCTCCGCGACGCCTCGGACCATCCCCTGCCCGGTTTCGCCGACAGCAAAATCATCGATGTTGACGGCGTGAAGATCGGCCTTTTCGGCCTGACCGATGACGAAGCCGCGAGAAGATCGAGTCCCGGGACTCTGAAACTTCTGCCGGCGATCGAGACCGCAAAACTTCAGGCGCAGGCGCTGCGCGACGCCGGCGCCGACCTCATCGTCGTGATTACGCATTCCGAGTGGCAGGACGATCTGCGTCTCATGAAGCTCGGACCGATCGACATCGTTCTGTCCGGGCACGACCATAATCTCCTTGTCGCCTACGACGGACGCGCCGCGATCGGCGAGACTCAGGCCGACGGCGTCAATCTCGTCGCGATTGATGTTGAAATCCGCGTCAACGCCGAGGGCAAGACTCGCTGGAGCCCGAGGTTTCGCATCATCGACACCGCCGACGCGGCGCCCGACGCCGCGATTGCGGAGAGCGTGGCGCAATATCAAGCTGCAGTCGACAAGGCGCTCGACATCGACATCGGCGTGACAAAGACGCCGCTCGACAGCCGCAAGACGAGCGTTCGCACGCAGGAGACGGCGATCGGCGATTTTTTCACCGATGCGATGCGCGCCGCGACTGGCGCCGACGTCGCGATCCTCAATGGCGGCGGCATACGCGGGAATCGGAGCTACGCGCCCGGAACCAAACTGACGCGTAAGGACGTCGCCAGGGAGCTGCCGTTCAACGATAAGGTCGTGACTTTAGAGCTTTCGGGCGCCGATCTGCGCGCGGCCTTGGAGAACGCCGTGTGGATGATCGATAAGGACGGCGGCCGCTTCGGGCAGATTTCCGGCGCCCGAATCGTCGTGCGGCGCGACGCGGTTCCCGGATCGCGCCTTCTATCGATCGAGATCGGCGGCAAACCGCTCGACGATGCAAAGCTCTATAAAGTCGCGACCACCGATTTTCTCGCGCACGGCAAGGACGGCTATGTTGCGCTCACGCGCGGCAAGCCGCTCATCAGCGAACTTGAAGGACCGCTGCTGACGAGCGTCGTTGCCGAGGCAGTTGAAAAGGCCGGCGCAATTGCGCCTGCGGTCGACGGCCGCATCAGAATCGAGTGATCAAAGTCCGCCGAGGCACACATATTTGATCTCGATATAGTCATCGACGCCGTAGCGCGATCCTTCGCGTCCAAGGCCCGAATGTTTCACTCCGCCGAAAGGCGCCACTTCGGTCGAAATGAGCGTTTCGTTGACGCCGACCATGCCAAATTCCAACTGCTCGGCGACGCGGATGACGCGGGCGACATCGCGACTATAGAAATACGCCGCGAGGCCGTAAGGCGTGGCGTTAGCGAGGCGCACCGCTTCGGCTTCAGTTTCAAATGAAATGAGCGGCGCAACGGGACCAAATGTCTCCTCATTGAAGATGAGCGCGTCGGCCGGCACATTGGCGAGCACCGTCGGCTGAAAGAAAGCGCCGCCGAGCGCGTGGCGGGCGCCGCCGGTGAGAACCTTTGCGCCATGGGCGATGGCGTCGGCGACGTGACGCTCAACCTTTTCAACCGCCGCTTCTTCGATCAACGGGCCGATGGCGACGCCATCCTGAGTCCCATCGCCGACCTTCAGCGCGCTCGCCGCAGCCGCAAGCTTCTCGGCGAAGGCGTCGATGATCGACGCGTGAACGATAATGCGGTTCGCCGAAACGCAGGTCTGGCCGCTATTGCGATATTTCGTTGCGACGGCGCCCGCGACCGCGCGATCGAGATCGGCGTCTTCAAAGATGATGAGCGGCGCGTTGCCGCCAAGCTCCATCGAACATTTCTGGATGTTCTCGGCCGCCTGTCGCAGCAAGATCTTGCCGACTTCGGTCGAACCGGTGAAGGTCAGCTTGCGCACGAGAGGATTCTTGGTGAATTCGAGTCCGACCGGCGCGGGGTCTTTCGCCGTCACCACATTGATCACGCCAGAGGGCGCGCCAGCGCGCTCGGCAAGCTCCGCCAGCGCGAGCGCCGAAAAGGGCGTGAGCTCCGCAGGCTTCACCACCATTGTGCAGCCTGCGCCGAGCGCCGCGCCAACCTTGCGCGCAAACATGGCGGAGGGGAAATTCCATGGCGTGATCGCGGCCGTGACGCCGATCGCCTGTTTGAAGACGAGCAGGCGACGATCGGTGGGACCAGGTATGACGTCGCCGTAAATGCGCCGTCCCTCTTCCGCGAACCATTCGATGAAACTGGCGGCATAGGCGATTTCGCCGCGCGCCTCCGCAAGCGGCTTGCCCATTTCCGCCGTGATGATGCGCGCCAGCCGTTCCTGATCGGCCATGATCAGTTCGAACCAACGGCGCATGATGTGTGCGCGCTCCTTGGCGGCGCGGTCGCGCCAGCTTGGCAGCGCTCGTGCGCAAGATTCAATCGCGCGGTGCGTCTCTGCGACGCCCATGTCGGGAACTTGGCCGATGATCTCGCCAGTAGCCGGATTATTAACGGCGAAGGTTGCGCCGTTTTCGGCGCTGACCCAAGCGCCGCCAATAAAACCCTGCTCGCGAAGGCCGAGGCTGACTGAATCCATTTTCAACATCCCCTAGCGCTCTTGTGCCGCATTTTTGCTAGAAAGAGCCAAAGCGGCGTGACGGCTCCTTAAAGGATCGCTGGCGAACCCGCAAAAAACCGACATAATTGCAGCTCATGGGCAGCGGCCGGCCGCGCCCCCTCCGCCTGAGGTAACTTTTTGGCTCATTCCAAGATCGTCGATCTGACGCGCATTCGTCTCTCCCGTCGCTCTATTATCGGCGCCGGCGCCGCAACCCTGTTGACGCCGCGCGCGCTAGCCAAGCCGGACGCGCCTGCCGCCGCCTCGAACCGCTTCGGCGCTCTCGCGCCGGGCGAGACCGAGAGCCATGGGCTTTCCACGTTCGGCGACCTTGCCGAGCCGACCGACTTCAAACATTTCGGCTACGTCAATCCGAAAGCGCCAAAGGGCGGAACATTGGCGCTGTCGCCGGCGAGCCCCACCTACGACAGTTTCAACGCCTATGTATTGCGCGGCAATCCCGCGACAGGCATGTCGCTCGTCTTCGACAGCCTGATGAACCAAAGCCTCGATGAGCGCGACGCTTATTATGGACTCGTCGCGAAGAAGGTGCGCATCTCTGCAGATAAGCTCACTTACGCTTTCCTCTTGCGTAAAGAAGCGCGCTTTTACGACGGCTCGCCGCTCACGGCGCATGACGCCGCCTTTTCGCTCAACATCCTCAAGAGCAAGGGCCACCCTGTCATCAGCCAATCGCTACGCGATCTCGAAACCGCGGAAGCGGAGGCGGACGATGTTCTTGTCGTGCGCTTCGCGCCGGGCCGCACACGCGATCTGCCGGTAAGCGTCGTCGGCCAACCGATCTTCTCGCGCGCCTATTATAAGGACCGCGACTTCGAGGCGACAACGTTGGAGCCGCCGCTTGGGTCTGGGCCTTACAAGGTTGGCGCCTTCGAGCAGGGCCGCTTCATCGCCTATCATCGAAATCCCGATTATTGGGCAAAGGACCTTCCTGTCGCCCTGGGGCAAGGCAACTTCGATGTCATCCGCTTCGAATACTTCGGCGACAGTCAGGTCGCCTTCGAGGCGTTCAAGGCCGGCGCGTTCACGGAACGCGAGGAAAATATCGCCCGCGTCTGGGCGACGGGCTATGATTTTCCTGCCTTCAAGGACGGCCGCGTCAAGCGCACGACAACGCCGAACAACAATATTCCGCAGATCCAGGGATGGTTCTTCAACACACGACGCAAGATCTTCAAGGATCCGCGCGTGCGTGAAGCGATCGGCTACGCCTTCGACTATGAATGGACAAGCCGCAACCTGATGTATGACGCCTATAGGCGAATTTCATCCTACTTCGAAAATTCCGAGCTCGAAGCGAAGGGACTGCCGAGCGAACAGGAAAAGGCCCTGCTCGAGCCCTATCGCGCCGATCTTCCCGCGGAAGTTTTTGGTGAGCCCTTTGTCGCGCCTGTCTCTGACGGCTCGGGACAGGACCGCAGCCTCCTAAAAAAGGCGAATGATCTTTTTGTCGCCGCCGGCTGCACGCGCAAGGACGGCGTTCTCTGCCTGCCCGACGGAACGCCGCTTGAATTCGAGTTTCTCGACAATTCGAGCGTCTTCGAACGGCATACACAGCCCTTCATCAAGAATTTGAAGCTTCTTGGCGTCACCGCGCGCATCCGCGTCGTCGACGCCGCGCAATATAAGAAGCGCGTCGAGGACTTCGACTTCGATATTATTCATGACGTGCTGCTCATGAGCTGGAATCCGGGTGAGGAGCTTCGCGCCTATTTCAGCTCGCAGACGGCCGATATGCCCGGTTCGCGCAATTTGACGGGCGTCTCGAATCCGGCAATCGACGCGCTCGTCGAAAAAGCCCTTCAGGCGCAAACGCGCGAAGAGCTCGTCATTTGTTGCCGGGCGCTCGACCGCGCCTTGCGCTCGCAGCGCTACTGGGTTCCCCATTGGTATAATCCGGTGCATCGCTTCGCCTATTGGGATCTATTTGGCCAGCCGGAGCGGGCGCCGAAGTTCGACACGGGCGTGCTGTGGACCTGGTGGTGGGACGACGACAAGGCGCGCAAGATCAACTTCGCTGGGCGCTAAAAATGATCTTTTCGCATGATGCGAGGCCGTCGGACACGACGCCGATGCAAGAAAACGTGAGAGCTTAATGGGAGCCTATATCGCCCGCCGCGTGCTGCTGATGATCCCGACGATCCTCGGCATCATGCTCATCTCCTTCGCCATCGTGCAGTTCGCGCCGGGGGGACCGGTGGAACGCATCATCGCGCAACTGCAAGGTTTCGACGTCGGCGCGACCGGACGCTTTTCCGGCGGCGGCGGTGACGTGGGACAAGGCGGCGCGAGCCAGACAGGCACGATGGCCGCTGAAACCGCCTCAAAATATCGCGGCGCTCAGGGGCTTGATCCGAAATTCATCGCGGAACTCGAGAAGCAGTTCGGCTTCGACAAGCCGGCCTGGGAGCGCTTCCTGCTGATGGTGAAGAATTATGCGATGTTCGACTTCGGCCGCAGTTATTTTCGCGACGAAAGCGTCATCAAGCTTATCGGCGAGAAGCTTCCCGTCTCGATTTCGCTCGGTCTGTGGATGACGCTTCTCTCTTATTCGATCTCGATTCCGCTCGGCATCGCCAAAGCGGTGCGCGACGGAACGAAATTCGACATGTGGACGTCGAACGCCGTCATCATCGGCTACGCCATTCCGAGTTTTCTTTTCGCGATGCTGCTCATCGTGCTCTTCGCTGGCGGCTCCTTCTGGCAGATTTTTCCGCTACGCGGCCTGACCTCGGACGATTTCTGGCAGCTCTCGCTCTTTGACAAGGTGAAGGATTACCTCTGGCACATCATTCTGCCCGTCACTGCAATGACGCTTGGCGCCTTCGCGACGCAGACCTTTCTGACAAAGAATTCTTTCCTCGATGAAATCCGCAAGCAATATGTGCAGACGGCGCGCATGAAGGGCCTCACCGAGCGGCGCGTGCTCTATGGGCATGTGTTTCGCAACGCCATGCTGATCGTCATCGCCGGCTTCCCTGGCGCCTTTGTGCACGCCTTTCTCACCGGCTCGGTGCTGATCGAAACGATCTTCTCGCTCGACGGACTCGGCTATCTCTCCTTCGAGAGCATCGTCAACCGCGACTATCCGGTCGTCTTCGCCAATCTCTACATCTTTGCGTTGCTCGGACTTGTGGTGAATCTCATTTCCGATCTCACCTATACTTGGATCGATCCACGCATCGATTTCGAAACGCGCGAGGTATGATGGTGAGCGCCGCAGTTGAAACCGAACCCGTTGTCGCCCCGCCAATTCATCGCGAAGGCTGGCTGCGGCTTACGCCTCTCGATCGACGTCGTCTCGAAAGTTTCAAGGCCAACAGGCGCGGCTACTGGTCGTTCTGGATCTTTATGGCCCTCTTCCTCATGTCGCTCGGTTCGAATTTCCTGGCGAATGATCGCCCTATTGTCGCTTGGTACAAAGGCGAACTGCTGTTTCCAACCTTCGTCTCTTATCCGGAAGAGAAATTCGGCGGCTTTCTTGCCCGCACCGATTATCGCGATCCTGTGATCGCCGACGAGATCAACGCGCATGGCTGGATGCTTTGGCCGCCGATCCGCTTCTCTTATGACACGCATAATCTGGAGCTGCCGACGCCTGCGCCCTCGCCGCCGACCTGGATGCTGACGCAGAAGCAATGCGAGGTCGCAGCGGCGAAAGGCTTGCGGCCGGGCCAACCCAATCGGGGCTGCGCCGCTCTCGAATATAATTGGCTCGGCACCGACGATCAGGGCCGCGACGTGGTCGCGCGCCTACTCTACGGATTTCGAATTTCAGTGCTGTTCGGGCTGATCCTGGCCACGATCTCCTCGATCGTCGGCGTCGCGGCAGGCGCGATACAGGGTTATTTCGGCGGGCGCGTCGATCTCGTGTTCCAGCGCTTCATCGAAGTGTGGTCATCGCTGCCGCAGCTCTATCTGCTCATCATCGTGTCGTCGTTCCTGACGCCCGGGTTTTTCGTGCTGCTGGGCATCTTGCTGCTCTTCTCCTGGGTGTCGCTGGTGCATGTGGTTCGCGCCGAGTTCCTGCGCGCGCGCAATTTTGAATATGTCAACGCCGCGCGCGCCCTCGGGCTCTCCAACTTCCGCATCATCATCAAGCATCTGCTGCCCAACGCCACGGTGGCGACGCTGACCTTCCTCCCCTTTATTCTCAATTCGTCGATCACGACTCTCACGGCGTTAGACTTTCTAGGGTTTGGCCTGCCGCCCGGCTCTCCCTCCCTCGGCGAGTTGTTGCTGCAAGGAAAATCCAATCTTCAGGCCCCCTGGCTGGGGCTGACCGGCTTCGCCATCATCGCTCTGATGTTGTCGCTTCTGGTCTTTGTTGGCGAGGCGGTCCGCGACGCCTTCGACCCGAGAAAGAATTTCCGGTGACGGCTCACGGCGCGGCAGCGTCTCCCCTCCTCGACGTTCGCGATCTCTCGGTCTCCTTTCTGCAAGGCGGGCGCGAGACCAAAGCCGTCGATCGCGTCTCCTTTTCTCTCGAGCGCGGCAAGACCCTGGCGCTCGTCGGCGAATCCGGCTCCGGCAAGTCGATCAGCGCGCTGTCGATCGTGCGTCTGCTTCCTCCTGGCGCGATCGCGTCCGGCGAAGCGCTCTTCGACGGCCGGGATATGCTCGCGATTGACGACGATCGGCTGCGCGCCGTCCGCGGGGCGCGCATCACGATGGTGTTCCAGGAGCCGATGACCTCCCTCAATCCGCTGCACACGATCGAGCGGCAGATTGCGGAAATTCTCGAACTGCATGGCATGCGCGGCGAAGAGGCCGTTCGCAAGCGAGTCGTTGAGCTTCTCGGAGAAGTCGGCATCCCCGATCCTCAGGCGCGGCTCAACGCCTATCCGCATCAGCTCTCTGGCGGCCAACGTCAGCGCGTCATGATCGCCATGGCGCTCGCCAACAAGCCCGATCTACTCATCGCCGACGAGCCGACGACGGCGCTCGACGTCACCGTCCAGGCGCAAATCCTCGCGCTGTTGGAGCGGCTGCAAGAAACTTACGGCATGGCGATGCTGTTCATCACGCACGACCTCGGACTCGTGCGCCGTTTCGCCGATACGGTCTGCGTCATGCAAAAGGGCCGCATCGTCGAGCAGGGCCAGGTGGAAGAGGTCTTCACATCGCCGCGTCATCCCTACACCAAGGCGTTGCTTACGGCGGAGCCGAAGGGCGCGCCGATCGTTGAAAACACGCAAGCCCCTGTTGTCGCATCGGCCGAAGAACTGCGCGTCTGGTTTCCGATCCGACGCGGCTTCATGCGCCGCACGGTGGGTTATGTGAAGGCGGTGGATGGCGTCACCGTCGCCGTGCGCGAGGGCGCGACGGTCGGAGTCGTCGGGGAGTCGGGCTCCGGCAAGACGACTCTGGCGCTCGCCATGCTGCGGCTCATCCGCTCGGAAGGGCCGGTGGTTTTCCTCGGACAGCGCATCGACGGCAAGAGCGTCGACGCCATGCGTCCGCTTCGTCGCGACATGCAAATCGTCTTTCAGGACCCTTACGGCTCTCTATCGCCGCGCATGTCGGTGGCCGACATCGTCGCCGAGGGGCTTACCGTGCAACGGCCCGAACTCACGCTTGATCAGCGCCGCGAAATCGTTGCGCGCGCGCTGCAGGAAACCGGACTCGATCCGTCGACGATGGATCGTTATCCGCACGAATTTTCCGGCGGCCAGCGGCAGCGCATCGCCATCGCGCGCGCCATGGTGCTCGAGCCAAAATTCGTCGTGCTCGACGAGCCGACCTCCGCGCTCGATATGTCCGTGCAGGCGCAGATCATCGATCTGCTGCGTGATCTCCAGCGCCGCCGCTCGCTCGCCTATCTCTTCATCAGCCACGATCTGCGCGTCGTGAAAGCGCTCGCCGCGCATCTCATCGTGATGCGCTACGGCAAGGTGGTTGAGGAAGGACCAGCGACGCTGGTCTTCGCCGAGCCCAAGAGCGATTATACACGCGCGCTTTTCGCGGCCGCCTTTCGCAATGAGGCGGAACCGGTTCCGGGCAATTCAGTCGGCGGAAAATGAGTCCGAAAGCGTCTCGCCGTTCGAACTAACGCCGGCGCGGCTGGGATCACGAAAGGCGACAACCGTGACGCGTTGCGTCAGAACGGCTTCGTCACGCTGATTGTAGGTCGCCATATTCATCGAAACGAAGCCCCGATCCTTATAGCGCCGCGGATGAACAATCCGCGTCACCTCGGCTTCCACTCTCAGAGAATCGCCGGGCCGCACCGGAAGTTTCCAGGCGATATGCGCCTCGACGCCAACGAGCCCGCCGGCAAAAGGCGGATCGGCTGACTCGATAAGGAGCCTGATGCTCAGCGCGCCTGTTTGCCAGCCGCTCGCGACAAGCCCGCCGAACATGCTGTCTTTAGCGGCCTCTTCGTCGAGATGAAAATATTGCGGATCATTCTGGCGCGCGAAGCGGATAATGTCTTCAGCGCTGATCGTGACGCTCTTTGAACGTAGCCGCTGCCCGACGCGAAGATCTTCAAGATAAAGCTTCTTCGTCATGCTCAAACGTCTTTCGCTAAGCGCTTCACGCTTGTGATCGGTCCCGCTCCCCCAGCTTCGTTACGCGAACGCACGACATCAAGCGGCTCGCTCGTGACTTGCATATGCGTGGCGTTGGCGTGAAGCAGCGTCTCAGCGTTTCGCATGATCCCGACATGTCCCTTCCAGAACACGATGTCGCCGCGCATGAGCGGCGTCGTGGGAGCGAGCCGCTCGCCGAGCGCAGCTTCCTGCATATCGGTGTCGCGCGGCGCCTTCACTCCAGCCATTAGCAACGAAACCTGCAGCAATCCCGAGCAATCGACGCCCATCCAGGATTTGCCGCCCCAGAGATAAGGCGCGCCGATCAACATCTCGGCGACAGCGACGAAGTCAGGCGCCTTCGTCTCGCGCGGGGCAAGATGTTTGCGATAGATAAATCCGAGCTCCGGCGTCACGCAAAATCCGTCGCGCTCTTCGGCAATCGCGACTTCGGCGCCAAGCGGCAGCGCGTTGAGCAGCGGCAATTTGATGTTTGGGCCCGGATAAATGAACGTCCGTGGCACACAGATTCGATGCGTCGGCGCGCTCAATTCGCGCCATAGCGTATTGGCGGCGATCCAGCCGACATAATTGTCGCGCGCGAGCTGCGCCCAAGCCCAACCCTCCTCTTCATCGTAAACGGTGACGCGTTCGCCGTAGAGCGCCTGGGTATCGATGGCCGCGTCGGGTCGCGGTTCGCGCCGAAGGTCGACGACGCAGTCCCTGACCTCCATCGCGACGCCTTCGACATAGCGGTCAGCGGTCACGCGGCCCTTGAGATAGGCCGCTGCGATTTCAGGACGCGCGGGCGTCAGCCGCCGGTCGAATGCTTCGCTCACGACGTCGCTCTTCCTTGCTTGGCGCGGGCCTCGATCAAATCATAAAGGAGGCGCGCCGCTTGCACATCGCCGCCTTCTGGACGGCCAGGCTTCGTCGACGAATTCCAGCAGTAGACGTCGAAATGCGCCCAGCGCATGGGATCAGCGACGAAGCGCCTCAGGAACAGCGCGGCGGTGATCGATCCGGCGAAAGGACCGCTCGTCACATTGACGACATCGGAGATTTTCCCATCGAGGCCGCTATCGTAATTGTCCCATAGCGGCATCCGCCACACCGGATCGTTCGACGCCGCGGCCTTTGTGGCGATCTCATCGGCGAGCGCGTCGTCGCCGGTGTAGAAAGGGGGAATTTCGGGACCCAGTGCGACGCGCGCTGCGCCAGTCAGCGTCGCGAAATCGAACAGAAGGTCGGGCGGCGTTTCGCTTGCGTAGGCGAGCGCATCGGCAAGAATGAGCCTCCCCTCTGCGTCGGTGTTGCCGACTTCGACAGTCAATCCCTTGCGGCTGCGGTAAATGTCGCTCGCACGGAACGCCGAAGCGGAGATCGAATTTTCAACGATCGGAATCAGCACGCGCAAGCGGACTGGCGCATCGCCATCAAGCAGCATCGATGCAAGCGATAGAGCCGTCGCTGCGCCGCCCATGTCCTTCTTCATCAACTGCATCGCGCTCGAGGGCTTGATGTCGAGCCCGCCGGTGTCGAAACAGACGCCCTTGCCGACGAGCGTGACCCGCAGACCGTCCTCTGGGCCGCGCTCGAATTCCACGAGCCTCGGCGCCTGGGCCGCCGCGCGCCCGACGGCGTGGATCAAGGGAAAATTTTCCGCAAGGAGCGCGTCGCCGACAATGACCCGGCTCTCGGCGCCATGTTTCGCGCCAAGTGCAAGCGCCGCTTCCGCAAGCGCCTCGGGACCCATGTCGTTCGTCGGCGTATTGATGAGATCGCGGCCCATGGCGACGGCGCTCGCGATGCGTTCGATGCGCGCGCGGTCAACGCCCTGCGGGGCGCAGAGACGCGGCGCTTCGTTCTTGCGCGCCTTGTAACGCGAGAACGAATAGCTCGACAGAAGGAATGCCAGCGCCGCCTGCTCCGGCGCTTCGGCGCCCTCGGCGAAGCGATAAAGACCCTTCGGGAGCGCAGTTGCGAGCTTTCCAGCAAAAAACGGATCGCGCGACTTCGGCTCCCTCCCCTCCGCGCCGAAGAAGACGCGCGGCGCGCCTTCGACGTCCGGCGCAAAAAAAATGGTCCCAGGCTTCGCCTCAAATGCCGCCAGGTCCGCAAGATGCGCTGTCGGTTCGGGGAGTTTCGCGCGGCGTTCGGGCCAATCTTCCTTGCTGACGAAGTCGATGGCGGTGGCTTCAGGCGACCAGTCTTCAAGCTTCATTCGTTCCGCTGCTTTCTTTGCGCCGACAGGTCGTGCTTGTCTCCCTCGGGGCGCTTCACACAAAAGCGAAAGACTCGCCGATATCAAGGGGCTTGGCGCTTCGGGGGGCATGGCGCCAGCTCCGCCGCCGCCAAAGATTTACTCAATGTGTACAAAAATTAACCGAACGGCGCCTCAGGAGTGGCCAGGACCCAAAGCGGCGCTAAGATGCAAAACGATTACTTTATGCGCAATATGGCACGCCAATTGCTGAGCCAACGCTCACTTCGCCACTCTTGAGGGCACGACTGCGCAAATGAAGATCATCACGGCCATCATCAAACCCTTCAAGCTCGACGAGGTGCGCGAGGCGATGACGGAAATTGGCGCGCACGGAATGACCGCGACCGAGGTGAAAGGCTATGGCCGCCAAAAGGGCCACGCCGAAATCTATCGCGGCGCGGAATATATCGTCTCCTTCCTGCCCAAGATTAAAATCGAAGTGGCGCTTTCCGACGCCCTCGTCGATCGGGCCCTAGAGGCGATCAGGCTCGCCGCCTACACCGGTCATATCGGCGACGGCAAAATCTTCGTCTCGCCACTGGAGCGCGCGATGCGCATCCGCACCGGCGAAACCGACTCCGACGCGCTCTAAGCGCCTTCTCCAATCATCAATCAGGATCAAGCGATGCACAGCTCGTTTGCGCGCGCGGTTATCAAGTTCATGGTCGCGAAGATTTCGCAAAGCTCTTCGGAAAGCTCTTGGGTTAGATTCGCCGCCGCGGTTGTCGCGACGCTACTAGCCGCCCCCGCCCTCGCGCAGGAAGGCGCCACGAAGATCGACGCCGCTGACACGGCCTTCATGATCGCCGCCACCGCGCTCGTCCTGATGATGACGCTGCCGGGTCTTGCGCTCTTTTATAGCGGCATGGTGCGCAAGAAGAATGTGCTCGCCACCATGGCGCAGAGCCTCATCGCCACCGCCCTTGTCTCACTCCTTTGGATCGGCGTCGCTTACAGCCTCGCCTTCAGCGGCGACGGCGCCTATATCGGCGACGCGTCGCGCGCGCTTCTCTCAGGGATCGGCCTCGACACGGTCAGCCCCTTCGCGAAGACGATCCCCGAAATCCTGTTCATGATTTATCAGATGACCTTCGCGGTCATCACCTGCGCGCTGGTCGCCGGCTCCGTGGCCGAACGCATGAAGTTCTCGGCCTTCATGCTGTTTTGCGCGCTGTGGCTCTTTATCGTCTATGTGCCTTCGGCTCATTGGGTGTGGGGCGGCGGATTCTTGCAGAAGATGGGCCTCCTCGATTTCGCCGGCGGCACCGTCGTGCACATCAATGCCGGCGTCGCTGGCCTCGTCTGCGCGCTCGTGCTTGGAAATCGCGTTGGTTTTGGACGCGAGAACCTCTCGCCCTTCGATCTCTCGCTCGCCGTTGTAGGAACAGGGCTGCTCTGGGTCGGTTGGTTCGGCTTCAACGGCGGCTCGGCGCTTGCCGCCAATTCGCGCGCCGTCTTCGCGATCGTCGCGACGCATCTTGCCGCATGCGCCGGCGCGCTGGTGTGGAGCGGGCTAGAATGGGTCCAGCGCGGCAAGCCTTCCGTGCTTGGCGTCATCTCGGGCGCCGTCGCAGGGCTCGGCACGATCACGCCAGCCTCCGGCTATGTCCTGCCGTGGCATGGCGTCGTCATCGGCCTCGTTGCCGGCGGCGTCTGCTATTGGTTCTGCGCCGTCGCAAAACACAAGTTCCGCTACGACGACACGCTCGACGTCTTCGGCGTGCACGGCGTCGGCGGCGTCATGGGCACGCTGTTCGCCGGCATATTCGCCACGCGCGCCATCACCGCTTCAGGAAGCGATCCTGGCGTGGCTGGTTTGTTGGAGGGCGACCCGCACCAACTTCTCGTGCAGGCAATCGGCGTCCTTGTCACAATCGCGTGGTGTGTGATCGGCACCTGGGCCACGCTGAAAATCGTCTCTCTAATCACGACGTTGCGCGTCAATTCAGACGATGAGCGCGAAGGTCTCGACATCGCGCTGCACGGCGAGGCGCTCCACCAGTAGCTTGGCCGAAGCTGCAGGAGAAATCTTTCAAGCTCGGGTGTGTGATTCTCGACTGGCGCAATTAGGTTTCGTTGCAGGCTTTAACTGACGAAACCGAAAGGCTCGTTCGATGTCGAAAATCTCGCGCAGAGAAATTTTGTCCGCGACCGCGAGCGGCGCGATGATCGCGGCTGCGATGGAAAGAAGCGCGGCTGCAACATTCGGAAACCCTGACGAACCGCCGCAGGGCGCGATCAACACAAAGGACAATCCCGCGAGCCTCACGGACCCCGGCCCCAAAAATCCGGCGATCGGCAATCAATTCCCCTCAGCGCAATTTCCGCCGCCGACCGACGTCAGCGACATGCCGATGTTCTGGGCCTCGTTCAACAATGCGCCCAAGCGCGTGCAGAATGGCGGCTGGGCGCGTCAGGTGACGCAGGCGGATTTTGCGATCGCGGAAGAGATTTCCGGCGTCGACATGCGTCTTACGGCTGGCGGCATCAGAGAGATGCATTGGCATCTCGCGGCGGAATGGGGATTTGTGTCGTACGGCAATTGCCGCGTCACCGTGCTCGACGAAATGGGCCGCCCCTATGTCGCCGACGTGAAAGAAGGCGACCTTTGGTATTTCCCTGCGGGCCTACCGCATTCGCTGCAAGGCCTTGGACCGGACGGCTGCGAATTCATTCTCTGTTTCGACGACGGCAAGGCGACTGAATATAACACGCTGTTGCTGACCGACTGGATGGCGCATACGCCGCCCGAAATTCTCGCCGAGAATTTCGGCGTTCCCGCAGAAACTTTCGCGAAAATTCCGCTCCACCAGCTTTACATCTTCCAAGGCAAGATTCCGGGCTCTTTGAGCGCCGATCGCGAGGCGGTAAAGACGAAAGCCGGCGCGCCGCCGCATCCATTCACCTTTTCGCTCGGCTCCAGCGCGCCTATTCGCCAATCGAAGGCGGGCGAAGTTCGCGTCGCCGACAGCAATAATTTCCACGTGTCGAAGACGATCGCGGCGGCGCTTGTGACGTTGCGTCCGGGCGCTTTGCGCGAATTGCATTGGCACCCCAACGCCGACGAATGGCAATATTGGATCAAGGGCAAAGGCCGCATGACCGTGTTCGACACCGGCCCGAAAGCCGTGACGATGGACTTCAACCCGGGTGACATCGGCTATGTGAAGCGCAGCAACGGCCACTACATCAAGAACGTCGGCGATACGGATTTGCAGTTTCTGGAAGTCTTCCGCAGTCCTTATTTCGCTGACGTGTCGCTCTCGGATTGGCTCACTCACACGCCGCCTGCGATGGTCGCGCAGCATTTGAACGTCAGCGAAGACGTGATCGCGAAGTTTCCGAATAACAAGCCTGAGATCATGCCGCCTCTGTGACGTGCGCGCAGCGCGTAAAACGCGTCATTACGAACGAAGCGAAGCAATCCAAGGAGTCGAGGCCTGGATTGCTTCGTCGCTTTCGCTCCTCGCAATGACAACTGCAATCCGATAGTGTCTCAGTTTGAATATTTAGCTTTGAAGCCGTCGCTGCGATATCCATCTGGTTTACGACGAATTGGACTTACGAATGCCCTTCACTGTTAGAAAACTGTCGTGCGCTTGTGGGCGCGTTCGATGCGAAGCCGTTGGCGAGCCGATTTTGAGCGGTGTTTGCTATTGTGAGGATTGTCAGGAAGGAGGCCGGCGGATCGAAGCTTTGCCAGACGCCGCACACATCCGCGATTCAGACGGCGGCACGCCATATCTCACCTATCGGGATGATCGATTTCACTTATTGTCGGGCGAGGACCTCTTGGTGGATTACAGGCTCAAACCTGAGTCCCAAACGCGGAGAGTCGTCGCGTCTTGCTGTAACTCCGGCATGTTTGTGAAGTTCGATCCAGGCTTTTGGGTATCCACATATCGATCCCGATACGAAGGCGATCTGCCGCCCGTTGAGATGAGGACCAAAACACAACATCGAAGGTCGGAGACGGAATTGCCGAGCGATGCCCCCAGCTATCGGGGATTTCCTTTGAGGCTTTTCTTGAGATTGATCGTAGCACGCGCTGCGATGCTCCTTGGTCGATGACCTGAATGCTCCTCGCAATGATGGCAGCCATTTTATGGTATTATTATACCACGACGCTCTGTAGCCTAGTTTTCTTGCCATTGCGCGCCATTGATTGCCCTAAAATCGCTTGACGGCCGCCCCCGCTTCGCTTATCCACCCGGCATCGGAACCTTTGAGTTCACGCGGAATCTCTCCTCATGTACGGCAAAACCTATTCGGCGAAACCCGCCGACATCGAAAAGAAGTGGGTGCTGATCGACGCCTCCGGGCTTATCGTCGGTCGCCTCGCGACGATCATCGCGCTGCGGCTTCGCGGCAAACACAAGGCGAGCTTTACGCCGCATATGGACGATGGCGACAACATCGTCGTCATCAACGCCGACAAGGTTGTTCTGACCGGCCGCAAGCGCGACCAGAAGGTCTATCACCATCACACGGGCTTCCCCGGCGGCATCAAGGAACGCTCGGCGAAGTTCATTCTCGAGGGGCGCTTCCCCGAGCGCGTCCTCGAAAAGGCCGTGCAGCGCATGCTGCCGCGCGGTCCCCTGGGCCGCAAGCAGCTCGGCAATCTGCGAGTCTATAAGGGCGCCGAACATCCGCATGCGGCGCAAAATCCGCAGTCGCTCGACGTCGCCGCCCTCAACGCCAAGAATAGCCGGAGCGCCTGATCATGGCCGAGACCACTCTTTCCTCGCTTTCCGATCTGCAGGCGAATGTCGTCCCAGCGCCGGAAGCGCCCCGCTATGTGCAAAAGCTCGACAAGCAGGGCCGCGCCTACGCCACTGGCAAGCGCAAGAACGCCGTCGCGCGCGTCTGGGTGAAGCCCGGCGCCGGCAAGATCACCGTCAACGGCCGCGACATTGAGGCCTATTTCGCGCGTCCCGTTCTGCGGATGATCCTCGCGCAGCCGCTCGTCGTCGCCAAGCGCACTGGTCAATATGATCTCGTCGTTTCGGTCGCGGGCGGCGGACTTTCGGGTCAGGCCGGCGCGGTGCGCCATGGCCTCGCCAAGGCGCTGACCAATTACGAGCCGGAGCTGCGTCCCGCGCTCAAGAAGGAAGGGTTCCTGACGCGCGACTCCCGCGTCGTCGAGCGCAAGAAATACGGCAAGCGCAAAGCCCGCCGCAGCTTCCAGTTCTCGAAGCGCTAAGCTTCGCGTCCTTCGAAGTTGGACCAAACATATCAAGCGGCGCTTCGGCGCCGCTTTTATTTTGTCAGTAGACGCAAATTTTGAAGTCGCCTCCAAGCCAACAGGCGGGATCGGTTTTGGAGCGCTTCGCCTCTCCCCAGCGGGAGCTGATGCCGTCGCGGGTCAGTCCCCGCACTTCAGCGACGCCCGGCGAGATGACGGAGACGTTGATCACCGTCGCGCCGCCAAACGCGGGCTTTCCGGTTGGCGTGATCGAAAAGCTGCCGCCGCCATCGTCAGCCGAAAAATCGCACTTACCCTTATAGGGCGTCATGCCGGCGCTGATCACAACGCACCTCGCCGGCTTGGCGTCGGCGTTCGCGACAAAAACATGCTGCGCGACGACGACTGACCCAATCAAACAGGCAATTCTTTTCATGAAAGTCGCTCCCATTGTCCAACGCTCGCCTCGCAGAAAGGCATGAGGCCGCTAAGCGGCCGCCGCGCCGCTTCGACGATCAACGCGCCGACGACGCCGAGCGCGCCCATGAGCAGAAAGAAATATAGGCTTGGGACGCTCGACCAAAAACTGCCGAGCCATCCCGCCATAAGATTGCCGAGAAACATCGAGGTAAACCAAAAACCCATCAGCGCCGAGCGCGAACCTTGAGGCGCGACATGCGAAACGAGCGACAAAGCGATCGGCGAGAAATGCAGCTCCGAAACGGTGATGATGGCAAAATAAGCGAATAGCCAAAGCCAGCTCGCCTTGCCGCCGCCGCTCGTCCAAGCAGCGAGCGCCATGACGCCATAACTCACCGCGACGCCAAGACAGCCAAGCGACATTTTGCGAATCGTCGAAGGCTCGCGCCCGAACCGCGCGAGCCGGGCCCATAGCGAAACGAGCAGAGGCGTGAAGAGAAAGATCATCAGCGGATTGAAGGCCTGAAACCATGTCACCGGAAGTTCGGCGCGCCATCCGAAGACATCGAGGCCGCGATCCGTCGATTGAGCGGCCCAGAGCGCGATCGTATTGCCCTGCTGCTCGAAAGCCGCCCAGAAAAGCGCGGAGGGCGCAAAGAGCAACAGAAGCGTGAACAGGGACCTTCGAAAATGGGCGTGCGTCTGCGCCGTCGGTTTGCGCCTTTCGTTACGAGACGGTTCTGGCGGCAGACTCGGGAGACCGATCACGTAAGTCACAAGTCCGATGACCATGCCGACGCCCGCGCAGGCGAAGCCAAAATGCCAGCCAATCGTCTCCCCGATTGTTCCGCAAACGAGCGGCGCGAAGAAAGCGCCGATATTGATGCCGACATAGAAGATCGAATAGGCGCGGTCGCGACGAACGTCCGCCGGCGCGTAAAGCTCGCCGACCTGCGTCGAGATGTTTGGCTTGAAGAAGCCACAGCCAGACGCGATGAGAAGCATCGCGATTAAGAACAGGGAATCGTAGGCCATCATGAAATGTCCGGCCGCCATCGACGCCGCGCCGATGACGATCGTGCGCGTGCGACCGAGCCAGCGGTCGGCGATCAGCCCGCCGAGGATCGGCATGAGATAAACGAGGCCCGTATAGAGCCCATAGATTTGCGAGGCGAAAGGCTGAGCGGCGAGCGGACCGGAGAGCGTTTCGAGCCCACGCCTCAATTCACTCAGGCCGAGCGCTGCGTTCATATGCTCCGGCGTCAAAAGATACTCGACCATGTAGAGAACGAGAAGCGCGCGCATGCCGTAATAGGAAAAGCGCTCCCACATTTCCGAAGCGAAGAGGAAGGCAAGTCCGCGCGGTTGGTCGAGAAATTCTTCGCTTCGCTGCATTCGTTCTCGTCGAATTGAGCCTTCCTTCGGCGCCAGCTAGATCACGCTGCATTTAGGCGGAATCGCCCAAATGCAGATAACGTGATCGATTCTAAAAGTTTAGAGCGCGCTCTATCTCCCCCGCAGGCGGCTTCTATAGACGATGGCTTGATCGCCTCAAATCGCGCCCACGTCGAGGCCGGCCGCCACGAACATCCCCAGTTCGCGGCAAGACTCGACGAAGTCTTCGCGCCATTCGCCGCGCAAAATGAGCGGCTCGCGTATCGCGCGCCAGCGCAGGCCCGTCACGATCGTCTCGACGCCGCGCCGCGTTCCCGTCCCATCATGGCCGGCGCGGATGTAAAGCGCATAAGGCAGGCCCTGCGTTCGCTCCAGCAGCGGATAATAGCATCGGTCGAAGAAGTCCTTGAGCGCGCCGCTCATGTAGCCGAGGTTTTCGGTGGTTTCGAGTATGACCGCCTGAGCGGCGAGAACATGTTCGGGCGTCGTGACGAAAGGGCTGAGCGCTTCAACCTCGACGCCCTCGATCTCGGGCGACCCCGCGCCGCCGATGACCGCATCGCGCAGCCGCTCAGTATTGGGCGACGGCGCGTGCGCGATGATCAGCAGACGCTTTGGCAAGCTTGCGCGGCTACCAGGGATGGAATTCCGGCACGTAAATCAGCTTCATGCAGATCGCCACAGCGATGACCACGAGCATCACCAACAGCGCGCTGTAGCCGATCACCGAATAGACCGACGCATCGTAAACCGTATCCACGAGTCTGAGCGCATATGTTTTCAATGCGCCGTCTCTTTCCGCGACCTGTTTCGCCATGACCGCTCCTCCTTTTGGAAGCGGGCGCGACTACTTCGCCCTTAGGTGCAAAGGTAGGGGACTCGCAGGCCGGCGCCAATCTACTTTTAGCGATTATTTTGATGGCTGCAGTTGGCTGCGAGCGCTTGTGGATCTGCGCTTTTTTGCCAATTCGACGACTTTGGCCCTTTGCAATTCCGACATCGACATCCAGCCGGCGATCTCGGCGCGCGTGCGGCCGCAGCCGACGCAAATGTCATCCCGATTGAGTTCGCAAATTTTTATGCACGGACTGTCGACCACTGACCCACCGATAAATGGCGCGACGCCGAAGCGACTGCCAGAACCTTCCCGCCGCGCTATAGGATGGAGCGCAACGCGCGTCAAAATCGCCAGACGGTTCTTCGCGCGAATCTTTTTCTCTTCATCCAAATCGATTAGATGCGTGCCATGACGACCAAGATCTTCATCGACGGCGACGCCGGCACCACCGGGCTCGAAATCCGCGAGCGGCTCGCCGGGTGCCCAGACATCACGCTCCTTGCGCTCCCGCAGGAGCAGCGCAAGGACGCCGCCGCCAAGCGCGACATTCTCGCTTCCGTCGATATCGCCATTCTGTGTCTGCCGGACGATGCGGCCAAGGAAACCGTCGCGCTCTGCGACGCGCTCGGCGGCCAAGGCCCAAGAGTGCTCGACGCCTCCACCGCCCATCGCGTCGCGGAAGGCTGGGTCTACGGTTTTGCGGAGCTTTGCGTGGGACAGGCGGCGGCGATCGCCAGTAGCCGCCGGGTGGCGAATGTCGGCTGCTACGCTAGCGGCGCCATTGCGCTCATTCGCCCGCTCGTCGACGCCGGACTCATTCGACCGACCCAGCCGCTGACGATCAACGCCGTCTCAGGCTATTCGGGCGGCGGCAGGCAGATGATCGAAGCCTATGAGAGCGGCCAAGCGC
This sequence comes from Alphaproteobacteria bacterium, assembly GCA_016869595.1. Classification (GTDB taxonomy): domain Bacteria; phylum Pseudomonadota; class Alphaproteobacteria; order Rhizobiales; family Beijerinckiaceae; genus Methylocystis. The sequence goes on from VGDT01000006.1 coordinate 51,116, forward strand.
CGGCCTTCGAGCTTTATGCGCTCGGCCTCGAGCATAAGCATGTGCCGGAGATCATGGCCTATGGAAAGCTCACGCAGCGGCCGCTTTTCGCGCCCTCCGTCGGTAATTTCCGCCAGGGCATGCTCGTCTCGATTCCGCTGGTGCTTGACGCTTTGCCCGGCAAGCCCAGAGCCGGAGATTTGGAAGACGCCTATGCGCGCCACTACGCCGACGTGAAACATGTCCGGCCCGCGCCCGCGCCCGCAAGCGGCAAGCTTGACGCCCTGGCGCTAAACGGGACTGACGACATGGAGGTCTTTGTCATCGCCAATGAGGCGCGCGGTCATGCCCTGCTTGTCGCTAGGCTCGACAATCTCGGCAAGGGCGCGGCAGGCGCGGCGGTCCAAAACCTCGACCTGATGCTTGGAAAGTGAAGCGACTAGTGAGTTGCGCTACTCACTACTCACTACTCACTCCACGTAGGCGGTGGCGCCTGCGGGAAGCTTTGCCGCAACGTCCTCGTAGCGGCTGGTGCGCTTATCCATCATCGTCTCGAAGGCTTCATGCACTTCTTGGACTGAACGAACCTTAAGCCGCCGGCCCTGCTGCTCATAGAAGATCGGCTTATTAGCGCGCGCGGGCCTGGGGAGCAGCGCCGCCGCCGACGTGTGCGGCGCCTCTTCCACGGTTCTCATGAAGCGCTCGGCGTCGTCCGGACCCAGGAAGTGGATGAGATAGGTCTCGCCGGAGGTCAGCGGACGGCCGATCTTTTCAGCGATCCTGGCGCTGTCCTTCTTCAGCATTTCCGCGGCGAGAGCGGCTGAAAGATATGGGTCGTTGCGCAAATTGAGGATTTGCGCCCGCTTCTGGCCGCTGACTCGCGGCCCCTCGTCGCTCGCGATCGCCGCCGCCGTATCGCCGTGGCCGTGACGCCAGCCGAAGGTTTTCATCGCCTTAAACCACGTCTTCTCGACAAATTGGAAAAGGCCGCTCGCAGACGACGTCCGGGCCTTCGCCGTCGAGGAGAAATTTGATTCCTTGTCGGCGATCGCCATGAGGAGCGCCGGATCCATTTCCGTCGTCTGAGCGGCCTTGACGACGTGCTCGACGATCGACTGCTGCACCTTGACCGACCCGAACCGCATTACGCCAGGCGGGTCTGAGAAATCATCATCGTCGAGACGATGCGACCAGGTGAGCGCCGCCTGCTCCAGAGAGAAATCTGAGTCGAGCGCCGTGTCGTCTTCGACCGATTCCGTCGTCAGCGCGGCCAGCGGGAACCCGGCGGCGCGGAGGCGCGTGGCGCGGGCGGTTCGCTCCGGACGAGGCGCGTCCTCCCGTTCGGAGGTCATCGCCAATACAGCGAGCACAGAGAGAAAGGTCGCGACGCAGAGCGCGCGCAACAGAGGAGAACAGGAATGATCGAGAAGGAAGCCCGACAGACCCCGTCGGGGCGAACCATTGGACCGCCGGCGTGAACGAGGCGGCGCAGTCTTCTTACCTTTCGAAGGCGGCGGAGCGTTCGTCAGCGTAACCGTCATGCTTCGCGGGTTCTCCACATTTACGCAAAGTTTGCGTAAACAGAAGGTTACCTGCGAGGCAGGGCGAAAGATCGGCGCCTGAGGCCATGATTGCGCCACAATCGCGATAGCGCCGCAAGCGCACAATCGCGCTTTAGTCCTTGTTTTACAATAATTTCCGAAGATGAACGGGCCGCAGCCGCCACAATGGCGCCATCAGCCGAGCGGCCGCGCGACGAAGCGATGTCCCGAAAAGGAAAGCTCGCGCCCCTAAAAGAGATTTGTCACTTTGGAGAGCATGCCCTGGAGCAGATGATATTCCGGGCCGGCGGTGGGCGTCGTGCGCGAGATAAAGTCGATCGGCTTGCCGTCCTCCATGCCGTAATCGGCGACGCGCTGAACCTTCTTCGACTTGTCGAAATAAACCGCATAGACCCGCTGATCGGTAATGTTCTGCGGCATGAAGGCGAAGGACCGCTCAATCCGCTGGCTGACGTAATACCAGGCGTCGCCGCCAACCGTGGACGTCGTCGACGGCGTGCCGAGCGTCGACATCACCTGCTGCGCCGACATGCCGGGCTTGACTTGCGAAGTGCTGCGCGAATCGAGAATGGCGCCGCGATTGACGACGCCCTCATATCCAAGGCAGCCCGAAAGCCCGACGGCAATGCCGGCGACGGCCGCCCCACGAAAAACGCTGCGCAAGGTCCGCGCCATGAAAATCTCCGCAATCTTGTGCCGCGGCGCCCGCGCCCGGTCGATCATTCGTCGCCAAATCCGTAATCTTCGGACGCAGCGAAAGCAAGACAGCGCTTCTTGCATCGCGCCGCGCTGGCGTCTGTGCGTCGGCGCACATATTTGGTTGAAGGAATGAGGCGAGCTGGAGGCGACGCAATGAACGAAGCTTTTGAAGCGCATCCGCCATTGACGCGCCGTCTCGCCCTTTCCGACGTGCCGCCCGAAGGCCTCGACCTCGCTATCGACGCAACGCCGGCTGAATGCGCGTCGTTGGCGCGGCATAATGCGTTGCCGGCGGTCCGCGCGCTTCACGCCGAGCTGCGCGCGCGGCGATGGCGCGGGGATGGACTGGAGATCGACGGCGAATTGCGCGCCAGCATTCGGCAAACCTGCGTCGCCACACTCGAGGAATTCGACTCGGAGATCGTCGAACCCATTCATATGCGCTTTGCGCCGCCCCCGGACGAGACTCCACGCAGCCGACGGCGCCATGAGGAGTCGACCGAAATTACCCTGGATGAGGATCCGCCAGACCCGTTGATCGGCGGCGGCGTTGATCTTGGCGCCGTCATCTCGGAGTTCTTTACGCTGGCGCTCGATCCCTATCCCCGCAAGCCGGGGGCGCATTTCGTCGAGCCCAAGCCTGACGACGGATCGCTCAAGATCTCGCCTTTCGCCGCGCTGCGCCGGCTCAAGCCGCGCGGCGAGTGAGGCGAGACATCATAGGCACTTGCGCGCATGGCCAGCAAATGGCAAGTCGCCCGCGGGGGCGAGAGCGTGGACGCGCTTCTCGGACGCGTCACAAAAGCCGGTCAATAATTTAAGACCGCGGATCGGGCGCGCAGTCGGGAGAAACGTAATAAATGCCGCAGACTGTTCGGATCGCGCTCGACGCGATGGGCGGCGATTTCGGTCCGAAGGTGACCATAGCGGGCGCGGCTAGCGCGCTCGAACGGCGTCCGCACAGCCGCTTCTTGCTCATCGGCGACGAGCCGGCGATCCGCGCGCAGCTTGAGCGCCATCCGCGCCTCGCCGAATGCGCGGAAGTGCGTCACTCTTCCGTCTCGATCCGCATGGACGACAAGCCGAGCCAGGCGCTCCGCTATGGACGTCGCGTCTCGTCGATGTGGCTCGCCATTGAGGCCGTTAAGAAAGGCGACGCCGACGTCGCGATTTCCGCCGGCAACACCGGCGCCCTCATGGCCATGGCGAAAATTTGCCTGCATACGATGGCGCGCGTCGATCGGCCGGCCCTCGCCTGCCTGTGGCCAACGCTGCGCGGCCAATCCGTCGTGCTTGACGTCGGCGCCTCGATGGGCGCCAACGCCAGCCATTTGGTCGATCTTGCGATCATGGGCGCGGCGATGGCGCGAGTGATCCTGGGACTTGAGCGTCCAACTGTGGGTCTGCTCAACGTCGGCACCGAGGAAATCAAGGGCATCGAGGAAGTGAAGGCCGCCTCGATCAAGCTGCGCGACCTCGCTTTGCCAGGCTTCGACTATCGCGGCTTCGTTGAGGGCGACGGCATCGGCAAGGGCGTCGTCGACGTGGTCGTCACCGAGGGCTTTACTGGCAACATCGCCCTTAAGACCGCCGAAGGAACGGCTGCGCAGATCGCCGCCTATCTCAAAGAGGCGATGGGCGGCACGCTGCTCGCCAAGCTCGGCTATCTTCTTGCGCTCGGCGCCTTTCGCGAGCTACGCGCCAAAATGGACACGCGAGCGACGAACGGCGGCGTCTTTCTCGGGCTCGAAGGCATCGTCATCAAGAGCCACGGCGGCGCCGATTCGGTCGGCTTCGCCCGGGCCGTCGAGATCGGCCATGAAATGGCTGGCAGCGACCTGCTCAATCGTATTCGCGACACCGTCGCGCTGGCGCACAGGCTCGGGGAACAGGACGGCGCCGATCAGACCACACCTCCCCGGGAAACCGCTCAGTGACGACAAGCATTCCGCAACTGCGCTCGGTCGTTCTCGGCGTCGGCGCTTATCTGCCCGAGAAAACGCTCACCAATGACGAATTGGCCAAGCTCGTCGACACGAGCGACGAGTGGATCGTCCAGCGCACCGGCATAAGAGAGCGTCATATCGCCGCCGAAGGCGAGACGACGTCGATGCTCGGCGAAAAGGCCGCGCGCGCGGCGCTCGCCAACGCCGGCGTCAGCGCGGACGACATCGACCTGATCATCGTCGCGACGTCGACGCCGGACTGGACCTTTCCTTCGACCGCGACGCAGATTCAAGCAGCGCTCGGCATTGCGCATGGCGTGGCCTTCGATCTGCAGGCCGTGTGCTCCGGATTCGTCTTCGCGGTCGCCACTGCGGAAAAATTTCTGCGTTCAGGCTCGCATAAGCGCGCGCTCGTGATCGGCGCCGAAACGTTTTCACGGATCATCGATTGGACAGATCGCACGACCTGCGTGCTGTTTGGCGACGGCGCTGGCGCGATGATTCTCGAAGCGCGACCGTCTCAGGGCGGGATCGAGGAGCGCGGCGTGTTGACGACGCATCTGCGTTCGGACGGACGCCACCGGGCGAAGCTACATGTCGACGGCGGCCCTTCCGCGACGCAGACCGTCGGCCATCTGCGCATGGAAGGCAAGGAAGTGTTCCGCTTCGCGGTCGGACACGTCACCGACGTCGTCAAGGACGCTTTTGCGGCCACGGGCCTGACGCCCGAAGACCTCGACTGGTTCGTGCCGCATCAGGCCAATCGGCGAATCATCGATATGTCCGCGCAGAAGCTCGGCATCGCTCCGGAAAAGATCGTCGCCACCGTGCATCTGCACGGCAACACCTCAGCGGCCTCCGTTCCCCTGGCGCTGGCCGTCGCAACGGCGGATGGGCGGATTAAACAGGGCGATCTTGTCATGCTCGAAGCGGTCGGCGGCGGCTTTACGTGGGGATCGGCGCTGATACGCTGGTAACCTCGCGTAATACAATAAGATTTTATTTAAACCTAAATATTGCAAAGAATTATTTGGGCTTGAATACAAGATGCGCTTGCCTTCCATACCCAATTCTGAAAAATTCCGACAAGGTAGGCGAATCTCCCGCAGTGCGCCGCGGAGCGTAGAGCGCGACCTTTAGAGCCCTGTCGTTTCCGCTCCGAACCGCCCGCCGCTGTCGGGATTTGAGAACAGTAGGCTGAAGATGGCCCAGGGCGACGGAATCGGTAAGCCGAACGGCGAGGCGAAAGAAAAGCGCATTGTCAGGACGCTGACCCGCTCTGATCTCGCCGAAGCGGTTCATCGGCGGGTGGGGACGCCGCGAGCCGACTCCGCGAAATATGTGGAAATGGTGCTCGAAGAGATCTTCCAGCACATCGTCGCCGGCGAAGACGTCAAGCTTTCATCTTTCGGCGCGTTCACAGTGCGCGCCAAAAAAGAGCGGATGGGGCGCAATCCGAAGACCGGCGACGGCGCTCAGATCTCTGCTCGGCTCGTCGTCGCCTTTAAGCCGTCCAACGTGCTGCGGGCAAAAATCAACGGCGGATGATCGTTTAGCGCTACAAGCGCCATCCCTGCTTGACAAGCCTCGGCGCGCCATGCGCCAACCATGCATGGCCAAAAGCCGCGCGGTCTATGTCTGTCAAAACTGCGGCGCTGTCGCTTCGCGGTGGCAGGGTCGCTGTGAGTCATGCGGCGAGTGGAACAGCCTCGTTGAAGAGTCGAACGCCGGCGCCGCTGCGGTCACGCGCCGCGCCGCCCGCGGTCGCGCCTTTGAACTTGAGGGGCTCGCTGGCGAAGGCAAGCCGGCGCCCCGGATAGCCACCGGACTCGACGAATTTGATCGTGTCACCGGCGGCGGCTTCGTTCCGGGCTCAGTGTTGCTGCTCGGCGGCGAACCCGGCATCGGCAAGTCCACTCTGCTGATCCAAGCGTGCGCGACTCTGGCGCGACGCGGCGCGCGCGTCGTCTATATCTCTGGCGAGGAGGCAGTCGCCCAGGTGCGCCTGCGCGCGGCTAGACTCAACCTCGCCGATGCGCCCGTTGAGCTTGCCGCCGCTACTCAGGTCGAGGACATTCTCGCGACCTGCGCGACAGGCGCGCATCCGGCGTTGATCGTTATCGACTCGATTCAGACCATGCATACGGACATGGCGGAGTCGGCGCCCGGAACGGTGACGCAGGTGCGCGCCAGCGCCCAGGCGCTCCTGCGCCACGCCAAGACGACGGGCTCGACGATCGTCCTCGTCGGCCATGTCACCAAGGACGGACAGGTCGCAGGCCCGCGCGTCGTCGAGCACATGGTCGACGCGGTCCTGTCTTTCGAGGGTGACGGCGCGCATCATTTCCGCATGCTGCGCGCCTCCAAGAATCGATTCGGCGCGACCGGCGAGATCGGCGTTTTCGAAATGACGGGACTCGGTCTTGCGGAAGTCGCCAATCCGTCCGCGCTTTTCCTTGCGGGCCGCGACGCGGGCGCGCCGGGCGCAGCCGTCGTCGCCGGCATGGAGGGGCAGCGTCCGCTGCTGATCGAAATTCAGGCGCTCGTCGCGCCCACGTCCCTCGGCACGCCGCGGCGCGCCGTCGTTGGCTTCGATCAAAACCGCCTCTCCATGATTCTCGCCGTGCTTGAGGCGCATGGCGGGCTCAAGCTTGGCATGCACGACGTCTATCTCAACGTCGCTGGCGGCTTCCGCGCCGATGAACCCGCCGCCGACCTCGCTGCCGCCGCAGCGCTCGTATCGTCTCTCACGGGCGCTGTGCTGCCTCCCGACATGTGTTTTTTCGGCGAGATCGGACTTTCCGGCGCCGTGCGGCCCGTCATTCATCCCGGCATGCGTCTGCGCGAGGCGGGAAAACTTGGATTTCGTCACGCCGTCGTCCCGCAGTCACAACAAATTTCTGACGATGCCCGCAGCGCTGGAGTGACGATCCGTCCGTGCGGGGACGTTGGCGGCCTCGTCGCCTCTATCGCCCGCATGTCGACGCGGGAAAAAACGATCGCGCACGGCTAAGGTCGCCGCTCTTTAGTGTTTCCGGCTGGCGTCAAGATGCGTTAGAAGGCTGCAAGTGCGAAAGCCGACCTGCCGGAATGACCTGCCGGAATGACTTGCCTGACTGAGGCGCAAAGTTGACACAGGTTCCGGAGAGGGTCGTGCGAGCGCCGTCGGAAGGCGGCCAACAGCCCATTCAGAAGCGTTGAGAGCTCAGGGCGAACAACCAAGAGGCCAGCGATGCCGTCATATCTGGATTTGGCAGTGATTACCGTCGTTTTGGTGTCGGGGATGCTCGCTCTTTTGCGCGGCTTCACCCGGGAGGTCCTTGCAATCCTCTCCTGGGTCGCCGCGGCGGCGGCGGCATACTTCTTCTATCCGCTCGCCCTGCCCTACATCAAACCTTACATCAGCAAGGATGAGATTGCTCTCGCGGCCGCCGTGGCCTCGGTGTTTTTCATCGCCCTGATCGCCGTTTCGCTTATCACGGTGAAGCTCTCGGACGTCATTCTCGATTCGAAAGTCGGCGCGCTCGACCGCACGCTCGGCTTCCTATTCGGCGCCGTCCGCGGCGCGCTGCTCGCCGTCGTCGCCTTTGTTTTCTATAGCTGGCTCGTGCCTGAAACGAATCAGCCGGAATGGATCAAGGACGCGCGCGCCAAGCCCTTCCTTGTCGCCGGCGGCGAGAAGCTGCGCGAAATGCTGCCTGACGACATCGACAGCATCGTCGCCAAGATCAAGGCCAAGAAGGGCGCTCCTGTAAACGAGGAGCCTCCGGCTGACGTTGAACCCGAAAAGATCCAGCCAGCGCCGAGCGACGCAAACGTCGAGAGCCCGGCCGAGGCGCCGCCGGAGTCAGCCGACAAGCCTGAATGATGGTCTTGCGGATGGACCCCGCCGCTGGCACATATGACGGGAATGCGACGCCCGGGCGCTCCGGATTGCCGGGCGGCGGCGCGTCACGGGGGACGAAGCATGACGGACGCCGCCGAGGATCTTCAGAGGTCCTCATCCCGCGAGATTGACGCGATAGACGATCTCGACGGCGACCGGCTTCGCGAATATTGCGGCGTGTTCGGCGTCTTCGATTTGCCAGACGCCGCAGCGATCGCCGCGCTGGGCCTGCACGCGCTGCAACATCGCGGACAAGAGGCGGCCGGCATTGTCACTTTCGACGGCGGCCGTTTCCACGGCGAACGCCGTTTGGGGCTCGTCGGCGATCATTTCTCTCAGGAAAGCGCGATCGAGCGCCTGCCGGGCGCCGCCGCAATCGGCCATGTGCGCTACGCGACTACCGGCGAGACCATGCTGCGCAACGTTCAGCCGCTGTTCGCGGAACTGAACACGGGCGGTTTCGCGGTCGCTCACAACGGCAACCTGACCAACGCGCAAACCCTGCGGCGCGAGCTGATCCGCGAAGGCGCGATCTTCCAGTCGACCTCGGACACCGAGGTCATTCTTCATCTCGTCGCACTCAGCCGCAAGCCGCTGCTCGTCGACCGATTCATTGAAGCGCTGCGCTCGATCGAAGGCGCTTATTCGCTCGTCGCGCTCACCAACAAAAAGCTCATCGGCGCGCGCGATCCGCTCGGCATTCGTCCGCTCGTCATCGGCGAACTCAACGGAAAATATATTCTCGCGTCGGAGACTTGCGCGCTCGACATTATCGGCGCGCGCTTCGTGCGCGATGTGATGAATGGCGAGGTCGTCGTTATTTCGGAGAGCGGTCTCGTGAGCTTGCGGCCCTTCCCGCCGCAACCTATGCGCCCCTGCATCTTCGAATATATCTATTTCGCCCGTCCTGATTCCATCGTACATGGCCGTCCAGTTTATGAGGTGCGTAAATCGATGGGCGCCGAGCTCGCGCGCGAACGTCCGATCGACGCGGATGTCGTGGTGCCGGTGCCCGACTCCGGCGTGCCGGCGGCGATCGGCTATTCGCAACAGTCCGGCGTCCCATTCGAACTCGGCATCATCCGCAACCACTATGTCGGGCGCACCTTCATCGAGCCGACGCAGATCGCGCGCGATTTTGGCGTGCGCATGAAGCATAGCGCCAATCGCTGCGTCGTTGCCGGAAAGCGCGTGATCCTCATCGACGATTCAATCGTGCGCGGCACGACCTCGGTAAAAATCGTGCAGATGATGCGCGACGCGGGCGCCACGGAAGTGCACTTTCTCATTTCGTCGCCGCCAATCACCAATCCGGATTATTACGGCATTGACACGCCGCAGAAGGAGAAGCTGCTCGCCGCGACGCATACGCTCGAGGAGATGCGGGAATATATCGGCTGCGACTCGCTGGCCTTCCTGTCGGTCGACGGCATCTATCGCGCCATGGGCTATGAGCGCCGCGATCCTGTTCGGCCGCAGTTCACTGACCACTGCTTCACCGGCGACTATCCCACCTCGCTCACCGATCTCGTCGGCGAAAACCGCGCGCAACTTTCGCTATTGGCCGAAGCGAGCTGAGAGAAGAGTCCCGGGATCTGTTGCCGGCGACGTTGGATCAAGGCTATATTTACGGCGCTAGACCATCGTCATGACGCAACTGATCATCAACAATATCGACGACAATATAACTAAAGGTCTGCAGGCGCGCGCCGCGGAGCACGGCCGCACTGTCGAAGAGGAGGCGCGCGCAATTCTCGGCGACGCGGTCAGACCCGCACCCGCCGCCGCTCTTCCCTCCGGATTAGGCACGCGAATTACGAAGCGCTTTCAGGGAATTGGTCTCAGCGAACAAGAGGCTGCGGCCTTTGAATTGCACGGTGAGGAAATCAAGCCGGCTGAATTCGATTGATCATCCTTGATACAAATGTTCTTTCCGAATTGATGCGTTCCGAGCCCTCTCCGCGTGTTCGGGCATGGGTCGACCAGCAGCGATCCGAAGAGCTCTGGACGACATCCATTTCGGCGATGGAGCTATGTCAGGGCGTCGCAAGGCTTGACGATGGTGAGCGAAAAGACCGACTTACCGCCGCGGTCTATACAATGCTGAACGAAGACTTTGCACAGCGCATAGCGAACTTCGATCTTGAGGCGGCCTTGGCTACCGCCCTTGTTGCAGCAGAGCGCCTCAAGATCGGTCGTCCAGTTGAAATCCGAGACTCCCAAATTGCGGGAATCGCTATTTCTCGCAATGCATCGATTTCGACGCGCAATGTGCGACACTTTTCAGGTCTGCCGATCGAACTCATCAACCCCTGGGACTTCTCTGGCGGATAATTCTTGGGTCCTCTCCCCTCCCCCCGCATCGCCCTCGTCACCGGCGCGTCGCGCGGCATCGGTCGCGCCCTCGCGCTCGAACTCGCGCGCGCGGGCGCGCATGTCGTCGCCTTGGCGCGCACGCAAGGCGCGCTCGAAGAACTCGACGACGAAATCCGCGCATTGGGCGCCCAAGCGACGCTCGTTCCTTGCGATCTTGCCGACTTCGATGCGCTCGATCGTCTCGGCGCCGCGCTCTTCGAACGCTGGGGCAAACTCGACGCCTTTGTCGGCAATGCAGGTCTACTTGGTCCTCTGTCGCCGCTCGCTCACGTCGACCCCAAGGAATGGAACCGCGTCATGGCGGTCAACGTCACGGCGAATTGGCGGCTGATCCGTTCGCTCGACCCGCTTCTGCGCGCGTCAGGCGCCGGACGCGTCGTCTTCATCACCTCAGGAGCGGCGCACCGCGCGACAATGAAGCCGTTTTGGGGCCCTTACGCGGTCTCAAAGGCGGCGCTCGAAGCGATCGCCCGCACTTATGCGTCGGAGGTCGCAGATGACGGCGTCACCGTGATGCTGGCCAATCCGGGTCCGCTGCGCACGCGCATGCGCGCTCAGGCGATGCCGGGCGAAGATCCAATGACTCTCAAAACGCCCGAGGAATTCGCAAAAAAATGCCTCGCGCTGCTGACGCCAGAATGGCGCGAGAGCGCGAGGCTTTATGATTTTCCCACCGACCGGCTGCTGAGTTTTTCAGCGCCGGCATAGAGCGCGCGGCTCTAAAGTCACGCGTTAGAGATGGCTAGCTTAGCCTCTATGCCAGTGGTGATGATGGATATGGTGGCGGCGCGGCATGGGCGGAGGCGGCGGCGGCACATAGGCGAGCGTCAAGCGCTCGACGCCAGCGGTCAAACCCACGCCGGAGCCCGCTTCCATCGTGAAGGGCTGCAGCGAGAAAGTGTTATCGGATCCGCCGACGAGGATGGCCCCGCCGCCGCCGACCACGACCTTGGCCGTTACTTCGGGGCCGACATAGTAGCCGGCGAGGGCCCCAGGTCCGATATGGTTCGTCGCCGCGACGACGCCCCAGGCAAGCTCGCCAGGACCGTTGATTGTCACATTCGCGCCAACCTTGGTGAGCGTGCCGATGTAATGAGCGGGAATCGCGCCTTCCGCATCGTCGCGATAGATGCAGTCCAACTGCTGATTTTCGACCAGAATGCTGATGCCATTGCCCAGCAGCCGACACTGCAAGGTGCCCACGCGATCGCCCGCGAACGCGCTCGCCGGCGCCAGCAGCGCCAAAAGGCAGGCGCCGCTCAGCGCGCGACCCAAACCAAACTTCAGCATTTAGACCTCCTCTAATCTGCGGCGGCAACGCCTGAAGCGGAGCCACAAACGCACGCCCTTGCAGTACAGAACAAGCGCCAAAAAGCAACAGCGCCGCTCCAGCCAGCAGCCGATTGATGTCACAATTTGTCAGAATGAACCTGTGCGCGGGCGCACTTGGCCCGCCAGTCGGCAACCCAGATTTGCCGCCCCGCCAAGCCTTCACGGCGCTTGCAAAGATCTTGGAAGAGTCCGATTTTTAAAGTCAGTCGAAAGGCCGAGGCGATCCGTGTCGAATTCCCATCCGCTTCCCGTTCTCCTGGACCAGGGGCTGTCGCAGTCTGACGTCGAGGCCCTTCGGTCCGCCGTCGTGGCGCTGGAAAGACAGAGTTTTGCATCGCGGCTCGCCGGACTGGCGAGCCGACAGTTCAATTTTGGCTCGCTGACTCTGCCGCCACGGCTACAAACTGCAGTCGCCGCCGCCACGCGAAAGGCTCTCGCAGCGGCGATGAAGTTGGCGTTGGCCAGCCTTGACCCCCAGCCGGCGAAAGACTCCATAAGGATTCACCGCCGCCTCGCGGCGCTGACGGGCGGCGTCGGCGGCGCCGTCGGTCTCGTCAGCCTTCCGCTTGAACTGCCGCTGTCGACGACGATCATGCTGCGCTCGATCGCTGAAATCGCGCAGGCCGAGGGAGAGGACTTGCGACATCCCGGCGCGGCCCTCGCCTGCCTTGAAGTCTTCGCGCTCGGCGGCCATTCCGCGGAAGGCAATGTTTTGGAGGGCGGCTATTTGGCGTTGCGCGCCGTGCTCGCGAAATCCGTGTCAGACGCCGCGCGTTTTCTCACTGTCCGGCAGGTTTCCAACGAAGCGGCGCCTGCTCTCGCGCGTCTGATTGGCGCGATCGGGACGCGTTTTGGCGTCGTCGTATCGCAAAAAACCGCCGCGCAAGCCGTGCCTGTCATAGGCGCGATCAGCGGCGCGGCGATTAACGTCGCTTTCACCGAGCACTTCCAAAGTCTCGCGCGCGGTCATTTCGTCGTCCGCCGATTAGAACGCCTCTACAGCCCTGCCGTCGTGCACGCCGAATATGCGAGAATCGCTCGCGCTGAGGGCTATTGGAACGATCCGTCGCAGGCGGCGTGAGCACTCTGGCGCAGCCAATAGCGGATAGGTGCCGTGCGAGGCAATGCGATATTGTGTCGGCATTCGGTAATTGCGGGCGGTAGGGGCGTGCGCGCGATCGGTGATGGGAATATCGATTGGAGCGAGACTCTCTGGAAGTACTTCCGGATAGACCGTTTCATTTCGATACTAAAGAGTCGGACACTGTATTTTGCCTCGGCGAATCAGTTCGTGGATGTTTTCGAGGGAGCGGTTGCTGTCCAGGTGGACGATGGGCCGGTCGATCCCCGATATGCCGAGATGGAGTCGACCGAAAAGGCGTTCTTTGAACTCAAGCGGCTGACGAAGATTAGTTGCTGGCACCGCGCCGCGTATGAGAGCGACGCGATGTGGAAACTCTATGCCGGCGAACACAAGGGTATCGCTATCGTCACGACGCCCGAACGGATGCGTTCTGCCTTCAAGCCGTTTCGCCTAAAGGCGGAATATGGGGCTGAAGAGCTATGGGCTGGACCTGTCGAGTATGTCGATCTCGCAAAGATCCGAATGAGAGACACTGGAATGCTCGACCGATTTTTTTACAAGCATCGCGCCTTCGAATGGGAACGCGAATTTCGGTTGGCGATCTCGCTGCGGACGGCCGAGGAGTTTGGCGTAAAGGTCCCAGTTGACGGCATTCTGGTCGAGGCTGACCTCGATGCACTCGTCGATTGCATCGTGCTTGGATCGACGATTTCGGCCGAAGAGCGACTAGTCGTGACCCATCACGTGGAACTTGCGGGACTTGCAGATCGCCTGCGCCGATCCACATTGCTGGGGCGGCCGCGTTATGTCTGACGAAGGTCGTTGCGATTAGCGTTAAGCCACGGCCACGCTAACGGCCGAGCGATAGGTTGCACAATTTAAATTGCTGTTGATTAGGCCGGGTAGCAGTCAGTTAGTCCGTTTTGGCTCAAATCGAGTCATTTATCATCCGCCCGGCGAGGCAACTGCTATGGGTCGTAAGCCCAAATTCAAACCGAGATAGTACTGGAATTCGCATGTATTCGCCCAAATGCGATGACGTGATCGATCTCAAAAGCGTCGAGCGTGCTTTACGCAAAAAACTAATCTCCGCTGTTACGCGATCCGCGCCTCTATGGCGCCGTGGCGAAGCAAGTGAATCGTTCGAACGCGCGCCCCCTCTCCCCGCTTGCGGGGAGAGGGTTGGAGTGAGGGGCCAGGGCTTAGAACTCAGGTTAATTTCAGCTCACTTTCAGCCGTCATGCCCGGCCTTGTGCCGGGCATCCACGCCGGACAATCGCGAAACGCATCGCGCGGAGGCGGCATGTTCGGCTCATGTTCTCACATTTGCATCGTGTCGTCGCGTGGATGGCCGCGACAAGCGCGGCCATGACGCGGTGAGATGACCCCTCGTTAACCTGGATTCGGAGCCCTGGGAGGGGCCGGGCGTATTGTCAGCGATGCCGATGAAGTCCACGGATTCGCTGACGTCGTCCACATCCGGCGTTATGCTCCCGAGCCCCTCACCCCAGCCCTCTCCCCGTAAACGGGGAGAGGGAGCTCGCGCCCAATCGATTCACTAACTTGTGGCGTCGCCTAAGGCAGACGGCGCAGCGCCTCGGCGAGATGATGAACCTGCTTCGTCGTGGCGATGCTGGATTCATTTTCTTCCAGCAGAATGACATCGGCCCCGGCGAGGTTTTCATCGAGTTCCTCCGATGTGGCCGGCAGCCGTTCGCCGTTCGAGGCGTCGCCGGGCGCACGCCGGTAATGGCCGAGTTCGATCGTGTTGTCCTCTGTCCGCATGTAGAACCAATAGTCGATTTGAGGCGGACAGGGCGCGAGGGTCGCCGCCGCTAAGGCTTTATGCAGGAAGCTTCCTCCAAGCGCCAGCAGCCGCGGCGGGCGCGCGCATTCGCTCTTCTCCCCTGCCCGACCGATCGCCGCCGTGGGGTAATGCGTATCGGGCCATAAAAGATTCATAAGATCGAGCAGGTCGCGATCTGTTCCCAAAGTCTCGGACGCCGGCGCTGAGGTAAATTCCAGCACGCCAATCGGAGAATTGGGAAGCGCGCGCGTCGCTTCACGCATGGCGAGCGCGCCGCCGACGCTGTTCCAATGCGTGCCGCCCCGCGGAAAAAGCGGTATCGGCTGTTTGGGTTTTTCTGACGCAATGAGCGCCGGACCGTCGACATAGCGCACGTGCGCTTCGTCAAGCGCCGCGCGATAGGGCGCAAGCTTCTCGGGCATCGCTGTCGCGCGTGAAGCGCAAGGCGCGGATTTCGGCAAATCTTCCGGATAACGCGCCGCTTTGGACGGCGAAATGAGATAGACGAAGCTCTTGCCGCGCGATCGCGCCACTTCCTGAATTTCGCGCAGCGTCGAAGACCATGCGCTGACGCGCGAAGAGTCGAACGCGCCGTCACGAGCGCAAAATTCCTCGATGTAGAACTGCTCGTAAAGCTGGCCGTTGCGGCCGACCACGACTCCCGGCGCAGCCGAGCCGCCGAAAAGCGAAAAGACGAACTGATTTTTCGCGCGCACGGAGATTGGAAAAACCGGCGACATTCGGCCAAGATTGGCGGAGACCGCCTTTTGCGTTTCTCCTGACAGGAAGGCGTCGAGAGTCCAAGGCGCGGGCTTTGGCTTCGCGACTCCGTAAAGCGGCCAGGCGCTGCGGATGCGCAGCTTCGGCCAATCGCGTTCGACGGCGAAATTCCATAAATTGGCGAGGAACAGAAAGGCAATGAACCCAGCGCATCCAAAGATCGGCAGGCGCGCGAGCGTGAGCGATTTGAAAAAAGCGATCACGCCCTCGGCACGCGCGGGCGCGCGCAGCGACGCTGCAGCTTCTCCTTCGAGTTGCCCGACGCGCTTGTCGATTTCCGCGAGATCGCTCATTCGATTTAGAACCGGAAGTAGATGAACGGCTTGAAGGGATCGGCGAGTCCCTTCGCCAGCGCGGCGAGGAAGAGCACGGAAAGCGCGCTGTTAGACACCGTGGCGTAGCGCAGCGCAGCGCTTCCCCAATCGAAGTCCTTGACGTAAAGCGACAGCCGCTGCGCGACGCAAATTCCCGCGGCGATCAGCGCCACGACAACATATTCGTCGGGAATGGCGATGGGCGCGCTGGATTGCGCCCAGGGATTGACCATCAGCGCAAGCAGCGCGCCGGCTTGAGAGAGAGAGGTCGCGCGAAAGAACGTCCAACCGACGATCACGATGATCATCGCAATGATATTGGCGAACCAGTCCGGCAACCGCTGCAGACGGTTGACGAGAAACAGCCTGTCGAGCACGAGGAACACGCCATTATAGGCGCCCCAGGCGACATAGGTCCAAGCCGCGCCATGCCAGATTCCCGACGCCAGGAAGCAGATCCACAGATTGAGATAGGTGCGCGCTTCGCCGCGCCGATTGCCGCCAAGCGGAAAATATAGATATTCGCGAATCCAACTCGTCAGCGAGATATGCCAGCGCCGCCAGAAATCGGTGATGCTCGTCGCGACATAGGGCATGTTGAAATTTTCCAAAAGCCGGAACCCGAACATGCGCCCAAGCCCGATCGCCATGTCGGAATAGCCGGAGAAGTCGAAATAGATTTGGAAGGTGAAGAACAGCACGCCCGCCCAAGCTTCCGTAAAGCCAAGCGCGCCGACATCGCGCGAAAAGATCAGGTCAGCGCCGCTCGCGAGCGTATCGGCGAAGAGCAGCTTCTTCACGACGCCGAGCATGAAGCGCGAAAAGCCCATGACGAAGTCGTCAACGTCGGCGTGCGGCATCGCCTCGAACTGGCGCGCAATGTCGTGATATTTGATGATCGGACCCGCGAGCAGCTTGGGAAAGAAAAAAACGTAAAGCCCGTAAAGCAGAGAACTGCGCGCCGGCGCGGTGACGCCGCGATAGACGTCGACGAGATAGGTGATTTTTTCGAAGACGATGAAGCTGACGCCGATCGGCAATGCGATCTGCGGGATGTTGATCCCCGGAAGCGTCAACGCCTTCAGGATCGCATCGAGATTGAGCGCAAGAAAGCCCGTGTATTTGTAATAGACGAGGATCGCCAGATTGGCGACGACGCCGAGCGCGAGCCAGCGCTTACGAACGTCATACTCTGAGGACGTGGCGATCTTCTGCGCCACGTAAAGGTCGAGCGCGACCGACGCAAAGACGAGGAAGATGAAGACCGGCTCGCTCCAGGCGTAAAAGACAACGCTCGCCGCAAAAAGGATGACGGCGCGGCGCGCGCGGACTTCGCCGAAAAAGAGATAGATGAGATAAACCGCCGGCCCGAATAGAAACAGGAACAGCGGCTCGTAGAAAAGCATGATTGTCCTGCATTCGTCGGCGCGCCGGCGCGAGCGCGAAAGCCTGCGGCTTCTATCAAAACCACCCTAGTTGGGCAAGAAAACGGCTTTGTGGGTGCCCTAAGTCAGGCGTCCCCGAGGAAGCAAGCTTGGCGTCAGAGTTGTGGTCCCCTCACCTGCCAAGCAGTTCGACGCCGGCGAGACGAGCGAACTTGCGATCGAATGTCACTGTCCTCTGACACTGATGGGACCTGCCCACCTCGTGAATGATCGCGTCGACAAGATCGACGCTGGAATGGTTCAGGGCGGCGCCCACGGCGTTCGCCTCGCCCACGACGATTTGCCGCGTATCGAGCAGCGTTTTGATGATCGAAACGATGTCCGCCCTTTTTAGGTCATAACAGCTTTCGAGCACCCAAATGATTTCGCAAAGAACGATCGCCGAAATGAATCCTGGATCGCCGGCCGTCAACCGTTCTTCGATCAATCGCGTTGCGGCTTTCGCTTGCTCGCGGTCGTCCTGGGCAAGGTAGCGAACGAGCACATTTGCATCGAGCGCAATCACTTTTGGCGCGCACGGCTTCGAATCGCAGCATCCATCGCCTCAAGCGTAACTGGCGTCGAGGGCGCTCGAACGACGCCCTTGAGGCGTCGTATGTCTCCGGAGGCGGCGCGAACGAGAAAGGCGTCGTCGCTTTTCTGTTCGAAAATCAGACTGTCGCCAGCGTCCACCCGTAGGGCGCGGCGCACCTCGACGGGAAGAGTAATCTGGCCCTTGCTGGTCAGAGTCGCCTTCGGCATTAGGCCAACTTCCTTGCCTTTAGAACTCCTTACATAAGGTAAGGAGAAAATTATTTCAAGCGGAATTCACGAGCGGGTTCGCTTGCGCGGGCGCCGGGTTCCGCCTATTCACCCCTCCATGACCGCTGATTTTTCTCCCAAGTCCGACTTCCTGCGGGCGCTCATCGAGCGCGGCTTCGTTCATCAATGCTCAGACTTCGAGGGCCTGGACGAGAAGGCGCGATCGGGGACGCTCGCCGCCTATATCGGCTTCGACTGCACGGCGCCGTCGCTCCACGTGGGTTCGCTGCTGCCGATCATGATGCTTGCCTGGCTGCAGCGCACTGGCGGCAAGCCATTGCCACTGATGGGCGGCGGCACGACGCGCGTCGGCGATCCTTCCGGCAAGGATGAAAGCCGCAGGCTTTTGACCGTTGAACAGATCGACGCGAACAAGGCGTCGATCAAAACCGTCTTCGAACGCTTCCTCACATTCGGCGACGGCGCGACCGATGCGCTGATGCTCGACAACGCCGATTGGCTGGTCGGTCTGAACTACATCGATTTTCTACGCGACGTCGGGCGTCATTTCTCCGTCAACCGTATGCTGACGATGGATTCGGTCAAGCTACGGCTCGAGCGCGAGCATGAACTCTCCTTCATCGAGTTCAACTACATGTGCCTGCAGTCTTATGACTTCGTCGAGATCAACAGGCGCTACGGCGCGCAGCTGCAGATGGGCGGCTCGGACCAATGGGGCAATATCGTCACGGGTCTCGATCTCGGACGCCGCATGGGCTGCCCGCAGCTTTACGCGCTCACCTCGCCGCTGCTGACGACATCGTCTGGCGCCAAGATGGGCAAGAGCGAAGCTGGCGCGATCTGGCTCAACGCCGACATGCTGTCGCCCTACGACTACTGGCAGTACTGGCGCAATACGGAAGACGCGGACGTCATCCGCTTCCTGAAGCTTTTCACCTTCCTGCCGATGGAAGAGATCGGGCGGCTCGCGGCGCTGCAAGGCGCCGAGATCAACGAAGCGAAGAAAACTCTCGCGACCGAAGCGACGGCGCTCATTCACGGCCGCACGGCGGCGGATGCAGCCGCGGAAACCGCGCGCACGACATTCGAAGAAGGCGCGCTTGCGCTGTCGCTCCCAAAGGTCGCCGTTTCAGCCGAGGAAGTCGCCGCCGGCCTCGGCGTGCTCACGGCTTTCGTAAAAGCGGGACTCGTTGCCTCGACAGGAGAAGCGCGGCGTCAGATCAAAGGCGGCGGCCTGCGCGTCAACGATGCGCCAGTGACCGACGAGCGCGGCGTCATTGGAGAACGAGAGTTTGCCAGCGACGGCGTCGTTAAACTCTCGCTTGGCAAGAAGAAGCACGTGCTGCTTGAGCGAGCTTAGAGTGCTTCCCGATCACATGTAATCATGTGATCGATAATGAATCGCTCAAAACCAAAATGCTGGAGCAGGTTCTCATCGAAAAAGTCTGTCAACTTTTTCGGAACCTGCTCTAGCTTCGCGCGCTTTGAAAACTTGCGCGCCGCTACTGCGGCATCCGCGCGGTGCCGTCGATGACGCCCATAATCTTGCGCATCAGGCCGGGCGCGATCGCCGACAGCGGATTGACGTTGATGGAAGGGGACGAGAGCGCTCCGTAGAGGCGATAGCTCAGCCCGAAGACGCCTTCATGCTGTCCGCCGGCGAGAACGGCGCCGACAACCGGAATGTTCGACAATAGGCTGTTCAACGCATAGGCCGGCACATAGGTGCCGACGAGATCCAGCCGCTCGTGTTGGAAGTCGATGTAGCCGTCGAAAGTAAGGCCGATCTCGGGACCCGACAGGACGCCGTCACGCACCGTGAGCTGTCCGCCCGACCAGCTGAATTCGCTCTCCAATTTGCCGACGCGCACGAGATCAGGATCGAAGCGATAGTTGCCGCGATCATCGGCGCGCGCTGTTCCACTTTGCGCCATCAGTTGGCGCACGGTCGGCTCGCCACGGACATAAAAGTCACGAATGCGCAATGCGCCGTCTGCGCGGCTCTGGCCAAGCTGCACGGTCGCGGCCAGCGCGCCGCTGTCCATCTTCCGATAGACATCCAGGAAAGAGAGAAGAGAACCGCCGTCGTTCGTCGAAATTTCCAACTGCGGCTGGCCGTTTGGGCTTCGGCCCATCCCGACGGAGATTTGTTCGCGGCCGAAGAAACCCGTCACCGCCACGGCGCGCGGCTTGCCGCCGCGCCGCTCCACTTTCAGATCCACGTTAGAAAGGATTTGCTTGTTATGGCCCGTGACGATCGGCGACTTGAAATCGAGATCGAGGTCTTCAATCGTTCCCTTGCCGCCGCGATCGGCAGCACGCAGCAGCCCCTGCATCATCGGCCGCGCGTCGAAATTGGCGCCGCGTGCGACGATCTTTACAGCCTCGCCGGCGCGTTGCGCATCGACGTGCATGTCGTCTCCGAGCGAGAGTCGCGCCTGCGCGAAATGAGCGGCCCGGAAGGCGCCGTCGCGCCCGAACTCAATGGAGCCCTGCACCTGCGTCGGCCCGGCGTCGAATATGAATTGCTCAAGCGCCATTCCCTCGCCGCGGTGCGTCAGCACGAAGGAGGCCTTTGCGGGCTTTCCAGGAGGCTTCACGAGCCCCGGCAGCGGATTGTCGAAATTCGTTCGCGTGAGGTCGAGGTCGAACTGCATATCGACGTCGTCGACCGGCAATGGCGTGCGTATCGTCGCCAGAATTGGACCGCCGACGCCTGCGATGGCGTAGCCCGCACGCTGGCGCGCCGCGTCGTCGAAGGTGAAAGCCACCTGCGCTTGGGCCGCGCCTTTTTCGCCAAAGGCGCGGCGCACGTCGAGGGTCGCCGGCGCGCCGTAAATGTGCCCAGTCCCGTTGACGCGCAATCCGCTCCCATCGGCGACAATATGCAGAGCGCCGCCTTCGAGTTTTTCCTTGCCGATCAGCCTGTCGATGACGAGGTTTGACGTCGTTGCGTCAACTGCGAAGGTCGTCGCCTCGTCCCGCGCAGTCGGGCCCGTCTCGAAATCGACGCGCAGACGTCCTTCGATCGTTCCTTTCAGCGCGCCGCGATCGACGGGAACAGACGCATGTTCGGCGATCGCCGGCACTGAGAGAAGGTCAGCCACGGCTTCGACGTCGCCGCCGACATTGACTTCGACCGTGGCGGGCGTCGGACGCAGCGCGCTGTCCGCCACGATAAAGCGGCCCGCGGATAGTGCGAGGCGCCGGCCCGGCCCGGTCGCCATGACGCCTGAGGTCGCGACGAAAGACGTCGTTTGACCAGTGATGCGCAAATGGCCGTTGATGCCGGTCAACGGCGCCATGCCCGGCAATATGTCGGTGACCGCGGCTCCTTCAATGTCTGTCTCGGCGAACAGCGATCGATCTGGCGGCGCCTGCTCGTAACGCATTGCGGTGAGCGCCGCGCCGTCAAAGTCGGCGGCGTATCGGGCGCGCTTCAAAACGCCGGCCGGCACATGATCCACGAACCAGGCGCGCACGGACGGCGCGACATGGGTCGGCCACAGGCGCGCGAGCGCGCGTATCTGCGTCTCCTCAATTCCCATTTTGAGCGTGATGCGAATATCGTCGCGCCAGCTCAAGGCGCCATTGAGTCCGATATTGGTTTCGGGGCCGCTAAAGGCGAACTTGTCGATAACGATCTGGCGTTGGTCACGGAACAGGCGCGCATTGAGCATTCCGCTATCGATCCGCACGTTCTTCTCGCCTCGGCGCTCTGGCGCGACAACAGTCGGCGCCTTCAGACGCAGGCCGATTGTCCATGGACCGTCAAGACTCGCCGCATCGGCGATGGTCGCGACGCCAACGGGCGGGCGCGCCTCGCCGACGACCGTCATGTCAAGGCCGCCCGCTTTGAACACGAGCGGCGCGATCACGACTTTGCGCCCAACTCGATCCCATGTCGCGACGCCAGCGACCTTTTCGATCATCACCGGCTCATGGTCTGGCTCATCAAAGCGGAAATAGCCGCGACCGACTTCTGCTTGGCCCGACGCCTCGAGAATCTCATCGCCCGCGCCGAGCGCAAATCGTAAATCGAAGGAGAGCGGCGCGTCAGTATCGAAGCGCGTGGTGCGAAAACCGCCCGCAAGCGCAATTTCGTCGATCGATAGACCGCGAAACTGCGCATGGAAATCGCGCCGTCCTCCGGGCGCGCCCTTTGCGACGGCGACGGCGGTCCAACGCCCGGAGGGACCATTGGCAGCCGCTGAGAAGCGCATGCCGTTGGCGCCCTTGTCGAGACTAAGCGTCACGTCTTCGTAGCGTATGGAGTGATCGGTTATGCGATCGTCGATCGTGAGTCGACCATGCGCGACGCCAAGGCGATCGAGCGCGCCAATCGGACTGTTCGGGCTCGTGGCGAGATCCATAAGTCCGCGCAACGCCTCGGTGGCGTCCCGCAAGAGGGTCGCGCGCTTCGGCGCTGACGCCGGTCCTTCTGGCGCAGCAGGCGCTTGCGTCGCTACGGGGTTAGCGCCCGCGTAAATGGCGACGGCGCCGTCTGGATCAACGGAGAGCCGCAAATCCAGATCGAGAACCTCGAGCCGGCGTAGCTTCACCCGGCCGATCAACAGGGAAGGGAAGTCGACGGACAGCTCAGCGCGCGGCGCGGCCACGATCGGACGGCCGTCTTTCTTGACGACGAAATTGTCTACGGAGAGCGTTGGACCATGATCGCCATTGCCGATCGAGGCGGTGGCGAGCGAGAAGTCGTAGCGGTCGCCCGCCAGTTCATTCAGCGATTGGACGATGCGCGGCGCGAGCCAGGCGAAGGTGATCGAGCCCTGCGACAGAAGCAGAAAGAAGCCGCCGAACGTCAGCACGCAAAGCAGCGCTGCGGCGAGCCCGCTGAACAAGATCAGACGACGAACTTCGCGGCGCGGCGCCCAAAAACGCGGCGGTCGCCACGCTGCGCGACAGGCTCGCACCACCAAACGCCATGCGGCGTCGACGACGTTTTCGCCGCCGCTAGGCTTGCGCCCTACCCTGTCGGTCAACTCGTCTCGCTCTCGGCTCGATCGCAGCTTTGGCGCGGGCAATGGGCCAGATCTTGCTGGCTGGCGCGCAGTCTGCATTCTACCGTCTGATTTTAGCTGCAGATGCGACGAAAGGAAGGCGCCATGAACTCGACCGTCACCGCCAAGGCTACGCTTAAGGGGACGGCCTTAAAAGAGGGAGACATAGCGCCCGCTTTCGATCTCCCGGGGGCGGGAGGAGAAAAGCTGTCTCTTGCAGCGCTCAAAGGCAAGAAAGTCGTCCTCTATTTCTACCCTAAGGACGACACCTCGGGCTGCACCAAGGAAGCCATAGATTTCAATGGGCTGCGCGACAAATTTGCGAAAGCGAAGACCGTGGTCGTCGGCATGTCGCCCGATCCGATCAAAAGCCACGACAAGTTTCGGGCGAAATATGAGTTGGCGCTGCCGCTCGCGTCGGATGAGAAAAAAGAGACGCTCAACGCCTATGGCGTCTGGGTCGAGAAGAGCATGTACGGCCGCAAATATATGGGCGTCGAGCGCACCACGGTGCTGATCGGCGCCGATGGCCGCATCGCCAAAATGTGGCGCAAGGTGAAGGTGCCGGGGCACGCCGAAGAAGTTTTGGCTGCAGCGAAGGCGCTGTAGGCGCCTGCCCGCAGCCGTAACCTCAGTTGTGGTCGTGCTCGGCCGGAGGAGCGGCGTCGGCCGGCGCGGCCGCGCCCAACCCCTGTTTGGCGATGAGCCTCGCCATATCGTCAGATCCCTTCTTGGCCGCGGCGAGATCCGGCTTCGCCGCCAGCGCCGCGTCATAATCGGACTTCGCGCGGACGAAGTCTTTCTTGGCGCGCCAGGCATTGGCGCGGTTGACCAACGCCCCGACATAGTGGGCGTCGATTTTTAGCGCCGCGTCGAAGTCGGCGATCGCCTCGTCGAATTCACCCTTGGCGTAGTGGCAGGCGCCGCGACCGTTGCGCGCCGCCGCGAGTTTGGGATCGCGTTTGGCCGCTTCAGAAAAGGCGCTAATGGCGCGCTCGTGATCGCCCTTCGCATGATGCAGAGCGCCAGCCGTGACAAGCGGCGCAGTAGCCTTTGGGTCGGCTTTCGCCGCCTCTTCGAGATCGGCAAGGGCCTTTTCGACGTCGCCCCTTGCGCGCCAGATATGGGCGCGCGCGAGAAGCGCCGCGGCGTTCTTCTTGTCGAGGGCGATGGCCCGACCGTAATCGGCGAGCGCGCTGTCGAGATCGCCCTTGGCGTGATGCGCGGCGCCGCGCGCGGCTATAACCACCGACGATTTCGGCTCGATCTCCAGGGCTTTGGCGAAATCGTCGAGCGCGTGCGCATAGTCGCCCTTCGCCTGATAGGCGCCGGCGCGATTGACGTAGGCCGCCGCCTTATTGTGCGGGGTCTCCTTTTCGATCTCCTGAATGACCTGCGTGCATCCGGCGATGCGCGCATCGGGATCTTGAGCCCGGCATTGTCCCCAGCCTGGGCTGACGCCGCCGCCTTTATGCGCGGCTAGAGCTGGCGCGCCGATAAGCGCCGAGGCGATGATAAGAGTCGCTGGAAACCGCGCCCGCGCGGCCGCTCGCGCAGCGGAACTGAAAGGTTCATGCATGTGTTGGACGTGGCTCCCTGATAGAGTGGCGGCGGCATGCTACCGTAAGAGGCGCCGCCCGCAACTGGGAAATGTTGCTTATGTGACAGCCCAGCCTGTCCGGTTCGCAACCCGCAATTGTGGCCAGGCTGGGCCGGATGCAGCCAAGGCACGCTGAAGCGTCTCCAATGCCGCTTAAGGACTTCAGACTCGGAACAAAAACGTCTAAAACAAAAATCAAATGAGTCTTCTTACCACCAAGGCCGAACTGACTGCGGTCTGCGACCGCTTCGCTCAGCATCCCTTCGTTACAGTCGACACCGAGTTCTTGCGCGAGACGACATTCTGGCCGCGGGTATGCGTCATCCAGCTCGCATCGCCGGAAGAGGCAGTGGCGATCGACGCCCTCGCCGAGGACCTCGATCTGGCGCCGTTTTTCGAGCTGATGGCCAATCCCGACGTCGTCAAAGTGTTCCACGCCGCCCGTCAGGACCTCGAGATCATCTGGCGCCTCGCGCGACTCATTCCTGCGCCGCTTTTCGACACGCAGGTCGCGGCGATGGTCTGCGGATTCGGCGAGCAGGCCTCCTATCTTGAGCTGGTTAAAGCGATCACGCGCGCCAATCTCGACAAATCTTCGCGTTTCACCGACTGGTCGCGCCGTCCGCTGTCGGACGCGCAGATCGACTACGCCATCGCCGACGTCACCCATCTTCGCGACATTTACTCGGCGCTCCGTGCGCGGCTCGAACGCTCCAATCGCCTCGAATGGCTCGCGGACGAGATGCAGACCCTCACCTCGCCCGCGACCTACGAACAGCATCCCGAAAACGCCTGGGAGCGGCTACGCCATCGCGCGCGCAAGCCGCGCGACCTCGCCGCGCTCATGGAGCTTGCGGCCTGGCGCGAATTGGAGGCGCAAACACGCGACGTGCCGCGTTCGCGCGTTTTGAAGGACGAGGTGCTCCTGGAAATCGCGCAAGCCGCGCCTCGCTCGATCGAAGCGCTCGGCAATTTGCGCTCCTTTCCAAAGGGCATGGAACGCTCCCGCGCGGGGGCGGACATCATCGCCGCGGTGGAGCGCGGCGTCGCGCGCGACCCGACGACAGTCCCGCGCATCGAGCGCGACCGACGAAACTCGAACGGCGCGACAGTCGAGCTGCTCAAGGTCTTATTGCGTCAGGTGGCGGAAGAGACGGGCGTGGCCGCCAAAATGATCGCGACCGTCGACGACCTCGAAGCCATCGCCCAGGACGATGACGCCGACGTCCAGGCGCTTAAAGGTTGGCGCCGCGCGATCTTCGGCGAAAAGGCTCTAGAACTGAAACGTGGGCGGCTCGCGCTGGCGGTGGAAAATGGCCGGGTCGTGACGTTTGACTGGCAAGAGGCGGCCGAGCGCGCAACTGTTGAATAATATGGGGATTTTTTATACCGCAGCGCAAAAAATAGTCATTTCCAGGCGCCTGCCGACGTTGCGATGACCAAAATTTTAGCCTACAAAAAACTGATTGAATTTCATTAACTTAAAAAGTTTTTATCCTGCTTTTTTGCGCTGCATTATTGTCTCGGTGCAGTGCAGTATCCACCTTTCGGTTCGAGCGAGACGCGCTGGCTCATGCCGTTCGCGCGCCTTTGCTTCGAAGATGGAAAGGAAAGACATGACCACAGGAAAACGAATTGTCGCGGCGGCGTTCGGCGGAGCGCTGTGCCTTGCAACAAGCTCGGGCCTGTCCGCCGCCGACGCTTCCGTGACCATGAAGCCACTCATGGCGGCAAGCTTTGACGCCGGGTCAAAGCATGTCGTGAGTTATTTCGCCTCCGGCGAGAACGGCTGCCGTCTGACGATGATGGTGATCGATTCAGCGCTGGACGAGGAGGCGACGCCCGCGACCCAGGCGACGAGGCTTGTCGTCACCGTCGCGGATGGGAAGGCCGCGCATTTCGACTCGGCGGTAGGCAGCTCCTTGCGCTTCAGTTGCGCTCAGGGCGCCGAAACCATGCGAGTGGACAAGATCAACCGGGTCGCCGCCCACCCCGCGGCCGAATAATCGTTTTGCGATGCGGCGACGCCTACGGCGCCGCCGCATCGTGGCTCTATCGAAACCCTGGAATTGGCCACGGCTGGCCTTTGCGTCT
Organism: Alphaproteobacteria bacterium; assembly: GCA_016869595.1. Taxonomy (GTDB): domain Bacteria; phylum Pseudomonadota; class Alphaproteobacteria; order Rhizobiales; family Beijerinckiaceae; genus Methylocystis. The sequence continues at coordinate 77,800 of VGDT01000006.1, forward strand.
GCCGCGGCGCTCGTGACTATGGTTGCGAATAAGACCAGTTCCAGGGAGGGTGAAGATGTCCAGCCTATATGACCGATTGGGCGGGGAAGGCGCAGTCAACGCGGCCGTCGAGCTTTTCTATCGCAAAGTCCTTGCGGATGGCCGGATCGCGCATTTCTTCGACGGCGTCGACATGGAAGAGCAGATCGCCAAGCAGAAGGCATTTCTGACGATGGCGTTCGGCGGACCCAACAATTACACCGGCGCCGACATGCGCAAAGCGCATAAGCGCCTTGTCGAAAAGGGTCTCAACGATTCGCACGTCGATGCGGTGATCGAAAATCTCAACTATACGCTGCGCGACCTCGGCGTTCCCGAAAAGGAAGTGAAAGAAGTCGCCGATCTCGCCAATTCAGTGCGCGACGACGTGCTCAATCGATAGAGCGCGCCGCGAAAAAGTGGGAACCGGGCTTTTGCGTAAAGCGCGCTCTACACCATTAAAATCGATCAACTTATCTGCGTTCAGGCGAGTCCGCCTGAACGCAGCGTGATCTAGTCTCGTGACACTGATCAGGCGCGAGGGTCGCGCGGTCGATGTTGCGCCCGGTGAAACTGTGCTTGAAGCGCTGCTTCGCGCGGGCATAGACGCGCCGTATTCGTGCCGCGCCGGCAATTGTCAGAGCTGCATGCATCGGGCGATTGACGGCGCGCCGCCGGCCGAATCTCAGTCCGGGTTGACCGACGCGCAAAAGGCGATGGGCTATTTTCTGCCCTGCATATGCCGGCCCTCGACACCCCTGACGATTCTGCGCCCCGATGATCTCGGCGCGAATTTTGAGGCGGTCGTTCAGGCGATCGATTCGCTGAGCGACGACATCGTGCGGTTACGGGTCGAGGCTGAGGGATTCGCCTATCGGCCAGGTCAGTTCATCGAGCTCAGCGCCAGCGAAGCCCTCAAGCGCCATTATTCGCTTGCAAGCCACCCTGATGAGGACCCTTTCCTCGAAATGCACATTCGCCTCCATCAGGACGGGCGAATGAGCCGTCACTTGGCGGAAAACTTGCAACCCGGCGACAAGATGCATGTCGCAGGACCCTCGGGCTCGTGTTTTTACGAGGGCGTGAACCTGGATCAGCCGATGCTGCTGATCGGCGCAGGCACGGGTCTCTCGCCGATTTACGGCGTGCTGCGCGACGCGCTTCACAAAGGCCATCGCGGGCCGATCCGGCTTTATCACGGCGCGCGCAGCCACAAAGGCTTGTATCTTTCTGACGAATTGCAGGCGCTGTCGCATGCGCGCGACAATTTCAACTATCGTCCCTGCGCATTCGATCCGTCAGCGCCGCATGGCGGCGACGTCGCGGCGACGGCGCTCGAAGCGGAGCAAAGCGTCTCGGAGGCCGCGATTTTTCTGTGCGGCGGCGAGAATTTGGTGAAGCGCTTGAAACGCGAATTGTTCATGCGCGGCGCGAGCCTGAAGAACATCCGGTCGGACGCCTTCACGCCAGCGCCAGCGCGCTGATCGCCGCCGCTAATGCGATAGGAATTTGAACGGCTCGGCCGGAACGAATTTATCCGAGACCTCGCCAGAAAGGATCGGATTGCCAACCAGATCGAGCTTCGCCGGTTTGGCGCCCGGTTCGAGCTTCAGTTTCGTCAGCTCCACCCAAAAAATCGCGGGGTTGAGCGTCGGCTCGAAATAATAGAGGCGATCCTTGATATCGGTGACAGAGCGCCATCGCGTCGAGGCGATGTTGGGCTCCTGCGGCGTGGAGATCCCAAGCGGCACCGAGACGTTTCGAATGATGGAAAAAACGCTGGCGATTGCAACGCGCCTGTCCTCGACTTTCGGCGTCGCGTTTAAGTTCCAACTGGCGCGGGCGAAGCGATCGGACGCCCGATGCGTGCCAGGAAGGAAATTCGACCCGCCGATCTCGACCCAATAGGTGTTGAGCGCAAGCTGCTGATCGAAGGGCGGCGAATTGGTCATCACCGTGTATTTGCGGTCGTGATGGATGACGAGTTTTCCGCCCAGATATTCGAGGATGGCGCTGTCGCCCGATTGATCGGCGAGCGCCATATGGCTTGCCGCTTTCACGCCGCCGGGAAGATCGGGCGCGACGATCGCAAAAGGCTCCTTTTGCAGCGCTTTCACCGCATCGGCGACGGTGGCGTAATTGTCGAGGACATATTGCGTCCAGCCGCCAACGGAAAGCAGCGGCTTCTTCGAGGCTTTCGGGTCTCCGTAATCCGCCTCGGCAAGATAGAGAAGATTAGCTGCGAGGCCCGCCTCATTCATGCCTTCAGCCGTCGCGGCGTCGTAAAAATCGGCGATGAGCGAACCATATTTTGACGTCCATTTAATCGAACCGGGACCAACGCCGCCGTCGCGCGCCATGCCGCGCGGAAACGACCACAGGTTTGTTCGCGGATCGACGTCCCAATCCATCGTCCGGCCGACGACATAGTCCTTGTCGGCGGTCCCATAGAGCACGCGAGTGCAGGCGTCAGCGCTCGCGCTCATCAATGCCAGCGCGACGCCGGCCAGAGGCCATTTCGCAAATGTCCTTTTCACGTCGAATTCCCTTCACATCTAATCGAGTCTTAAAATATAGAGGCCTCGCGCCTTCACGGCGCAATTTCGATCTGCGCGTCGACGCCCATGAGCTTGCCGAGCGCCTTCAAACGATTGAGCACACGCTCGCTCGCAAGATCGGCGTAAGCTTGCGGCAAGGTGAGCGTCGCCGCGCGATCGCAGACCAGCAGGCGCGTGCGCGGCAGCACGCCGGGCATCGACGCCGACAATAAATAGGCGACGCGCATCAGCGCTCCGAGAATGCGAGCCCGCGCAAAAAGACGCGTGGTCAGCAGCGTGCGCAAATCAGAAAGACCCTCCGCCCCATCGAGCCCTTCGTGACGAAATACGATCGCGAGCGAGAGAAACGCGCGGCCGGGATGGTCGATGGCGACAAAAGGTCCCTGCGTCACGATATTCATGGCGCGCTGCGCGCGATATTCGGGATGGGCGCGCCATGCGATGTCGGAGAGCAGGCAGGCGGCGTGGCGCAGGCGGCGCTCCTCATCCGTTTCATCGATTCCGCTTTTGTCCATATAGGCGTCGGTCCAATCGATGAGCTCGTCGCCGTAGCCCGGCGCGCGGGCGAATGTCGTTTCCAGTTCGCGCGTCGCCGCGAGCAACGGATCGATGCGCCGCTCGGCCGACGGCAGGCGCTCATACAACATGCCTTCGCGAACGCCGGCGGCGGAGATGACGATCTCGCGAGGCTTGGCGCGACGGATGATCTCATCGAGGACGATCGCGCCATAGGCGAGCAACGGCCGACGCGCCGCCGAGACGACGTTGATGTCTTCGAGCGCCTCGCTGTCGATGTGTTCGACGAGCGCGGCGAAATCGGCGGCTTCGCTCGTCTGGATGCGGTAATGATGCATCACGCCGAGCGGATAGTTGCGCTGACGCATGTGAAGCTTCGCGAGCGAGCGCCATGTTCCGCCCACTGCGTAAAAAGTGCGGCCCTTGAGATGTTCGATGGGCTTGGCGTCGGCGAGAGCCTTGCGGGCGATGCGCGTTGCCTCTCGCATGGAGCGCCGAGAGGCGTCCATTAAGGCCAGTCCGCCGAGCGGCAAAGTGACGCCCTTGCCGAGCGTCTCCTTGTGGACGTCGATCAATTCAAGCGAACCGCCGCCGAGATCGCCGACGACGCCATCGGGCTCGTGAATTGCTGAAACAACGCCATGGGCGGAAAGCTCCGCCTCCCGACGTCCGGACAGCAGGGAAATGTCGCGCTGAATGGCGTCGCGCGCCGCTTCGAGAAACACTGTGCCATTTTTGGCTTCGCGCACCGCGGCCGTGGCGATCACCTCAATGTCGTCGACGCCCATCGTTTCGCATAGCGCACGATAGCGGCGCAGAGCCTTCAGCGCTTTGTCTATGCCATCGTCCGGCAGCCGCCCTGTCGTGACGACGCTCTTGCCGAGCCCGCACATCGCCTTTTCATTAAAGATCGGGGTCAGCGCGCGGGCGAGCGCCTGATAAGCGACGAGACGCACCGAATTCGAGCCGATATCGACGATGGCGACTGGTTTCGGCGCGGAGTCGGAGCGCTGCGTCAGATGACGCCGCAGCTTCTCAAGCATTCTGGCCGCGCTTCTGCAGCGAGCGCGGCCGCCAGTCCTTCAGAGACTTGCCACGACCCGAGAGCGAAGGATTGGTCATGAAATATTTATGCGCGTTGAATCGCTCCTCGCCTTCCGGCGGAACGATGCGCAGAGAGGAGCCGTCTGGCAGCACGCGATAGCTCTGCTCATTGTCAATCAGATTGGCGAGCATGATCTGATCAAGGATCTGCTGATGCACGGTCGGATTGACGATCGGCATCATCGCCTCGACACGGCGATCAAGATTGCGCGGCATCAGGTCGGCGGAAGAAATGTAGACATGCGCGCGTGGATTCGGCAATGCATTGCCGCCGCCAAAGGCGTAGACGCGCGCATGTTCGAGAAAGCGGCCGACGATCGACTTCACGCGAATATTGTCGGAGAGCCCAGGAACGCCCGGCCGCAGACAGCAGATGCCGCGAATGATGAGTTCGATCGACACGCCCGCCTGCGAGGCGGCATAAAGCGCGTCGATGATTTCGGGATCGACGAGCGCGTTGCATTTGCCCCAGATGACGCCGGGCTTGCCCGCCTTCACGAAGGCGATTTCCTGCTCGATGTGCTCGAGAAGCTTCTTCTTGAGCGAAATCGGCGAGACCGACATGCGCTCAAGTCCGGCAGGTTCCGCATAGCCGGTGATGTAATTGAAGATGCGCGAAATATCCCGTCCGATCGCCGGATCGGCGGTGAACACCGAGATGTCTGTGTAGATGCGCGCCGTCACCGGATGGTAATTGCCGGTGCCGACATGGCAGTAGGTGACGAGGCCCGAACCTTCCCGGCGCACAACGAGCGACAGTTTGGCGTGCGTCTTGAGCTCAATAAAGCCAAAAACCACTTGCGCCCCTGCGCGCTCAAGATCGCGCGCCCAGCGAATGTTCGCCTCCTCGTCGAAACGCGCCTTAAGTTCAACGAGCGCCGTGACGGATTTGCCCGCCTCCGCCGCCTCCACAAGCGCGCGCACGATCGGGCTGTTGTTAGAGGTCCGGTAGAGCGTCTGTTTGATGGCGATGACGTTGGGGTCGCGCGCCGCCTGTTGCAGGAACTGCACCACCACGTCGAAAGATTCGTAAGGGTGATGGACCGCGAGATCCTTCTGCTTGATCGCGAGGAAACAATCGCCGCCATTATCGCGCACCCGCTCCGGAAAACGCGGATTATAGGGCTTGAATTTCAGGTCCGGCCGATCGAGCGCAACGAGTTCGGAGAGATCGTTGAGCGCCAACATGCCGTCGATCTCGAAGGTTTCCGGCTCGTTGACGTCGAGCTCCTCCGCGACGAGGGCGCGCAAAGTCGCGGGCATATCGGCCGCGACCTCAAGCCGGATCACCGAACCGCGCCGGCGCCGTTTCAAGGCCGTCTCGAAGAGCAGCACGAGGTCTTCGGCTTCTTCTTCGACTTCGAGATCGCTGTCGCGGATGACCCGGAAGAGCCCCTGCCCGCGCAGCAGATAACCGGGGAAAAGCCGCTGCGCGTTCATGGCGATCAGCGTTTCGAGCAGCATGAAGCGTTCGCGTCCTGCGCCCTTTGTCGTCGGCAGACGCACGAAGCGTTCGATCTTCGGCGGCAGACGGACAAGCGCCTGCAGCGTCTTGCGATCCCCCGGCCGCACGAGTTCGAGCGCCAAGGTGAAGCCAAGATTGGGAATGAAGGGAAACGGATGCGCGGGATCGACCGCAAGCGGCGTCAGCACCGGGAAGACCCGGCTGAGGAAGTAATCCTCAAGCCACTCGCGGTCCGCCTTGGAGACGTCGGCTGGCTCGACGATGACGATTCCGACTTCTTCGATTTCCGCTCGAAGCTCGCGCCATCGCCGCAGTTGCTCGCTCGTTAGAAGCGTGACGCGCTCGGTAATCTTCGTCAGCTGCTCGGCGGGCGTCAGCCCGTCCTCGGATCGCGCGGTGACGCCGGAGCGCACCTGGCCACGCAGGCCCGCGACGCGCACCATGAAGAATTCATCGAGATTATTGGCGGAGATCGACAGAAAGCGCAGTTGCTCAAGCAGCGGGTGATTGCGGTTGGAGGCCTCCTCCAGCACGCGGCGATTGAACTCGAGCCACGACAATTCTCGATTGATGAAGCGTTGCGGCGAAGCCGCAAGCTTGGCGGGATCCTCAACGAGGATCTCATCTGCGCGATCCATGACGTCGATATCGGCGCCCGTGCGCTCGGCTGCGAGCTGATCCTGAATGTGCGGTTTCATTTCCATTTCCGGTCCCAGCCATCATGCCACAGGCTCGCGCGGCGAAGAAAGCCTTGGCCCTAATCCTGGATGAACTTCTCCATAACCTTGGCCGCCAGCGCCCGTGTGACAGGTCTCCCTTGCGCCAAAGCCTCGTGGTCGAGCGCCGCGACGTAGGACCGCGCGGCGTCGAGAGACCGCTCCAGCCTCAGCGCCGCGAAAGCCAGCGCGGGCGGCTCGACAATAAGCTGACGGTCCGCAAAAAGCTTCACCAGCACGGCCCGCATCAATTCTTCGTCTGGCGCGCCGATCTCAACGGCAGGCGCGCGACGCAGACGCGATAAAAGGTCGGGAAGCCGGATATCCTCCGCCGTGGGCGCCCGGCTCGCGCTCATCAGCAGGAAGGCGCCGCTTTCGTTCACAAAATTCAGGAGATGAAATAGCGCTGTTTCGTCCGCCACCCGATCGACGTCGTCGATGAGGAGCGCTGGCGGCGCGTGGGCGGCGAGTTGTTCCAGCGTCGGCAAGGCGTCGGGCGCAATGGCGCGCGCGCCGGCGCGCCCCGCCCAAATCGCGCAGAGGTGGCTTTTGCCCGCGCCTTTCGGCCCGATCAGCGTCAGGACGCGATCAGGCCAATCCGGCCAGCGCTCGATCATTTCGAGCGCCGCGCGGTTGGATGGGGCGGATAGAAATTCCTCGCGTCCGAAACGTGGCGTCGCAGGCAGATCGAGCGGCAGTTGCCTTCCCGACTCGGACCCTTGCGGGGCGCCGGCCTTGGTCATGCGCGGTCCGAGATGGGATGCTGATAGAGCGCGCTCGCGCGATAGCGCCGCGCGAGAAAGCGGATGAAGGCCCCGAGCGCCGCCGCGACGGGCACGGCGAGGATAAGGCCGGTAAATCCGAACAGCGCGCCGAACGCCAGCAAGGCGAACATGATCCAGACCGGATGCAGGCCGACAGAGGCGCCGACGAGCCGCGGCGACAGCACATAGCCGTCCATGATCAGTCCGGTCGTGACGATCGCCACCGCCTCGATCGGCAGATGGACATGCGGCCAGCCCTGAACGACCGCGACGATGATCGAGAGCACGAAGGCGGTGATGGAGCCCACATAGGGGATGAAGCTCAGGAAGCCCGCGCTGACCCCGATGAGGAAGCCAAAGTTCAGTCCGATCGCCGAGAGCCCGACCGCATACCAGACGCCAAGGAACAGGCAAACCAGCGATTGCCCGCGCACGAAGCCTGCGAGCGCGCGGTCGATATCGCGTGCGAGCGAGCGCACGTCATCGCGATGGCGCGGCGGAATCAGATCGTCGATGACGGCGACCATGTGATCCCAATCGACAAGCATATAGAAGGCGACGACCGGCGTGATGACGATGAGGGAGATCACGTTGATAAGCGCATAGCCCCGCCACAACAGCGATTTCACGAAATCGCCGAACAATGTCGCGGCCTGGCTCGTGAGATCGCTGATATATTTTTGGGCATCAAAGGTGGCGGCGGCGCCGCCGAGCCCAAATTCCTGCAGCCAACCATTGATGGAATCGCTGGTGACGCGCTCGCTCCATTGCGTGAGCAGCCCGTGCAGAGTCTGCAGATAGCCGGGCAGTGAGGTGATGAAGCCGGCAAGCTGGTGCGAAAGAATCGGGACCAGAACGACGGCCGCGGTTCCGACGACGAAAAGAAAGACGACGAGCAAAAGCCCGGCGGCGCCGAGCCGCGACAGGCCGAGTCGCTGCAGCCGGTCGGCTACAGGGTCAAGCAGATAGCCAAGCGCGGTTCCGGCGACAAAGGGCGCGAGCACCGGGCTTAGAAAATACAGCGCAAGGCCCAACGCCAGAAGCGTCAGGCCCCAGAGCGTAAGCTGCCTTTCAGGACTCAGCCCCGCCCATTGCAACTGCCGCATTTCGGCGTCGGCGTCGACTTGGACAGGCTGGAGTGGGGCGGTCGTCGGCAACGCGCTGTCGGCGCGGAGCGACGGTTTTCTCTGCGACATGTCACAGCCTCATATGCTGGACCCAGAGCCACAGATAGACGCAGGCGGAAGCGACGGTCAATGCGGCGACAAGGGCGACCAGCGTCACATTTAATATCGGAATGTGAACGCCATATGCCTGGGCGGCCAGGATCACGCCCACGAGCGCGAGTTGCGCCGCAGTGGTCGCTTTAGAGGAAAAGTGCGGATGCACCTCCATCGGCAGGCCCATCAGCCAGGCGAGCGACACCGCGCCTGTGATCATGGCATCGCGAAAAACCACCATAATTGTGAGCCACGCCGGCAGCACGTCGACAATGGCGAGCGTAATGTACATCGAGACGATCAGCGCCTTGTCGGCGATAGGATCGAGAATCGCGCCGAGCTCCGACTGGAGGCTGAAGGTCCGGGCCAGCCAGCCGTCGAGCGCATCCGACAGGCCCGCGACGGCGAAAAGCACGAAGGCCGCGCTCCATTGGCGCTCAACGATCAAGATGATCGTTGCGGGCGTCAGGACGAGACGGCCGATGGTGATGAAATTTGGAAGCGAAGCGAACCAATTGTTAGTCATGATGCATTATTTGGCGTAGGCGCGGCAGTTTTCACCGCTCGCGCCTCACTCGCCAGTGAGAAACAAGCGCGGCGAGTCCGAGCGCTACGGCGACGAGCGCAAGAAGCAAAGTCGAAATTGCGTTAATTTGCGGTGAGACTCCCAAACGCACCTGAGAATAGATGCGCATCGGCAGCGTCGTCGCGCCGGGACCAGTCGCAAAACTCGCGATGATGAGATCGTCGAGAGAGAGGGTGAACGCCAAAAGATAGGCGGTGATGACCGCTGGCGCGATCTGCGGGAGCGCGACGCGCACGAAGGCTTCAGGCGGCGTTGCGCCGAGATCCATCGCCGCTTCTTCGAGCGCCGGATCGCAATCGCGCATCGCCGCGAGAATGGCGACTGTGGTAAAACACATTGTCAGCGTGACATGGCCGATAACGAGCGTGACGAACCCTCGACCGACGCCGAGCGCCACGAAACAGGTGAGCAGCGCAAGTCCGAGCACCACTTCCGGCAAAACGAGCGGCGCATGCACAGCGCCGAAAAACAGCATGCGTGTGCGAAAGCCGCCGAAACGCGCCAGCGCTATGGCGGCGAAAAGGCCAAGAAGAGTCGCGATCGCCGCCGACGTCAGCGCGGCGGCGAGGCTGATTTTGGCCGAGTGCAGCAGCTGTTCATTTTCGAGAAGCGCCGCATACCATTTCGTCGAAAATCCGCCCCAAACCGAAACGAGACGCGACGTATTGAAGCTCATGACCGCCAGAATGACGATCGGCGCGTAAAGAAAGACGAAGCCGACAATGAGAGTCGCGCGGCGCGCCCATGAGCTTGCTGCGCTCATTGCGCACGCTCCCCTTCCCTAAGCCGCGCGCGTTCCCAGAGCAGCAGCGGAATCATCAGCAGGGCGACGAGCGCGATCGCCGCGGCGGACGCCGCCGGCCAGTCGTGATTGGAGAAGAAATCATTCCACAAAGTCCGGCCGATCATCAGCGTCTCGGAGCCGCCGAGAAGGTCGGGAATAACGAATTCGCCGACGGCGGGAATGAAAACGAGTAGCGCGCCTGCGATGACGCCTTCTCGCGAAAGCGGCAACGTCACGCGCAAAAATACTTGGGCGGGCGAGGCGCCGAGGTCCGCCGCAGCCTCGCGAAGGCTCGGGTCTTGACGCTCAAGCGCCGCATAGAGCGGCAACAGCATGAAGGGCAGATAGGAATAAACGATGCCGACGACGACAGCGCCCGGCGTCGCGAACATCTGTAGCGGCGCGGAAATGACGCCGAGCGCGATTAGCGCATTGTTGATCAGCCCTTCGTCTTTCAGCAGCGCGATCCAGGCGTAGACGCGGATGAGAAAGCTCGTCCAGAAAGGAGCGGCGGCGAGGCCGATGAGAATTGGACGCATTCGCTCGGGCGCGCGCGCCATGGCGAGAGCGAAGGGATAGGCGACGATCAGCGTGATCAGCGTCGAAACCGCGGCGATGGTGAGCGAAGAGAGATAGGATTCGACATATAGCGTGTCGCTGATGAGCGCCCGATAGGAGTCGAGCGTAAAGTTTTGCGCTTTAGACCAGATGTCGGCGAGACTGTCGGAAAATTCGAAAATCGGACGATAGGGCGGGCGCGCCAGCGCCGACTGCGAAACGGAAATCTTGGCGACGAGTAGCATCGGCGCAAGAAAAAAGGCGCCGATCCATAAATACGGCGCCGCGATCACCAGCCGTTCGCCTAATGAGAGCCTGCGCCGCGCGCTCATCTAACCGCCCTCGCCGCGCGCGGCATACAGAACGCCCTCATCCTGAGGAGCGCCTGAAAGGCGCATCTCGAAGGACGAGGGCGCCGCGGCCGCCGGTCGTGCGATCGGATTTCCTCGCCCTTCGAGACGGCCTCTTCGAGGCCTCCTCAGGATGAGGAAATCCTTATTGCGCCGCGCGCTCATTTCTTCCCTCATCGCCTGGCTCCTCCGCGAGAAGCGCGCCGGCGTCCGGCGGAAAGCTAAGTCTAACGGGATCGCCAATTGCGTGGCGCTCGCCGTAACCAGCCGCCGCGCGCAAGACGACATTTTCCGCAACGCGCACCCGCAGCAGCGTCGTTTCACCTCGAAAGACGAAATTTTCCACCAGGCCCGCAATCCCTTCTCCTTCGCGCGCAACGCCGATGCGTTCCGGCCGCACGCTGAGCGTCGCCCGCGCGCCATCAGGCAAATCGCAGGGTTCGCAGGGGATTCGTCCAAATTCGGCGACAAGCGCCGCGGCGCCGCCGTTGCGTTCTAAGCGCCCTTCGATGAAATTCGTTTCGCCGACGAAGCCGGCCACGAAGCGCGTCGCTGGCTTGTCGTAAATTTCCATTGGCCCCGCGACCTGCTCCACCCTGCCCGCCCGCATCACCGCGATGCGATCGGCGAGCGCCAGCGCCTCGTCCTGATCATGGGTGACAATGACGAAGCTCGTTTGCATCAGCCGCTGAATTTCCTTCAACTGAAATTGAGTCTCTTCACGCAGCTTGCGATCAAGGGCGCCGAGCGGTTCGTCGAGCAGCAACATTTTAGGGCGCGGCGCGAGCGCGCGTGCAAGCGCAACGCGCTGCTTCTGTCCGCCCGATAGTTCATCAATTCTACGATGGCCGAAATTGGAAAGCTGAGTCATCGCGAGCAATTCGCTCACGCGCGCCTCGATGGCGTCTCGCGTCTCGCCCTTACGCCGCAAGCCGAAGGCGATGTTCTCGAAAACATTGAGATGAGGAAACAGCGCATAGGACTGGAACATCATATTTACTGGACGCCGATACGGCGGCACGCCGGAAAGATCGAGGCCGTTTAGCGCGATTGTTCCTGAATCCGGCGACTCGAAACCCGCGATGCAGCGCATCAGCGTGGTTTTGCCGCAGCCGGAAGGTCCGAGCAGCGCGAAGAATTCGCCGGCGCCGACATGAAGCGACACGTCTTCGAGCGCGACGACTGCGCCGAATTTTTTACTGACATTCGTAATTGAAAGCAGCGGCGCGTTCACGCGCCGGTCTCGCCACGACGAAACTCGGCGCGCCAGTGGCGAGGAAAATCGCCGCTTGCGGGAATATCCTCCAGCGAAACAAGCCGAAGGCCGTCGACGGCGAAGGACTCGATGTCCTTTCTCGTGAGCGGCCATGGCGGGCCGCCAAGCGCCTCTCCCTCGTCGCGAGCGCGCGAAATAATGAGCAGCGTTCCGCCCGACGCCACAAAGGACGCGAGCGCACGCGCGGCGTCAGGAAAAAGTGCTTCCGGCAGCGCCTGCAAAGTATAAAGCTCGTGCACGAGATCGAAGGCGCCGCGCCATTCCTTGGGCGCGTTGAAAAGATCGGCGACTTGATAATCGACTTCGCTCTTAGGAAAGCGCTCGCGCGCCCATTGCGCCGCGCGCTCAACGAGGTCGAAGGCGACGACGCGCGCGCCAGCGCGCGCCAGCGCCTCGGCGTTGTCGCCAAGACCGCAGCCGACGTCGAGCGCGCGAAGCCCGACGATCGAATGAGTGGCGAGCCACTCTTCGAGAAGAGGACGCGGCTCGAGGTATGCCCAGGGCACGCCGGCCGGATCGCCCTCAGCGAGCGTGTAGACAGTTTCGAACCATTCGCGGCGCTTGGGATCAGCCTCGATCCCTCCAGGGCGCTTATGCGGATCGACGGCGTCGAGCTTTTCGCGCGCCCGGGCGCGGCGCGCGGCGAAATCTTCGCCACGCTGCGAAAAAGCGGAACCCGGTTTTTCGCGCAAAGCGCACTCTAAGCTTTTGGAATCGATCACGTCATCTGCATTTGGGATATCACGCCCAAATGCAGCGTGATCTATGATTTCGGTTCGCGCGCCTTCTCTTCCCATCCGCCGCTCTCGCTCTGCTGGTGATAGACGAGGCTATAGCCCAGGTCGCGCAGTTCTTTCCATTGCGCGCGCGCGTCGGCAAGTTCGGCCTCGTCGCGACCGTCGAAAATGAGGGCGGCCCGCTCACGCGGCGCGCCTGCGCCGGCAAGCGCCCGAGCGATGCGCGCGCCCTCGATGAAGAAGCGCACTTCGGCGTCGTTTGGATTGTCATCTTCGCGCGAGAGATAAATCGGCTGCGTTTCCTGAGCGCCATCCGTTTTCGTCCCATGCGGGAGAAAGCTCTCCGGACGGTACGACCAGAGATCGGCATCGAGTTTCGCGAGCCGCGCTTCGCTTGTCGCCTGCACGATCGCGCGCCAGCCGCGCGCACGAGTACGCTCTAGGAGCGTCGGCAGCGTCTGCTCAACGGTTGCGCGGGTCAAATGATAGAAGGCGATCTCAAGCATGGCGTTGGCTGGATATTGGGCCTTATCGCCTATGTCGAAACTCTTCACCCCGCGCAAGTTTGAATGCCGTGGCGCCTTAAGTCTCGCCGGGCGTCCAGGAGGGCGGATCGCTCGCCGGAAAGGATTCGACCCCCGCCTGGTAAACGTCGTCTTTCGGCGCCTCCCAGACCACGCTGATGGTCAAAGCGTTTCTGATTTTCGTTGGCGAAGCGGCCGTTGAAGCGGCATATTCCGCTTCCATCCATTCAGCCGCCGAGGCGACGGAGCCCTTCAACACGACTTCGTCGCCTTCGATCTCGATGGAGATCGACTTGGGATCCGCCACGCCGCTCTTATCCAGCGCCTCGCGGACGGCGGCGCGAAGCGCCACTGCGTCCATACCCGTCATTGTAGCCTCGGCTAAAAGCGCCGCGGCGAGAAGGCCGCGGCGCTCGCTTTCAGCTCACATATGGGCTGTCGTCACCGAATGTTCCATGGGTTGCGCAAAGCCGATGGCGAGCAGGACGAGCGCGACGGCCGCGTGCAGCCATTGATCGGCGGCGTTCATCGCAATCAGTCCGCCGAGCTCAACGACGTTCGGCGCAACAAAACCGAGAATAGCCACCGCCGCGTAAACGATAGCCAGCACGCGAATCATTACGACGGGGACCCCGAAATAGGGGCTGAGGAGCAGAAGCGCGCCGGTGATGAGGTGCACGAAGTTATGCGCCGCATTCACGTGAAAGTAGCCGCCGTCATATATGAGAGGATTGGGGATGAATCCGAGCAGGCCGACCGCCACGAAGATAACGCCCAGAATGGTCGCTATAAAGTTGGCGTTCCAGTGAGACTCAATCATGATGCTTTCCTTTCAGTCCAGGACGAACTGCGTTGAGCATCAGATTGTGCGGCGCTAGAGCATTTTCCAATAAAAAATTGGAAAGAAAACGTGAATGTGCGAGATATGCAAAGCTTTAGGACGTTTGATAGCAAGATGTCATGAATTGATAGGCTATAGATAAACAACATACAACTATACTTACGCTTCGATGCGCCATTAATCGACATCCGAGCTTATGCTCTGCACCTTGGGCGCGGCGCGAAAAACGGCGGCGCCTATGCTTGGCGCCGCCTACATATCAACCGCTCAGAGTCCGTTTGAGAATGTCGTTCAATGAGCGATCCTTCGCAAGATGAGGCCGCCCATTGCGACGTGGATCATGGCTTTTGAGACGTCGATGCGCTTTTCATAGTCTCGCACGAGGCGCCGCCAGCG
>VGDT01000007.1 GCA_016869595.1 Alphaproteobacteria bacterium
GACTGCGCCGCGACGGAATTCTTCAAGAGCGGCAAATATGTCTATGAAGGCGAAGGCGTGACGCGCTCGATCGACGAGCAGGTCGCCTATCTCGCCAAGCTCGCCGGCGCCTATCCGATCGTTTCGATCGAGGACGGCATGGCCGAGGACGATTGGGAGGGCTGGAAAAAGCTCACCGACGCCATCGGCGACAAAGTGCAGCTCGTCGGCGACGATCTTTTCGTCACCAATGTCGTGCGCCTCAATGAAGGCATCAAGAAAGGCGTCGCCAATTCGCTGCTGGTCAAGGTCAATCAGATCGGCACGCTGACCGAAACGCTCGCGTCGGTCGAGACCGCGCATCGCGCCGGCTACACCACCGTCTTCTCGCATCGCTCCGGCGAGACCGAGGATTCGACCATCGCCGATCTCGTCGTCGCGACGAACAGCGGCCAGATCAAGACCGGCTCGCTCGCGCGCTCCGATCGCACCGCCAAATACAACCAGCTCATCCGCATCGAGGAGGAGCTCGGCGACGCAGCGATCTACGCCGGCAAGAGCGCGCTCAAGGCGCTGGCTTGATGTAGCGCGCTCACCCTCTCCCCAGGGGAGAGGGTGGACGCCGAAGGCGGTCGGGTGAGGGGTTTTCTTCTCGCCTAGTTGTCGTAATCTTCAAGGCGTTCGGCCGACGCAAGGTGGCCAGCGCCATTCCCCTCACCCGGCTGCTTCGCAGCCACCCTCTCCCCTTGGGAGAGGGTTGCGCCCCGCCCCTCCATGGAAAAAACCTTCGATCCCGCCGCAATTGAATCGCGCATCCGCGACGCTTGGGAAGAGGCGCAAGCCTTTCGCGCCGGGCGGCCCGAACGCGCGCAGGCGGCGCCCTATTCCATCGTCATTCCGCCGCCCAACGTCACCGGCAGCCTGCACATGGGCCACGCGCTCAACAATACGCTGCAGGACATTCTGGTTCGTTATCGCCGCATGAAAGGCGACGATGTGCTCTGGCAGCCGGGCACCGATCACGCCGGCATCGCGACGCAAATGGTCGTTGAGCGCCAGCTCATGGAGCGCCAGGAACATCGCCGAACGCTCGGGCGCGAGAAATTCGTCGAGCGCGTGTGGGAATGGAAGGCGGAATCGGGCGGCAAAATCGTCGAACAGTTGAAACGGCTCGGCGCCAGTTGCGACTGGTCGCGCGAGCGCTTCACGCTCGATGAAGGCCTGTCGCGCGCCGTCGTGAAGGTCTTCGTGCAACTTTATCGCGACGGCCTGCTCTACAAGGACAAGCGTCTCGTCAATTGGGACCCGGCGCTACACACAGCGATCTCCGATCTCGAAGTGCAGCAGGTCGAAGTAAAGGGCCATTTGTGGCGCTTCAAATATCCGATCGTCGACGACGCGGGCGAGGAGACTGGCGACTATATCGTCGTCGCGACGACGCGGCCCGAGACGATGCTCGGCGACACGGCGGTCGCCGTGCATCCCGAGGATGAACGTTATAAGGCGCTCGTTGGCAGGCGCGTTCGTCTGCCGCTCGTCGGACGGCTCATTCCAATTATTGCCGATGAATATTCCGATCCCGAGAAGGGCACCGGCGCGGTGAAAATAACGCCCGCGCACGACTTCAACGATTTCGAGGTCGGCAAGCGGCACGGCTTGCGACTCGTCAATGTGCTCGATCCTCAGGCGCAAATGACGCTCGCCGCCAATGCGGAGTTCCACGAAGGCGTCGACCCATCCCCCGAACTGGCGGAGACCGTCTCGACGCTCGACGGGCTCGATCGCTTCGCGGCGCGCAAGCTGGTCGTCGAAATGATGGAAGCGCGCGAGCTTCTCGACGGCGTCGACGACCATAAGCATATGGTTCCGCATGGCGACCGTTCGGGCGCGGTGCTCGAGCCGCGCCTGACCGATCAATGGTATGTCGACGCCAAGACTCTCGCACAGCCGGCGCTCGCGGCCGTGCGCGACGGCAAGATGAATTTCGTGCCGAAGAATTGGGAAAAGACCTATTTCGACTGGCTCGAAAACATCCAGCCCTGGTGCGTGTCGCGTCAGCTTTGGTGGGGCCATCGCATCCCCGCCTGGTACGACGAAGACGGCAATGTCTATGTCGAGGAAAACGAAGAAGCCGCGCTCAAAGCCGCGCGCGCCAAACTCGGCGACGGCGTGACGCTCACGCGCGACGAAGACGTTCTCGACACTTGGTTTTCCTCGGCGCTCTGGCCCTTCTCGACGCTCGGCTGGCCGGAGAACACGCCGGAGCTCGCACGCTACTATCCGACGAACGCGCTCGTCACCGGTTTCGACATCATCTTCTTCTGGGTCGCCCGCATGATGATGATGGGCCTCCACTTCATGGGCGAGGTCCCCTTCCGCGACGTCTACATCCACGCGCTCGTCCGCGACGAGAAGGGCGCGAAGATGAGTAAGTCGAAGGGCAATGTCATCGATCCGCTTCATCTCATCGACGACTATGGCGCGGACGCGCTGCGCTTTACGCTTGCGGCGATGGCGGCGCAGGGACGCGACATCAAGCTGTCGACACAGCGCGTCGAAGGCTATCGCAATTTCGCGACGAAGCTCTGGAACGCTTCGCGTTTCGCCGAGATCAACGGCTGCGCGCGCGTCGCCGGTTATGATCCGCATGCCAATAAGATCACGCTCAATCGTTGGATCGTCGGCGAGGCCGCGCGCACGGTCGCGGAGGTGAGCGCGGCGATTGACGCTTACCGCTTCAACGACTCGGCGAACGCCGTTTATCGCTTCGTCTGGAGCGTCTTCTGCGACTGGTATGTGGAGCTCGCGAAACCGCTGCTGCAAGGCGCCGATGGCGCGGAGAAGGACGAGACGCGCGCGACAGTCGCCTTCGTTCTCGACCAGATTTACGCGCTGCTGCATCCCTTCATGCCCTTCCTCACCGAGGAGCTGTGGGCGATCAAGGGCGCTGACGGCCCCAAGCGCGAGACGATGCTGGCGCTCGCGACCTGGCCGTCGCTCGCAGGGCTCGAAGACGCCGAGTCCGAACAGGAAATCGGCTGGGTCGTCGACCTCATTTCAGAAGTCCGCTCGCTGCGCGCCGAGATGAATCTGACGAGCGAGACGGAGCTTTTGCTCATCGGCGCCGATGCGGCGCTGAAAAAGCGCGCCGCGCGCTGGGATGAGACGATCCGCAAGCTCGCGCGCCTTTCGCGCCTCGGCTTCGCCGACGCTGCGTCGAAATCTTCCGCGCAGATTCTCGTGCGCGGCGGCGTCGCCGCCATGCCGTTAGAGGGCGTGATCGACCTTGGCGCCGAACGCGCGCGGCTTGCGAAAGAGATCGGCAAGCTCGAAGGCGAGTTGAAGAAGCTCGACGCCAAGCTCGCCAATGAGGGCTTTCTCGCCAAGGCCGAAGAAGAAGTCATCGACGAGCACCGCGAACGGCGCGAGGAAACGGCGGCGCGCATCGAAAAGCTCAACGCGGCGCTGACGCGACTGAGCTAGCGAGCGGCCTTTTCGACGACGCCGACGATCGGCCCCATCGTCGGCATGAAGCGATCATGGCGCGACAGCGATGGCGCATAGAGCGCCGACGCCGAACCGCCGTCGAGAAAGAGCGCATCTCGACAATGTAGGCGGTCGCGAAAGAGCCCGGCGAATTGGTGAAACGTCACCGGCCGGTTGGAGATCGCAAAGCGCACGATATGGCCGTCCTGGACGCAGACGCCATTGCGAAATTTTTCCGACATGCCGTCTTCATGGATACGCGGATGAACGCGCCCCCCAATGACGAGCATCGGCCCCGATTGCGTGGCGAACTGCGCACGCTGCCGGCTCTTCAAGAAACGTGTTGTCTCGGTGACGCCGGCGCGTCCGCCTTCGATCCAGAACACGCCGTTCGGCTTCAAGTGGAAATTGCCGGGGCCGGCATGCGTATTCGCAGGGTTGAGCAGCCGGCCGTTTTCGACATAAAGACCGACCGGCGTGCGATCTTCCGCATACATGCCGGCGTTCATCGCGAAGACGAGCGTCTCGCTCTTGCTGGCGAGTTCGCTTGCCAAGCGAGAGAAGTCGCCATAGGTCTCGCCCGTCTCATTGCGCAGAAAAAGCCGAATGTCGCTCTTGCGCGCGTCGAAATCGCAAACTGTATAGGCGACGCCTCCCTCTTGGACTTCGGCGCAGGGGTTTTGGCCTGCGATCGCGGACAACGAAAAGAGCGCCAGCGCGGCCGTCGCCAGCGTTCTCAGGAAGCTTGAGATCGCGCGCTTCTTCAATTTTGCGTCCGGCAATAAAGCCTCCCTTCTTCCTTGCTTTAGCGCATTGTCATTCCCGGCGGGCCGCAGGCCCGACCGGGAATCCAGAGCAACGTCAGGAACGGTCAAATCCCCCTGGATTCCCGATCGCGCTCCGCGCGTCGGGAATGACATCCGCGACAAGCGCTTCGACGCCCGGTTTGAAACCTCGCCGCCGCCCGTCTAGATAAACGAAATCGCAAAGGCGGCGCAAAAATCCGCGAAGCAGGCTGGAGAGCCGATTGTCCCATTCCATCACCGAAGCCATCGAGGCCGTGGCCCGAGGCGAGATGGTCGTCGTCACCGATGACGACGACCGCGAAAACGAAGGCGATCTTGTCATCGCCGCGTCACTCTGCACGCCGGACAAAATGGCCTTCATCATCCGCCACACGAGCGGAATCGTCTGCGCGCCGCTAACCCTCGAGGAGGCGCGCCGCCTTCATCTCGCGCCGATGGTCGCCGAAAACGACGCGCCGCTCGCGACGGCCTTCACCGTCTCCGTCGACGCGCGTCACGGGCTCACCACCGGCATTTCCGCCGAGCAACGCTGCAATACGGTGCGCGCGCTCGCCAATGGCAATATGGGCGCGAATGATTTCGTGCGGCCGGGCCATGTCTTTCCGCTGATCGCCAAGGACGGTGGCGTGCTGATGCGCTCCGGGCACACGGAAGCGGCGGTCGACTTATGCAGACTCGCCGGCCTGCCGGCCGTCGGCGTCATTTGCGAACTTGCCAATGATGACGGAACGGTGATGACCGGCGGCCAGATCGAGCAATTCGCCAGCGCGCATAATCTCAAACTCGTGTCGGTTTCCGATCTCATCGCGTTTCGCCAGGCGCGCGAGAAACTCGTAGAACGCGTCGCGACTTTTCCCGTCGCCACGGAGGCAGGGGAGATGATCGGCCACGCCTATGTGACGCCTTTCGACAGCGTGCAGCATTTCGCCTTCGTGCTCGGCGCGATCGGCGACGGACGCGACGTGCCGACGCGCCTGCATCGCGCCGACATCATCTCCGACGTCATGTGCGGTGCGCCGACGATCAAGAAGACGTTGGCGCGTTTCGCCCGCGAAGGACGCGGCGTGCTCGTCTATCTGCGCGACGGCGCCGCCGGCGTGCCGGCCAATATCGTGGGACGCCAAGGGGGGCGAGAGGACCAAGAGGAAAAGGCCGAAGAGACGCGCAAGCGGCAATGGCTCGACGTCGGGCTCGGCGCGCAGATATTGAAAGACTTGGGCGTCTCGTCGATCCGCCTGCGCTCCTCGTCCTCGCGCCCGCGCGCCTTCGTCGGCCTCTCCGGCTTCGGAATCGAGATTAGCGCCGTGGAGCCGGTGGAGTGAGCGAGACTAAGAGCCGCGTCATGGCCGGGCTTGTCCCCGCCATCCAAATCAATACGTGGATGCCCGCGACAAGCGCGGGCATGACGCGTTAGCGAGGCCTCACTTCGCGCGCGGATGCGCCGACTTATAGGCGTCGAGGAGCCGCGCCTTGTCGACCGCCGTATAAATCTGCGTCGTCGAGAGCGAGGCGTGGCCGAGCAATTCCTGGATCGTCCGCAGATCGCCCCCGCGGCCGAGAAGATGCGTGGCGAAGGAATGGCGCAGCGCATGCGGCGTCGCGCTGTCGGGCAGCCCAAGCGCGCCGCGCAGGCGCTGGACGGCGAGTTGAACGATGCGCGGCGACAGCGGCCCGCCCCGTGCGCCGACAAAAAGCGGACCGTCGGTAAGGTCATAGGGGCAGATGGCGAGATAGGCGTCGATCGCCTCGCGGACCGGCGCGATAACCGGCGCGGTCCGGCTCTTGCCGCCCTTCCCCAGGATCGTCACGCGGTCAACGGCGCCTACGGGCGCGTCGGCGCGGGCGATCGACAGCGCCTCCGAAATTCGCAGTCCCGCGCCGTAGAGCAGCGCCAGCACCGCGGCGTCGCGGGCGATGACCCAAGGCTCGCGCGCCTCGCCGGCCCGCTGCTCCGGGTCGACGATGTCGCGCGCGTCAGTCACGGTAAGCGCCTTAGGCAGGCTGTGCGGGCGCTTGGGCGCGCGAACGGCGCCAAAGACGTCGGTGCGGGCGAGGCCCTTTTTTTCAAGAAACCGAAGAAAATTGCGCACGGCGGCGAGCGCCCGCAGCAGCGAGCGGCTCTCCAATCCATCGCGTCGACGCTTGGCGAGATAGGCCCGCAGGTCCGCCGGCTGGAGAGATTTCAGCTGAGCGGCGCCGGGCCGCTCGCCGAAATGATCGGTCAGAAAGGAAAGAAACGCGGCGAGGTCCCGGCCATAGGCCTCGACCGTATGCCGAGAAGCGCGTCGCTCGCCGGCGAGATAGCGCAGCCACGATGCCGCTTCTTCGGCGACAGGCGGCGCAGCCGAAAAACGGGAAGCTTCCGAAAGCGGTTTCTGTCGCGGCGTTCTCAGGGACGAATCGCGCATGGCGCGACCATCGTCCAAGAAAATGAATAAACGCCCTAGCGGCTACTCGCCCGCCTTGATCTCCGCCTTCGCCTTGGCCAGCATTTCGTCCATGGTGCGGCGGATCTGGTGTTCGGACTGGTTCACCCCAGCCGCCTCGAAATCATTCTTGACCTGAGCCACGACGCGCTCATTGGCGTCGGCGGCGACTTCCGCGGCGACGAGGGACTCGGCGTAGGCCTGCGCCTCGGCGCCGGTCTTGCCGAGCTTTTCGGCAGCCCAAAGGCCAAGCAGCTTGTTGCGGCGCGCCTCGGCGCGAAACTGCAGCTCTTCTTCATGGACAAAGCGTTTTTCGAAGGAGTCTTCACGCTGGTCGAAAGTGCTCATGTCCATCCTCGGCCGGATTGTTCTTTAAGAGTGAGGGCTCGGCGGTCTGCCACATCGGCGACGGCCCGATATAGGCGTATTCGCGCGCAAAGCCAATGGTCGAAAGCGCAGTCGTTGCCGCAGGCAAAAGCACGGATTTTAGGCGCGTTGTATCGCCTTTCCCTTTGCGATAGAGTGTGATGTCGGCTTGTCACTGGCCGCCAAAGACGCTAGGACCGCCGGTATTCGCGGCCAGGGCGCGCGCCCGCCGTCGCTCCCTGAGGGCCGCGCCGCAAGGCCGGCATGCGTACACCCACTTCGGAGGAGCGACGACCCGCCACATGGACTTCCTCAAGCCCCGGTTGATCCCAATGAACCGCCGACGCCGCATCTACGAGGGCAAGGCCAAGGTCCTCTATGAGGGCCCGGAGCCCGGCACTTTGATTCAGCACTTCAAAGACGACGCCACGGCCTTCAATGCGAAGAAGCACGAGGTGATCGACGGCAAGGGCGTGCTCAACAACCGGATCTCCGAATATATCTTCCAGCATTTGAACAGCATCGGCGTGCCGACCCACTTCATCCGCCGGTTGAACATGCGCGAACAGCTGATACGCGAGGTGGAGATCATCCCGCTCGAAGTCGTCGTGCGCAATGTCGCGGCCGGTTCGCTCTCCAAGCGCCTCGGCATGGAAGAAGGCACGCAGCTGCCCCGCTCGATCATCGAGTTCTATTACAAGAACGACGCGCTCGACGACCCGATGGTGTCGGAGGAGCATATCACCGCCTTTGGCTGGGCGACTCCGCAGGAGATCGATGACGTCATGGCGCTCGCCATCCGCGTCAACGACTTCCTCTCTGGACTGTTCCTCGGCGTCGGCATTCGCCTCGTTGACTTCAAGATGGAATGCGGAAGGCTCTGGGAAGGCGACATGATGCGAATCGTCGTCGCCGACGAGATTTCGCCCGACAGCTGCCGGCTGTGGGACATGAAGTCGAACGACAAGCTCGACAAGGATCGCTTCCGTCGCGATCTGGGCGGGCTCGTCGAGGCCTACACCGAGGTCGCTCGCCGCCTCGGCATCATGCAGGAAAACGAGACGATCCGCACCGGCGCGCCGAAGCTGGTGCAGTAATCCTCAAAGGGCCGCCATGGGCGTTCCTCACCTCGATTCAGGTCCGATGCGCGCGGAGGAGTTCTTCGCGTTCACCGCCACGCGTCCCGACGAGGAAAAATGGGAGCTGATCGACGGGGAGCCGATCTTGAACGCCACGGCCAGCCGTCTGCATCAGACGATCATTCGCAATCTCACGGTATTGCTCGATGTGCTGGCGCGACAGACAAGCGCTCCCTGGGAGGTGCTGCCGGGGCTGGGCGTCCGCATTTCCGACATCAGCGTGCCAGTTCCTGACGTTCTGATTCGACCCTCGACCTTCACCGGCATCGAATGCAATGACATGATCATCGCGTTTGAGGTCCTTTCGCCGTCGACGGCTAACAAGGATCTGCGTTGGAAGCGGAAAGCCTATGCGACGCTGCCGTCGCTCAGGCAGTATGTTGTCATCGCGCAGGACGCGGTTGAAGTCGTCTCGTTTGATCGCGTGAACGGATTCGCTGAGCGCCGTTTTGAAACGGTTGGGAGCGAACTCGACCTGCCCATCATCGGCGCACGCCTGAGCTTGCGCGAGATCTATCGCGGCACGGGCCTACTCTAATGCGTCGGCTTGCCCTTTACGCGGCGAGCCAGTAACCGTTCCACGACCTTCTGAAATGGAACAGCGCATGAAAGCTCGCGTCGTCGTCACTCTCAAATCCGGCATCCTCGATCCGCAAGGCAAGGCGATCGAGGGCGCGCTGAAGTCGCTTGGCGTCGAAGGCGTCGCGAGCGTGCGGCAAGGCAAGGTGTTCGACGTGGAGTTCGCCGGCGCGGATGCGAACGCCGCCAAGACTCAATTGCGAACGGCCTGCGAAAAGCTGCTCGCCAACACCGTGATCGAAAACTACCAGATCGATGTGTGACGCGATAAACGGCAGTCGGGCTCCGGCAGTCGGCATTAGGCGCTTTTCCGACTGCCGACCTGCCGACTTGCATTAGGACACGCGCATGAAAACCGCCATCGTCGTTTTTCCTGGCTCCAATCGCGAAGGCGATATGGCGCGCGCGCTGAAACAGGCGACGGGCGTCGCGCCGGCGATGCTCTGGCATGCCGACCATGATCTGCCCGCCGGGACTGACCTTGTCGTGTTGCCCGGAGGCTTTTCATATGGCGACTATCTGCGCTGCGGCGCCATCGCCGGGCGCGCGGCGATCATGGATGCGGTGCGCGCGCATGCCACGCGCGGCGGACTTGTGCTCGGCGTCTGCAACGGCTTCCAGATTCTTTGCGAAAGCGGCCTTCTCCCCGGCGTGCTGATGCGCAACGCCAATCTGCGTTTCGTTTGCCGGATGCAGCATCTCAAGGTCGAACGAAACGACACCGCGTTTACGCGGCATTACGCCAAGGGCCAGATCATCGAAGTCTGCATTGCGCATGGCGAGGGCAATTACGAAGCCGATGACGCGACGATCGAGCGGCTCGAGAGCGAGGGCCTTGTCGCCTTCCGCTACTGTGATTCAGCCGGCAGGGTCGGCGGCGACGCCAATCCCAATGGCTCGCGCAACGACATCGCCGGGATTTATTCGGAAAAGCGCAATGTGCTCGGCCTCATGCCGCATCCGGAAAATCTCATCGACCCGCTCGTCGGCGGAACCGACGGCCGCGCCTTGTTCGAGAGTCTCGCGAGGGCAGCGTGAACCGAAGAAATGCTGAGCACGTCGTTCCCGACGCGCGCTCTGCGCGCGATCGGGAATCCAGAGCAAAGTCCATTGACTCGGTAGAGTCTCTGGATTCCCGGTCAGGCCTGCGGCCTGCCGGGAATGACGCTGCACGAATAGAATCAACCTAACTGATTTTCATATTTTCGGCGGCAGCGGAAAGAGTCCGGTAAAGCGTTTCGCAAGCGCGCGATCGCCTTCAATCACAAGCGCCTTTTTTGCTTCGAGCGCTTTAAGTGGCGCGCCGCCATAGACCGCCGCCGCGATCGCTGTCGCCTCTCCAGCGAAGATGACGTCGGCGCCGTCCAACGCCTGCCGCGCGGCGTCGCATTTGCCGCCATGGATGCGCACAAGAAACGTCTCGTCGCCGATGCGAAAGCCGATGCGCGCGTTCAATCCCTTGGCGCGGCGCGCGTCGAACATCGTCTTGAAGGACAACATCAGCGAGGCCGCGCTCAAAGGCAGCGTCGGATCGTGGAGAGGCGAGCGCGCCGCCCAGCTGCCGAGCACGCCTAAGACCGGCTCGATCTCATAGCCCCAGGGCGTCAGTTCATAGACATGACTCGCCGCCGGCGGCGGCAGCTTACGCCGTTTTAGCGCGCCTATTTCCTCGAGCCGCTCCAACCGCTGCGTCAGCACATTGGCGCTGATTCCCGGAAGATCGGCGCGCAGGTCGCTGAACCTTTTTGGGCCGAACATCAGTTCGCGCATCACCAGCAGCGCCCAGCGTTCGCCAATAAGATCAAGCGCATGGGCGGCGCCACAGGCGTCGTCATAGCTGCGCACGGAAAGGGCGCTCTTCTCCGCAAGCCCCCTTTTTTTAGTTATTTTTTCTAACTTCATTGTTGCATTTTATAACTTATCGGGTAGATTTCGCAACGGCTGGTTTGAGAGGAGCGCCGAATGTCCAAGCTTATCTTCGTCAATCTTCCCGTCGCCGATCTCCCGAAGGCGACCGCCTTCTATGAATCGATCGGCGCCAGGAAGAATCCGCAGTTCTCCGATCACACCGCGTCATGCCTCGTTTTCTCCGATACGATCCACGCGATGCTCCTCACGCATGACAAATTCCGGCAGTTCACGACGAAGAAGATCGCCGACGCCCATACGAGCGCCGAAGTTCTGATCTGCATTTCGGCGGAGAGCCGCGCCGACGTCGATGACATCGTCGACAAGGCGACCCGCGCCGGCGGCGCGCCGGACCCGACGCCGACGCAGGATTTCGGCTTCATGTATGGCCGCAGCTTCGAAGATCCCGACGGTCATATTTGGGAAATCATGTGGATGGACGCTGAGGCGGCGTCAAAGGCATGTCAGAAAGAAGGAGCGGCGCAATGAGCTATCTATGTCGACGGTTTCGTGATCCCCGTGCCTGCGGGCAATAAGAACGATTACCGCAAAGCCGCCGCGCTGATGTGGCCCATCATGAAAGAATGGGGCGCGCTACGCGTCGTCGAATGCTGGGGCGACGACGTGCCCGACGGCAAAGTCACCGACTTCAAACGCGCCGTCGCCGCCGAGAGCGGCGAAAGCGTCGTGTTCTCATGGGTCCTCTGGCCGTCAAAAGACGTGCGCGACGCGGCGCACAAGAAAATGCACGAAGACCCGCGCATGAAGGACATGCCGATGCCCTTCGATGGCAAACGCATGATCTTCGGCGGCTTCAACGTATTGATGGACGAAGGCGTGGGCTGACTACCGCCGCGCGGCTTTCGCGACGTTCCACAGCGCGCGCTCGGCCTCCATTTGCGCAATGGCGGCGTTGGCGCGCGCTCGCGTCTGCGCCGCGCGCAGCGGCTCGATTAGCGCGCCAAGGCGCGCGGATGACCAGCTCTTGAGTTGCTCCTCCATCAGCGCGCGATGGATGAAGCCGAAGCCTGCGCGCATCAGCGCCGAGACGCCGGCGTCGGGACGCCCGCCTTCACGCTCCATGGAAAGACGCCCGCGATGCAGCGCTACGGCGTAGCGCAGCGCGCCGATAAGAAGCTGCTGCGCGTCGCCGTCCTGCGCGAAATAAGTGTCGAGCGCCACGCCAATGTCAGGGGCGCCCCCGAACGCCGCCGTGACGACGCGATCCGAGGCAATGTTCGAGGCATGCGCGACGATTGCTTCGACGTCCTTCGCCTCGACATGCTCGCGACCATGCATATAGAGCGCGAGCTTTGAAAGCTCGGCGCGGCTCATCAGCCGGTCTTCGCCAAGCGCGCCCAGCAGCAGGCTGCGCGCTTCGGGGCTTGCCACAAGTCCCGCGTCACGCAGGCTGCGATCGATCAGCGCCTGCAAATCGGCTTCTGCATCAGGCTGGCATTCGATCGCCGCACCCTGCTTTGCGGCTTCGATAAGCTTGCGCAGCGGCGAGTCGCGTCTCAGCGCGCCGGCGGTCAGCACGATCGTGCAGTGGGCCGGCGGCGCGGCGATGAGCGAAGTGATCGCCGGAATGACCGACTTCGCGCCGGCCTCGACGAGAATTGCGCGCCGTCCGCCGAAGAGCGGCGTGGTGTTCGCTTCATCGAGCAGCGCAAGCGAATCAGAGGCGACCGCGTCGCCGCTCATCTCGACGAATTCGAACGGGTCGTGGCGATCGTCGACGCGCTTATCGACGAGGGCAAGCGCGCGCTCGCGCACCATGCCGGCATCCGAGCCGAAGACGAGGAACAGAAAAACGCTCTCGGGCGGCGCGGCGATGAAGCGTTCGGCGTCGCGACTCCTGACCGCCGTCATGATGCGCTGTTGTCTGCTTCTCCCATCAATTGGGGAGGACAGGCGGCGGAGCGGACGACAAGCGCGCCGCCATCACCGTCGCAATCCTGGTGCGGATCGATTCGGCGATGACCCGCGCGTCGCGAATCTCTGCGTCGCGCGCGGCGCGCACATTGGAGAAGCGGTTCGAGAAACGATCGTAGCTTGCAATGTTGAAGGCGATGCCCTTCGTCACCTCGACCTCGCCAGGGATGGTGATAAGCCGATATTCGGCGTCGACGATCACCGCCGCCGAAGTAGCGCGACCTGTCACCGTGTCGAGAATCGGCGTCTGCACGCGTTCGCGGAGCGTAACCATCAGCCGGTAGCGCGGCGGCGGCTGCGAGCCGGTGCCGTTCAGGCCGAAGATCAGCTCATTTCGGACATAATGTCCAAGCTGCAACGGAATTTCGTCGACGGCGATCGATTGAAGCTCAGCCGCCAGAGGCGAGGCGTCGATGCCGGGCGCCACCGGCGCGTAAAGCGGCTGCAGGCAGCCGGCGAGCGGCATGGCCATAAGCGCCATGCATAGAACCGCCACATGCTGGAAGAAGGCAGTCGGCAGTCGGCAATCGGCAGTAGGACGACCGCCGACTGCCGACTTGCTAACTGCCGACTTGCCAACTGCCGCTTCGCTAAACGACCACATTGACGATCCTCTTCGGAACCAGAATGAACTTCTTTAAGGGCTTGCCTTCCATGGCGCGCTGAACGCCATCTTGCGCCAAAGCCTCTTTGCGAATCGTTTCTTCGTCGGCGTCATGCGCGACGAGAATTTCGGCGCGCTTTCTGCCATTGACCTGCACCGGCAGGCTTATCATCTCCTGCGCCACAAGGGTAGGATCGGCCACTGGCCAAGCCGCCTCAACAACCAGGCCTTTATGGCCCAAATCGGCCCAGCATTCCTCGGCGACATGCGGCGTCATCGGCGCGACGAGGCGAATGAGCGCATCCGCCGCCTCGCGGAAGGCGAAGGCGAGATCGGCCGGGACAGGCGTTTCGGTCACGGCGTCGAGCGCGCTCGTCAGCTCATTGGCGAATTCACGGATGCGGGCGATGGCGCTATTGAAGCGCAGTCGCTCGATATTTTCGCTCGCCTGGGCGATCGAACGATGCGTCGCCTTGCGCACGGCAAGCGCGAGATCGTGAAACGCCGCCGGGGGCTCGGCGCCAACGGGCGCCGCGACCCGTCCCAATTCGCCGGTCAGACGCCACAAGCGCTGAACGAAGCGCCAGGCGCCCTGCGCGCCCTCGTCCGACCAGATCACGTCGCGATCGGGCGGGCTGTCGGACAGAACGAAGAGCCGCGCCGTATCGGCGCCATAGCTCGCGACGATATCGTCTGGATCGACCGTGTTCTTTTTCGACTTCGACATTTTCTCGATCGGGCCGATTTCGATCTCGACGTCGCCGTCGGTGAGAAAAGCGCGGCGTCCGCCTTCCTTGGCCTCGATGCGAACCTCGTAGGGTGCGACCCATTGGCCGTCCGGCGCGCGATAGGTCTCGTGAACGACCATGCCCTGGGTGAAGAGCCCGGCGAAAGGCTCGGCGACCGCGGCATGGCCGCTGTCGCGCATGGCGCGGGCAAAAAAGCGCGAATAGAGAAGATGCAAAATCGCGTGCTCGATGCCGCCAATATATTGATCGACCGGCAGCCAGCGCGCGAGCGCTTCGGCGGCCGCCGGCGCCGTTTCATTGTGCGGATCAGCGAAGCGCGCATAGTACCAGGACGAATCGACGAAAGTGTCCATCGTGTCGGTCTCGCGCCGCGCCGGCGCGCCACACGAGGGACAGGGAACGTTCTTCCAGCTTGGATGTCGATCGAGCGGATTACCCGGCTGATCGAAAGAGACGTCCTCAGGCAGCTTCACAGGCAGATCGGCCTCTGGAACCGGCACCAGCCCACAGGTCTCGCAATGGATGATCGGGATCGGACAACCCCAATAACGCTGGCGCGAGATTCCCCAGTCGCGCAGCTTGAAATTGACCTTCCGTTCGCCCTGCGGCCGGTCGAACAGCGCCGTCGTCGTCAGACGGTTGGTGACCTCTTCCTTCGCTTCCGGCACAGTGAGCCCGTCGAGAAAGCCGGAATTCACGAGCCGGCCGTCGCCCTCAAAAGCCTCGCCGCTTTCGGCGATCTGCTTCTCGAGCTCTTGGGAAGCAAGGCCCTCCGGGCAGACGACGACCTTGAAGCCGAGCGCGTATTTCGTCGCGAAATCGAGGTCGCGCTGGTCGTGCGCCGGACAGCCGAAGATCGCGCCCGTGCCATAGTCCATCAGGATGAAATTCGCGACATAGACGGGCAGCGTCCAGTTCGGATCGAAGGGATGAACGACGCGTAGGCCAGTGTCGTAGCCCTTCTTTTCGGCGGTCTCGATCGCTTCAGCAGATGTCGCGCCGCGCCGGCACTCCTCTGCGAAGGCGGCGAGCGCGGGGTCTCTTTCGGCAGCGGCCCTCGCCAACGGATGGTCGGCCGCGAGCGCGACGAATTTCGCGCCAAAGAGCGTGTCGGCGCGGGTGGTGAAAACCTCGACCTCGCGAGCTGTACCCAAGTGCTCGGCGAGCGCGAAGCGAACGAGCATGCCTTCCGAGCGCCCAATCCAATTGCGCTGCATGAGCCGCACCTTGTCGGGCCAGCGGTCGAGCGTATCGAGCGCCGTCAGCAGCTCTTCCGAATAGGACGTGATCTTGAAGAACCACTGCGTCAGCTCGCGCTGCTCGACGAGTGCGCCCGAGCGCCAGCCGCGGCCGTCGATGACCTGCTCATTGGCGAGCACGGTCATGTCGACGGGGTCCCAGTTCACCTTCGACTTCTTGCGGTCGACGATGCCGGCTTTCAGAAAATCGAGGAAGAGCTTCTGCTGGCGCCCGTAATATTCGGGATCGCAGGTCGCGATCTCGCGGGACCAGTCGAGCGACAGGCCCAGGGTTTTGAGCTGCGCCCGCATCGCCGCGATATTGGCGTAAGTCCATTGCGCGGGATGCGCGCCGGTCTGCGCCGCGGCGTTTTCAGCGGGAAGTCCGAAAGCGTCCCACCCCATCGGATGCAAGACGTCGAAACCCTTGGCGCGCATAAAGCGCGCGATGACGTCGCCCATCGAGTAATTGCGCACATGGCCCATGTGCAGCCGGCCCGAGGGATAGGGAAACATCTCGAGCACGTAATATTTGGCGGCGTCGGGACGAACGCCTGCCTTAAAAGATTGTTTTTCTTCCCATATCTTTTGCCAGCGCGGCTCCGCCTCGGCGAAATTATAGCGTTCGGGTCTCATCTGGCTGGCGCGTCCGGTCAAAATTCTTTCTGGAGTGCGCCTCTAATGCCGGGGGGTCAAAGGGATGTCAAAGGCGGGCGCCATCTGGCCGCCTTGAAAACTCAAGGGGCCGAACGCCGGCCCCTTACCTTTTTCTCGCCCGCTCAAGCCTTCGCCGAAAGGCCGACAGTGATCCAGCTGACGCCCTCGAAGATCAGATTGATCGCGAGGAACAAGCCGAGGATATAAAGGCCGGACATCGGCCACTGCGCCAGGATCATCCCGCCCAGCACAATGCTGATCAGCCCCGAGAACGCCACAAGGCCCCAGGGACCGACGTCGCGGATGTGCCAAGCGAGGATCAGCTTGAACAGGCCGGCGACGATCAGCGCGACGCCGATGATCGCCGTCAGAGACACCGCCGCGAGCAACGGGTCGCGAAAGACCAGGAAACCAGCGACGATCGTGATGATGCCGATCACGCCCCACAGCAGCGCCCTGGTCCAGGGCCGGATCTGAACGGCGGTGACGATTTCCATGGCGCCGGCGACGAGCATCGCCGCGCCGACGTAAAACACGGTCACGAGCGTG
Source organism: Alphaproteobacteria bacterium (assembly GCA_016869595.1). Taxonomy (GTDB): domain Bacteria; phylum Pseudomonadota; class Alphaproteobacteria; order Rhizobiales; family Beijerinckiaceae; genus Methylocystis. Next base: position 16,422 of record VGDT01000007.1, read on the forward strand.
GCGGTCGTGACGTCGTAGAGCGCAAAAAGGCCGCCAATGAGCATCAGCGCGCCAAGCGCGACGATCCATCCCCATTTGCGGCGCAGATGATGCAGATGCATCGTGCGGTCTTCATAAACCAGGCTGTCATTGACCATTGTCGGCCTCCAATGCTGTGGAAATAATCACTGGTATGGCGGGAGCGTTTCTTACTTATGAACGTCGCGACGATCCCGCATCTTCCCCCGCCGGCAGCTTAACGCGCGGAGATGAACGAAGTTCCGCACTGCGAAGGCGCAAAAGATTGGCGCTTGACCCTTTGACGGAAATCGCGATTTTCGCTGGCCATGGGAGCCTTAGATCGCCTTGAATCGACGCGCGACGCGATATGCCGCGCCGCAGCGGACTGCGGCCGCGACCCCCGCTCGGTGCGCCTCGTCTGCGTCACCAAGACCTTTCCAGCCGAGGCGGTCGTTCCCTTGCTTGAGGCGGGCCACCGCATTTTCGGAGAAAACCGGGTGCAGGAGGCCGCGGCGAAGTGGCCGAAGCTGCGGGAAAAATACTCGGATATCGAATTGCATCTCATCGGCCCGCTACAATCGAACAAGACGCGCGAGGCGGTGGAGCTTTTCGACGTCATCGAGAGCGTCGACCGGGAGAAGATCGCCAAGGCGCTTTCCGATGAAATCTCCAAAACAGGCAAGCGCCCGCGGCTTTTCGTGCAGGTCAACACCGGCGCCGAGCCGCAAAAGACCGGGGTCCTTCCCGAAAACGCCGACGGCTTTTTGGCCGCCTGCCGCGACGCATACGGGCTGCAAATCGAAGGCTTAATGTGCGTGCCGCCCGTCGACCAGCAGGCCTCGCCGCATTTCGCGCTGCTCGCCGATATCGCCGCGCGCAATGGGATTAGCGAATTGTCCATGGGCATGAGCTCGGACTTCGAGCTCGCGATCCAGCTCGGCGCGACCTATGTCCGGGTCGGCTCGGCGATCATGGGCGAGCGGGATTATCCCGATCCACCTTCCCCTTGAAGGCGAGGGCGACGTCTGATCGACCACACGCATGATGACGGGCCAGGCCCCCTCCCCAGCCCTCCCCCGCTCCGCGGGAGAGGGAGTCGGATTCGGCGCTTCATCAACGCTGGCTTTACGCTTCAACACCGTTTCGCGCCATTCAATGCCGCGCGGCGCTGCTCGTTAGCGTTCCCTCTCCCGCAAAGCGGGGGAGGGACAGGGAGGGGGTTGTCAGCGGCGCCTATCCGATCAACAGCGCGACGTTGCGTCCCAGCCGCGGCAGCAGCCGCGCCATGTCCCGTGGGCGCAACGCCACGCAGCCGGCGGTGGGGGAAAGGTCTTGCGTGGCGATATGAAAGAAAATCGCGCTGCCGCGGCCGCGCAGGCGAGGCCGAAGATTGTAGCCCATGACGCCGACAGCGTCGTAGAGGGCGTCCTTACGCCACATTTCTTCGTGTCCGAGACGCGACGGCGCCCGGAGCGGCCTGTTATAAAGGAACGAGCGCGGGTCGTCGCACCAAAGGTCGTTGGGCCGGGTGCGCCGCCACGCCAGGCGCAGAGGAACAGGCGCGCGCAGGTAAAAGTAGAGGAGCGGCCAGCGGCCGGCCGGCGTCGCGCCGTCGCCTTCGCGTTTGTTGCGGACGATTCCGCTGCGGCCGAGCGCGCAAGGAAGAACGAGCGATCCTGCGATCAGCCGGCCCTCATGCGGGCGCCCGCCAATGCGCCGCGCGACGCGCAGCAAGGCCAGTCCAGCAGGTTTCGCCCGTTTTGATCGCCGAGGCATGATGGCGTTCTAGAGCAGGTTCCGAAAAAGTTGACAGACTTTTTCGATGAGAACCTGTTCTAGCGTTTTGATTTTGAGCGATTCCTTATCGATCACATGTTTCCATGTGATCGGGAAACGCTCTATGCGCCGCTCGCCGGCGCGCGTGACCGCCTATAGCAGGAATACTCTCTTCCAAGCGAGCAGCGACCGACGGCCCATGTCCCTTCCGCGCACCCTCAGCATCGCCGCCGAACCACAATTGCGCGCCACCCTCGTCGAGCAGTTTGCCGCGATTGGCCGCTATGCGTTGTGTGAGGGCGGTCTCAGCGCCATGGCCGAAGAATGGCCGGACGCAGCAATCTTCGATGAAGCGCATGTCGACTCTGAAGCGCTTGCCGGTGCGCGCGCACGCGGCTGCAAGACCCGTATAGTGCTGATCGCCGATGCGCGTAGATCGCCGCCAGAAGGCGTCGACGCCGTGATTCTACGCCCGTTCCGCTTTGCTGAGCTCGTCACGCTCGTAGACGCCGCCCCTGCCCCAGCCGCCGTCGGACCGTATCGTTTCGAAGCCGGCGAACTGCGGACGCCATCGGGCGCGCGTGTGAAGCTCACCGAAAAAGAAGCGGCGATCCTCGCAAGGCTCGCACGCGCACAGGGCGCGACAGTCTCTCGCGAGGCGCTGCTTCGCGACGTGTGGGGCTACGGCCCGAACATGTCGACACGCACGCTCGAAACGCACATCCACCGCTTAAGACGCAAACTGGAGCCGACCCCCGATCGACCACGCTGGCTCAAAACGGAACGCGACGGCTATCGGCTCGCCGCCGCGAGCGAAGAAAACTCAGCGTTTTGATCCTATGCCCTGAGGCCGCCGCATATTGAGCCGCATATAGAATTGCTGGGGAGCGCCGAAACAAAAAAATCCATGACGCTGGAAGACGATATCGACAATCTCACGCGCATTCCCCTGTTTTCGATCTTCGAGCCCAATGCCCTGCGCATGCTCGCCATTTCGGCAGAAACGCGCCTGCTGCGGGCCGGCGACGTGCTGTTTCGACGCGGCGAAATTTCCGACGGCGGCTATGTGCTCACCATGGGATCAATGGCGCTCGACCCGCACGACGACGGGCGCCCGCAGTCGACGATCGTTCGGCCCTGGACGCTGATCGGCGAAACCGCGCTTGTAGCGCCGTCGACTCGCCCGGCCGCCGCCATCGCCCGCGAGCCAGCCACCGTGCTTAGAATCCTGCGGCCCTTGTTTCATTTAATTTTGGAGCAGCATCCGGCGACCGCCGCGCGCGTTCGCGACTTCTTTCGTCAAAGGCTTTTGGAGTTCGTTCACGACGCCGGCGTCGAGGCTTCGGCATTCGATATCGAAATCGGCAGTTTAACCTAAATCTCAAAAAAATTTCATTGTGGCCCACTCGTATCGGATCGAATCGCGCCTAACTGAGTTCTGTCCACACGCAAGCTCAAGTTGGGTTTGCGGCGCAGCGCGGCGGAACGTCGCGCCAAGAGGAGGATAGATAATGCACAGAGGCCTTAAATTGGCGCTTGCTGGCGCGCTCTGCAGCGCGACTCTCGCGACCGCCGTTCCTACTGAAGCGCTCGCTGGGCCAATGAGCGCGCCGGATCGGTCGATTGTGGCGCCTTCAAGCCCGGTTGAAAATGTCCGGTACCGCCGGGGCTGGCGGCGCGGCTATTACAATCCAGGCGCCGCAGTCGCTGCGGGCGTCGGTCTGGGACTCCTCGGCGCCGGCCTGGCGGCTTCCAGCGCCTATCCATACGGCTACGGCTACTACCCCGGTTATTATTATGGCGGATGGGGATATCCCTATTACGGCTGGGGCTGGTAACTCAAAAACTCCTCGCGATGAGTGTCAACGGCGGCGTTGGGGGCTTCCCTGCGCCGCCTTTTTGCCGTTCCCGGAGGCGAATTGTAGAAGCGGACGCCGCGCCGATTGCGGCGCAAATAACGACGCGAGGCCTCCGTCCAGATGGGGAATTCACACGCGACAACGATCGCAACGGCGCCCTTTGCCGACCAGCGCCCGGGAACCTCCGGTCTGCGCAAGAAGGTCCAGGTTTTTGAGCAGCGCCATTATCTCGAGAATTTCATTCAGTCGATATTCGACGCGTTAGACGGATATCAGGACGCAACGCTCGTCGTTGGCGGCGACGGCCGTTTTTATAACCGTGAGGCCATCCAAAAGATCCTGAAGATCGCCGCCGCCAACGGCGTCGGCCGAATCGTCATCGGACAAAGCGGAATTTTGTCCACGCCTGCAGCCTCGGCGCTCATCCGTTCGCTTAAGGCTTTCGGGGGAATTGTGCTCTCCGCCAGCCATAATCCGGGCGGCCCGCACGGCGACTTCGGCATAAAATATAATGTCGCGAACGGCGGTCCGGCGCCTGAGAAGGTGACGGAAGCGATCTATGCGCGCACGCGCGAGATCACGTCATTCAAGATCGTCGAATCCCAAGACGTCGACATCGATAGGCTCGGCGAAACGATGATCGGCGACATGCGCGTCCACGTCGTCGACAGCGTCGCCAACTACCAAGCGCTGATGCAGACCCTCTTTGACTTCGATCGCATCCGCGACGCCTTTCGCTCAGGGCTGACCCTCAAATTCGACGCCATGTCCGCCGTCACGGGCCCCTATGCGCGCGTGCTTTTCGAAAAAGAGCTTGGCGCGAGGCCGGGCAGCGTCATCAATGCGATTCCCCTGCCCGACTTCGGCGGCCATCATCCCGATCCCAATCTCGTCTACGCCAAACATCTCTATGATCTCGCGATGTCCGACGCCGCGCCCGATCTTTGCGCCGCGTCGGACGGCGACGGCGATCGCAATCTCATCATCGGCCGCAGCCGTTTCGTCACGCCATCGGACAGTCTCGCAATCCTCGCCGCCAACGCGACAATCGCGCCAGGGTATCGCAGGGGCATCGCAGGAATTGCGCGCTCGATGCCGACGAGCGGCGCCGCTGACCGCGTCGCGGAAAGGCTCGGCGTTCCGCTCTACGAGACGCCGACGGGGTGGAAATATTTCGGCAATCTGCTCGACGCGGGCCTTGTGACGATCTGCGGCGAAGAAAGCGCCGGCGCCGGCTCCGACCATGTGCGCGAAAAGGATGGGCTGTGGGCAGTGCTGTTCTGGCTCGACATACTCGCCGCTCGCAAAGAGAGCGTTGACGCCATTGTCCGCCAACATTGGACGACCTATGGGCGCAATTACTATTCGCGTCACGATTATGAGGAAGTCGCGAGCGATGGCGCGCACGCGCTGATCGAAGCGCTGCGCAATCAACTGCCTTCTCTCGAGGGCCAATGTTTCGGCGCACTGCAAGTCGCGAAGGCCGACGACTTCGCCTATCACGATCCGGTCGACGGCTCCGACTCGAAGCATCAGGGCCTGCGGGTGATCTTCACCGACGGTTCGCGAATCGTCTATCGCCTGTCAGGCACCGGCACGGCTGGCGCGACGCTGCGCGTCTATATCGAGTGCTTCGAACCCGATCCTGCGCGGCAATATATGGAGACTCAAGCCGCGCTCGCCGACCTCATCACGCTGTCGCGCGATCTCGCTGAGATCGAACGTTATACGCAGCGCGCCGCGCCGAGCGTCATTACCTGAGCGAGCGGCGATGAGAACTACGCCGACTCAAGAACGCGGGAACGAGCGGCCTGCGGCGCCTGCACATTGGCAGGGCGATAGTTTGGATCAATCGCGCACTTCTCCAACACCGCTTCCACATCCTCATCGGGTCCTATGGGACGTATATATTCGCCGCCCCAGGTGAGGTGTTTCACGAGCTCGTAGTCGCAGCGAGGATAGACAGACTTTAGGCCGAGCAGCGACGGCGCTTTGACAAAGGCCGCTGTCAGCAATTGGTAATAGAGCTTCTGGCTCTTTTCGATGGGCTGCGAATAGTCCTTTTTGAAAAGGCGATCTTTGGAAAATTTCGCTTTTGCCAGCGGCGCGATATTAAGTCCATTTAAGCGCGCGCATTCCACCATCCATTCCAATGCGCAATCCGACAATCCGTATTCGCGGTAGCCGCCGCCGACGTTGGAATGCACGCCGGGAAACCACTTTTGCTTGTAAAGCGCAAACTTACGCTCCGAGAGATTCTTTTCGTTTCGTTGGCGATGGTAATCGGTGAACTCGATCGGCGTCGGACGGAACGGCCAGCGACGCTCATCCGCGGCCAAGGCGTGATACGCGCTTTGCACGCTTTCGCTCAATGTCACGTTGTGGAAGCTGCACCCGAACAGTTTATCGACGAAATATCCAAGGAATTCGCCATAAGGCGCGCCCAGCGCGCCGACTGTGTCCCATACGCCGAGGAAACGGATATTCACGGGCCAAGGATGACAGTAATCACTGCGGAACTGCGCTGCGTCTGCGCCCTTGGGTCTCCAGCAATCCGACTTGTCTTTGTAATGATCGTAGGCGATCGAAACCAACGGCATGTTACATCGCCTAAGGATGCCGAGATTGTGGACAAGACCTGCAATGCTGCGCGCCGTGTAGGCGCCCCGGCTGAACCCGAAAAGGTAGACCTCATCATTCTCTTCGTAATTGCTTACAAGGAAGGAGTAGGCATCCTTAATGTTGTTAGAAATTCCGTAACCAAAAGTTCCGCCCTTGAATTTTTCGCCGCGACGCGTGCCCACGCCTGCAATGTAATGCACGAGTTGCGGGGCGCCCTTATCGTCGGCGCTCTCGATGGCTTGTAAAGTTCGCAGAACGTTGGTGCCGCGCTCGATCAGCTCGTTCCACGTACCGTCGCAGAAAATGACCAGCTTCTTGGCCATGGCAATATTCCTTATACAAATGCAAAATCACATTATGAAACTTATCACTCTACGTCGAAAGGCGCGACACCCGTCGGCTGGCCGTTTTCGCCAAGGGTGATCTTCTCGATGCGGGCTTCAGCCTCCGCCAGGAGATTCTCGCAGCGCGCCTGCAGTGCCTTACCGCGCGCATAAAGCTTCACGGATTCGTCGAGAGAGACGGCGCCCTTCTCCAGATCGCCGACGATCCGCTCAAGCTCCTGCATCGCCTGTTCGAAAGGCATCGAAGCGATGTCTGCGTTCGCGTCGGGCTCCTGCGTCATGGGTTCTCTCATAGACGAAGCGCGCCTTCTTGGCTACGCAGCGCGCTCAGCGGGCATCGGGTTCGGCGCGACCGACGATGCGCAGGATCGCCGGAAATTCCTCGCGCGTGCGACGCTCGATTTCATCAAGCGCGTCATGAGCGTCTTGCACGGAAACGGCGGAATCGAGTCGGCAGCGGAAATTGACGACAATTCCTCCTTCCGTCTTGCGGACCCGAACGTCGCCGACTTGCGCGGGCGGCCGGGTCTGAGCGGCGACGCGCGCAATCGCCGCTTCGATTGCGCCGGCGGCGGCCCGATCCGCGGCATGCGCCGAGAGCAGATGCATTTCGAGCGGCTCAATATGCGTCTCGACTTCGGCGTCGGCGCCGAATTCGTCACGCAGCGCGCTTTCGAAATCGGTGGCGATGGCGTGCGCACGGCCAAGCGTCATGGCGCCGTCGAGTTCAATGTCGACGCCGATCGACAGGCGGCCGTCGACCTGCTGGGCGATGACGTGATGCGCATGAATGTGGCGGCGCGCGCCCACCAGCAGGATGCGCTCCGCGATCGTTTCGTCATCGAGCGCGCGCGGCTCGACCGACAGCGTGACATGCGCGCGCGGCGTCACGCCGGCGATGGCCTCAGAGACCGCCGATTTGATCCGCGCCGCCTGCTCCACGCGCAGTCCGCGCGCCACCCCAATCGTCGCCTCGCCGACGATATCGGGACCGATCGTGCGCAGCCGCAGAGAATCGATCGCGATGACGCCCGGCGCCTCGGCGATCGCCCTTTCGACATGCGGCGCGAGTTCGCGCGGCGCGGCGTCGAGCAAAGTGTCGATGGTGCGTCGGCCCACTCGAAAACCGGCTACGGCGATAAAGGCCGCGACGCCCAGCGCCGCCAGCGCGTCGCCGCGCTCGAACCCATAATGCGCCGCAACGAGGCCGATGAGCACCAGAGTCGACGACACCAGATCGCTGGCGAAATGCAGCGCGTCAGCGGCCAGGGCGTCGCTGCCCTCGTCTTTTGCGATGCGGCGCAACTGCCGCGCACGCACGTAGTCGATGCCGATCGAAATGACGAGAACGCCATAGATCGGCCAACCGGCGTCGATCTCGACATTCTTTTCTTGCAGGCGTCTCCATGCTTCGGCGACGACGAACAGCGCGAGACCGAATAGGAAGCCGGTTTCGATCAGCGCGGCGAGCGCCTCATATTTGCCGTGGCCGTAGTGATGTTCTTCGTCCGCTGGCTTCTCCGCTTCGCGCACGGCGAAATAGGTCAGCGTTGTCGCGCCGGTGTCGACGAAGGCGTGGCCGGACTCTGAAAGGAGCGCAAGCGAACCGGACCATAGTCCAGCGGCAAGTTTGGCGGCAGCGAGCAAAGCGCTCGCAGCAATGGACGCCTTGGCGGCCGCGAGCTTCACGCTTGTTCTCGCTCTTGGAAGAACCTTCGCCTGGGTCACGTAAACGCGCCACTCTATGTTTTTGGGATCGCCAGCCCTCTAGCAAGCAGCCGGCAGGGGCGCAAATCCGCGGCGACCCAGTGGTAGAACTATGGCCGACCCATAAGAGACCCATGAGATAGGAGCCGCACGATGAGATTTCTGCACACCATGATTCGGGTCGGCGACCTCGACCGCTCGCTCAATTTCTTTTGTGGACTGCTTGGACTGAAAGAGGTGCGTCGCACCCAAAATGAGAAGGGGCGCTACACGCTCGTCTATCTCGCGGCGCCCGACGACGCCGTTGGGGCCAAGGAAAAAGACGCGCCGCTGGTCGAACTCACCTATAATTGGGATGAGCACGAATATGCGGGGGGACGAAACTTCGGGCACCTCGCCTTCGCCGTCGAGAATATTTACGAGACCTGCGCGCGTCTGCAGGCGGCGGGGGTGACGATCAACCGGCCGCCGCGAGACGGCCATATGGCTTTCGTGCGAACGCCGGACATGATCTCGATCGAACTGCTGCAAAAAGGCGGGCCGCTGCCGCCCGTTGAACCCTGGGCTTCGGCGCCGAATATCGGCAATTGGTGAGCATTTTTTGCGGCGCCTAAAATTTTTGCGCTGCAGCTACGAATTTTTTTGCCGCTCGGAACTATTGCTCCGGCCACGAGTTGAGTCAGAGGTCGAGCTGTGGCCTTAGCTCGGCCAATCGATATGTTGTTGATATGCTGACGAACTTTCGTCGCGAAGCTGTCACGGCTTTCAGTTAGAAAGCAATCAGCCGCGGCTTGGGAGCGCCTCTTGGCGCCGACCTTGTGTTCGCCAGCTTTGAGATCCCATCCGGGAACCGGATGAGGAGATTCTCGCAATTTTTATAGAGATGACGTCCAGCTTAACTGGACAGCTTGACGAACCAGACGCGCGCTACGGCGCGTGAACTGGAACAAATGTCGCGGGGCAAAACGTCCGCGACCAACGAGAACTGGGAAACGGGGGTCAAGGGCGGAGGTCATCATGGTCATCCTGGATCTGATCAATTCCTGCTCTAACGACAAGGTCGCTCAAGCCGCGCTGTCGTGCATCGGCGGACACTTCGCCGAACGGGTGCGCGTGGTCGCTGGCGAGAAGGGCCTCAGCGTGGGCAAGTTCGTCGTCCTCGCGGTGCGGGACTTCGCGAGCCGGTCCGACGAAGCGGCGCAAGAGGCGCTTCGCGTCAAGGTTGTCCGTGACGACCAGCCTCTGCTCAGAGGCCTGCGTGAAGTGCTCGAAGCGGCGCTGGAGCGGGACCCTTTCTTTGTAGACGGCGAAGCAATCGCCACCACGCCACCCTATGGGTTCAGCGCCGCGCGTGAGAATGCGCTGCGGTACCACTGACCGCTAGCCTTTCCGCTTGAAAGGGCGGCGTCGCTCGGCGACGTCGCCCTTTTCTCTGTCTGGCCTATATAAAGGTCGAGAGCCGTCTCGTTCCTGGCCGGTGATGCCGCATCTACTCGATCAGGCGCAGATCGCCGCCATCCTTTCGACCTTTGGCTATTGGGCGATTTTTTTTGTCGTGGCGCTAGAGAGCGCCGGGATTCCGTTGCCGGGCGAAACCATGCTGGTCGGCGCGGCGATTTTCGCCCGGCTCTCTGGGGCGATGGCCATCGAAGACATCGTTGTGGCTGCAGCCGCAGGCGCAATCGTCGGCGACAATGTCGGCTATTGGCTCGGGCGCGAGTTCGGCACGAAACTGCTCGAGCGCTACGGCCATTATGTCGGGCTTGGGCCCGAGAAACTGCGCTTAGGACAATATCTGTTTTACCGATGGGGCGGCGCCATCGTGTTTTTCGGGCGCTTCTTCGCTCTATTGCGGATTCTCGCCGCCTCGCTCGCCGGCGCAAATCATCTGCCGCCCGGCCGCTTCTTCATCTACAACGCCGCCGGCGGCATCGTTTGGGCCTGCGTTTTCGGCTACGGAGCCTATTTTCTCACCGCCGGTTTCGAAAAGATCAAAGGTCCGATTGCAATCGCCCTCGCCTGCGGTCTGGCGATCGGGGTGTTCATACTTTGGCGCTACTACAAGCGCCATGAGGCGCGCCTAATACGCGAAGCCGACGCCATATTGAGCCAGCGGCGCTAGCTGAAACGCGCGCCCATCCTCGCGTCGACGAGCGCACGATTGAGTTCGAGCGCCAGCTCGGCCTTCTGGTCAGGCCCGAGAAAGGCGCCGATCTCGATGGTTTCGCCTCGCGAGACCAACTCGACCCGCTCAGTGCCGAATTCTTCATGCACGGTCTGTTCGAGCCGCACCCAGGATGGGTTGAACCGCCATTCCCTTCGCTGTCCGCGCGCGCCGATCTGCGCGAAAACGAGTTCGAGCGGCGTGAGATCGAGCGTCTCGTGGCTGCGCGCGGCGCGGAAGCTCACGCGAAAGGCGAGATAGAGGCCGAGAGCGTCAAGGCCCATGAAGCCCGCGACCGGCCAGGCCCCCATGAAAAAGAAAGGCAGCGCAAACAGGACCTGGCCGAGACAGAATATCAGGATGAAAAGATAGAAAGCGTGCGGCGTCATCGACCGGTGCGGCGTCAGCCGCGCTTCGTAGATTTTCCGCTCGAAGGGGTCGGACATTTCTCCGGCGCTTTCTCCCTCAGATTCTAAAAGTTATAACGCGCCAATGGCGGAAACAAATACTTCAAGCGCGCGCGTCCGCAAAAGAGCGCGACCCGGCCGGCGGCCGTCCGCCGCCGAAGCCGCCCGCATCGAGGAGATTTTCGCGCGTCTTTCAGCCGCCAATCCCCAACCCAAGAGCGAGCTCAAATACAAGAACCCCTTCACGCTGCTCGTCGCCGTCGTGCTGTCCGCGCAAGCGACCGACGCCGGCGTCAACAAGGCGACTCCGGCGCTCTTCGCGCTCGCCGACACGCCCGCCAAAATGGCGGCGCTGGGCGAAGAGCGCGTGCGCGACCTCATCAAGACGATCGGCCTCTACCGCGCCAAGGCCAAAAATGTCGTCGCCCTTTCCCGAATGCTTGTCGAACGCCATGGCGGCGAGGTGCCGCGCACGCGCGAGGAGCTGATGGCGCTTCCGGGCGTGGGCGGCAAGACGGCGAATGTCGTGCTCAATGTCGCCTTTCACCAGCCGGTGATCGCGGTCGACACGCATATTTTCCGAGTCTCCAACCGGCTGCCGCTTGCGACAGGCAAGACGCCAGAGGAGGTCGAAACGGGACTCGAGAGGATTGTGCCAGAGAAATATCTGCTGCACGCGCATCACTGGCTCATTCTGCACGGACGCTATGTGTGCAAGGCGCGCAAGCCCGAATGTCCGCGCTGCATCATCGCCGATCTGTGTCGGTTCAAAGGGAAGACGATTTGACTGAGGAATCGGCCGCTTGATCGTTCGATCAGTTCGCGAGCGTCATTCCCGACGCGCGCTTTGCGCGCGATCGGGAATCCATAATGCAACTCTCTTGCGACACTTCTGGATTCCCGATCAGGCCTTCGGCCTGCCGGGAATGACAGCGTGACTATCCCAGCGTCTTCCCCAACCTCCCCGCTAAGTCCTGAATATATTGCCAGGCGACGCGGCCCGATCGGCCGCCGCGCGTGATCGACCATTCCAGCGCCTCGGCGCGGATCGTCGCCTCAGGCGCGTCAAGGCAAAAATGGTCGGCGTAGCCGAAGACCATCGCGAGATAGTCGTCCTGGCTGCAATTGTGAAAGCCGATCCAAAGTCCGAAGCGATCCGAGAGCGAGATTTTCTCCTCGATGACCTCGCCGGGGTGGATCGCAGTCGCGCTTTCATTCTCCATCATGTCGCGCGGCAGCAGATGGCGTCGATTTGATGTTGCGTAGAACAGCACATTGTCGGGCCGCCCTTCGACGCCGCCTTCGAGAGCGGTCTTGAGCGCCTTGTAGCTCGTCTCCGAACCGTCGAATGAAAGATCGTCGCAAAAGACGATGAAACGGAACGGCGCCTGCGCCAGCGCGCCGAGTAGCGCGGGCAGCGCTTCAATATCCTCGCGATGGATTTCGACGAGTTTTAAGCCCCTCTCCGCAATCGCGCCGTGAACGGATTTCACCAGCGAAGATTTGCCCATGCCACGCGCGCCCCAGAGCAACGCATTATTGGCGGGGAGCCCCTGCGCGAAGCGGCTCGTATTGGCGAAGAGCATGTCGCGCTGGCGATCGACGCCCTTAAGCAGGGCGAGATCGACGCGATTGACGCGGCGCACAGGATGGAACGCGCCGCCTGAAGCGCGCCAGACGAAAGCCTCGGCTCCGGAGAAGTCGGGCGCGTCAGGCTTCGGCGGCGCCAATCGCTCCAGCGCCCCGGCGATGCGGGCGAGTAGCTGCGCGACATCCTCTTGTGACATGAACTCCCCGACCATTTTTCCAACAATTCCGAAAAGCTTCCTCGTCCTTCGAGACGCTCGCTTCGCGAACTCCTCAGGATGAGGAAGCTTTGTGGTCGCTCAGCACGAAGACCGTGGACTAGGGGCATTAGGGCCATTCGTTTCGCCCCAGGACCCTCATCCTGAGGAGGCTCCACAGGAGCCGTCTCGAAGGACGAGGGTCCGGCTCCTATTCCCATTGACGTATCGCGTCTTGACTCCCAAAGCTGATTTACGGGCATAGCCGGATTATATCGCGGCGCAAAGCCGCTTCTCGAAGCAGCAAGAGCGAGGCCCCTTGACGCCGGACGCCAGCGCCCTTCTCGACCGCGCCAAGGTCTTCATCGAGCCTCTCGACCCCGAGATGGCCGAGAAAGCGCTCGCGCGCGTCCTGGAGAAGGACGCTGATGACGCGCTTGCAACGCTTCTCCGGGAACGGCCAAAGGCGCGCGATCTGCTTCTCGGCGTATTGGGCTCTTCGCCCTATCTGACCGACCTTGCCGCGCGCGATTCGGCGCGGCTCGCAAGCGCGCTCGCGAGCGATCCCGAGCAGCGCATCGACGCCCTCATCCAGTCGACGCAAAGCCTCGCAACCGAAGACGAAGCCGAGCTGATGCGCCTGCTGCGACTCACGAAGCAGGAAGCCGCGCTCGTCATCGCTTTCGCCGATCTCGCCAAAGTCTGGAACATGCCGGAGGCGACGCGCGCCCTCACGCGGATCGCCGACGTCACGCTCTCCGCCGCCGTTCGCTTCACGCTGCGCGCCGCTGCGCTTGCGGGCAAAATCGAACTCGCCGACCAGCGCGACCCGGAACGCGGATCGGGATGGATCTTTCTCGGCATGGGAAAGGGCGGCGCCTTCGAGCTGAACTACTCTTCCGACATCGATCTCATCGTCTTCTTCGATCGTTCGCGCGCGCGCCTCGCCGACCCCGCGGCGGACGTCGATTTCTTCGTCAGACTGACGAAGCGGATCGTCAAAATCATGAGCGAGCGCACGGCCGACGGTTACGTCTTTCGCGCCGATTTGCGGCTGCGCCCCGATCCGGGCGCGACGCCAATCGCGATCCCGCTCGAAGCGGCGCTCTCCTATTACGAAAGCATGGGGCAAAACTGGGAACGCGCCGCCTACATCAAGGCGCGTCCTATCGCTGGCGACATATACGCCGGCGAGCAATTCCTGCAGGAACTCGCGCCCTTCATTTGGCGCAAATATTTCGACTTCGCCGCGATCGCCGACGTGCATTCGATCAAGCGGCAGATCCACGCGCATAAGGGTCATGGCAAGATCGCCGTCGTCGGCCATAACATCAAACTCGGACGCGGCGGCATTCGCGAGATCGAATTCTTCGTTCAGACGCAGCAGCTCATCACCGGCGGCCGCGACCGGCGCCTGCGCGGACGCGAGACGCTCGCGATGCTCGATCAACTCGTCGAAAGCGGCTGGGTGGCGCCGCAGGCGCGCGATGATCTGCGCGAAGCCTATCTATTCCTGCGCGACGTCGAGCATCGCATTCAGATGGTCGCCGATGAGCAGAAACATACGCTGCCTGAGACTGAAGAGGACGTCGCCGTCATCGGCCGCATGATGGGTTTTGCCGGCTACGCCGATTTCGCCGACGCGCTGCTGAAGCGGCTCGATCTCGTGCAGAGCCATTATGCGAAGCTTTTCGAAAGCGCGCCGCAGCTCACCTCGTCCGCCGGCAATCTCGTCTTCACCGGCGACGATGATGATCCGGGCACGATCGAAACGCTCGCCAATATGGGTTTCGCCAACCCGAAGACAGTGACGGCGACTATTCGCGGCTGGCATTTTGGCCGCTATGCGGCCACTCGCTCGACCGTCGCGCGCGAACGCCTCACCGAGCTGACGCCCATTCTGCTCGAAGCAATCGCCGCGACGGAAAACGCCGACGCCGCCTTTCTCGCCTTCGACAAGCTCATCGCGAAACTGCCCGCAGGCGTGCAGCTCTTCTCGCTTCTGGTTTCGCAGCCGCGCCTCCTCAATCTGCTCGCCGCGATCATGGGCGCGGCGCCGAAGCTTGCTGAGACCATCTCGCGCCGCCCGCGCGTATTGGACGCGCTGCTCGAGCCAGCGTTTTTTGAAAGCGTGCCGTCGCAGGCGGAGCTCAACCAGCGACTCGCCGCGCAGTTCCAAGAGGCGCGCTCCTATGAAGACGCGCTCGACCGCGTGCGCATCTTCGGACAGGAGCAGAAATTTCTCGTCGGCGTGCGCATCCTGACCGGCTCTGTGTCGGTCACTGAGGCTGGCTTCGCCTATACGCGCCTCGCCGAGACGGTCATTGCCCGACTCTTCGCGCGCGTGTGCGAGGAATTCGCCAGGACGCATGGAACAATCGAGGGCGGGGCCGCGGCGGTGATCGCCATGGGCAAGCTCGGCGGATACGAAATGACCGCGGCGTCAGATCTCGATCTGATGCTGCTCTATGATGCGGACCCCATGGCGGAATCGAAAGGCGGCGAGCGCCCGATTTCAACGCAACAATATTATGGCCGCCTCACTCAGAGGCTGATCAGCGCCCTTTCCGCGCCGACGGCCGAGGGGCTGCTTTACGAAGTCGATTTTCGCTTGCGGCCTTCAGGCAACAGCGGGCCGATCGCGGTGAGCCTTAAAGCCTTCTCGGACTATCAGGCCAATGAGGCCTGGACATGGGAACATATGGCCTTGACCCGCGCCCGCGTTATCGCTGGTCCTGAGGCGTTCGCATGCCAAGTCGATGCGGCGATCCGCGCGGCGCTGACGAGGCTCCCGGATGCGCAAAAATTGAAGGACGACGTGTTGTCCATGCGCCGCCGGCTCGAAAAGGAAAAGGGGTCGGGAAGTCCATGGGAGGTCAAGCAGGTCCCCGGCGGGCTCGTCGACATCGAATTCATCGCGCAATATCTGATGCTGCTCCATGGCCCGCAGCATCCTGAGCTTTTCTCCACCACCACAACGATCGCGCTACAGCGTCTCAAAGATGCCGGCTTCCTCGACGCGGGCGCGGCGGAAGCGCTCACTGAAGCGTCACGCCTCTATCAGGGCCTGACTCAACTCTTGCGGCTTGCCGTCGATGAGGCTTTCCGTCCTGCCGACGCGCCGCGCGGACTGACGGAACTACTACTGCGCGTCGGCGACGCGCCCGATCTTTCCAACCTCGAAGCCCTGCTCGCCGACACGCAAAAGAGGACCCGGGAAATATTCACGAGCGTCGTTGGCGAAGTCGCCGAGCGCCCGGTTTCGGCTTGACCGGGAGTTGCAGAACCAGCCGCTCGGGCATAGATACGCCGGATTCCTCGCGCAGGAGCTTCCCCCTCGGCGGCGACGGCCGCTTTTCAGGCCGTTCGGCCTTTTTTTGGAGCACATCATGTCTCACGCCCGCAAGAATGCGCGTTCTCTCGCCCGCGCCGCGCTTGGAGCGACCGGACTCGCCGCGCTGCTGGCGATAACCGCCCTCGGCGCGACGCCCGCGGCGGCGAAGGTTCTCGCCAAGGTGAATGGCGTCGAGATCACCGACGAAGACCTGAAGCTCGCCATGGAGGATCTCGGCCCCGCGATCCCGCGCCAGCTGGAAGGAAAGGCGCGGGAAACCTATGTGCTCGACTTCCTCATCGACGAGCAGCTCGTCGTGCAAAAGGCGCAGGCGGACAAGCTCGCCGAGACGCCGGAATTCGCCAAGAAGCTCGCCTATCTGCGTGACAAGGCGCTGATGGAGACGCTGCTTGGCGACGTCGCCCAAAAGTCGGCGACGGAAGCGGCCATCAAGCAGACCTACGATGAGGCGGCGAAGAATCAGAAGCCTGAAACGGAATATCACGCGCATCACATTCTGGTGGCGACCGAAGACGAAGCGAAAGCCGCGCTGAAGCGCGTCAAGGGCGGCGAGGACTTCGGCAAGGTCGCGACGGAACTGTCCAAAGATCCCGGAGCCAAGGGCGGCGATCTCGGCTGGTTCACAAAGGATCGGATGGTGCCGGAGTTTGCCGAGGCGGCGGCGAAGATGGAGCCGGGTCAGGTCTCGGAGCCGGTCAAGACGCAGTTCGGCTGGCACATCATCAAGCTCGACGAGAAGCGCCCGAAAACCTTCCCGCCGCTCGATCAGGTCAAGGATCAGGTCGCCCGCTATGTGGTGCAGAAGGCGCAGAGCGAACTTGTCATGAAGTTGCGCGAAGGCTCGAAGATCGAGCGTTCTGACCAGCCGGGCGAAGGCTCGCCCGGCGCCAAGCCGGCGGAAGGCCCCAAGCCTGCCGAAGCGCCGAAGAAGAAGTAGTTTCGGCAATCGCGGACTTATGAAGCGGCGCGCTACGGCGCGCCGCTTTGTTTATAGAACGCCTTCATGACATCCTCGATGGCGCCGTGAACGGCGTCCGTCGCCTTGTTCGTCACGAGCTTGGCTCCCACGCGCTTCGCGCCGACGCGCTCCAGCCAGCCGAACGGTCCACCGTTAAACTTCAAGTCGACGTCAACGAGTCGATCCACGACGCCTCGCGCCCGATCCGCTAGTCGTCGCTCGAGCGCGCGGCGCGCCGGCCCTGCCTCGAAAAGCTCCTGGGGGGTTGGAAGCTCCTCTGGCGGAATAACAATCTCCTTGCTCAACCTTTCCGTCAGGGGAATGATCGGCAGGGCGCGCAGATTCGTCTGGCCTGCCGCCGATATACGCTTCGGTTTGGCGGGGTCTCCCGGCGCGCGGACAAGCCATTTCTCGACATCGCCTTTGAAATCCGTAAAGAGCCCCGCGTTCTCCGGCAAATTGAAATGCCAGCGCAGAAACGCCTGCGCGTTGCGTCTTCCGAGCAGATAGTCGTGACGGCGGAAGGATTTGTGCAAGAACCCGCCAAAGCCGCCCATCACGCCGCAAGCGATCGGATAAGCGATGGATTCCGGCGTCCCGATGGAGTCGCGCGACGGCGCGATAAGATAGCGCGAGTAATATTCGTCGTCGGCGGCGCTCTTGAGTTCGTCCGGCTTGAACCGCGCTTGATTGACGAGCGCCGTGAGCAGCGCGCCGGAAATGGACATCAACCCGATATCGCGATTATGCGGGTCGACGGCCGAATTGAGAGTTTTGGCTTCGATATAATTCGGAAAGGGCGCGACGAGAATTACGGCCTTCGTGGTGTTGAAGCCGTCGGACGCGTTACGCTCGGTCGCGCCGCCGGAAAGATAACGGCGCGTCATTTCGAGCGGCTCATTGTCGACCGTGCCGCCATCGACCGCGATGAACTTGTATGGATCGTTTGCGGGCTCGAACAGCCATTGGTCGGGATCGATAATGCGATAGGCGTCACCGACGCCGTAGCCGATACGCGACGCAAAACGATATTCCAGCGGACGGCGGGAAAGACGACGCGGCGCAAGGCCGATCGGAAAGGCCCCAGTCGCTTTCGCGACGGTGCGAAACAACTCCCAGTCGTCGGTCTTCGTGTCGCTGATATCGAGCGCATAGGCGCCGTCGCTCGGCGTCGGCGCAACGCCGATCTTGAAATCGACGAACTCCCCGTGATTCAACATGCCGTAACGCCGCGGGTCATGCGCGCCATATATCTGGAACGAATACGGCACGCCGCGCAGACTGGTCACCGTCAGGCGCAGCCTGAGGCTTCGATCGTCGCCGCGGCCAATCCATTCGCGGCCCACTATCGCGCCTTCCATGTCGAAGGCGTCTCTGACGATTCGATCAATGACGTCGCAGCACAGCAGCGAGCGCACGGACTCGCCCGGCGTCTTCTCCAAATCGGTCGTCTCGCATAGAGGCTCGATATCGATGTCCTCGACCCAGGACGAGTACAGTCTGTTACGGCGCCGATCGGGTATATTGCGCGCTTCGTCCTGCGGCCAGACATGATCGAACCGATCACGGAAGGCATGGAGCGCACAGATGGCCGAAGTCATGCCGCCGGCCGACGCGCCCGCCATGATGGGAATGCGCACGTCGTGCACGGGGCCATCCCAACCCGGCTGCTTTTTTGCTTCATAATAAGAATCGAGCGCCTCGATAAAAAAATCCATCACGCCGGCAGTGTAGGCCCCGGCGGAAATGGCTCCGGCCATTGTGAAGCCGATTTCGAAAGTCTTGGCCATAAATTTTCTCCTTGAAAAAGCTTGGGCGAAGCGTCTCGAAAATCACGCGCAAATGACAGACTGACGAAAAAGCCAACTTATTTCGTCCCATCGCAACGGAGCCTTGACGCGAGTGTTTCGCCCGGGCAAATCCGGCCACAGGTCCACTCCGATCGACAAGGCTTCGCTATGGCTCACGACGCTCCCATTTCGCCGCTCGCGCCGAAATCCGCGCCTGACATACCGCCGCTCGAAGGCGTTCGCTTCGGCGTCGGCTCTGCTGGCGTGCGCTATGCCGGACGCACCGACGTGATGCTGGCCTTGCTCGATGCGGGAACCACCGTCGCGGGCGTCTTCACCAAATCCAAATGTCCGTCGGCGCCGGTCGACTGGTGCCGCGACCGCCTCAAAGGCGGCAAGGCGCGCGCGCTGCTTGTCAATTCGGGAAACGCCAACGCCTTTACCGGCAAGACCGGCGCGCAGGCGGTCAAATTCTCGGCGAAGCTCGCCGCCGCCGCGACGGGTGCGCCTGAACGCCAGATTTTCCTGGCCTCCACAGGCGTCATCGGCGAACCGCTCGACGCGCATAAGTTCGACGGCGTGCTGGAGAAGCTCGTAGAAGAGGCGCGGCCCGATGGCTGGCTGGATGCCGCGCGCGCCATCATGACCACCGACACTTATCCGAAGCTTTCGACGCGTAAGGCGACGATCGCCGGCGTAGAAGTGACGATCAGCGGCATCGCCAAAGGCGCTGGAATGATCGCGCCGGACATGGCGACCATGCTCGCCTTCGTGTTCACTGACGCCGCAATCGGCGCCGAGGCGCTGCAGGCGATGCTCGAGAGCGGCGTCAAGGGCAGCTTCAACGCCATCACCGTCGACGGCGACACCTCGACATCCGACACGCTGCTGCTCTTCGCGACGGGCGCAGCAAAGAAACGCGGCGCGCCGAAGATCGAAAAGGCGAGCGACAAGCGGCTCGCTGAATTCAAACGCGCGCTCGACGCCGTGTTGCTCGATCTCGCCCATCAGGTGGTGAAGGACGGCGAAGGCGCGCGTAAATTCGTCGAAGTGACAGTGACAGGCGCCGACAGCGCCAAGGCGGCGAAGCGCGTCGCCTTCTCCATCGCCAATTCGCCGCTCGTGAAGACCGCAATCGCCGGCGAGGACGCCAATTGGGGCCGCATCGTCATGGCGGTCGGCAAAGCCGGCGAGAAGGCGGATCGCGACAGGCTCGCGATCTGGTTCGGCGGCGTGCGCGTCGCTCACAAGGGAATGCGCGATCCCGACTATGATGAAGCGGAAGTCTCGCAGATCATGAAGCGCGACGACATCGTCATCAATGTCGATCTTGGACTCGGCAAAGGCGCGGCGACGGTGTGGACCTGTGACCTGACCAAGGACTATGTCGCGATCAACGGCGATTATCGAAGCTGATCCGCCCCATGATGCTGCCGAATGAAGTTCGCGCCGCGATCTTCGACATGGACGGCACGCTTCTCGACACTGAGCGGCTTTATCTGCGGGCGATCAGCGAGGCGTGTTCCGCTATGCGATTGGAAGCCGATGACGGCTTCTATCTCCAGATGCTCGGAACGCCCTGGTCGAATTGCTATGCGCTCATGGAGCGCCGCTTTGGCGACGGCTTCGTGCGAGAGCGTTTTGACACGCTGTTCGAAGATCGCTTTGGCGCGCTCACCCGCGACGGCGTTCCCGTTAAGCCTGGCGTGCGCGAACTCTTGACGCATCTTCAATCCCGTTCCACGCCGATGGCCGTGGCGACGTCGACGAGCGGCGAGATTGCAAGACGCCATCTCGAACGCGCCGGCCTTCTTAACTATTTCGCAGTGCAAATAACGGCCGAGATGGTGAAGGAAGCAAAGCCGGCGCCCGAAACCTTTGTGAGAGCCGCAGAGGAACTTGATATCGCATCAAAATATTGTCTGGCGCTCGAGGACTCGCCCGCAGGCGTTCGCGCCGCCGCGGCCTCGGGCGCGATGACCATCATGGTGCCTGACATGGCGCCGGCGACAGCCGCGGAACGGTCGGTATGCGTCGCGGTCGTCAGAACCATGTATGACGTGCTAGACTGTCTGATCGCCGCCGAAGCGGCCTCGCCGGCCTAGCGGGAGGGGGCGTCGGCGTCGGTCAAGGGGTTGCGATCTGCGTTCGTCGTGGAGCGTTTCGCCATGCGTTGCGTTAAGTTTCTTTTTGTCGCGCCGCTCGTCATGCTTGCAGCATGCAACACCGCGCGCGGCCCAGAACCCAGCGTCGGCTTCGATCCCTCGCAGGCGAATTACATCAGGGCGCCTGGTAAGGGCGTCATTACCGGCGAGGCCTTTCTGCCCGACGGCTTGGGACAATCGAACGTGCGTTACGCCGCGGGCGAAACCGTACGGCTCATACCCGCGACGACCTACGCGCAGGCGCGTATCGAGAAATTCTACGGCTCGGTGAAATTCCTGCCGGCGGCGTCGATTCCGAAGGTCGAGCCCGATACGCAATACGCCTCGCTCACGCGCACGACGACGACAGAATCAAACGGGCGCTTCACCTTCGAGAATGTCGCGCCAGGACGCTACTATCTCACCACGCAGCTCATATGGACGCCCAAAGACTCGGCTACGCCTGAAGGGGGCGCGATGTATGAGGAAGTGACGCTCACCGGCAAGGAAAAGGGCCCGGTGAAAGTCGTTCTCTCCGGCAATTGAGCGCGCCCATGAATTTGTTGCTTGTCGTTGCGGCGGCGCTCGTCGACGCTGACAATCGTGTGCTCATCGCGCAGCGGCCTGAAGGCAAGCAGCTTGCGGGTCTATGGGAATTTCCCGGCGGCAAAATTCATCCCGGCGAGCGGCCAGAAGATGCGCTGGCGCGCGAACTGGAAGAAGAGCTCGGCGTCCGCGTGTGCGCGCCCTGCCTTGCGCCGCTGACCTTCGCGAGCCACGCCTACGACGACTTCCATCTTCTAATGCCCCTTTACGTCTGCCGTAAGTGGGAGGGCTTTATTTCGCCAACGGAGGGACAGGCGGTGAAATGGACGCGCGCGCGAGACCTTCGCAATTATCCAATGCCGCCCGCCGACGCGCCGCTGATCGGGCCGCTGATTGATCTGCTCGGGTAATCGCAACGCCAAGCTGACCCTGCCAATTCTTTGTGCCATTATGGCCTTGATTGGTTGTTTGAGGATTGCCGACAATGGGCATTGAAACATGGGGCGGCGGCGTTATTGAGCGCGCTCCCGACCGTCGCGCCCGCTATACGGCAGGGAAGGCTCTGCGCCAGAGTGTTTCGCGCGAGTCGCTCGCGGACTTCATGCCCGCCGCAAACCGGAACGCCGCGGCGATCATCGCCGAGACCGAGCGCGATCGGATACAGTCCTTACTTCCGCTTCGCCGCAAATCCATGGCGGCGTCTCCACACGCGTTTCTACGCGGCGCCGCCGACGTCATGGCCGCCGATCTTGCGACCCAGCCAGCGCCTGGAGTCCGCGCGCAGGTCTGCGGCGACTGCCATCTGATGAATTTTGGCGCCTTCGTCTCGCCAGAAGGACATGCGCTGTTCGACGTGAATGATTTCGACGAGACGCTGCCGAATGTCGACGTCACGATCGATTTGCGACGGTTCGCGACGAGCGTCGCCGTCGCGGCGCTCTGCGCCGATAAAAGTGAGCGAGCTGCAAGATCAACGGCTCGGGCCGCCATTAAGGCCTATCGCAAGGCTGTAGCGGAGCTTGCCGCCTTGCCGCCGCTCCGCGCCTGGAACACGCGCGTCCCGCTTCGCGATGTCGTCGCGGAACTCCGCAACCGGGTTCTCCCCGACGTTAGACACGCCGCTCAATCGGCGCGTCGAGAGGAAGACGATCATGCTGACGACTTTCCGAAGATTTCGAATGGAGCAAACGGCGACTCGCGAATCGAGGATAAGCCGCCGCGGCTCTTCCACTTCGACGAAAGCGTCGCCAACCAATTCGACGTCAATGGGCTGCTTGCCGCCGCATTCGCGAATTTGCTTCCGCATATTGCCTCTTTATTGCGCCGCTATCGTTTATGCGACATTGCCTTCAAGGCCGTTGGCGTTGGCAGCCTCGGGACCTATTGCACGGTCGCGCTGTTCATGAGCCCGGACGATGAGCCGCTGTTCATCCAAGTGAAGGAAGCAAAGCAGTCAGTGCTGGAGCGTTTTGGCGTTGGCGCATGGCCGAGCGCTCAGGCCGAGCGCGTCGTCAGAGGGCAACGCATGATGCAGGCGGCTTCAGACATCTTCCTGGCCCCGATGAGCGACCCGGCTTCCCAGAGAGAGTTCTATATGCGCCAGCTAAAAACGCGCCGTCTGGGCGGGCTCACCGAATTGATGCAACGCCATGATTTGCTGGATTACGCCAAACTGTGCGGGCGCACATTGGCGCGCGCGCATGCGCGCTCCGCCGACGCAGCAACTCTCGCGGGCTACATGGGGAAGAGCGAAGCATTCGACGATGCGCTCGCGTCCTTCGCGATGCTCTACGCAAAGCAGAATGCGAAGGACTATAAGGCATTTTGCGAGCGGCTAGGCGCTATGCCTGCGCTTCCCTGACCGTCGCGTAGCTCGCCGGGATCGACAACGTCCAGATCAATCCCTCGGGCGGAAAATTCAGCGTCGCCGTTCCATCGAGCGCCTGGGCGACAAGGCGTTTGATGACCTTGTGGCCGAAACCTTCGCGTGGCGGCATCGCCACCGCCGGACCGCCGCTTTCACGCCACTCGATATTGAGCCGCCCGTCGTCAAAGCGCCATGTCAGCGACACGGCCCCATCCGGTCGTGATAAGCCGCCGTAGCTCAGCGCATTCGTCGCGAGTTCATGCAAGGCAAGGCCGATGTTCTGCGCGGCCTCGGGTTTGAGCATGATTATCGGTCCGTCGATCTTGGCGCGCGCCGGCAGGTCGCCCCGCGCCACATCCATGCAATAGGCGAGCTGAGCGCGCACCAATTCGCACATCGAGGCGCCGCGCCAGTCCTGCGACACGAGCAGATCATGCGCCATCGACAGCGCCTGCAGCCGCGCGGCGAATTTGCGCTGAAACTCTTCGAGCGACGGCGAGCCAGCGGCCGTCTGCCGCGCCATCGCCTGAACGACGGCGAGCAGATTCTTCGAGCGATGCACAAGTTCGCGCAGCAGAACGCGCACATGCTGCTCGCGCTGCTTGCGCGGCGTGATGTCGCGCGCGGTGCCGAGAATGCGCACCGCCCTGCCGTCCTCGAAAAAGGTGCGGCCGCGCACCGAGACCCAGCGCTCGATGCGGTCGGTCTGACCGATCACGCGATATTCAATCTCGTAATCGCCTTCGTGAGTAGGATCGAGCGCGACGCCGACCGCCTCCTTGGTGCGCTTCTTGTCCTGCGGATGCAGCGCGCTGCGGAAAATCTCGAAACTTGCCGGGACGCCCTCGGGAAGCCCCCACAGGCGGCGCACGCGCTCGTCGATATGCACCTCGCCGGTGACGAGGTTCCAGTCCCAGATGCCGGTGCGCCCCGCGTCGAGCGCGAGCTGCATCCGCTCGAGGGCGAACGCCTGCTCGTCGCAGAAGGAAGTCGCGTGGCGCGCATCCTCAGTTTCTGGGCGAATTTCCGTGTCGGTCACTCGGCGCCTATCGTCGGTTGGGAGCCTCGCAGCATACTCCCGGACGAGCCCGGACGCGAGGGCTAGATATCGACGAGCTCCGCCGCGAAGGCGGCGCGTTCCTGAATGAAGGCGAAGCGCGCTTCCGCCCTGTTGCCCATCAGCCGCTCGACGCAATCGGCGGTCTCCTCGCGGTCTTCCGGTTCGACGACGACCTTAAGAAGGGTGCGCTTTGTCGGATCCATCGTCGTTTCCTTGAGCTGAGCCGCGCTCATCTCGCCCAGTCCCTTGAAGCGGCTCGTCTCGATCTTTCCTTTGCCGGTCAATTCCTTGGCGATCAGCTCGTCGCGATGCTCATTGTCGCGCGCATAGACGGTTTTCGCGCCCTGCGTCAGCTTATAGAGCGGCGGCTGCGCCAGATAGAGATGGCCGTTCTCGATCAGACGCGGCATCTGCCGATAGAAAAAAGTGATGAGCAGCGACGCGATATGCGCGCCGTCGACGTCGGCGTCGGTCATCACGATCACCTTCTCGTAACGCAGATCCTCGTCGCGATAATGCGCGCCCAATCCGCAGCCGAGCGCCTGAGTCAGATCGGCGAGCTGCTGATTGGCGAGGAGCTTGTCTTTCGTCGCGGAGGCGACGTTCAAAATCTTGCCGCGCAACGGCAATATGGCCTGCGTCGCGCGGTTGCGCCCCTCCTTCGCCGAGCCGCCGGCTGAGTCGCCTTCGACGATGAACAGTTCCGAGCCCTGCGCCGAATTATTCGTGCAATCGACGAGCTTGCCGGGCAGCCGCAGCTTGCGCGTCGCGGTCTTGCGGGCGATGTCCTTCTCGGCGCGGCGGCGCAGGCGCTCCTCGGCGCGCTCCACCGCAAAATCCAGCAGCTTATTAGCCTGCGACGGCGCGCCGGCGAGCCAATGGTCGAAGGCGTCGCGCACCGCGCTCTCGACGATGCGCGAAGCTTCGACGCTCATCAGCCGGCTTTTGTTTTGGCCCTGAAACTCCGGCTCGCGGATGAAGACGGAGATCATCGCGGCCGACTGGCCCATGAGATCGTCGGCGGCGACGTCCTTGGCGCGCTTCGACTGCCCGACGCGTTCGGCGTGATCCTTGAGCGCCTTCAAAAGCGCGGCGCGAAATCCCGCTTCATGCGTCCCGCCGTCAGGCGTCGGAATGGTGTTGCAATAGGAATGGACGAAGCCGTCGTCCTCGGCGAGCCAGGAGACCGCCCATTCCAGCGAACCGTGGCCGCCTTCCTTCGTGATCTTGCCGATGAAGGGCTGGTCGGTGACGAGCTCGTGGCCGTGGATTTCGCGCGCCAGATAATCCTTGAGACCACCAGGAAAGCGCAGCACCGCCTCATGCGGCGTATCGGCGCCTGGCTCGATCAGCGATGGATCACAGCGCCAGCGGATTTCGACGCCGCCGAAGAGATAGGCTTTGGAGCGCGACATGCGGAAGAGCCGCGCCGGCTTCCAATGCGCGTTCGCGCCGAAAATCTGCGCATCGGGCTTGAAGCGCACCTTGGTGCCGCGCCGATTGGCGATGCGCCCAAGCGATTTAAGCTTGCCGAGCGGTTCTCCGCGCGAAAACTCCTGCCGGTAAAGTTCGCCGCCTGTCGCGACCTCGACTTCGAGCTTCTCGGACAGCGCATTGACGACAGAAACGCCGACGCCATGCAACCCGCCTGAGGTCTGATAGGCGCCGCTGTCGAATTTGCCGCCGGCGTGGAGCGTCGTCATCACCACTTCCAGCGCCGATTTCTTGGGAAACTTCGGATGCGGATCGACGGGAATGCCGCGGCCATTGTCGATGACGGCGAGCCAGCCTCCTGTTTCCAACGTCACTTCGATGAAAGTCGCATGGCCGGCCACGGCTTCG
The DNA here is from genome assembly GCA_016869595.1 of Alphaproteobacteria bacterium. Lineage (GTDB taxonomy): Bacteria > Pseudomonadota > Alphaproteobacteria > Rhizobiales > Beijerinckiaceae > Methylocystis. The sequence continues at coordinate 42,647 of VGDT01000007.1, forward strand.
TCCATCGCGTTATCCAGCACCTCGGCGAAAAGGTGATGCATCGCCGCTTCGTCGGTGCCGCCAATATACATGCCGGGGCGCCGGCGGACGGGCTCGAGCCCCTCCAGCACTTCGATGGAGGCGGCCGAATATTCAGCCGGACCTCGTTTTGCGGCGGGTTTCGCTGCAGGCGGTTTGCGCGCCGCGCCGCTGAAAAGATCGGGTTTTGAAGCCATGGGCGATATTAGCGCGATTCGGGATCGGGTGGGCCGGTCGAGCGCAGCCGTTTCGCCGCGGCCGACACATGGCCTTCACAAAAAAGGCAGATGCCGCTTTGACTTGTCGCATAGGCGACACTGGGGCATGCTCTGGCCCGACTGAATACTCTCCTAAGGATTATCGCTCAATCAAAAAAATTTGGAGCAATCCATGGCGCAAATTCAAGAATTGGCGGTCTACGAGGTCGACGTCGCGCCGCCAACCGGCAAAGCCTTCACGCCAGCTTTCTTTGTCGAAAGCACCGCGCCCGAAAATATTGACGATAAGGAGAGCGCTTTACCGACGCCGGACTACTGCAAGCCTTCAACGATCGACCAAATCGTCGAAACATTGGCCAAGCAGCAAAAGCCTAAACTCTTGATCACCGTGCACGGCTTCAATACGCCGCGCGACAAAGTCCTCGAGACCTACCGTAAGTCGTTCGTCGCGGTGAACGAGGACGATGAGCTCCAAGGGCGCGGCGTCGTCTGCGTCGGCTATCGCTGGCCGTCGGAATCCATGGGAACGCCTTGGCGAACTGGTTTGAACGCCGCCCCATTCTTCCTGCTCGGTATTTTGTTCGCATCACTCGCCGCTGTGTATCTGGTGAATTTCCGATTCGAGATATGCGAGTGGGGGAAATTTTGGCGCGTCGCCGTAACCGCCATAACGGCGACGATGGCCGTCATCCCGCTTACGCTGTTTCTGCTGCGGCTCATCGTCTATTTCCGCGACGGCTTTCGAGCGACGAATTACGGCGTGCCGGACCTTGTCAATCTGATCCGTGAGATCGACGACAGATTGGCGCAAAAGCCGAAACCGCGACTCTTCAGGGCCCGCGCCGACGATCTCTCCGCAAGGGTCGACCTTTCCTTTATCGGCCATAGCATGGGCGGCTTCGTCGTCACCAACGCCGTGCGCATTCTGTCCGACGTGTTTTCGCCCGAGGCGATCGCGGCCATGCGCTACGGCGTGGAAATGCCCGGAAGCTATGACGAGAGGAAGCAGCGCGAACAGAGATCGAAGATCGGCAAGAGTTTTCTGTTGCGCCGCCTGGTGCTGGTCTCGCCCGACATTCCGGCGGAAGTGCTGCTTCTGGGCCGAAGCAATGCGCTGCACTCGTCATTGATCCGCTTTCAGGAGGCGCATCTCTTCTCCAACGAGGGCGATGAAGTCTTGCGCGACATTTCGACGACGGCGAATTTCTTTTCGCTGCCGACGAAGAGCCGCAGGTTTGGCTATCGGCTCGGCAATGTCGGCGTGCTGACCGGATGGGGAATTTCGGAACAGCTGACGCTCGGCAATTTGCGCGTCGGCGCTCGCACGCTGTATCAGCTTTATGCCGAACTCGACGCCGCGCAGTCCGAAGAATCCTTCGCCCAGCGACTCACCTATTTCGACTGCACCGATAGCATCGACGCCGATGGCTTTGGGGTGGTGACGGATGCGATTACCGGCAGGTCGCCGAATCTGTCCTGGCTCGGACATTTGCATCTGCTTTGGATCTATGTCACGGGCAAGGTCGACGTCCATTCCGGCTACTTCTTGAAGCCGAGCCTCGTGCGTCAGCTTATTTATCGATTTGCGGCGATCGGCTATGGCGATTCTGAAAAGCTCTACGGCGGTCTGTCCGCTTTGAGGGCGCTGTGTGAAGAATATCAGATCAAGGCGCTGAAACCCGGCGAGCGCAGCATCGCCGCCGCTACAGCGCAGGACTCCGTCCACGCCGCGTCACTATGATCGGACTGGTCGTCGTATCTTTAAGCGTGCTGCTGCCGCTGGCGCATCTCGCCCTGAGCAAAGTCCCGAGGACTCGCGCGCGCGTCGTTCGCCTGCTGCTGCTTTACGCGCTTGTTTTAGACGTCGGCGTCATCGGCCTGCCGCTCGGCTTCATCCCTCATGTCTTCTTCGCCGATCAAACGGCGCGGATGATCGGATGGGCGCCGGGCAGCCCATTCCAATTCGAAGTCGGCGTTCACGACGGCGCCTGGGGCGTTCTTGGCTTTCTTTGCATCTGGATCGGCGGCTCGTTTTGGCTGGCCACAGGACTCGGCTGGTCGCTGTTCATGCTTGGGGCGACCTACGGACACATCGTGCAGACGCTTCGGGCTGGCGACTATGCGCCCTATAATTTTTTGACGATTTTTTCCGACGGCTTTGTCGCCCTTTGGCTGCTGCTGCTTCTCTATCTTCGGCATCGCTGGGACGAGAAGGATGCATGGAGATGAAGAGTCACGCGATTATGCAACCAGCAATCTTGCTTTTCGGCGTTTGAGGCGAAGATGGAAACAAAGGTCGATGCGATCGCGGAGGGCATTTATCGCTTATCGACTTTCGTGCCGGAGATCGCAGCGCCGGCTGGTTTCACCTTCAACCAGTTTCTCATCGACGCCGAAGAGCCGCTGCTGTTTCATTGCGGCCCGCGGTCACTGTTTCCGTCCGTCTCCAAGGCATTGAGCGCGATCATGCCGGTCGAGCGGCTGCGCTGGATTTCCTTCGGCCATATCGAAGCTGATGAATGCGGCTCGATGAATCTCTGGCTCGCCGCCGCCCCTCAGGCGCAAGTGGTTCATGGCCAGACGGCCTGCATGGTGTCGCTGAACGATCTCGCTGACCGGCCGCCGCGCGCCCTTGCCGACGGCGACGTCATGGATATTGGCGGAAGGCGCGTGCGCTACATCGATACGCCGCATGTTCCGCATGCGTGGGAATCGGGATTGATTTACGAAGAGACCACCCGCACGCTTTTTTGCGGCGATCTCTTCACGCAAATCGGCCAGGGACCAGCCGTCACCAAAGAGAGCGTGCTCGAAGCGGCAATCGCGGCGGAAAACGCCTTTCAAGCCACTTCGCTAACGCCGGCGACGGGCCCGACGATTCGCATGCTCGCGGCGCTCGAGCCTCGCCGTCTCGCGGTGATGCATGGCTCGAGTTACGAAGGCGATTGCGCCGACCTGCTTTCGCAGCTCGCGCATTATTATGAAGCTGCGCTTGCAGCGAAAAGCGCTGTGGGCCTTCGCGAGGGTTAGGAATTTCGGAAAATCATAGGGATTTGCTGGTTGCGAGAGAACCGACGAATCGTGCACGACGCAAAACTATTCCGCTCGAATCGAAGTGGGGAATAACTATGGCCAGAGTAGCCACGACAACTGACTATGTCGATGTTGAGGGTGATTATGGCTGTGTCGAAGGAGTTGAAGTCACGTGCGTTAGATGCGGTCACTCAGAACAAAGTTGTGGCACAGAAGAAGGATCGCTAAATCGTTGCGCGTACCTGCTTCGTGAAAACTGTCCACTCAGTGAATGTAATTTTTACGTTGTGAGCGCATAAGACTGGCGACCCGACTTTCGGCGCTATTATGTGTGACTTGTGGTCAGATACGCTTGCGTAGCTCATCGTGGCAACGCTGAGAGCGTCCGCGTCCATTGATTGGTAGTGGGTCTTCGGTGCCCCTTCGATCGGCATCGCAGTCCTCGTGCTTCGAGACAGCGGCTTCGCCGCTTCCTCAGCATGAGGACTGATTGTTGTCGCCATACAGGATGAAGCGCGAACCTAAGGCCCCTCACCCTGAGGAGGCTCCGCAGGAGCCGTCTCGAAGGGCGAGGGGCCGATGGCGTGAGCGTCGCCCGACGAATTGCGATATCACGCTTCGAGACTTTCATCCACGCATCGACGCCGTATTGATCCTGCGGTAAGACTTTCAGGCAAAATCTAAAGGACAAAATGCGCAGCTTTCCCCTCGCTCTCGCCGCCGGTCTCGCCAGCCTCTTCCTTGTCGCCGCGCCGGCGCAGGCGGAAAAATTGCGCCTCTCGCTGCAGAAGACCGGCACGCTTGGTTGGGAGGTTGCCGTTGCAAAAGCATTCGGCCTCGACAAGGAGGCGAAGCTCGACATCGACGCGACCGAGCTCGCCTCGACCGACGCCGGCAAGATCGCCATTCAAGGCGGCGGCGCCGACATCATCATTTCCGATTGGCTATGGGTCGCGCGCCAGCGCGCAGAGGGTCAGAAACTGACTTTCTACCCGCATTCCTCCGCCATCGGCGCCGTGATGACGAAGAACCCCGCGATCAAGAGCGTCAAAGACCTCGCAGGCAAAAAGCTTGGCGTCGCCGGCGGGCCGCTCGACAAGAGCTGGCTCATGCTCAAGGCCTATGCGTTGAAAAACGGCGTCGATCTCGACAAGACCGCGACTGTGCTTTACGGCGCGCCGCCGCTCATCGCTGAAAAGGCGCTGCAGGGCGAGATTGATGCGGCGCTCGAATTCTGGAATTTCGCCGCCGATCTCGAAGCGCAAGGCTTCACGCGCGCCATCGAGCTTACCGATGTCGAGAAGGCGCTCGGCGCGAAGGGCGACGTCGTCGTCACCGGCTATGTTTTTGACGAAGGCTTTGCGACGAAGAACAAGGACGCGCTCGCGCGGTTCTTCGCAATGACCAAGAAAGCGAAAGAGCTTATTGCGACTTCCGACAAGGCTTGGAGCACGGTCATTGCTCAGCGCCTCGGCGGCAAGGACGCCAGGACGCTCGACATCTATCGCAAACGCTATGTCGCCGGAGCGCCGAAAGGCTCAATCGCTGAGCAAGAAGCCGACGCGCGCACGCTCTATAACGCGCTCGCCGCGCTCGGCGGCGAAAAACTCGTCGGCTCGGGCAAGACGCTCGATCCCGGAACCTTCTACAAGGGCGCCGAGGGCAAACCGCGTTGATCCGCCTAATCTCGCTTGTCGCTCTGCTTCTCCTCTGGCAGATCGGCGCGTGGCTGTCTGATCCGCATCGTCTCCCGGGACCGGCGGCCGTCTTCGAGAAAATCTATGAGGAGGCGCTCTCTGGCGCGCTGTTCTCCAATCTCGCGATCACGCTCGCGCGCGTCGTCGCCGCCTTTGCGCTCGCCATGAGTTTCGGCGCGGCGATCGGCTATGTCATGGGCCGCAACAAGATTGCTGACCGGCTGCTCGACCCGTGGCTCGTTGTCCTCCTCAATTTGCCGGCTCTGGTCGTCATCGTCCTCGCCTATGTTTGGGCCGGTCTCACGGAAGTCGCCGCGATCGGCGCCGTCGCGGTCAACAAGCTCCCGAACGCGATCGTCGTCGTGCGCGAAGGCGCGCGCGCGCTCGATCCGCACCTTGAAGACATGGCGGAGGTCTTCCGCTTTTCGCCCGCCGCACGCTTGAAGCATCTCGTTCTGCCGCAGCTCGCGCCCTATCTTGCGGCGGCGACGCGCTCCGGCCTGTCGCTCGTGTGGAAGATTGTTCTCGTCGTCGAACTGCTCGGGCGCTCGAACGGCGTCGGCTTTGAGATCAACATGGCCTTTCAGCTCTTCGACATGAAGCTTCTGCTCGCTTACGCGCTTCCCTTCGTCGCGCTGATGCTCGGCGTCGAAACTTTTTTGGTGCAACCTCTTGAACGACACGTTTCGCGCTGGCGGCGCGGCGTCTCTCGACGTCTCGATCGCATCTAAGGATTATCATTCCGCAAGCGGACGGCCGCTTCGCGCGCTCGAGGATTTGCGGCTGACGCTGCCCGCGGGCAAAGCGGGCGCGGTCGTCGGCCCTTCCGGCTGCGGCAAGACGACCCTGCTGCGGCTCATCGCCGGCCTCGACAAGGATTTTGTTGGAACGATCGCGCTCCCCGAACACGGGCGACTCGGCATGGTCTTTCAGGAACCGCGGCTTTTGCCCTGGCGCAGCGTCACCGACAATATTCGCATCGCCGCGCCGCATGCGAGCGAAGAAGATATCGCCGCGCTCCTCGATGAACTCGGGCTCGCCGAGCATGCGACGCATTTTCCACGCGAACTCTCTCTCGGCCTCGCCCGGCGGGTGGCGCTCGCCCGCGCCCTCGCCGCTAAGCCCGACCTTCTGCTGCTCGACGAACCGCTCGTTTCGCTCGATGCGGCGCTTGCTCGAGATCTACGCGAAATGATTGCACGGCTCATCGACGAGCGGCGCATCACGACACTTGTCGTGACTCACGATCTGCGCGAAGCCATTGCGCTCGGCGACCGGCTGTTTCTGTTGTCGGCGCGTCCCGCCCATGTCCTCGCGACCCTCGATGTGTCAACGCCACGAAGACATCTTGAGAAAGAGGCGGCCGAAATTATTGAGGCGCGGGCGCGAGAGGCGCTGGCGAAAGCGCACGTCGGGCCGCCACAAAGCAAACAATAGGCGCCGTGTTGTCTCACCAGGGAATATCTTCGCCGCGGTAGTCGAGATAGCGGCGCGTATCGGCAAGCGTCAACGACTCGGCGATCTGAATGATGCCCGCAACGCTGTCGCCAACGTCGAGCGTAGCGTTCGGCCCGCCCATTTCAGTTCGCACTCTACCGGGATGCATCGCGACGACGACAACGCCATCGTCTTTGAGGTCAGCAGCAAGACATTGCGCGATCTTATTCAGTCCAGCCTTTGATACGCGATAGGCGACATTGGACGTGCCGTCGAGCGACATCGAGCCCAGTCTGCTCGTCATCATTATGATGCGGGGACGGGCGCTGCGTTTCACAAGCGGCAAGAAGGCCTGAACGACGCGCAGCGGTCCGAGCGTATTGACCGAAAGAAGATCGAGCGCCCCCTCGAAATCCATGTCGAGCGAAGACTGACGTTGCGGCCCATAGGCGCCGGCATTGGCGATCAGCACGTCGATCGGATCTAAGACTTGCTCGGCGGCGGCGCGTATCGCCAACTCGTCGCGAACATCGAATTGCAGCGTGTTTGCCTGCGGCGCAGCCGCTTTCAGCGCCGCGAGCCCCGCCGCGCTGCGAACGCTCGCGGTCACGCGCTCGCCTCGCGCCGCAAGCTGACGCGCAGCCTCCAGTCCAATGCCGCGGCTTGCGCCGGCGATAAGCCAATGAGACATGTCGCTGATCGCGCGCTCCTGAATCCTTGCGGCATATTATAGAGCGAGCGATTGCATCTATCAGGCGCGTGCGCACCGAGCGCAGCCTATCAGCGAAACGGCGCCTTTCGGCGCCGTTTCGCTCATTCTATTGAGAAGCTAACTCGAAGCCGCTACTCCGCCGCCGGCGCATGCGCCGATTCAATGCGCGCGACGCCGTCGCGCACAGCCGCCTGCACCTTCTCGAAGGCGCGCACCTCGATCTGGCGCACGCGCTCGCGCGAAACGCCAAATTCCTCGGAGAGCGTTTCAAGCGTGACCGGATCGTCGGCGAGACGCCGCGCCTCGAAGATGCGCCGTTCGCGCGGATTGAGCACGTCAAGCGCGCCGCGCAGCGCCTTCAGGCGATTGTCGCTTTCTTCCTGGGCGACGAGCAGATGCTCCTGGTCGACGCTATCGTCGACGAGCCAATCCTGCCATTCGCCTTCGCCTTCTTCGCGCAGTGGCGTGTTGAGCGAAGCGTCGCCGCCCATGCGGCGATTCATCTCGATGACGTCCTGTTTGGACACGCCAAGCCGATGCGCGATCTTCTCGACGTTCTCAGGCCTGAGATCGCCTTCCTCGAAGGCGGAGATTCGGCTTTTCGCTTTGCGCAGGTTGAAGAAGAGCTTCTTCTGGCTCGCCGTGGTGCCCATTTTCACGAGCGACCAGGAGCGCAGAATATATTCTTGAATGGAGGCGCGGATCCACCACATCGCGTAGGTCGCAAGGCGAAAGCCGCGTTCGGGCTCGAAGCGCTTCACGGCCTGCATCAGGCCGACATTGCCTTCCGAAATGATCTCGCCGATCGGCAAGCCATAGCCGCGATAGCCCATGGCGATCTTGGCCACGAGCCGAAGATGCGACGTGATCAGTTCCTGCGCGGCTTTGGGGTCCTCATGTTCGCGCCAGCGCTTGGCGAGCATATATTCCTGCTGCGGCTCCAGCATTGGAAACCGCCTGATTTCAGAGAGATAGCGCGATAGGCCGTCTTCTGAGACGATTGGCAAGGCATTCGCCATAAGTTCCTCCTGACGGACCCCCAAGGATGGCGGGCCCGCAAAGCGCGGTCACCAAACGCCGACCGCGACAGGGAGACATTATAGGGCGCCCCCTCGGGGCTCGAAAATGACGATTGCGTGAAGGGAGGCTAAAGCGCGGATTAAGTTTCAGCAATGTGACGGCGCGCTTCGGCGGAGCGCTTACGCCAGTTCGGCGAGATTTGGCGCACCATCATTCCTCTCCGAATTCATTTGGACATTCCGCCGAGCACCCCGCGCAGAATCTGGCGAGCGATCTGCGTGCCGGCGGAACGCGCCGCCGACTGGATCGCGGCGCGCGCCGCAAGTTCCGCAGGCGACATGCGCTTTCTGTCGCCCTTGCCGAAAATGCCGCCCAATATGCCGCCGAGCGTCCCGAGCAGGCCGCCGCCTGCGCCGCTTTCCGGCTCACCTTTGGAGGCGCGCGCCTGTAACATTTCGAAGGCGGATTCGCGATCGATCATGGAATCGTATTTTCCGGCGAAGGAACTTGCCGCCATAACCGCCTGCCGCTCGCTTGGCGATATTGGCCCGACGCGCGCCGACGGCGGCGCGATCAGCGTTCGTTCGACCACCTCCGGCGTTCCCTTAGCGTCGAGCATTGAGACCAGCGCTTCGCCGACGCCAAGCTGCATGATCGCCTCGGCTTCCTCGAGGGCGCGATTGTCGCGAAATGTCTCCGCTGCGGCGCGCACCGCCTTTTGATCGCGCGGCGTAAATGCGCGCAGCACGTGTTGAATGCGGTTGCCGAGCTGGCCCAAAACCGTATCGGGCACGTCAATTGGATTTTGCGTGACGAAGTAAACGCCGACGCCTTTAGAGCGAATGAGACGCACGACCTGCTCGATCGCCGACAGCAGCGCCTTTGGCGCATCGTTGAAGAGAAGATGCGCCTCGTCGAAAAAGAAGACGAGCTTCGGCTTGTCGAGATCGCCGACTTCCGGAAGAGTTTCGAACAGTTCGGAAAGCATCCAAAGAAGGAAGGTCGCATAGAGCCGCGGCGCGCGCATGAGTTTGTCCGCGGCAAGGATATTGATTACCCCGCGTCCGTCGCGATCGACCCGCAGAAAATCCATGATGTCGAGCGCGGGCTCACCGAAGAATTTATCCCCGCCTTGCGACTCGAGCACCAGTAGCTGCCGCTGAATGGCGCCGACGCTCGCGGATGCGACATTTCCGTATTTCGCCTTATATGTCGTGGCGTTCTCCGCGACATGCGCGAGCATCGCTCGTAGGTCCTTCAGATCGAGCAACAGCATGCCCTGCTCGTCCGCCGCCTTGAAAACGACGTTGAGAACGCCCTCTTGCGTGTCGTTGAGATCGAGCAGACGCGACAGCAGCAATGGGCCTACTGCGGATATGGAAGCGCGGACAGGGTGTCCCTCTTCGCCGAAGACATCCCAGAAGGCGACGGGAAAGCGGTCAGGCTGGTATGGAATTCCAATCTCTTTGGCGCGAGCGACGAAGGGCGGCTTGCCGTCGCCAGGCTGCGACAGCCCGGCGAGGTCGCCTTTGACGTCGGCGAGAAAGACAGAGGTTCCAGCGTTGGAAAAACCCTCCGCGAGCAGCTGGAGGGAAACGGTCTTGCCGCCGCCCGTCGCGCCGGCAATCAAGCCATGGCGATTGCCGAGCGCGAGCGTCAGATAGCGGTAGCTGCGGGGTTTCCCCTTCTTCTCGCTCGCGCCGACGAGGATCTTGCCGGGAACTGCGCCTGGTGTCTCGCTCATGGTGAAAGCGCTTTCGCAATCAGGAATCGGAATGTCTAAAGGCTACACCATTGGCGTTCGCGGCGCATATCCGCCCATTCGGCGAAGCTCACGTTCTTGCGGCGCTTGGCGAATGGAATTGGGCGGGATAAGTTCCCCGCCCTGGGAGAAAGTCTAATGAAGTTTCGCTTCGCGATGATCGGCGTCATCGCCGTCGCCAGCGTCGCGCAGGCGGTCGGCGCGACCAAACCGCGACCGGCCCCCGCGAAGCTGGCGCAAGCCGTCAATCTGGAGAACCAGCGTCTCGTTCCGCTGAAGACCTTCGAGATCGTTATGACGGCAAAGGATAAGCCTGAAGAAATCGTCGTCGGCAAGATCGATAAGCCCCTGGCCGCTGGGGGCCACGCTCAATTCCCGATCACCGGCGCCAAGGGTTGTCTTTTTCAAGCGCGATGGGCGTTCGACGACGCGAAAGATTCCGGCGACGTGGACTTGTGCAATGACGCCCATATAGTTTTCGCGGACTGACCTACTCGCGGCCCGCGCGGCGGAGCCGCTGCGGCGATGCGCCGCTCAATGACAACAATCGCAGGAAACGCACGATGGCCAATGGATCGAAGGGTGGCGCAAAAGGATTAAAGCGCGGCGCAAAGGGCGCGCAATCTTCGAATGGACCAAATGTCTCCAAGCCGCTGCTGATTGGCGTCGGCGCCGTCTTCGCAGCCGTGTTTGCCGCCTTCGTCTTTTTCACCAGCAGTAAGCCCACGACGTCGACGGAAATGATCGGCGGCCCCTTTCAGCTTACCGCTCACACTGGGCAGCAGGTGACCGAGCAAGACTTCCTCGGGCGTCCCTTCCTGGTCTTCTTCGGCTACACGCACTGTCCCGACATCTGCCACACAACGCTCTTCGAGATGTCGGAGATCCTGCGGGCGATGGGTCCGGACGCGAAGGTCGGCGCGCTGTTCGTCACCGTCGATCCCGAGCGAGACACGCCCGAAACGCTCAAGGACTATCTCTCCAATTTCGATCCGCGAATCATCGGCGTCACGGGGCCGCGCGCTTCGGTCGATCCGGTGCTGCGCGAATATCGCATCTTCTCGAAGCGCGCCGGCAAGGATGAGGATTATTCCGTCGACCACACTACCGTCGTTTATCTGATGGACAAGAACGGCCGCTTCGTAGCGCCGTTCAACGTGGCGCGTCGGCCGGCGGAAGCCGCGCGCGAGCTTCAACGTTATCTTTAGCGCTCGTCCCATCGGCCTCGGAGAACGCCCGAGAAGATGCAATGCAAGAGAAATATTTTCGTTAAGCCGCAATTTTCCAACTCGCGACTCATACGGCCTTTGCGCTAGCATGTGACCTATGCTTCGACTCCTGCGCGAAGGACCGGCGCCGACGATCGGCGCGTCGACTCTCATATTGGTTCACGCCGGCGAAACAATTCTCGTCGCTCTGCGCCGCTCGCAGAATGCGCGACGGTTTACATTGCGCGTGCGCTTCGCCAAGCGCGACGCTGTCTTGACCATGCCGCAGCGGGCCGCTTTGCGCGATGCGCGCGACTTTGCGCAGCGTCACGCCGCCTGGATCGCGGCGCGACTAAACAGGCTGCCCGAAACCATACCCTTCGCACATGGTTCGGTCGCGCCTCTTCGCGGCGTCGATCATCTGATCGCCCATCATCCGGAGCGCCGCGGCGTCACCTGGATCGAACCGCGGGAGGGCTTCGAGGTTCCGTTTGCGCTTTGCGTCGCCGGCCAGGCGGCGCATGTGCATCGGCGCGTTCAGGATCATTTTAAGCGCGAGGCGCGCCGCGACCTTGAGGACGCCGTCGCGCGCCACACCACTGCTCTGAGCCTTCCGCCGCGCGGCGTCGGCCTGCGCGATCCGATCAGCCGATGGGGATCGTGCTCCGCTTCCGGCGCGCTAAATTTTTCATGGCGGCTGATCATGGCGCCGCCTTTCGTCCTCGATTACCTCGCCGCGCATGAGGTTGCGCATCTGGTGCATCTCGACCACTCGCCGCGATTTTGGAAGCTCACTCGGCGGCTTTGCGCCGACACCGACCGCGCCGAAACCTGGCTCTCGGCGCATGGCGCGCATCTCCATAAATATGGAGCCAAGGCGCGGTAACCGGGCGACGAAGCCGGCTCGGACTCTCCCTGCTCCTTCCGCTATAATCTCAGGCGGGCGTTTTCGGCGCGCAGCGTCTCGACAGCTGCGCCAATCTATCATTAGAAATTCGATTTTCGCGGCGATAATGATCAAACTTGGGCGGGCGCGACGAATCCTTCGCTCATCGCATCCCCCTATCCGCCGATTTGAAAGAGGAGCGGCCTATGAGCCAGAGCGCTGGCTGTGAACCGACGGCGACGTCGCGCCCGCCCTGGTCCATGGTGGCTCAGGCCCGCGCGCGCGGCGCGCTGCTTGACGCGCTCGTGCGCCGGGCGCAGGCGCTGCCGCCCATTCGCATGGGCGTCATCCATCCTTGTGACGCGCGTTCGATCGAAGGCGCGATCGCCGCGCGCGACCGAGGTCTGATCGTACCAACCTTTATTGGACCGCGCGCGAAAATCGAAGCTGCCGCGAGCGCCAGCGGCGTCTCGCTTGAAGGCGTCGAGATCGTCGACGCGCCGCATAGCCACGCCGCGGCGGATCAGGCGGTCGAACTCGTGCGCCGAGGCCGGCTCCACGCGCTGATGAAGGGGGCGCTGCATACGGATGAGCTGATGACCGCCGTCGTCCGGGATGGCGCCGGCCTGCGCACCGACCGGCGGATCAGCCATGTCTTCGTCATCGACGCGCCAACCTATCACAAGCTGCTGCTCGTCACCGACGCGGCGATCAACATCGCGCCGACTCTCGACATCAAGCGGGACATCGTGCGCAACGCCGTCGATCTCGCCCATGCAATCGGCATCGAGCGGCCCAAGGTGGCGCTGCTTTCCGCGGTGGAGACCGTTGAGCCGAAAATTCCCTCCACAATCGAGGCGGCGGCGCTCTGCAAAATGGCCGACCGCGGCCAGATCGCCGGCGCCGAGCTCGACGGCCCGCTGGCCTTCGACAACGCCATCTCCCGCGACGCCGCAGACGCCAAGCAGATAGACTCCGCGGTCGCCGGCGACGCCGACATTCTCGTCGCGCCCGATCTCGAGGCCGGCAATATTCTGGCGAAGCAGCTCGTCTTTCTCGGCGGCGCCGATACGGCGGGACTGGTGCTCGGCGCGCGCGTGCCGATCGTGCTGACGAGCCGCGCCGACGACGTCGACTCGCGCGTCGTCTCTTCGGCGCTGGCGCAGATTTTTACGCACCGGCCGCGCGCCGCGCCATAGAGCGCGCAAATGCGCCATGATCTATCGTTCTCGACAGAACGCCCCTCGCGTGGCAGAACCGCCGCCGCCCGACAAGATTTCCGAAAAAGGGCGGCTGGACCTTCGCCCGCATGCTTCGAGACGGCTCCTGCGGAGCCTCCTCAGCATGAGAGCGGAAGCGACGCGCTTTACGTTTCCTCATCCTGAGGAGCCCGCGGAGCGGGCGTCTCGAAGGACGAGGAAACGTCCACATTAGAAACCAATATGACCGACATCGCCAAGCTCGAAGAAGACACGCTGCGCCAGATCGACGAGGCCGCCGACGAGGCGGCGCTCGAAGCCGTGCGCCTCTCGGCGCTGGGCAAGAAGGGCGCGATCTCGGCGCTGCTCGCGACGCTTGGCAAAATGTCGCCCGAGGACCGCAAGACCGAAGGCGCGAAGATCAACGCGCTCAAGGACAAAGCGGTTGAGGCGATCGCCGCGCGACGCGAGTCGCTCGCCGAAGCGGCGCTGGAAATGCGCCTTAAGGCCGAGACGCTCGATGTGACTCTGCCCGCCGCGACGAGCCCGCTGGAGCGCGGGCGCATTCACCCGATTTCGCAAGTGACCGACGAACTCGCGATCATCTTCGCCGATATGGGCTTCGCCGTCGCCGAAGGGCCGGATATCGAGAGCGACGACTATAATTTCACCAAGCTCAACTTCCCTGAAGGGCATCCCGCCCGGGAAATGCAGGACACATTCTTTCTGACGGCGGAGTCAGGCGAGAAACGGCTGCTGCGCACCCATACGAGCCCGGTGCAGGTGCGCACCATGTTGTCGCAAAAGCCGCCGATCCGCGTCATCTGTCCCGGCCGGGTCTATCGCTGCGACTTCGACCAGACCCATACGCCGATGTTCCATCAGATCGAGGGACTCGTCATCGACGAGACGACGCATCTTGGGCATCTCAAATGGACGCTGGAAGAATTCTTAAAGAGCTTCTTCGAAGTGAAGGGCGTGAAGCTGCGCTTTCGTCCGTCCTTCTTCCCCTTCACAGAACCGTCGATGGAGGTCGACGTTCAGTGCCGGCGTCAGGGCGGAGAAATCCGCTTCGGCGAGGGCGAGGATTGGATGGAGATTTTGGGCTGCGGCATGGTGCATCCCAATGTGCTTAAGAACTGCGGCATCGATCCCGACCGCTACCAGGGCTTCGCCTTTGGCGTGGGCGTCGACCGGCTGGCGATGCTCAAATATGGCATGTCGGATCTGCGCGCCTTCTTCGACGCTGATACGCGTTGGCTGGAGCATTATGGATTCAGGCCGCTCGACTTCCCGACGCTTGCCGGCGGGTTGAGCAACTAACGACAAGCTCCCCGCGTCATGGCCGGGCTTGTCCCGGCCATCCACGCCGAGACGCACGGTAATCGAGACGCACAGTAATAGAGACACGAGACAAAAATGGCGCCGCTCACTTTCATCACTTCGCAGCCTCACGGCGTGGATGCCCGCGACAAGCGCGGGCATGACGTGCGGGAGATCGCGGCACCGCGCAACATTGAAGCCGGCAAATGAAATTCACCCTCTCCTGGCTCAAGGAACATCTCGACACAACGGCCTCGCTCGGCGAGATTGTCGAAACGCTGACGCGCATCGGCCTCGAAGTCGAATATGTGCATGATCCCGCCGCGCTGCTGAAAGACTTCACCATCGCCAAGGTCATTGAGGCGAAGCCGCATCCAAACGCCGACCGTCTGCGCGTCTGCATGGTCGATACGGGAACGGGCGCGCCAGTGCAGGTCGTCTGCGGCGCGCCGAATGCGCGCACCGGCATGAAGAGCGTCTTCTCGACGCCGGGAACTTACATCCCCGGAAAGAAGATCACGCTCGGCAAGGGCGTCATCCGCGGCGTCGAATCGCTCGGCATGTTATGCTCTTCGGCCGAACTTGAACTTTCCAACGATCATGAAGGCATCATCGATCTGCCTGAGGACGCGCCAGTCGGCGCTGTCTATGCGCAATGGGCGGGGCTCGACGATCCGATCATCGAGATCAATCTGACGCCCAATCGCCCCGACGCCGCCGGCGTCTACGGCATTGCGCGCGACCTCGCCGCGGCGGAGCTCGGGGTCCTCAAGAACAAGGACATTCTGCCGGTCGAGGGCAAATTCCCCTGCCCCGTTCGCGTGACGCTCGACTTTGCGGAAGCAGACAGGCATCTCGCGCCTTTCTTCGGCTTGCGTCTCGTGCGCGGCGTCAAGAACGGACCGAGTCCCCATTGGCTCCAGGCGCGCTTACGCGAGATCGGCCTTCGTCCGATCAACGCGCTCGTCGACATCACCAATTTCTTGACCTTTGACCGCGCGCGCCCGCTCCACGTCTTCGATGCGAAAAAGGTAAAGGGCGATCTCGTCGTGCGCCGCGCGCGAAACGGCGAGACGCTGCTTGCGCTCGACGGTCGAACCTATGAGCTCGACGACAGTATGGTCGTCATCTGCGACGACAACGGGCCTGAATCGCTTGCGGGCGTCATGGGCGGCGAAGCGTCGGGCTGCGATGAGTCGACGACCGACGTGCTGATCGAGACGGCGCTATGGGACCCGATGAATATCGCGCACACCGGCCGCAAACTCGGCATCGTCACCGACGCGCGCTATCGCTTCGAACGCGGCGTCGATCCCGCTTTCGCGCTTCCGGGCATTGAACTCGCGACGCAGCTCGTGCTCGAATTCTGCGGCGGCGAGCCGTCTGAACTCACGCTCGCCGGCGTCGTGCCGCGCGAGCCGCGCGTCATCGATTTCCCCTGGAACGAGATTAAGCGTCTCGCCGGAATCGCCGTCGAGCCCGCACAAGCGACCGTTATTCTCGAACGCCTCGGCTTCACCGTTGAGAAGTCCGGCGCGGATGCGCGCATCACCGTCCCGACTTGGCGTCCCGACATCGAGGGCAAGGCCGACATCGTCGAGGAAGTCGTGCGCATGATCGGCGTCGACAATGTGCCTTCGACGCCGCTGCCCCGCGCCGACGGCGTGGCGCCGCCCGTGCTGACTCTAATGCAGAAGCGCGCGCGCAACGCGCGCCGCGCGCTCGCCGGCCAGGGACTCGTCGAGGCGGTGACATGGTCCTTCGTCTCGAAGGAGCAAGCGGAAGCCTTCGGCGGCGGCAAGCCGGCGTTGGCGCTCGCCAATCCGATCGCCGCCGATCTATCGGACATGCGGCCGAGCCTGTTGCCGGGCCTCGTTGCGGCGGCCGGCCGCAACGCCGCGCGCGGACTTGGCGATCAGAACCTGTTCGAAGTCGGCCAGATCTTCCTCGACGCCGCCGAGACCGGCCAACGCATCGCGGCGGCCGGGGTGCGGCGCGGACTCGCCGGCGCCGGGCGTCACTGGTCCGAACCGGCGCGAGATGCCGGCGCCTTCGACGCCAAGGAAGACGTAATGGCGCTGCTCGGCGCGCTCGGCGTCCCGACCGGCGGCTTGCAGATCGTTCCGGGCGGCC
This sequence comes from Alphaproteobacteria bacterium, assembly GCA_016869595.1. Lineage (GTDB taxonomy): Bacteria > Pseudomonadota > Alphaproteobacteria > Rhizobiales > Beijerinckiaceae > Methylocystis. The sequence goes on from VGDT01000007.1 coordinate 59,293, forward strand.
CCCCATGGTTTCATCCCGGCCGCTCAGCGACGCTGCAATTCGGCCCGAAGACGATCGTCGGGCATTTCGGCGAGTTGCACCCCCGAGCGCTGAAAACGATGGACGTCGAAGGTCCGGTCGCGGCTTTCGAGATCATTCTCGATACGCTCCCCGCTCCAAAGGCGAAGCCGACGAAGATCAAACCGAAACTCGATATTTCCGATCTTCAGCCGGTTTCACGCGATTTCGCCTTCATCGTCGATCAGGCCAGCCAGGCTGGCGATTTGGTGAAGGCTGCGCAGAGCGCTGACCGGGCCTTGATCACAGATGTCGCCGTTTTCGACGTCTATGAAGGCAAAGGCGTGCCGGAGGGCAAAAAATCCATCGGTCTCGCCGTCACGCTGCAGCCGCGCGAGAAGACGCTGACCGACACGGAGATCGAGGCGGTGGCGCAGAAAATCGTAGCTGAGGCGGAAAAGAAATGCGGCGCGACGCTCAGAGGATGACCGACCGTCACTGCGAGCGAAGCGAGGCAATCCAGCATTGTGAGCCAAGCCCTGGATTACTTCGTCGCTTCGCTCCTCGCAATGACGGCCTCTGGATCGCGCTGGTGGTGAGTCTCCTGGGCATTCCCGCCGTCGCCGCGCCGCGCTCCATAGCCGACTGCGAGAAGATTCAGGACGCCGACGCCTATAATCGCTGCCTCGCCTCTTTTGGGCCGACGCGCGGTCAGCACGGCGCGACCTATCCCGGCATGGCCTCGGAAGGGGGTGGGGGCAAAGGCTCGGGCCGCGCCTCCCGCGCGGCGTCGCGCTTCGGAGGAACCCAGCTGTCCTATGGCCGCGGCGGCCGCATACGGATGGAATTCACGCCCGGACGACGGTGATTGCCGGCGTTAATGCCATTGAATAAAGCGAAAAACACTATTTTTGCCTCTTGGCAAACCGCTCAGGCCCCCTTAAATAAGGCCCTCCGGGGCTGGCCAATCGACCTGCGGCCCCGTTTTCAGATTTGAGCTTCCGCCTGAACCGAAGTCGCTTCAAGGACTTAGGAAAGGGCGGTGGATAGGCCGGCGGACCCGGGGTTCTTCCTCGTGTCTTGTCCGGCCATGTCCTGTCCGAGACTGCCGGCGCGCGCAAGGGGCTTTACGCCCTGAAGCGGCTCAATCGGCCCGATCGAAGACGGAGCGATCCGTCGTCTTGAAGGCGGCCTGCATAGACGGGGAAACCGGAATTTTAAAGGCCGCAATCGGCTCGCCCCGCAAGCGTCCTTCGAATTTGGTTCGCGCCCCTTCAACCGTCGCGGCTCGCCCGTGACGGGGACAGGATCTACGGCGCCGCTCGCCTCAAGCGAGCGGCATTGTCGCAACCGGCGGGATTTTCCCGCCAGTAGAGAGAGCAACCGTGGACAGAGCGGAGAAACAGGAAGCGGTCGCGGCATTGCGCGAAGTCTTTTCGAAGACTGGCGTCGTCGTCGTCGCTCACTACTCCGGCCTGACCGTGGCCCAGCTGCAAAACCTGCGCAAGCAGGCCCGCAATGCTGGCGCGACGGTCCAGGTCGCAAAGAACCGCCTCGCCAAGATCGCTCTCGATGGCGCCGACGTCGCCTCCATCGCGCCCCTGCTCAAGGGGCCGACCCTGATCGCCTATTCGGACGATCCGGTGGCGGCGCCGAAAGTCGCCGTGGCCTTCGCTAAGGATCACAACAAGTTTGTCATCCTCGGCGGCGCCATGGGCAAGACTGCTCTGAATCCGGACAGCGTCAAGTCGCTCGCGACGATGCCGTCCCTCGACGAACTGCGCGGCAAGCTCGTGGGCCTCATCCAGGTGCCCGCGACCAAGATCGCTCAGCTCTCCACCGCGCCGGCCGCCAAGCTTGCGCGCGTGTTCGGGGCCTACGCCAACCGAGACGCGGCCTAAGAGGCCATCACGCAGAACCAAATTCAAAGGACGTCAAAAATCATGGCAAATCTGGAAAAGATCGTCGAAGACCTCTCGGCGCTTACCGTTCTCGAAGCGGCTGAGCTCGCCAAGATGCTTGAAGAAAAGTGGGGCGTCTCTGCCGCCGCCGCTGTCGCCGTCGCCGCCGCGCCGGGCGCAGGTGGCGGAGCCGCCGCTCCGGCCGCCGAGGAGAAGACCGAGTTCAACGTGATCCTGGCTGCGGCCGGCGAGAAGAAGATCGAGGTCATTAAGGAAGTGCGCGCGATTACCGGCCTCGGCCTGAAGGAAGCCAAGGACCTGGTCGAAGGCGCGCCCAAGCCCGTCAAGGAAGGCGCTGGCAAGGAAGAGGCCGAAAAGATCAAGGCCGCCCTCGAGAAGGTCGGCGCCAAGGTCGAACTCAAGTAATTCCTTCCGCCGCCGCTTATGGCGGCGCTGCGATTGCCGCAGTCCCGGCGCGCTGGGGCTGCGGCCAACAAAAAAGAAGGCGCTCACGGACGCGGGACCCACGCCGCAATGAAGAGCGCCTGACGGGCAAGGGACCTCTCGCAGCGGGACGGTCGGCCCTCATGAAGAAAGAGGCTCGAAAGGCGACATGGCTCAGACGTCGGCGAGAAAGTTCACCGGTCGCAAGCGCATCCGCAAATTCTTCGGACATATCCGCGAAGCGGCGGAAATGCCCAATCTGATCGAGGTCCAGAAGGCCTCCTACGATCAGTTCCTCCTTGTCGACGAGCCGAAAGGCGGCCGTGCTGACGAGGGGCTGCAGGCCGTCTTCAAGTCCGTCTTTCCGATCTCCGACTTCTCGCAGGTCTCCCTGCTCGAATTCGTGCGCTACGAATTCGAAGCGCCCAAATATGACGTCGACGAATGCCGCCAACGCGGCATGACCTACGCTGCGCCGCTCAAAGTGACTCTCCGCCTTATCGTCTTCGACGTCGATCCCGACACGCAGGCGAAGTCGGTCAAGGACATCAAGGAGCAGGACGTCTACATGGGCGACATGCCCTTCATGACGTCGAACGGCACCTTCGTCGTCAACGGCACCGAGCGCGTCATCGTCTCGCAGATGCATCGCTCGCCGGGCGTGTTCTTCGACCACGACAAGGGCAAGAGCCATTCTTCGGGCAAGCTTCTGTTCGCCGCCCGCATCATTCCCTATCGTGGCTCGTGGCTCGACATCGAGTTCGACGCCAAGGATATCGTCTATGCGCGCATCGACCGCCGCCGTAAGATTCCGGTGACGTCGCTTCTCTTCGCCCTCGGCCTCGACGGCGAAGAGATTCTCTCGACCTTCTATAAGACGATTGTCTATACGCAGGACGGCGAGAACTGGCGCATGCCCTTCGACGCCGAACGTCTCAAAGGCGTGAAGGCCGTCGCCGACATGATCGACGCCGACACCGGCCAGGTCATTCTCGAAGCTGGCAAGAAGCTTGCCGTGCGCGCCGCGCGTCAGCTCGCCGAAAAGGGCGTGAAGGCGATCCGCGTCGCGCCCGAGGACCTCTACGGACAATATCTCGCGCAGGATCTCTTCGATCCGAGCACTGGCGAGATCTTCGCGGAAGCCGGCGATGAGATCACCGCCAAGACGCTGCCGTCGCTGATCGAAAAAGGCTTCGACGAACTGCCTGTGCTCGACATCGATCATATCAACGTCGGCCCCTACATCCGAAACACGCTCGCTGTCGACAAGAATTCGAGCCGCGAGGAAGCGCTGTTCGACATCTATCGCGTCATGCGCCCGGGCGAGCCGCCGACGATGGACACGGCGGAGAACATGTTCCATTCGCTGTTCTTCGATCCGGAGCGCTACGATCTCTCGGCCGTCGGCCGCGTGAAGATGAACATGCGCCTCGATCTCGATGCGCCGGACACGACGCGGACGCTTCGTCGCGAAGACATCCTCGCGGTGGTCAAGGCGCTCGTCGATCTGCGCGATGGCCGCGGCGAAATCGACGACATCGACCATCTCGGCAACCGCCGCGTGCGCTCGGTCGGCGAGCTGATGGAGAATCAGTATCGCCTCGGCCTGCTGCGCATGGAGCGCGCCATCAAGGAGCGTATGTCGTCGGTCGATATCGACACGGTCATGCCGCAGGACCTGATCAACGCCAAGCCGGCGGCGGCCGCCGTGCGCGAGTTCTTCGGCTCGTCGCAGCTGTCGCAGTTCATGGACCAGACCAATCCGCTGTCCGAGATCACGCATAAGCGTCGTCTCTCTGCGCTTGGTCCGGGCGGCCTGACGCGCGAACGCGCCGGCTTCGAGGTGCGCGACGTGCACCCGACGCATTACGGCCGCATCTGCCCGATCGAGACGCCAGAAGGTCCGAACATCGGCCTGATCAATTCGCTTGCGACCTTCGCGCGCGTCAACAAATACGGCTTCATCGAAGCGCCTTACCGTCGCGTGCGCGATGGCAAGGTGACGGGCGAGGTCGCCTATCTCTCGGCGATGGAAGAGGCGAAATATCACGTCGCGCAGGCGAATGCGCCTGTCGACAAGAACGGCAATCTGACGGAAGACCTCGTGCTCTGCCGTCATGCCGGCGATGTGATGCTCGTGCCGCGCGAGAAGGTCGACGCGATGGACGTGTCGCCCAAGCAGCTCGTCTCGGTGGCCGCGGCGCTGATTCCGTTCCTTGAGAACGACGACGCCAACCGCGCGCTGATGGGGTCGAACATGCAGCGCCAGGCGGTGCCGCTGGTGAAGGCCGATGCGCCGCTCGTCGGCACCGGCATGGAGCCGATCGTCGCGCGCGACTCGGGCGCCGCGATCTCGGCGCGCCGCACTGGCGTCGTCGATCAGATCGACGCGACCCGTATCGTCATTCGCGCAACCGAAGAACTCGACCCGGCGAAGCCCGGCGTCGACATCTATCGGCTGATGAAGTTCCAGCGCTCGAACCAGTCGACCTGCATCAACCAGAAGCCGCTCGTTCGCGTCGGCGACCTCGTGCAGAAGGGCGACATCATCGCCGACGGCCCGTCGACGGACCTTGGCGACCTGGCGCTCGGACGCAATGTGCTCGTCGCCTTCATGCCGTGGAACGGCTACAACTTCGAGGATTCGATCCTCCTCAACGAACGCATCGTCAAGGACGACGTATTCACTTCGATTCACATCGACGAATTCGAGGTGATGGCGCGCGACACGAAGCTCGGTCCGGAAGAGATCACCCGCGACATTCCCAACGTCTCCGAAGAGACCTTAAAGAATCTCGACGAGGCGGGCATTGTCTATATCGGCGCCGAGGTGCAGGCGGGCGACATTCTCGTCGGCAAGATCACGCCTAAGGGCGAAAGCCCGATGACGCCGGAAGAGAAGCTTCTGCGCGCCATCTTCGGCGAAAAGGCTTCCGACGTGCGCGATACGTCGCTACGCGTGCCGCCGGGCGTTCAAGGAACGATCGTCGAAGTGCGCGTCTTCAACCGCCACGGCGTTGAGAAGGACGAGCGCGCCCAGGCGATCGAGCGCGAGGAAATTGAGCGTCTCGCCAAGGACCGCGACGACGAGCTCGCGATCCTCGACCGCAACGTCTATGCGCGTCTCTCCGAGACGCTCATCGGCAAGGTCGCCGTCGCCGGTCCGAAGTCCTTCAAGAAGGGCGAAAAGCTGACGCAGGCGACTCTCGACGAATATCCCCGCTCGCAGTGGTGGACCTTCGTTGTCGAAGACGACGCGCTGATGGCCTCGATCGAAGCCGTGCGTAAGCAATATGACGAGTCGAAGAAGGGGCTTGAAAACCGCTTCCTCGACAAGGTCGAGAAATTGCAGCGCGGCGACGAACTGCCGCCCGGCGTGATGAAGATGGTCAAAGTCTTCGTCGCCGTGAAGCGCAAGATTCAGCCCGGCGACAAGATGGCCGGCCGTCACGGCAATAAGGGCGTCGTCTCGCGCATCGTGCCGCAGGAGGACATGCCCTTCCTCGAGGACGGCACGCCAGTCGACATCGTGCTCAACCCGCTCGGCGTGCCGAGCCGCATGAACGTCGGACAGATTCTCGAGACGCATCTCGGCTGGGCCTGCGCCGGTCTCGGCAAGCAGGTCGCGCAGGCGGTCGACGCCTATTATCGCAGCAAGGACGTCAAGCCTTTGCGCAAGACGTTGACTGAGATTTACGGCGACGACCGGGAACTCGCCTCGCTCGACGAGACGAGCCTCGTCGAAGTCGGCAAGGACTTAAAGCGCGGCGTGCCGATCGCGACTCCGGTCTTCGACGGCGCGCGCGAGAAGGACATCGTCGACATGCTGGCGAAGGCCGGACTGTCTTCGTCCGGCCAGGTGACGCTCTTCGACGGGCGCACCGGCGAGACCTTCGACCGCAAGGTGACCGTCGGCTACATCTATATGCTGAAGCTGCATCACCTCGTCGACGACAAGATTCATGCGCGCTCGATCGGCCCCTACTCGCTCGTCACCCAGCAGCCGTTGGGCGGCAAGGCGCAGTTCGGCGGGCAGCGCTTCGGCGAAATGGAGGTCTGGGCGCTCGAAGCCTATGGCGCCGCCTACACGCTGCAGGAGATGCTGACCGTGAAGTCGGACGACGTCGCCGGCCGCACCAAGGTCTATGAGTCGATCGTGCGTGGCGACGACACCTTCGAGTCGGGCATTCCGGAAAGCTTCAACGTGCTCATCAAGGAAATGCGTTCGCTCGCGCTCAACGTCGAATTGACCAACGCGGAACCGGAAGAGGAAGCGCCGCCGACGGCGCCTGCAGAGGCGGCGGAATAACCGAATGACGAAGCGCGCCCCTTCTCCCGCTCGCGGGAGAAGGCGCCAGGCGAAGCCTGACGGATGAGGGCCGGCGCCGCTTTTTGAAGACCGAAGCGCCCTCACCCGACCCCGCTTCGCGGGGCCACCCTCTCCCGCGAACGGGAGAGGGACGCAAAATGGATTTAGACCGGTGGAGCGGCGTTCGACCGCTCCGCGCCGGTCCAGGAGAAGACCATGAATCAGCAAGAGGTCATGAATCTCTTCAATCCGGTCGTGGCGACGCAGGCCTTTGACCAGATTCAGATTTCGATCGCGAGCCCGGAGAAGATTCTCTCCTGGTCATTCGGCGAAATCAAAAAGCCCGAGACGATCAATTACCGCACGTTCAAGCCCGAGCGCGACGGCCTGTTCTGCGCGCGCATTTTTGGTCCGATCAAGGACTATGAGTGCCTGTGCGGCAAATATAAGCGGATGAAATACAAGGGCGTCATCTGCGAGAAGTGCGGCGTCGAGGTGACGCTTGCGCGCGTGCGGCGCGACCGCATGGGCCACATCTCGCTTGCCGCGCCTGTTGCGCACATCTGGTTCTTGAAGTCGCTGCCTTCGCGCATCGGCCTGTTGCTCGACATGACGCTCAAGGATCTTGAGCGCATCCTCTACTTCGAGTCCTATATCGTCATCGATCCGGGCCTGACGCCGCTTAAGGAGCGTCAGCTGCTGTCGGAAGAGGAATATCTGCGCGCGCAGGACGAATATGGCCAGGACACGTTCACGGCCATGATCGGCGCTGAGGCGATCCGCAAACTCCTCGAATCGATGGACCTCGAAGCGATTGCCGCAAGCTTGCGCATCGAGATCGCCGAGGCGAAGACGGAGCTCAAGCCCAAAAAGCTCGCCAAGCGCCTGAAGATCATCGAGGCCTTCATTCAGTCGGGCAACCGCCCCGAATGGATGATCCTCAAGGAAGTTCCGGTCATTCCGCCGGATCTGAGGCCGCTCGTGCCGCTCGACGGCGGCCGCTTCGCGACCTCGGATTTGAACGATCTCTACCGCCGCGTCATCAACCGCAACAATCGTCTGAAGCGGCTGATCGAATTGCGCGCGCCCGACATCATCATCCGTAACGAGAAGCGCATGTTGCAGGAGGCCGTCGACGCGCTGTTCGACAATGGCCGCCGCGGCCGCGTGATCACGGGCGCCAACAAGCGTCCGTTGAAGTCGCTCGCCGACATGCTGAAGGGCAAGCAGGGCCGCTTCCGCCAGAACCTGCTCGGCAAGCGCGTCGACTATTCCGGCCGCTCGGTGATCGTCGTCGGTCCCGAGCTGAAGCTGCATCAGTGCGGCCTGCCGAAGAAGATGGCGCTGGAGCTGTTCAAGCCGTTCATCTATTCGCGCCTCGACGCCAAAGGCTATTCGGCGACGGTGAAGCAAGCGAAAAAGCTCGTCGAAAAGGAGAAGCCCGAAGTTTGGGATATCCTCGACGAAGTCATTCGCGAACATCCGGTGCTCTTAAACCGCGCGCCGACTCTGCACCGGTTGGGCATTCAGGCGTTCGAGCCGGTGCTGATCGAGGGCAAGGCCATTCAGCTCCATCCGCTCGTCTGCGCCGCCTTCAACGCCGACTTCGACGGCGACCAAATGGCCGTGCACGTGCCGCTGTCGCTCGAAGCGCAGCTTGAAGCGCGCGTGCTCATGATGTCGACGAACAACATTCTGCATCCGGCCAATGGTCAGCCGATCATCGTGCCGTCGCAGGATATCGTTCTCGGCCTCTATTATCTGACGCTCGACCGCGACGGCGAGCCCGGACAGGGCATGGCTTTCGCGAGCCAGGGCGAGATCGAGCACGCGCTCGCCGCCAAAGCGATCACGCTGCACAGCAAGATCAAGGGCCGCGCCTGGACCTATGACGAGAAAGGCAAGCGCGTGTCGAAGATTTTCGACACGACTCCGGGCCGGATGATGCTTGGTCAGCTTCTGCCCAAGCACAACAAGATTCCCTTCGACGTCGTCAACAAGCTGATGACCAAGAAGGAAATCTCGAACATGATCGACACCGTCTACCGCAACTGCGGTCAGAAGGAGACGGTCATCTTCTGCGACCGCATCATGGCGCTGGGCTTCCGAGAGGCCTTCAAGGCCGGCATCTCCTTCGGCAAGGACGACATGGTCGTGCCGGAAAACAAGGAGAAGATCGTCTCCGAAACGCGCGCCGCTGCCAAGGAGTATGAACAGCAATATAACGACGGCCTCATCACCCAGGGCGAGAAATACAACAAGGTCGTCGACGCCTGGATGAAGTGCACCGACAAGCTCGCCGAGGAGATGATGCAACGCATTTCCGCGGTGCGCAAAGACGAGCACGGCCGCGATCTGCCGATCAACTCGATCTATATGATGTCGCACTCCGGCGCGCGCGGTTCGCCGCAGCAGATGAAGCAGCTCGCGGCGATGCGTGGACTGATGGCCAAGCCCTCGGGCGAGATCATCGAGAGCCCCATCATCTCGAACTTCAAGGAAGGCCTCACCGTCCTTGAATACTTCAACTCCACGCACGGCGCCCGCAAGGGACTTGCCGACACGGCGTTGAAGACCGCGAACTCGGGCTATCTCACGCGCCGCCTCGTCGACGTCGCGCAGGATTCAATCATCTCGTCGACCGACTGCGGCTCCGAGAACGGCATCCGCATGCGTGCGATCATCGACGCGGGACAGGTCGTCGCCTCGCTTACCTCACGCATTCTCGGCCGCACTGCGGCGGAGGATCTGATGTCGCAGAACGGCAAGACCGTTATCGTGCGCGCCGGCGAGATGATCCAGGAGCAGCACGTCGATGCGATCAACGCCGCCGGCATTCAGGAGGTGAAGATCCGCTCGGTCCTGACCTGCGAGGCCAAGAACGGCGTCTGCGCCAAATGCTATGGACGCGATCTCGCCCGCGGCACGCCCGTCAATATGGGCGAAGCCGTCGGCGTCATCGCGGCGCAGTCGATCGGCGAGCCGGGCACGCAGCTCACCATGCGCACTTTCCACATCGGCGGCGCGGCGCAGCTTGCGGACCAGTCCTTCATCGAGTCGAATTTCGAAGGCAAGGTGCATGTGCGCAACCGCCATCTCGCCCGCAACTCGGACGGCGACCTCATCGTTATGGCGCGTAACGTCGCCATCGTGATCCTCGGCCCGAACGGCGAGGAGCGCGCGGTGAACCGCATCCAATATGGCGCCAAGATGAAGGTCGACGAGGGCGACAAGGTGAAGCGCGGCCAGCGCCTCGCCGAGTGGGATCCCTACACGCGTCCCATCATCAGCGAGGTCGATGGCGCGATTGGCTTCGAGGATCTCGTCGAAGGCCAGTCCATGTCGGAGACGGTCGACGAGTCGACAGGCATCGCCAAGCGCATGGTCATGGACTATCGCCTCAACCTGCGCTCGGCGAGCTTGAAGCCCTCGATCGTCATCAAGGGCGCCGACGGCAAGATCGCCAAGCTCGCCCGCGGCGGCGACGCCCGCTATCTGCTGCCGGTCGACTCGATCATCGCAGTCGAGCCCGGCGGCACGGTGAAAGCCGGCGACATTGTCGCGCGTATCTCGGTGGAGAGCGCCAAGACGCGCGACATCACCGGCGGTCTGCCGCGCGTCGCTGAGCTGTTCGAAGCCCGGCGTCCGAAAGATCACGCGATCATCGCGGAAATCTCCGGCGTCGTGCAGTTCGGCAAGGACTATAAGAACAAGCAGCGGCTCTCGATCGTCCCGCAGGAGGAAGGCGCCGAACCCGTCGAGTATCTGATCCCGAAGGGCAAGCACATTCACCTTCAGGACGGCGACGTCGTCGAGAAGGGCGATTACATCGTCGACGGCAATCCAGCGCCGCACGACATTCTGGCGATCAAGGGCGTGGAGGAGCTTGCCGCTTACCTCGTCAATGAGATCCAGGAGGTCTACCGGCTGCAGGGCGTCAACATCAACGACAAGCACATCGAAGTGATCGTGCGTCAGATGCTGCAGAAGATCGACATCGTCGATCCGGGCGACACCGGCTTCCTCGAAGGCGAGCAGGTCGACAAGCTGGAGCTCGAAGAAGCGAACGCCAAGGCGATCGAGAATGGCGGCAAGCCTGCGACAGGCACGCCGGTGCTGCTCGGCATCACCAAGGCCTCGCTGCAGACGCGCTCCTTCTTCTCTGCCGCCTCCTTCCAGGAGACGACGCGCGTCCTCACCGAGGCCGCCGTCAACGGCAAGATCGACCCGCTCGTCGGTCTCAAAGAGAACGTCATCGTCGGCCGTCTCATCCCGGCCGGCACTGGCGCGGCGATGTCGAAGTTCCGCTCCATCGCCGGCGGACGCGACGAGCTCATCATCGAGCAGCGCGCGGAAGCGGCCGAGCCCGCGCCGGCGCTGCCGCCCGCGGAGTAACGAGCCTTATGTTGGGGACTCCCTTCTCCCGCTTGCGGGAGAAGGTGTCGCCACGAAGTGGCGACGGATGAGGGTTAAACTTGCTCCCTCACCCGACCCTGCTTCGCAGGGCCACCCTCTCCCGCAAGCGGGAGAGGGAAAAGCTGCCGGCGTGTTGTAATGTCCCAGTCCCTCCCCGCCCGCGCGGCGCGCGCGCTGATCCTTCTCTACCGCGTCACCTTCTCGATGATCGCGGGGCGCTTTTGCCGCTACGCGCCCACCTGCTCAGAATATGCCGACGAAGCGATCGCCAGATACGGCCTATGGGCCGGCGGCTGGATGGGCTTCGCGCGCATCTGCCGTTGCCGTCCGGGCGGCGGGGCAGGATTTGATCCAGTCCCCGAGAAACTGCGCGCCGATGCGAGCCCGCTCACGCCTTGGCGCTATGGCGTCTGGCGCCAGCATCCGGTCTGCGAAGCAGTCGAACCGGAGGGCACGAGGAATTCCGGCTGCCCTTAGTTGAGCACGACGACTTTCGCGCCGACCTGAACGCGGCTGTAAAGATCGACCACGTCCTTGTTGGTCATGCGGATGCAGCCTGAGGATACGGCGGCGCCGATCGTGTCCGGCTCGTTGGAGCCATGAATGCGGTATTGGCTTGAGCCAAGATAAAGCGCACGCGCGCCAAGCGGGTTGTCCATGCCGCCGGCCATATAACGCGGAAGGTCTGGTCTGCGCTTGAGCATCTGCGGCGGCGGGCTCCAATCCGGCCACTCGCGTTTACGCGAAACCGTTTTCACGCCGGACCAGGTGAAGCCCATCCGGCCGACGCCGACGCCGTATTCGATCGCGCGTCCATCACCGAGCACATAATAGAGCCGACGATCCTTGGTCGAGATGACGACCGTTCCGCGTTTATATTCCGGGTGGCGCCAATGGACGACCTGACTCGGTATCGCCTGCTCGCGAAAGACATTCAGGAAGTCAGCCAGCGGGCCACGATTGATCGGGCTTTCGAACGCTTGCGCTGGCGCCGCCATGAAGAGAAGCGCAGCCAGAACTATTGATCCGCCTCTGTGGCGCATGGCCGATCTCCAGAAATGCCGCAAACCCAACATTTTTGGGCATTGTGGCCGATTTCGGGTCGCCGTCTTGCGCGCTGTCAGGAACTCGCTCGCCGCCTTCTATGCGCGGCCAGCTTTCCCGGCGCAGCGATCAAGGATATCGATCACTTCGTCGTCGCTGATCTGCCGAAAGTCCCGATAAAAAAAACCGATCGCGCCGAAGGCGCGATGCGTCTCGAGGCAGACGATCTCATCGACTTCGGGCGCTAAGGATTCCAGCGTGTCGGGCGGCGCGACCGGCACGGCGAGCACCAGCTTCTTCGGTCCTCGCGCGCGAACGGCGCGCAAGGCGGCGCGCGTCGTCGCGCCGGTGGCGACGCCGTCATCGACGACGATGGCGACATGTCCTTTCACTTCCGGCCGCTGGCGGTTCCCGAGATAGAGCCGGCGGCGACGTTCGATCTCTTGAAGCTCGCGCGCGCACACGTCGTCAAATTCCTGTTCGCTGACATCGGCCATGGCGATCACATCGTCATTGCGCACGACGACCGGATTGCCGCCGTCCGCCACGGCGCCCATTGCAAGCTCCGGCTGAAAAGGCACGCCGATCTTTCTGACGAGCACGAGATCGAGCGGCGCGTTCAGCGAAGTCGCGATCGGCTCGGCGACGGGGGCGCCGCCGCGCGGCAGAGCGAAGACGACAACATCCTCGCCATTGAATTTATCGAGTTCGGCGGCAAGGCGGCGTCCAGCGTCGGTGCGGTCATAAAAGGACATGGCGTCGCCTCACCTTCCTAAGCTAAGCGTCGGCGGCGAGCGCCGCTTGCGCAAGATTGAGATAGCGCGTCGCCAGCGGCTCCCATTTCGCGGGTTCTCGGGGCGCGTCATCGAGAAGATGCGCCACCGACTGTCGCGCGCGCAGCATTGCGCGCCAGGCCGCGTAAAGCGAGACGAGTCCGCGCGGCGGTTCGCTCGAGAGGCGCTGCGCCACTTTGTCGACGAGTTGGGGACCGAGGATCTTCGCGCCAATGAGCGCGCATTCGACGCCGAGATAAGCGAGTTCATCGAAGGGATCGACCTGGCGCAGCTCGGCGTTAAACTCCAAACAGTCGAATATGGCGATGGGGTCGCAGAAGCAAATGTGCTCGGGGCGCAGATCGCCATGGCCGTCGACGACATGGCCTTGAAGCACGCGCTTTTCCAATTGCGACCGACTGGCCACGACGCGCGCGTCGAGAAGATCGAGCAGAATGGGCGTGCGGCCATGATCGAGCGCGAAATCACGCCGCGTCAGAATATCCCGATTCTTTTCCTGCTCGCGAAAGAAGCGCTGCACATAGTCTTCGGCGGTGATCGAAGAGCGCTCCACGCGGCGATAGAAATCCGCCAGCGTGTCGGAGAGCGCGTCAATATGCGCGCCCGTCAGGCGATCTTCGGCGATGAGCCGGTCAAGCATCGCTTCCTGCGGTAGACGACGCATCGCCACGAGCCAGTCGACCACTTCGCCGCCGCCTTCAAGAGCCAAGCCGCGCGGCGCGCTATGGGTCAACGAGACGACGCCCAAATATACATCGGCCGCAAGGCGGTGGTTCAGGCGCACTTCCTCGCGGCAATTGCGCTCGCGAGCTTTGATCGTAGAGAAGTCAAGAAATGGATAGCGAACCGGCTTCTTGAGCTTGTAGACCTTATCGCCTGCGAGAAAGACATAGGACATATGCGTTTCGAGGACGACCACCGACGCAGGAGCGTGCGGATAGGCGTCGGTTGCGCTGAGAAAGCGAACCTTGTCGGCGATTGACGGCGCCTTGGTACCGCAAGCAGCGCCCGCTTTGTTATGGGAGATCGACTCCATCATCGCGTCGCTTCTCAGCCCTTGACGCAAATGAGCGGCTTCAGGAAAGCGACCTTTCTCGCCAATCCTGCCGCCTCGGCGGAATCGACAACCGCACGAACATCCTTATATGCGCCCGGCGCCTCTTCAGCGACTCCGCGCAACGAAGGGCTCTTGATGATGATCCCCTGAGCGCGAAGGTCGTCCACAACCTTTCGCCCGCCCCACGCGCGAGTCGCCGCATGACGGCTCATGCGCCGCCCCGCGCCATGACAGGCTGAGGAAAACGCCTGACGCTCGCTTGTCTGCATGCCGGCCAGCACATAAGAGCCCGCGCCCATGCTCCCGCCGATGATCACCGGCTGCCCGAAAGGCCGTAGCGCCTTAGGCAAACCCTCATGGTCAGGCCCGAATGCGCGCGTCGCGCCCTTGCGATGAACGAAAAGCTGGCGGGTTTGGCCATCGATCGCATGGCGCTCCACCTTGCAAGTGTTGTGTGAAACGTCAAACATGAGCGGCAATTCTCCATGCTCAAAAAATCTGGCGAAGACCTGTCGCGTCAGATGGCCGATGATCTCGCGATTGGCGAGCGCGCAATTGATCGCCGATCGCATCGCGCCGAGATATCTCTGCCCGAGTTCAGATTTGATCGGCGCGCAGGCCAACTCACGATCGGGCAATTCAATCCCGTAGTCTTGCGCCGAGATCACCATATCACGCAAATATTCCGTGCCGATCTGATGGCCGAGGCCGCGCGAACCGCAATGAATCGTCACGACGCATTCGCCTTTGACGAGGCCATATGCGGCGGCGGTCTTCTCATCGAAGATTTCGGCGACTTCCTGCACTTCGAGGTAATGATTGCCCGAGCCGAGCGTGCCCATTTCACGGCGCTGTCGCTTTCGCGCATGTTCCGAGACGGCGGCGGGGTCGGCGCCCGAAGCGCATCCTCTCTCCTCGATGCGATCGAGATCCTCCGCGCGGCCGAAGCCGCGCTCGATCGCCCATTGGGCGCCGCCGAGCAGCATGGCGTTCATGCCCTGCTCGTCTAAGGCGATTTCGCCCTCTGAACCGACGCCCGCTGGAACGTGCTCGAAAAGCGCGTCGGCAAGTTCCGGCTGAACTGAAACGATTTGCTCGCGCGTGAGATGCGTGAGATGCGTGCGTACGCCGCAGGAGACGTCGAAGCCGACGCCGCCGGCGGACACGACGCCGCCTTCGTCCGCGTCAAAAGCCGCAACGCCGCCGATCGGAAAGCCATACCCCCAATGTGCGTCGGGCATCGCGTAGGAGGCGCGCACGATGCCAGGAAGTTTCGCGACATTGGTCACCTGATCGAAGACCTTGTCGTCCATTTCCCTCATGAGGTCTTCGGTTGCGTAAACAATGGCCGGCACGCGCATTCCGCCGAAGGGCGCAATCCGCCAGGCCGTGTCCGAAAGCCTTTCAAAACGGGAAAGGTCCATCGCATCCTCCCGCGGCTAAACGTCGATCACGCATTGCGCTCGCCATTGTCCAGGGCGATCCTCGACGAAGGCCAGCTCGGTGTAGGTCGCGCCTTTCGCTTCCACGGCAGGCGCATGTCGCGCCCGCGAAACCGCCTCGCCGAAAGCGCGGCCTTTGAGGCGATTGTCGTCGATTTTCACCTCAAACGCGCCAAACAGCATTCGGCGCTCCGCCATCTCGTATATGAGCGCGTTAAGCCAATCGACGAGCAGCAGATCGAGACGTGGCGCTTCGAGGTCGATGTCCACCGCTTGCTCGAGCCGAACAGTCGCCGGATCGACAATCGCGGCCATCATGGCCAGAGCCGCCTGCTCGCAGGCCTCGCCTGGACTTGCGCCATAGCCGCGCACGCCGATGTCGGCGTCATGTGGAAAATGCTCCCAGCGTCCGGTCGCGACATGGGCGCCCGTTGCGGCCATCGCAAAATCAGACGGCGTCGCGGTCGAGTAGCGTCACGCGACTCGCTTGCGGACCCTCCCGGCCTTCCTCCTCGCTGTAGCGGACGCGCGCGCCGGGCTTCAACGCGTCAAATCCGGACCCTTCGACGCTGTTGCGGTGGAAGTAGATCTCGCGACCGTCGGGCGCTTCGATAAAGCCGTAGCCGTCCTCGGTCACCATTTTCTTCACAACGCCTGTTGGCGCGGCCTCGTGATGTTTGACCTTGCCGCGCATGCGCCGGACCTGGTCCTGCAGCCGGCGCCGCGCCCTTTTGAACGCGTCATTCAACGCAAAATCGAAATCCTGAAACCTCTCATCCTGATGGGGCGTGCGCTCGATCGCGACCTCGCGTTTGTCAGGGAGGACGAGATGCAGATTGATCTCGTAAAGCCCTCCGGTGCGATGATGCGCGCCCGGGCCTTTCACGACGACGCGACAGGCTGTCGCACGGCCGTAGCGATCCTCGAGCTTTTCTATCAGACGCATTATTTTTTCTTGTCGGTCTGACGAAGGCTCCACCCCTTGAAAATCGATCTTCGGCTGAGTTTGCATGTGCAAATCCTCCCAAGGCGAGACGGACAGCGAGCGTCCTCAATGGAATATGGCGAGGACTGAGCAGCTTCTCCAGATAGAAGATTCATAGAACGACGCCATGTAGGACGCCAAGTAGGGATCAGCCAGGCTGAAATGTTCTAAGGACCGAGGTTCAAAGATGGCGAGCTTTAGGACGATCGACGTCGTGATAGGGTCTAAACGGCTCGAGGGGTCGCTCTTTCTGCCTCAAACGTCGCACGGCCTCATCATTTTTGCGCATGGCAGCGGCTCCTCGCGCTTAAGTCCGCGCAACAGATATGTCGCCGAACGACTTGCTGCGCAGGGATTCGCCTGTTTGCTGTTCGATCTGCTGACCGCCGAGGAAGGCGAGTTCCGCCGCAATGTCTTCGACATCGAGCTGCTCGGCGCGCGCGTCATCGAAGCGATCGCCTGGGCTGGCGGCGAGAATGAAATTTCCCTGCTGCCGATAGGCCTTTTCGGCGCAAGCACGGGCGCCGCAGCGGCGCTCGTCGCCGCAGCCGACGAGCCGCGCGTCGCGGCCGTCGTTTCGCGCGGCGGCCGGCCAGATCTTGCGGGCGACGCGCTGCGGCGCGTCCAAGCGCCGACATTGCTGATCGTCGGCGGTTTGGATTATGGCGTCATCGAACTCAATCGCAGCGCTCAGCAGCTGCTGAGATGCCGCAACCGTCTCGATATCGTGCCGGGCGCCACTCATCTTTTCGAGGAGCCCGGCACATTGGAGAGCGTCGTCGAGCGTGCGACAAAGTGGTTTATCGAATATCTTGGCGCGACTCGCGACGCGACGGACGACTAGTTCTACTTTCGAAATTTGCGTGACGGCGGAAGGTTCTCAAAGATGACCACGATGGCGACGACCGAGCCGCCGCTGAAGCGGCTCTTCGACCGACTGGATTTCGCGCCGCAGCCGAAACGGATGGAGCTCCAAGTCGTGCAGGAGCGCTGGGAGGCGGCGCGCGGCGGCGCAGTGGCGCCGAGAAGGAACGCCATTAGCTTCTCGCCGCAAGATCGGGGCGCCGCCGAAACCATCTTCGTCCATCGATTCGAAGGACCGGACGACGACGCCGTGCTGACCGAGGGCGCGTCGGCCGCAGCAATATTGCTTGGTTCTTGTCGGATTGGAGAAAAACTGAGCGAAGCGGCGCAGCGGCGGGGCGCGGTGCGACTGCGCCGTCTATTGAAGGAGGTACGGGGAACGGGCCAACCGGTGCTCGCGCAATACACCAGCGTCGAACATGGTCGCGATCGCGCTATTATCGAAATTCTGGCGGCGCCGCTTTCCGAAGATGGACGCACCATCGATTCGGCGCTCATCGCAGTTTGGGCGCATGTTTTAGATGGCGCGCCCGCGCATGCGCCCCGAGAAGCGGATAGCAGCCTCGCGCTCTTCGCGCTCGGCGCAAGCGTCTCATTCGGCGAGGATGTCGCGCAATTGCTCGGCGCGGAGCTTACGCCGCTCGAAGACCGTGAGTTCGAAGACGGCGAATATAAGATCCGGCCGCTCGAAAACGTCCGCGGCCGCGATTGCTACGCCGTCTTTACCCTGCATGGCGATCACGTCGCGAGCAGCGCCGACAAGCTATGCAAACTGCTGTTCTTCATCGGCGCGCTGAAGGACGCCGGCGCGAGGCGCGTCACGGCTGTCACGCCTTATCTGTGCTTCTCGCGCAAAGATCGACGCACCAAGCCGCGCGATCCCGTCACCACGCGTTATGTCGCACAGCTCTTTGAGGCGCTCGGAACCGACCGTCTGGTCTGCATCGATGTGCATAACATCGCCGCATTCCAGAACGCTTTTCGCTGCGAGACGGTTCACCTCGACGCACAAGCGCTCTTTGCGCGGCATGTCGTTGCTGAGATCGGAGACTCGCCTGTCGCCGTCGTCTCTCCCGATCTTGGGGGCGAGAAGCGCGCGGAACTCTTCCGGCTGCGGCTCGAACGCATGCTGAGCCGCCCCGTCGCCAAGGCTTTCATGGACAAATATCGCAGCGAGGGCCGCGTCGTCGGCGATATTTTCGCCGGCGACGTCAAGGACCGCACCGCCATCATCATCGACGACCTTATCGCCGGCGGCGGCACTGTAGCGCGCACCGCAGCGGCATGCCGCGCGAATGGCGCAAAGCGCGTTTGGGCGGCAGCGACTCACGGCGTTTTTTCCGAAAAGGCGGCGTCAGTGCTGACGAACACGCCGCTCGACAAACTGATCATCACCGATACCGTGCCGCTGCAATCCACAATCGCGACCGCGCTAGGCGATCGACTGACAATGATTAGCGTCGGCGGTCTCGTCGCTGAGGCGATCCGGCGGCTGCACGCAAACGGTTCGATTACGCAGCTTCTCGACGAAGGACCTTAGGCGCTGGGCATTCTCGTTGCGTATCCCACCGCTCACGCCGCCAGCTTCAGATGAACTTGGAAGACGTACTCATTCGCCGAATGTCCAAAGCCGAGCTCTGTCTGGCTTTCGATTGGGCTGCGACCGAAGGCTGGAATCCTGGCCTCCATGACGCTGAGAGTTTCTACGCTGTCGATCCTGAAGGATTCTTTATTGCGGAGCGTGCGGGCGAGCCTTTGGGCTGCATTTGCGGCGTCGCCTATGACGAGACTTTTGGCTACGTCGGACTTTTCATCGTTCGCCCGCCTTATCGCGGACAGGGCGTCGGCCTTCAGCTCTTAGAAGTTGCGCTGCGGCATGTAGAGGGACGCAATGTCGGGCTCGACGCCGCGATCGCCATGCAAGAGACTTATGGGCGATACGGCTTCAAATTCGCCCATCGAGTTATTCGCCACCAATGCATTGGCGGCGGCGAGTCGCCCTTCGACGTAACGGAACTGGCCTCTGTGCCTTTTGACGAAATCGTGCGTTACGACGCAACTGTCTTTCCGACTTCGCGCGCGACATTTCTTTCGCGTTGGATCGCTCAGCCGCGCAGCACAACGCTGGCATTTATGACGCATGGGCGACTCGCCGGCTATGGCGTGCTGCGCGCCTGCCGCGAGGGATACAAGATCGGTCCGCTCTTCGCAGACGATCCGCAGATCGCCGACATGCTGTTTCAGGGCCTGTGCGCGCGGGCGGCCGGCGCGCCAGTCTTTCTCGATACGCCAGAGGCGAACCCTGCTGCGATCGAACTTGCGCAACGGCGAAAAATGACGCCGGTATTCGACACGGCGCGCATGTATACGCGAGGAACGCCGCAGGGTCGGACCGACCATTGCTACGGCGTCACGACCTTTGAACTCGGCTAGTTCACGCCAGCGCCTATGCGGTCAAGCGGCTGGCCAATCAAATCGGCAAGCCGCTGAAGCTCCTCCCAGGAGAGATGCTGCGTAAAGCGCCCACACATTGGGCCGAAACGCCCCGTGTCAGTAGTAATAGCGCCGACGGTAATATGGGCGCGGCGCCGTCGCGGCGCCAATAATTGCACCGCCGGCAGCGCCGACCGCCCCCGCGGCGAGCGTCGGGCCCGCGAGGCCGCCTGATGCAAGCGCGCCGATGCCGGCGCCGCCCAGACCGCCGATGATGCCGCCGCCGACAGCGCGTTCGCCCGGCGTATAGCAGCCGTAAAGCGGGACGGAGGCCGTCAGAAGCGTCGCGAGGACGAGGGCTTTCTTGACCCGGGGGGCAATGGCGATGCTGTTCATTTTCGTTCCCTTGTTCATCGTCGTGCGGCGGCGGCGCTAAGGCCGAGCCTTCGCCGAATGAACCCAGATTTGCGCCAGAACGATGGCCCATCGCAGGCAGCTTGATGTGCGCAGAAAGAGGGGTCCAAACCCGCAGAACTTTGTCTCGCTGTTCTTTCAAATAAGAATATTTAGAAGGACGATTTCTGAAAGATTTCCGATGAAGGATGCATGGTATTGACCCTACGGTTTGCTTGTTAAATCTTTCCGCCATGCATGGGCGTTGATGAAATTTTCGATATTCGCAAACCCACGCCTTTGAGCTGAACGCTCGCCCTCAAGCAAAAAATTCGGGTTTGCGACGCCCCGGCCCGCAATCCTGAAGGAGAGAACAATGTGCGATTTGGCGCTCGAAAAAAACCGCATTGATTCGATTCTCGCCGAAGCGATGAACCAAAACTCGGCGCGAACGTCGATCGATGAAACAGAGCTCGCCGGTTACGGACTTGCGGCGCTGCGCAGCCACTACGCGCTTTCCTGTCCGGACGAGTGCATGCGCAAGCGATGCGACGAATTCGCCGCGGTCGTCGCGCTGTCGCGTCGCGCGCAGCAGCGCCTGCGGCAGACCGCCTGAAAGATTCCGGACAGAGAAAAAGGACCGCGCGATGTTCATGGCGTCGAATCAGTTCAAGGTCGTCAAGGGCTGCGAAGAAACATTTGAAACGGCTTGGAAAGAGACGAGCGTCCGGCTGCGCGAGGCCGCAGGTCTGATCGGATTTCGCTTCCATAAGGGAGGAGAGGTCGGTCCGCATGTGCTCTATTTCTCAGTCACGATGTGGGAGACGGAAGAGCGCTTCATCGACTGGCGGCGCGCCGAACTCTATGGCGCCCCTCGCGGAAGCCTCGGACCGCGCCGCGCCTCGCGGCTTGAGGAGTTCGACGCGACCGTCTCAAGAAGCAATCCGCAATAACGCGCCGGCGTATTTCCTGGGAGAAGCACATGTTAGGAATTGGCGACCGCCTGCCAAATTTCACAGCGATCGGCGTGAAGCCGGGATTTAACGAGATCGAGGAGAACGGCGAGTCAGCGTTCGAAACGGTGAGTGAGATGAGCTTTCCCGGCAAATGGAAAGTGATCTTTTTCTACCCGAAGGATTTCACCTTCGTTTGCCCGACGGAAATCGCCGGCTTCGCGCACTTGTCGGATGATTTCGCCAAGCGCGACGCCGTCGTTCTCGGCGGGTCGACGGATAATGAATTCGTCAAGCTTGCCTGGCGGCGCGATCACAGCGACCTGAGGAATTTACCGATCTGGCAGTTCGCCGATTCGAAAGGCGATCTCGTCGATGGCTTGGGAGTTAGGGCGCCGTCAGGCGTCGCCTATCGCGCCACCTTCGTCGTCGACCCAGATAATATCATTCAGCATGTGTATGCGACGAATCTCGACGTCGGCCGTGCGCCGGAAGATACGCTGCGCGTGCTCGACGCTTTGCAGACCGGCGCCCTCTGCGCCTGTAACCGGCCAGTGGGCGGAGAAACGCTCAGCCCCGCGGCGTGACGGCAGACGTGGCCCCGGGCGAATGCGGGTCCAGCGTCTCAGGGCGTCTTGGAGCCCACTCATTCTTTGGAAATTGTTTGAGGCCGTTTGGAATTGCCTCTTCGACGGTCTTCTTCGCTTTCGAAGCCGCTTCGAGATATTGAACCGCACCTTTGTTGCGCTCGAAACTACGCCACCGTTGCTCCATGCATTTATCTTCTCGCACCAGGGAAAGAAACAGATCTGTCGCCTCTTTCCAAGTGAGGACCTCAAAATCCGGTCTCGGCGCACGCCCCGATAGACACGCGTCGATTTGCTGCGCAAGCGCCGCATCGTCCGCAACATTGAAATAAAGCGCGTGTTGGCCGCAGATTTCCCGAAACACTGGAATATCCGAAACGATGATGCTCGTTCCATAATGAGCGGCTTCGATCAATGGCAATCCAAACCCTTCCGCGATCGAAGGCGAAACGAGCGCCGCCGCATTTCGATAGAGAAATTGCAGAGTCGCGTCGTCCGGACCTTCGACCCATAGGAGCCGTTTGCCGAATTCCGGGTGGTTTCTAATCCGCGTAACGACGGCGCGAGCGCTCCAGCCATATCGTCCGGCGATGACATATCGCGCTTGCGACCCTGCCGCCCAAAGTCGTTCAAAAGCGTCAAGCGCAATGGGATGCCCTTTGCGAGGTTCTATGGTCCCAACTGTCACGAAAAAAGGATGTTCCGTGACCATGGTCGCAATGTCCGACGAAGGCTTGCCGTCAATCTCGTCCAAATCGCAGCCAAGATGGAACCAGCCCAATCGAAGCTCATCTCGGCAAACGTCAGTTGAGCTGCGTATAAACTGTTCCAAATCGTCTACAACGCTGTTCGAAATCGCAATGACCGAATCGCACTTTGCTAGAACTGTTTCGAGTCTGTTTTTGAATTCAAAAGTGTAGGAAGCTGGACAAGTTCCCGGGTACTTGAGCGGGACGAGATCGTACGCCACAGAGACGATTTTCCCACCTCTTTCATGAATATTGTCGAGCAGCGGAGAGATCGTTGAAAGGGGAGTCACGTCCAATAGGACGAGGATATCGCCTTTCTCGATCTCAAGAGGAACAGAGCTCATTTCTCCGTTCGACAAAACCATTGGCAAGCCGTCTTCTAAGACGAATGGTATCGCCTTTTCGCCCCGAGCCGCATGAAAGGCGATGTTGCGAACGACGCGCTGTACGCCATCCTTGCGGCCGGATTGAACTGTGTGCGTAGCGTCGATTAGCACCCGTGGCCGTGGGCAGTTGCCAACAAGGCGTCGGGCGCTCGTCGCATCGGCTGCAACGACGGCGCGATGACGTCTCTGCGGCCGACTGCCGTCATGCCAGTGACCTAAGCCAACGAGCTTGGTCACTGTCCAATAAAGCTCCTTAAGCCACAGCGGCCAGAAACCCCTTCGCGACTCAATGGTCGTTTCGAGCTCACCAAGCTCCTCAGCGAGGATACGGATCCGATATCGAAAGAGCTCCACCGAATTCATTATTGAAGAGGCCTGGAGACACGAGACAGAACGAGCAACTGGCAATTTGGCCAATTGCTATTTTCCTATCAATAAGGTCGTGATAGAGCAAGACCTTTCGGACCCAGCCCTTAATACGACTGGACATGTAGAGCCGACGAGACGGTGCAATGCATTGGCTTCGAGCCGCGTTCGCTCGCGGGCGTCGAGCTTAATGCTCGACAAATGGCGACGGCAAGCGCCGCATCCGCGAATGCAGGCTCCGCCCTGGTCGTTACTCTACCGCTTCGGCTTTAACGAAATTCCAGGACGCCGTATCGACGATCCTGCTTTCGCAGTCGTCGTTGGTCAGCTTCGCGCAGGTGCCTTCGACCGCCATAACGGTCCAAAAATCGCTCTCTTCGTCCCAGGCGCCTTCATCATTCACAAGCGTCGTGACTTTATAAACTTGGACGGTTCTAAGAACTCGCCAATGAGCGAGGTTTCTGATTTCATCTGCGCAAAGGGACGGGAGCTGAGTCGATGCGCGGAGAGCCTGGCTTTTTTGATGTCGACGATCGGCTGAAACGGCTGAGCGATTTGGGCGATCATCTGGAGGGTTTCGCGGCCGCTGTAGATTTCGAGATGTTTCGCTCCGACCTTATGGCTGCGCTGAACTATTCCAACGGCGTGCAAGGCGGACGACCGCCGTTCGATCCCGTCGTGATGTTCAAAATCCTGGTCATCGCGGCGATGGACAATCTCTCTGACGAGCGCGCCGAGTTCCTGATCAACGACCGCATGTCGTTCATGCGGTTTCTTGGGCTTTCGCTCGCCGACCGCGTTCCGGACGCGCGCACGATCTGGCTGTTTCGGGAAAAGCTGAGCAAGGCAGGCGCGATTGAGTCTTTGTTCGCGCGCTTCGACGCGGCGCTGCGCGCCTCGGGCTTCATCGCCATGTCCGGACAGATCGTCGACGCGACGCTTGTCGCCGCGCCGCGGCAGCGCAATATGGAAGACGAGAAGAAGGCGATCAAAGAGGGGCGTATTCCCGAGGCTTGGAAAACGCGGCCCGCCAAGTTGCGGCAGAAGGACCGCGACGCGCGCTGGACGGTGAAGTTCACCAAGGCGAAGGCGAAAGAGGCTGGCTCAAAGCCGCCTTGTGACATCGCCATCCCGGTCTTTGGCTACCAAAACCATATCGCGATTGACCGCGGCTTCGGCTTCATCCGCAAATGGTCAGCCACCGATGCTGCCGCCTATGAGGGCGCACGATTGCGCGAAGGGTTGCTCGACAAGACCAATACAGCGTCGAGCGTTTGGGCCGACACAGCCTATAGCTCGGCAGCCAACGAGGCGTTCATGGAAAAGAATGGCTTTGTCAGCCGCGTTCACCGCAAAAAGCCGAAGGGCAAACCGATGCCTGACGCCGTGCGCCGCGCCAATGCGGAAAAGTCCAAGGTCCGCTCGCGCGTCGAGCATGTCTTTGCCGAACAGAAGGATCGAATGCGGCTATTCATCCGCACCATCGGGATCGCCAGAGCCAAAGTGAAAATCGGCATGGCCAACCTCGTCTATAACTTCAAGCGCCTAATCTTCCTGCAACGAATGGCCGCCGCGTGACGCCAAAGAATGGGCCTGGTCGCTCACAATCCTTCCCCCATGAAAGCGCGCTATCGCGCCATCAAAATCAGTTCGCCGCCGGCTCAAGCCAACAAACCGTCTTGTTGATAGAAGCGTCCACTTTGCCAGCCTCAAGCATGTTGCAGTCCTTTGCTGAACGATCCCCTTGGGAGACACATGGCATCGGCTCAACGCGACGATTTCTCATCGTCGCCGCAAAACGGGCAAAATTAGGGAAAACTGCTGGCGACACATAGAACAGCGAGAGCAGGCTTGCGCCAATACTTAAGTTTACGGCGCGTTAACGCCGCAGCGCATGTAAAGGGGAACCGATAATGGCAGATTCGGCGGATCGGCGCGCCACGCGTCCTCGAGCGCCTGATCGATAAGCGCCAGCGGATCGCTGTCGTAACGCAGCCTGTATTTCTCGACCGCGGACCAGGTCTTGAGAAAGCTCATGAGATCGCTCTTCGATTGCGCGATCGGCGTATGAAACGGCGGGCTTTTGATCTCCTTGAAGGGAAACGGCAGCGTCTCGTAGCGATTGAAATAGAGCGAAGAGTTCTGGCCCCAAAAGGGGCCGAGAATATCCTCCTTGAGCCTACGCAGGATCGCATCGATCGGCGCGACATGCGTCAGCGGCCAGTCATAGGTCCATGCGGCGATTACCCCCTCGGGCCGCAATGCGCGACGGGCGTTTTCGTAAAATTTCGGAAGGTCGAACCAATGGATCGAACAGGCGCAGGCGATAAGATCGACCTCTTGGCGCAGGCCGAGATCATCTTCCGCCCGCGCAAGACGATAGTCGACGTTCGCCTCCTTCGGCGCGAGCGCGAGCTGCCGCTCATCAGGATCAGTCGCGAGGACCTTCGCGAAGTGGCGCGAAAGGCCAGTCGCCGCCTGCCCGCTCCCCGATCCGCAATCCCAGGCGAGACGATTCTCTTTCGCGGCGCGCGCTAGCCAGGCGAACAGCGCGTCGGGATAATGCGGGCGAAAGGCGCGATAGTCGTCGGCGTTGTCGCCGAACACCATTGTCTGGCGTGCGTCCATTGCTGCGGCCCTACTCCGTGTCCAACATGTCTCGCGGCCCAAGACCTTTTCGTTGGAGCCACTGCGCGGTGACGCGATCATGCCATGGCGTGAGGCTGTCCGCCGCATGGAAGCCCATGTGCCCGCCGCCAGGGGTAAAAACCGTCTCGATCGCTGGCAGGCGCGACCAATCGATCGCCGCATAGCATTCCGCGGGAATCCAGGGATCGTCCAAAGCGTGCAGGATCAACGTCGGCAGCTTGGCGCCGGCGAGGAAATTCTTGGCGGCGTTCGCTTCATAATAGTCCTCAGCGTCCCGATAGCCGAAATGCGGCGCGACGAAAAGATCGTCGAATTCATAGACGTTGCGGGCGCCGGCGATCGCGGCGCGCTCAGCGGTGGTGAGCTCTGCGCCCGGCGCAAGCGCCTCGCGTTTCATTTGATCGAGCATGTAGCGATGATAGGCGAAGTTGCGCGGCGCCATCATGCGCGCGCAGGTGGCGGCGAGATCGATCGGAGTCGAGACGGCGACGGCGGCGCGCACGGGTAAGCCGCAGCCACCCTCGCCGATAAATTTCAGCACGAGATTGCCGCCGAGCGAATTGCCGATGAGCACGATTCCGTGGCGCAAGAGTTCGGCAGGCAAAGCGCGCAGCGCCGCGGCGAGATCCTCGGTCTTGCCGGCGTGGTAGCGGCCGCCGGAGGTCGGACGCGAGGGTTGAGAGCCTCGAAGATTGAGGCGCAACACCGGCCAGCCCTGGCCGACGAGATAGCGCGCCGTCGCGATCCCATGCCGGCTCGCCTCGGACCCCGCGAGCCCATGCGCCAGAACGATGAGTGGCGCGTTCGTATCTGTGGCCGGCCGATCGAGCCGCGCCGCCAGCCGGTCGCCGTCGGGCATGGCGAGCAGCAGCCGCTCGCCGCCTAAAAGCTCCGGCGGTCCGCCGATGATGATATTGCGCAACGTCTGCAGATCGCCGCCAAACCACGGCGCCCGCTCGCGGAATGAGGGGAGCGGAGTTTCCGAAGCAGGAGGTTCGGCGATGTCCCGACCGATGTTGAAATAGGAGGAGCGGCGTTGCTCACCTTGAGCTTGTAGGCTCGGGGTGCTGATTCCACGGAAGGAAAGCAACGCCATGAACAAAGCTATCACATCGACGGCGATT
>VGDT01000008.1 GCA_016869595.1 Alphaproteobacteria bacterium
GTGGTCTCCGTTCCAGCGCGTCAACGCTGGAATCATTCGGGTTGAGGAACCCGGAGACTACGCCAACCAATTTCCAACCACCTCCGCGACGGGACCGAATGCGGGGTTAATGCTCTTTCTGTTTTTGACAGGTAATGCGACATCCAATTAATTGGCGTAGCAGCGCTGAGCGAGCGGCCTGCTTCGCCTCGTCGGATAAGCCGGCGACCTTGGTGGCGCGATGGGCCTCATCCTTGCCGATACCTAGCTCGCGAGCGGCTTTGCGGACGCCGCTATCATGGCGACCGGCCCCATTTGGATTGCTGTCCGATTTTGATTTTGTCGCAACTTGCGACGAAATTCCTTTCGCCTTCTTCTCCGCCAGCCTGATCCACTCGGCGATATACTCGTCGCGTTCCAGGGCGGTGAGTTTTGTCGCAACTTGCGACGAAACTCCCTTCTCATTCTTTTCCGCCAACCTGATCCACTCGGCGATATGCTCATCGCGTTCGAGTGCGGCGCGATGGAGATTTTCGGATATCTCCAACATTCGAGCGGCGCGCCCGGTGATGCTTTTTTGTCACAGCCATCACAATCAGAAATTTTCTGACAGCAAATCAGAAGAACGTTTGTTAGCGTCGTCATTGTCGATTGAATTGGAGACACGACATGGAACATAAACACATCAAAAAAGAATGCTACGCGGTCGTTAGATTGAAGGTCGTGGCCTTCGGCGATGGTTTTATCGAGATCGAGTCGGCCGACAAAAAGAGGAAGATTATACGCGTGCCGAGCGACGGTTTGCGGGAGCTTGAATTTATCAACGTTGCGGAGTGACTTGGCGCTCGCCATCAAGCCCGATGCTCTCGCATCGGGCTTCTTTAATTGCATGGTGTGGTGCTGACGGCCGCCGAGCTTTGAGGGTGAAGCGGGGCGGGCAATGGTCTCGGCTGGGCGCTTCTCGCCTTAGGGCCGGTTGTCATCGAGAAACAACCTTTAGGCTCGCGATAAACGGGCTCAAGCGATGTGATCTAGCCTGAAGCGAGTCTTTGATCGCGGCCAACTCTGAATCCCCCGTCTTAGCTGCTGATATACGAAAGCGGCCCCGGATCGTCGGATTAGCGCCGTGAACGCGATAGCGATAACTCACGTCATCTTCCTTGTAGACTACAAGCTGCAACCTTTTAGGCATTGGTCGCCCCCTGCTTTGCGCTAAGCATAGCAGGGAGTTGGGCCGAATCGCGAGCGCGCGTCAACACCGCCGAAATTCAAACTGAGACGCTGCGCGGCGATTCCGGACCGAGCGACGCGACGATTGGCGGGCCGCGCTCTTGAAGATCGCGGAGCGCAGCGGCAGACTGTCGCACCTTCGCATCGAAATGTGCTGGCGTGCGAGGCGGGGTTTTTTCGCTACCGATGATATAAATTAAGGTATAAACGATAATCACATTCAAATAATCGACTATTTATCAGTTTGTTGTGAGCGAAATTAGCCGTCTACCTCTGCCATGTCGCGTTCGGCGCGAGTCTTTCGGCCTGCGCCAGGGCTTTCGCGCGAGACCGAGCGACCGTCCGCCACGCCTGCGCGACGATCGAGAACTTGCGCGACGATAGGCGCTTCGACGCAGGCGCGCGCAGGCTCGAATCCGCGCTCATCATGCAGCGCGACATGATTTGCGCCCTTCTTGCGCAAGGAAGCGCGCAATGAAGAAAAACGCGGGGCGCTCAGCCAAAGAAGAAATCGGCCGCGCCATGCGCCGGCTGCTGCAGGCGCTTAGCGAGCCGGGCGCGCGCGGCGCGCTCAGCGCACTCGAAGCGTCGACGCTCGTCGTGCTCGCCGCGAGCAAAGGCGTGACCGTCGTTCGCGCGCGACTG
Organism: Alphaproteobacteria bacterium; assembly: GCA_016869595.1. Taxonomy (GTDB): domain Bacteria; phylum Pseudomonadota; class Alphaproteobacteria; order Rhizobiales; family Beijerinckiaceae; genus Methylocystis. The sequence goes on from VGDT01000008.1 coordinate 1,855, forward strand.
CCCGCCGCCGCCGGCGACGCCGCGCTCGCCGAAGGACTCGTGCGGTGGGAACATGAAGGCGCGGAACGCCGGCTGGCGCTCACCGACGCCGGCCGCGCGCATCTTCGCAGACTGTCGGCGCCGGATGTCGATCAGGCCGAACCGTTTCGTGCGCAGCATGCGTCCTATGCGTTGCGCCAGCTCGAAAAGGGCGCGCGTCCGGCGCTCGTCAATGAAGCGGAAAGCCCGCTCGCCTGGCTCGCGCGGCGAAAGGACCGCGACGGCCGATCCTTTCTCGACGCCGCGCAGCTCGAAGCCGGCGAGCGCTTCCGCCGCGACATCGAGCAGGCGCAGCTCTTGCAGCGCGTAACCGCGAATTGGGAGGCTTCGATCAACGCGGCGCGTCGCGGCGCTGACGCTGGCGCCGTCTCCGAGGTTGCGATCGACGCGCGTGGGCGACTCGCGCGCGCCTTCGACTCGGTGGGGCCGGAAATGGCGGGGCTCGTGACCGACGTCTGCGGCTATCTCAAGGGATTGGAGATCGTTGAAAGCGAACGCGGCTGGCCGCCGCGCTCGGCGAAAGTCGTTCTCAGAATCGCGCTCGATCGATTGGCGCGCCATTACGGGCTTGCGGTCGAGGCGCGTGGCCGCGACCGCGCCGAGTCGCTGCTGCATTGGGGCGCGGAGGACTATCGGCCAAGGATGTGAGCCCAGCCCCCTCCCTGTCCCTCCCCCGCTTCGCGGGAGAGGGGACGCTAACGAGCAGCGCAGCGCTATGGCGGCAGGGAGCATGGATAATTCAGCGCAGCGTTCTCATGAAGCGCCGGGACCGACTCCCTCTCCCGCGAAGCGGGGGAGGGTTGGGGTGGGGGCCTACGCCGCCATCGCCTCGCGGGCTTCTTTCTTGATCCGCTCGACCATGGACCGAAGGCCATTGGCGCGCTGCGGCGTCAGATGTTCGGCGAGGCCGAGCTCCTTGAACAGCGGCTGCGCGTCGGTGTCGACGATTTCCTGCGCCGGCCGTCCAGAGTAAAGCGCCAGCACCAGCGCGACGAGGCCGCGCACAATATGCGCGTCGCTGTCGCCGCGAAACGAGAGCGTCGTGTGTCCCTCAGAGTCGCGAGCCGGCGTCGTTTCAAGCCAGACCTGGCTGGCGCAGCCGCGCACTTTGTTGGCGTCGGTATAGGCGTCTTTCGGCAGCGGCTCGAGCGTGCGGCCAAGCTCGATGAGATAGCGGTAGCGATCCTCCCACTCATCGAGCAGTTCGAAATTGCCTATGATCTCGTCGATTTGCATTTTACCCCGCATCCTTCCGGCGCATTCTACCTCAATTTAAGCGCCGATTAAGCGTCAAGCCGCGCCCTTTCCCTGGCGAGGGCCACGCCTTACATTTCGCGCAACGATCGCCGGCGCGCCGCGCCGCTCTTTGGGAGTTTTATATGAGCGACTTTTCCCGCTGGCGCGCCGTCGCCGCCGCGATTTTCCTTTCTATGGGTCTTTCCGGCTGCGGCTACAACACGATCCCGACGCTCGAAGAAAACGCCAAGGCGAAATGGTCGGACGTGCAGTCGCAATATCAGCGCCGCGCCGATCTCATCCCTAATCTCGTCGAGACCGTGAAGGGCTACGCCAAGCAGGAGAAGGACGTGCTCACCTCGGTCGTCGAGGCCCGCGCCAAGGCGACTTCGGTCAAGGTCGACGCGAGTTCCTTAACCGACCCTGAAAAGATGAAGCAGTTTCAGGAGGCGCAAAATCAGCTGACGGGCGCGCTCGGCCGGCTGATCGCGGTGAGCGAAGCCTATCCTGATTTGAAATCCAACCAGAACTTCCTCGCCCTGCAATCGCAGCTCGAAGGCACCGAGAACCGCATCAATGTCGCGCGCCGCGACTACATCGAAGCGGTGCGGGAATTCAACACCTCGCTGCGCACCTTCCCGACGCTGCTCTGGGCGAAGACCTTCTTTGCAAGCACGAAACCGATGGCGGAATTCTCCGTAGCCGGCGCGGCGCAAACGCCGCCGCAAGTGAAGTTTTGAGAATGGACGCCGACGCGCCGAGCGAGGATCTGAGCGCGCTCGCGGCGGAGGCTGAGGCGATGTGGGCGCATATGCGCCGCGAAGCCGAGGAGGCGCTGCGCCTCGATCCGTCGCTGACGCCGCTAATGCTCGGCGCGATCCTCGACCGCGCCTCTCTTGAAGAGGCTGTGGTCCACCGCATCGCCACAAGACTGGGCGCGTCCGCGATCGACGCCGACGCGATCGCCGACGCCTTTATGCAGGCGGCGCGCGACGATGAGACGATCGCCACGGCGTTCCGCGCCGATCTCGTCGCCTGTGTCGAGCGCGATCCCGCCTGCGGGCGGATGATCGAACCGCTGCTCTATTTCAAGGGGTTCCATGCGATCCAGTCGGCGCGGCTCGCGCATGCGCTGTGGCGGGGAAGGCGACATGACTTCGCCTACTACATTCAGAGCCGCGCCTCCGACGCGCTCGCGGCCGACATTCATCCGGCGGCGCGTTTCGGGAAGGGGCTGTTCCTTGATCACGGCACTGGCTTCGTCGTCGGCGAGACAGCTGTCGTCGACGATGACGTTTCTATCCTGCATAGCGTGACGCTCGGCGGCACAGGCAAAGTTGCGGGCGACCGTCATCCGAAGGTCAGGCGCGGCGTGATGATCGGGGCAGGCGCCAAAATCCTCGGCAATATCGAAATCGGCGCCTGTTCGCGCATCGCCGCGGGCTCGGTGGTGCTGAAATCGGTTCCGCCGAATTCGATCGTCGCGGGCGTTCCGGCGAAGGTGGTCGGGACCGAGTCCCGCGCGGAGCCGGCGCGCGACATGGACCAAATCCTGCGCGGCCTCGCCTATGATTCCTTCGATTACGTCATCTGACCTAGGCCTCCGCGGCGCTTAAGCGGCTTGAGCGATTGAGGGTTGCGCAGGCCCGCGGTTCTCCTGCTATGTGTCGTTGGATGAGGCGGCCCGTATCATAGCCGGGCCGAAAACGGCGGGCGCGGCGGCAGGGGGATCGATGCTCGAGATAGCGGTCCAGATGGACCCGTTGGAACGCATTAATTTCGCTGGCGATTCTACCTTTGCGCTGATGCTGGAGGCGAAGCTCAGGGGGCATCGCCTGTGGTTCTATACGCCAGATCAACTGTCGCTCGAGGGCGACCGGCTGACGGCGCGCGCCCATGGCATCGAGGTTTTCGACGATCCTTCCCGCTATTACACGCTCGGCGAGGCGACCGACCTTGATCTGTGCGCCATGGATGTCGTGCTGCTACGCCAAGACCCGCCGTTTGATCTTGCCTATATTACCTCCACGCATTTTCTGGAGCGGCTCGCGCCGAAGACACTCGTCGTCAACGACCCCGCGCATGTGCGCAATGCGCCCGAAAAAATCTTCGTGATGGAATTCGCCGATTTGATGCCGCCGACGCTGATCACGCGCGACCGCGCGGCGATCGAGCGCTTTCGCGCCAAGCATGGCGACGTCGTCATGAAGCCGCTCTACGGCCATGGCGGCGCCGCGGTGTTCAAGGTCGGGCGCCGTGATCCGAACTTCGGTTCGCTCTTCGATATGTTCGCGACGATGTTCCGCGAGCCATGGGTCACACAGCGCTTCCTGCCGGAGATCGTGAAGGGCGACAAGCGCATCCTTCTCATCGACGGCGAGGCGATGGGGGCGCTCAACCGTATTCCCGCCGATGACGACATCCGTTCGAATCTGGTGCGCGGCGGCGCGCCTGCGGCGTCGGAACTCGACGCGAGAGAGAAGCAAATCTGTGCGAGGCTTTCGACGGAGCTGAAGCGGCGCGGGCTGCTCTTCGTCGGCATCGATGTGATCGACGGCTGGCTCACTGAAATCAACGTGACCTCGCCGACCGGATTGCGCGCGCTAAAACGCGTCGGCGGGCCGGATCTCGCGCCGCCGCTGTTCGACGCCATCGAAAGGCGTTTGCGCGCCCAGCGCGCATCGGGCCGGTCGCCGGAATACACTTAAATGAACGAAGTCGCGCTTCTCAGCGCTTTTTCCGGTCTTGATCCTGACTCGCAGTTCCGCGGTCTGCGAGAGGCGCTTGCGCCTTCGGTCGCTGCGATCTGCAAGAGAGAGCGCGGCCATGCGCGGCGCACGGCGATCGTCGAACTGTTTCGCTCGGCTCTCGCGGAAGGACGCGAGATCGCCCGCGCGCGGCTCGAGGCGCGGGGCTCGGGCTGGGCCTGCGCGAGATTGCTCTCCGCGCTCGAAGACGAGTTGATCGGCGCGATCTACGATTATGTCGTGCGTTACGTTTACGTGGTCGATAATCCGACCTTCGCTGAGCGTCTCGCGATTGTCGCTGTCGGCGGCTATGGGCGCGGCGCGCTCGCGCCGGGCTCGGACATCGATCTTCTGTTTCTCGTCCCCTACAAACAGACGCCCTGGGGCGAGAGCGTCATCGAGGCGATCCTTTATATTCTGTGGGATCTACGTCAGAAGGTCGGTCATGCGACGCGCTCCGTCGCCGAATGCATGCGTCAGGCCCGCGCCGACATGACCATTCGAACGACGCTTCTCGAATCGCGTTTCATCCTCGGCAACGTCGAACTCTTCAATGAATTTCGCGACAGCTTCGACCGCGAGGTCGCCCGTTCGGATACGCGTGAGTTTGTCTCCGCCAAGCTCGCTGAGCGCGACGCACGCGTGCTGCGCGCCGGCGCCTCGCGCTATCTCGTTGAACCGAATGTTAAGGAGGGCAAGGGCGGCCTGCGTGATCTGAATACGCTGTTCTGGATCGCCAAATATGTCTATCGCGTGCGCGAGCCGAAAGAGCTCGTCGCCGCGGGGCTTTTCACCGCCGCCGAGCTCAGCCTCTTCGAGCGCTGCGAAGAGTTTCTGTGGCGCGTGCGCTGCCATCTGCATTTCGCGACAGGCCGCGCCGAAGAACGGCTCGCTTTCGACGTGCAGCCGACGGTCGCGAGGCGTCTCGGCTATCACGACCGCAGCGGACTGTCGCCGGTCGAGCGCTTCATGAAGCACTACTTCCTCGTCGCCAAGGAAGTCGGCGATCTCACGGCGATCGTCTGCGCGGCGCTTGAAGAGAAGCAGGCGAAGCCGCGCGCGATTTTCGAACGCTTCTTGCAGCCGTTCCGGCGCCGGCGCAGCCGCGCCCCGCAGGGCGATTTCATCGTCGATCACGATCGCATCAGCATCGTCGACGCCGATGTGTTCAAGCGCGATCCCGTCAACATCATCCGGCTTTTCTGGATGGCCGATCATCACGGCCTGCCGCTTCACCCCGACGCTTTGCGCGCGGTGACTCTATCGCTGCGGCTCATCGACGCCAATTTGCGCGCGAGCAAAGAGGCCAATCGACTCTTCCTTGAAATCCTGCTCTCGCGCAACATGACCGAAATCACGCTGCGCAGGATGAACGAGACAGGCGTGCTCGGGCGCTTCATTCCGGATTTCGGCAAAGTCGTCGCGATGATGCAGTTCAACATGTATCATCACTATACGGTCGACGAGCATCTGCTGCGCGCCGTTGGCGGACTGTCCGACCTCGAAGCCGGGCGCATGCCCGACCATCAGCAACTCGTCGACGAAATCCTGCCGACGATCGTCAATCGCAAGGTCCTTTATCTCGGCCTCTTCCTGCACGATATCGCCAAGGGCCGGAAGGAGGATCACTCGCTCGTCGGCATGGAGGTGGCGCGCACGCTATGTCCGCGCTTGGGGTTCACGCCCGGCGAGACAGAGTCCGTCGCCTGGCTCGTCGAGCATCATCTCACCATGTCGAGCTTCGCCCAGAGCCGCGATCTCTCCGATCGCGTCACGATCGACAATTTCGCCGCCATCGTTCAGACGATGGAGCGGCTGAAGATGCTGTTCGTTCTCACCGTCTGCGACATCAATGCGGTCGGGCCCGGCGTGCTCGACGCCTGGAAGGCGCAGCTTCTGCGTGTGCTCTATTGGGAAACCGAAGTCGTGCTCGGCGGCGGCCATTCGGCGGTCGATCGCAAAAGCCGTGTCGCGGTCGCGAAAGAAGATCTGCGCGCCGCGCTTCCCGAGTGGAGCGATGAGGAATTCGACGCCTACGCCAAGCGTCACTATCCCGCTTATTGGCTCAAGGTCGACGTCGCGCGCAAGGTTCGCCACGCCGAACTGCTTCGCGAGATGAACGGCGCGCCGGCGCCGCTTGCGACGGCTGTCGAACTCGACAGAACGCGGGGCGCCGTAGAACTGACCGTCGTCGCTCCGGATAATCCGCGCTTGTTGTCGATCATCGCCGGCGGCTGTGCGGCGGGCGGCGCAAATATCGTCGACGCGCATATCTTCACCACCGCGGACGGTCTCGCGCTCGATACGATTTTCTTCTCGCGCGCGTTCGACTATGACGAAGACGAAATGCGTCGCGCTCGACGCGTCGCCGACCTCATCGGGAGAGCGCTGCGCGGCGAGATCGTCGTGTCCGAAGAGCTGAGGGCCCGCGCCAAGGCGCATTTGCCGACGGACGCTTTCTCGGTCGCGCCAGAGGTCGTCGTCGATAACAGCCTGTCCAACGTCTATACGGTGATCGAAGTTTCGGGACTTGACCGCGAGGGGCTGCTGTTCGAACTCACGAATGCGATCTCGCGACTCAATCTCAATATTGCGTCAGCGCATATCGTCACCTTCGGCGAACGCGCGGTTGACGCCTTCTACGTCACCGATTTGACGGGCGCGAAGATCGCGTCGCCGCAGCGCCAAGCGGCGATCAAACGCCAGCTATTGGATGTGTTCAGCGGTCAGGGCGCGCGTGGCGCGAGAACGTCCGCCGCCACGACTTGATTTTGACGTTTCCTGCGCAGATATCGGCGCCTTTACGGAACTAAGGTGACAGCATGAGCGATCCAACGAACGCGGACAAAAAGGCCGACGCTAACGGGAAGCAGGCGGGCGCTGAGCCCTCGTCGCTGTCGCAGCCGTCGGCCGAATCCGACATTGCGCAGCCGGAGCCGTTCACCGAGCTCGAAAATCTATATGCTGAAAACGCAGGTCTGAAAGACAAGCTCCTTCGCGCGCTCGCCGAAGTCGAGAATGTGCGCCGCCGCGCCGAACGCGAGGTCGCCGACGCGAAAGCGTATGGCGTCGCCAATTTCGCGCGCGAAACGCTGTCCTTCGCCGACAATCTGCGCCGAGCCTTGGAGAACGTGCCCGAGGGATCGCGCGCCGACCCGGCGGTCGCGTCGCTCGTCGAAGGCGTCGAGCTCATGGAGCGCGATTTTCTGGCGCGGCTCGCGCGCTTCGGGGTCAAGAAGATCGAAGCGCAAGGCGCCCGCTTCGATCCTAATCAGCATGAAGCGCTGTTCGAAATCCCCGATGATAGTCAGCCCGCGGGCACGGTCGCTCAGGTCGTCGAGCAAGGCTATGTGATCGGCGAACGCGTGTTGCGGCCCGCGAAGGTCGGCGTGACGCGCGGCGGATCGAAGCCTTCCTGAGCGCCGAGGGACGATCATGGACGAGCGGGCGCCGGCGGCAAAGTCCCAAGAGGCGGGGGTGGTCGCGGCGGCCGTCTATCATGGCGGCCGCAAGATCGTCGATATCGAAATCGACGAGGCCGGAGAATGGGCCAAGCGCGAAGGCCATGTCGTTTGGATCGGACTCTACGAACCGTCAAAAGAGCTGCTGGAGCGCGTTGGCCGCCAGTTCTCGCTGCATCACCTCGCGATCGAGGATGCATTCAAGGCGCATCAGTTTCCCAAGCTCGAAGAATATGAGGACAGCATCTTCATCGTCGCGCGCACCGCGCAGATGGTCGATGGCCACATGGCATTTGGCGAAACGCATCTTTTCGTCGGCGTCGGCTATGTCGTGAGCGTCCGCCACGGAGCCTCGGAGTCTTATGCGCATGTGCGCGAACGGTGCGAAGCGCGTGTGGAGCGTCTCTCAGAGGGCGAAGACTTCATCGTCTACGCCATTCTCGATTTCATCGTCGACAACTACTTCCCGGTGCTCGACGCCATCAACGATGAAGTCGAGGACATCGAGGATCACGTGATCACGACGACAATGGGCCGGGCGGAGATCGAGCAGCTCTACACCTTGCGGCGCGACCTGCTACGTCTACGCAACGCCGCTACGCCGCTTTCCGATGTATGCCGCCGCTTGGAGCGTAGTGACATCGTCGCCATCGATCCGGTCATGCGGCCGCATTTTCGCGACGTGCGCGACCATTTGCGCCGTGTCCAGGAACGCATCGACACGATGCGGGAAACGCTGGCCTTCGCCTTCGAGGCGAGCCTGATGAACTCGCAAATGCAGCAGACCGACATCGCTCGCCGGCTTGCCGCCTGGGCCGCCATTCTCGCCGTGCCCACCGCCATTGCCGGCATTTACGGCATGAATTTCGAGCACATGCCCGAGCTCAAGTGGGAATATGGCTATTACGTCGTCCTGGGCATGACGGCGACGGTCTGCGCCGTCCTGTATTACCGGCTGCGCCGCGCCGGCTGGCTGTAGGCTGGCGGCGCCTTACGAAAGTTTCATGCCGTCGCCATTGGACGGCAAAGCGGCCGTCTCCATCTTTCATCTCGCGGCGGCGTTGCGCTTCTCCTCAGCGGGGCGTCGCTCAGAGATGGAGATTTTCGAAAAATGGCTATCGCAATCAATCCTCGCGACCGCGCCGTAAAAGCGCCGCGCCGCGCGTCCCGCCTGGCGCTGATGAGCGCTGCGGCCGTGTTCGCGCTTGGCGTAGCCCTCGGTCCGGCGCAGCTCACGCCGGCCTACGCCGAAGCGCCGCTTTCCGGATCCGTCACAGCTGCCGGACCCGCATCCTTTGCTGACGTTGTGGAGCGCGTGAAGCCGGCCGTCGTCGCCATCAAGGTGAAGGCGGTCGAGAACGCGCAAGGCGGCATGTTTGAGATGCCCGACATCTCGCCCGACGACCCCATGTATCGTTTCTTCAAGCGTTTTGGCGAACCTGGCCCCGGGGGCCGTCCCCAAAAGCACATGACGATGTCCCAGGGCTCTGGATTCATCATCAGCGCCGACGGCTACGTCGTTACGAATAATCACGTGGTCGAACACGCCAGCGAAGTCGAGGTTGCGCTCGACGATAGCAGATCGCTTCCGGCCAAGGTGGTCGGCACCGACAAGCGCACCGACCTTGCCCTGCTCAAGATCAACGACGGCCAGAAGTTGCCCTATGTCGAGTGGGGCTCGACGACGCCGCGCGTGGGCGACTGGGTCATCGCGGTCGGAAATCCGTTTGGTCTCGGCGGCTCCGTGACCGCCGGAATCATCTCGGCCCGCGGACGCGACATCGGGGCGGGCCCCTATGACGATTTCCTGCAGATCGACGCGCCGGTCAACCGCGGCAACTCGGGCGGCCCGGCGTTCGACTCGCACGGCAATGTGATCGGCGTGAATACTGCGATCTATTCGCCCTCTGGCGGATCGGTTGGCATCGGCTTCGCCATTCCAACCGAAGTGGCGAAGGACGTCGTAGCCGCGCTTAAGGAAAAAGGTTCGGTTTCGCGCGGCTGGATCGGCGTCAAGATTCAGAATGTCACGCCGGAAATCGCCGACAGCATGGGACTGAAAACGACGAAAGGCGCGCTGGTCGCGCAGCCGCAGAAGGGCGCCCCGGCTGAAGAGGCGGGCCTTAAAGCGGGCGACCTCATCGTCGCGGTCAATGGCGATAAGATCGAGACCCCACGCGATCTTGCGCGTCGCATCGCCGCTCTTGGCCCTGGCAAAACGGTGGATGTCACCTATCAGCGCGCGGGCGCCGAAAAGACTGTGAAGCTCAAACTCGGCACGCTGCCTGAAGAGCAGGAAGCGCGCGCCGATGACGAGAGCCCTTCGCAGCAAGGTTCGGAACTGTCCGGACTCGGAATCGAGGTCGTGCCGGCGACTGAGGTGCGCGGCGCGGGCCGTGAAGGACTGCTCGTGACCGATCTCGATCCGTCCGGCGCCGCCGCGCAAAAGGGATTGCGCCGAGGCGACGTTATCGTCGAGGCCGGCGGGCAGCCAGTGAACTCAAGCGGCGATCTCTCCTCGGCGCTCGAGTCCGCTCGCAAGGACGGGCGACGTTCGGTACTGCTCAGGGTGAAGTCTGCAAACAGCGCGAAATTCATCGCCGTTCCCCTGAAGGGCGCCGGCTAAGCGGCATAAAGAGCTTCTTGCGTTGAGGCCGACATACTGCACCCGCCCGCAGCCGGTCTCCGCAACGAAGAGCGTCGGGAAGAGCCAGTCCCCTCCTGGCTCCCGAACGCGGGGCAGGCTGGCGCGCAAGCGCCGGCCTGCCGTTTTTTACAATATCGGATATAGAGACACATGCGCATTCTCATCATTGAAGACGATAACGAAGCGAGCGAATATCTCGTCAAGGCTTTCCGCGAACAGGGCCACGTCGCCGAACATGCCCCGGATGGGCTCTCAGGCTACGGGCGCGCCAGCGAAGGCGACTACGACGTGCTGATCGTCGACAGGATGCTGCCCAAAATGGACGGGCTCTCGCTGATTTCCGGCTTGCGCGAGCAGGGCGTGGAAACCCCGGCGCTCATTCTCTCCGCTCTCGGCCAGGTCGATGACCGCGTAAAGGGTTTACGCGCCGGCGGTGACGATTATCTGCCAAAGCCCTACGCGTTCTCGGAACTACTGGCGCGGGTCGAGGCGCTGGCGCGCCGTCGCGTCGGCCCAAAGGGCGAAGAGACACAATACCGGGTTGGCGATCTGGAGCTCGATCGTCTATCGCATAAGGTGACAGTCGGCGGCCAGGATGTAGTGCTCCAGCCGCGGGAGTTTCGGCTGTTGGAATATTTGATGAAACATGCGGGTCAGGTTGTGACCCGCACAATGTTGCTGGAAAACGTCTGGGACTATCATTTCGATCCGCAGACGAACGTCATCGACGTGCATATTTCCCGTTTGCGCTCCAAGATCGACAAAGGCCGCGAGAACCCGCTTCTGCATACGATCCGCGGGGCGGGGTATATGATCCGTGACGGCGCTCGGTAAACTCTTCCGAACGACGGCGTTCAAACTGTCGATCGCCTATCTCGTGCTGTTTTCGATTGGCGCGGGGCTTGTGCTTGCCCGCGTCGGCGCGCGAGTGAAAGAAGTGCTCGACGAACAGATCGAGCAAACGGTCGACGCCGAAATCCGGGCGCTTTCCGAACAATATGCGCAGGGCGGCCTGCGTCAGCTCGCTAATGCAGTCGAACGCCGCGTGCGCGCGCCAGGCGGTTCGCTCTATCTGCTCTCGAGCCATTCGGGGGACGTCATTGTCGGCAATATCGAGCAGCCGGCGTTCACGCCATCGGGCGGAACGGAACTTGTCGAAACGACCTATGAGCGACGGGGCGAGCCGGGCGTTAAACACCCGGCGTTGATGCGGCTGTTCCTTCTTCCCGGTGGTTTTCGCCTGCTCATCGGCCACGATATCGAAGACCACGAGGTGCTGCGCGGGATCTTGCGCCGCGCGCTCGGCGTCTCGCTGTTCTGGCTCGCCCTCGTCGGCGCGCTTGGCGGACTCTTCGTCGCGCATCGCATGCTCGACCGCGTCGACGTGATGTCAGCCTCGGCGCGGCGCATCATGGCGGGCGACATGCACGAACGCCTCGCGGTCTCGGGCGCCGGCGACGAACTTGATCGCTTGGCCGAAAATTTCAACGCCATGCTCGAGCGCATTAGCGAGCTGATGGCCGGCTTGCGCGAAGTTTCCGACAATATCGCGCATGACCTCAAGACGCCTCTGACCCGCCTGCGCAATCGCGCCGAGGCGGCCTTGCGGGCGGGCTCAGACGATCGAGAGCATCGCGAGGCGCTGGCCGCGGTGATCGAAGAGTCGGACAATCTGATCGGCGTGTTCAACGCGCTGTTAATGATCGCGCGCGCAGAGGCCGGCTATTGCAGCGACAATATGGCCGCCTTCGACGCCGACGCGGTCGTGCGCGACATCGCCGAGATGTATGAACCCGTCGCGGAAGAGCAGGGGGCGCATCTCGACGTTACGGCGCAGGACGGCCTCGCCGTCACGGGCAGCAGGGAACTGCTCGGGCAAGCGCTCGTCAACCTCGTGGACAATGCGCTGAAATATGGCGCCACAGGCGATGATCCGCGCATCACGATCGAGGCGCGGCGCGTCTGCGACCGTGTGGAGATCATCGTCGCTGACCGCGGACCCGGCATTGCGCCATCGGATCGCGAGCGCGTCGTCGGTCGTTTCGTGCGGCTTGAGAATTCGCGTTCTCGGCCTGGCTCAGGTCTGGGATTGTCTCTCGCCGCGGCGGTTGCACGGATGCATCATGGCGCGCTGCGGATCGAGGACAATGCGCCCGGCTTGCGCGTGGCGCTGTCGTTGCCCGCGATACGGATGACAGCGGGTCCCGCTCCGCGAATGGAGCGTGCATAAGGCGAGACTTTCTCTCTCGCGCCCGCCTGCTCGGTCGCGCGCGGCTTTAACGGAGTTACCGTCGCCGAGGCGGCCGGCAGCCGCATCATGACGATCGTGCCTTCTCCAAGACGCGAGCGGAAGCGTAGTGCGCCGCCATGCAATTCGATGAGCGCACGCGCGATGGCGAGGCCGAGCCCCGATCCCCGCATGCCATCTTCCATCAAATCCGCGCTTTGTTCGAAGGGCTTGCCGAGCTTGGGAATTTCGCCGGGATCGACGCCGCGTCCCGAGTCCTCGACATAAACGTCGATCGCGCCGAAGTGCGGACGCGCGCGAACGCGCACGATGCTACCGTTCTTGCTGAATTTCACGGCGTTGGAAAGAAAGATGCCGAGCGTCTTAGTGATCGCCGCTTCGTCTCCCACGCAGCGCAGATTTTCGCCGGCATCAACGATGAACTCGACATTCTTGAGTTCGGCGCGCCCGCGCCAGGCGCCGACGGCCTTGCGTAACGGCTCCGCGACGTTGAACTCCCGCTCGGCGAGACGGACAAGCCCGGCTTCGAGACGCGACATGTCCAGAATGTCGGACAGCACCTCGTTGAGGTAATTGCCGCCCTGGCGTATGCCGCTGCAATATTCAAGATATTTAGGGGAACCAAGCGCGCCGAAGGGCTGCGCCTCCATCATTTCCGAAAAACCGATGATGGCGTTGAGCGGCGTGCGCAACTCGTGGCTCATATTGGCGAGGAATTCCGATTTCGCCACATAGGCGGCTTCGGCCTGCGCCTTCTGGTGATGATACTGCTCGGCGAGCGTCGCGAGTTGCTGCGCCTGCATTTCAAGAGTCTGTCGCGAGCGGGTGAGATCGGCGACGCTTGCCGTGAGCCGGCGCTCCGATTCACGCAGCTTCTCCTCGTTACGCTTCAGCGCGGTGATGTCAGCGCCGACGGACACATAGCCGCCGTCCTTCGTGCGGCGCTCGTTGATCTGAAGCCAGCGCCCGTCGATGAGCTGCGCCTCGTAGGTCCGCGCGTCGGGCGACGGACCATCCGGCGAGTCGATCTCGGTGCGGATCAGCGGCGCCGTCGCGCAGCTCATGACCTGCCGGTAGCTGGCTCCGACCACTGCGGCTTGAGCCGAGAGGCCATGGAGAGCGAGAAATTTTGAATTGCAGGTGACGAGGCGATTTTTCGAGTCCCACAGCACGAACGCTTCCGAGATGGCGTCAATGGCGTCGCGCAGGCGCAGATTGGCGACCTCAGTATGTTCGGCGAGCGCGCGCTGCTCGGAGACGTTGATTGCAATCCCAACGAGATGCTTGCCGGATTCACCGTTTTCTTCGACGATCTGCGCCCGGGCGCGGATCCAAATCCATTGGCCCTCGGCGTTCTTCAGCCGAAACTCGTGATCGACGCTGTTCGAGCGCGAACACGCGACCATGTCCGCGATCGTCTGGAAGTCGCCATCGTTTGGATGGAGCATCCCGCTCAATTCCGCGAAGGAGAGAAAGCGGCGCTCTGCGGGAAGCCCCAACATCTCATACATGGAATCCGACCAATAGATCCGGCCGCGGGCGATATCCCACTCCCAGAGGCCGCATCCGCCGCGCGACAGAGCCGTTTCGAGTCGTCTGCGGATCAGCGAATTCGCGCGCTCAAGCTCTTCACGGCGCCGGGTCTGATGGATGTAGGCTAAAATGATAACGATCAGCAGCAGCGTGGCGCCGGCGAAAAGCAGCGCATAGCGCGAAGCGATGCCCCGCCAATCGCCGAGCACATTGTCGACGGGATAAATCATCGCGACCTGGCCGAAAGGCGCGGGCAGGTTTCTGACGCTCACGAGGGCTGCAGCGCCCTCGGGCAGAGTGACGCGCATGACGCCGGCGTTATCAGCGAAGTCGACGAGCGCCTGTTCCAGACCCAGGGCCTGCGACAACGTCAGCTCATTCGAGGCAATGGGGGGAAGGGCGGCGGCGACGCGGCCGCGCTCGTCAGTGATCAAAATGCGTCGACCCCGCGAATGCGCGCCCTGCGGCAAAAGCTGTTCTAGGGGCGCGGCAAATGGCTTTTGCACATCAATCTTGATCTTGTCGCGGAGGTCGAGCGCGACGGCGCGCGCGAAAAGTTCGAGGTCGTCGACAGCCTGCTCGACCAGCCGATCCTGCATCGCGCTGGTCAGCGACACGGTGAAAGCGACGAGAGAGAAGAGGCAGACGACGCAGGCGGAGATCGTCAGCGGCCGCAGCCAGGCGAAATTCTTCAGCCCCTTTGGGCGGTCTTCATCGAAACGATACGCTCCCCACACCGTATGGGCGTGAGTCTTCACGCGGGCAGCGGAAGCGCGCGCCATCAATAACCTCCGAAATGATTGTGATGCGAACGCGGCTTGTCGTCCGAATCACTTTCATTCGAATCTCTCTCGGCGAAATTGTCCAGACCTTAACGCGACGTTAACGGAACTTTTTTTGTCTCTTTAACCGAGCGCCCGTGTCGCGATGTCGCGCAGGTCCGCTGAAAGACTCTCCTGCGCGACGACATGCTTAAGCCGAGCCTCAATGAGATCGCGTCGTCGTGGCTCCATCGTGCGCCACGAACGCAGCGCGGAGAGGAGCCGCGCGGAGAGCTGCGGATTCTTCGGATCGACGTCGAGAACGACGCTCGTCAGCAAATCATACCCCGACCCATCGAGCGCATGAAAGCGGGTGAGATTGCCGTTCGCGAAGGCGCCGATCAAGGCGCGGACGCGGTTGGGATTGGCCATCGAAAATTCCCGATGCGTCATCAGGCCCAACACGCGCTGTGTCGTCGCTTCTTCCGGAATCATCGCCTGCAGCGAGAACCATTTGTCGATGACGAGCGCGTCTCCGGCGTATTGCGCATAGAAACGGGCGAAGGCCTCCTCACGCGCATGGCCGCCAAGAAGCGCCAATGTCGCGAGCGCCGCGAGCTTGTCGGTCATATTGCCTGCAGTCTCGAACTGCGCCATCGCGAGCGAGCGCCCGCGTTCAGGGTCGCCTGCGGCCAGGAGGTCGAGCGCCACATTGCGCAGGGCGCGCCGCCCCGCGCTCGCAGCGTCAGGGGTATACGCGCCGACGTCCGAAAAGCGCGCGTAGATCTCGTCGAGCTCTGAACGAAGCGCCGCGCCGATTTCGGCGCGAAGCGCCATGCGCGCGTCAAACAGAACGTCGGGGTCGACGTCGCTTCCCTTTTCGCGCGCTAGGTCGATTTCAGAGGGCAGCGACAACGCCTGCGCGACAAGCGCCGGATCGGCTTCCGCCTTGGCCAGCAGCAATCGCAGCGCCTCGCCGAGCCCTTGCGCTTCAAGCGCGCCAGTTTCAAGCCGACTGAAAATCGTGCGCAAGGCGAGGCTTTGCGACGCCTGCCAGCGATTGAACGGATCGTCGTCGTAGGCGAGCAGGCGCTCGAGGTCCTCGCTCGACGGCGCGGGTTCAATGCGCACGGGCGCAGAAAAGCCGCGCAGAAGCGAAACCACCGGGCGCGAAGGGATTTCGCGAAAGCGAATGACGCGTTCGGCGCAATCGAGTTCGACCAAGCCGCGGGCGAGTTCAGACGGCGTGGCGTCATCGCTTACGAGATCGAGCTTTTGCCCGTTCTCGCCGAAGAGCGCGAGCGTAATCGGAATGACGACAGGCTTTTTGTCGTTTTGACCCGGAGTGACCGCCGTTTCCTGACGGAGTTTCAAAGCGAATGTTTTAGCGAGTGCATCATAGTCGCCCGACGCCGTCACGACCGGCGTGCCCGCTTGACTGTACCAAAGCGCGAAATGCGTCAGGTCGCGGCCCGACGCCGCTGCGAAGCAGGAGAGGAAATCTTCGATGGTCGCGGCCGTCCCATCGAAGCGCTCGAAATAGAGATCCATGCCGCGCCGGAAATTATCTTCGCCAATCAGCGTTCTCAGCATGCGGATGATTTCCGCGCCCTTCTCGTAAACGGTCGCCGTGTAGAAGTTGTTGATCTCGTGATAGACCTCCGGACGCACCGGATGCGCAAGCGGACCAGCGTCCTCTGGGAATTGCGCGAGACGAAGGCCTCGCACGTCGCCGATGCGCTCTACGGCGCGCGAACGCATGTCGGCGGAAAATTCCTGATCGCGGAAAACTGTCAGCCCTTCCTTGAGGCAAAGCTGGAACCAGTCGCGGCAGGTAATGCGGTTGCCTGTCCAATTGTGGAAATATTCGTGCGCGATGACGCCTTCGATGCCGGCATAATCGCCGTCGGTCGCGGTGTCGGGAGACGCGAGCACATATTTGTCGTTGAAGATGTTGAGACCCTTATTCTCCATCGCGCCCATGTTGAAGTCGGAGACGGCGACGATGTTGAACACGTCGAGATCGTATTCGCGGCCGAATTTCTCTTCGTCCCAGCGCATGGAGCGCTTCAGCGCGTCCATCGCGTAGCCGGCGCGCGCTTCTTTTCCGTGTTCGACATAGATGGCGAGGTCGACGTTGCGTCCCGACATCGTCGTAAATCTATCGCGCACGACGCCCAGATCGCCCCCGACGAGCGCGAAGAGATAAGAGGGCTTGCGGAAAGGATCGCGCCAGACGGCGTAGTGACGGCTTGTTCCAGCGACGTCGCCGTGTTCCACGGGATTGCCGTTCGACAGCAGGATTGGCGCTTCGCTTTTCTCGGCTTCGATGCGCGTCGTATAGACGCTCAACACGTCTGGCCGGTCGAGAAAATAGGTGATGCGGCGAAAACCCTCCGCCTCGCACTGCGTGCAATAGGCGGATCCGGAACGATAGAGGCCGGAAAGCTGCGTATTGCCGCTCGGATTGAGCTCAGTGTCGATCTCCAGCATGAAAGGCGCGTCAGGGACTTTGGGAAGAGTGAGCCCATCCGGCGTCGCCTCATAATCGCCGGGAGCGAGCGTGACGCCGTCGAGCTTGACGCCAAGCAGAGTGAGATCGTCGCCATCGAGCGCGAGCGGCGCTCCGGGATCGCCTGCCGGATTGCGGCGCAGCGCCAGCCGCGCGACGACGCGGGTTTTGGTCGGATGCAGGTTGAAGTCGAGTTCGACCGAATCGATCGCGAAATCGGCAGGACGGTAATCGACAAGCCGGATGGCGGCGGTCGAAGGGTGACGCATTTCATCCTCAGGGCTAGGGCCATGGTTTCTGGAGGGGATTATAGAACCTGCGTCGTCATTTGCGACCGCAAGAGAGCCAAAGCGGACCCGCGCCGCTGGTTTTTCTGGAAAAACTCCGGCAAGAGGCTGAAATGCCTTGAGCCGGTCGCCGCGTCCGGGCAAAATCAGCGCCGTCACGGCGCGGGAAATTTGGCGTCCTTCGCGCGCCATGCCGGCGCGCCAGCTTCGCCTCTGGAATGATGCCGCTGGCCCGAACGCCAGAGGCGGACTGACGGCTTACAAAGCGAAGGTTCATGATCGATCACATTCGGCGAGCGTTTGCTCCTTTCCTTCGCCTTATTGCTCTTGGCGGCCTTCTGACTTTTGGCGCTTCAACTGGACAGAGCGCGCCTGTCGAAAATCAGAACATCCCCCAGCCGACCCTCGTGAAGATCACCGAGGATCAGATGCGCGTCGCGGGCATTGAAACTCAGCCGGTCGAATCAGAGTCGGGCTCGGGCGAGCTTGTCGTGCCTGGCGTCGTCGCCGTGCCGCCGCAGCAACTGCGCATTGTCGCTACGCCTGCCGCCGGCCTCGTCGAGACGTTGCTTGTCGCTGTCGACGAGGACGTCAAGCAGGGCGCGCCGATCGCCACATTGAAGTCCTCGGAGCTGGTCGAGGCGCAGCGCGCTTTCCTGCATGCGGTCTCAGACGCGAACCTCGCGGCGGAGAAGCTGCGGCGCGACGAACAATTGTTCAAGGAGCATATCATCGCCGAACGGCGATTGATCGTGACGCGGGCCGAAGCGACTCAGGCGCGCTCGGCGCTCGAGGAGCGACGGCAAATTCTCACGCTCGCCGGAATGACTGACCAGGAGATCGAGACGCTTCAGCGCGATCGCAAGCTCGCAAGCTCTCTTGTCGTGCGCGCGCCGATCGCCGGAACCATTCTCCAGCGCCACGGAACGACGGGCGAGCGCGTGCAGGCCTCGGCGCCCCTCGTCACCATTGCCCGGCTCGACCCCATCTGGGTCAATCTGCAAGTGCCTCTGGGCCGCGCCGCAGCCCTTGACAACGTCAACCGCGTGCATTTGCCTTCGGCGGGGATTGACGGCAGGCTTATTCGCATCGGCCGCACCGTCGATGCGGCGACGCAATCCGTAACGGCCGTGGCCGAGTTCCGCCCAGGCCGGAGTTCGCTACGTCCCGGCCAGGCGGTGCAGGCGATCATGCGTCTTTCAGGCTCTAACGGAGCGATGCAGTGGCGGGTTTCCGCTGACGCGCTCGTGAACTTTAAAAACCATAATTGGGTGTTCGTGCGCGCGCCCGAAGGCTTTATCGCGACCCCGGTGACGCTACTTTCCGAAACGCCGCAGTATGCCTCGGTCCAAGGCGCGCTCAAAGCCGGCGAGCGCGTCGCGACGCGTGGCCTTTTGACTTTGCTCGCGGAACTCGCCGAAGGCGAGAGGTGACGGAAAGCGATGCTTGAAAGGCTGATCCGTTTCGCGCTTCAGCAGCGACTGCTCGTCGTTCTCGGCGCGCTCGGCCTCGCCGCCTGGGGCGCGGTCAGCTATTTCAAACTGCCGATTGACGCTTTTCCGGACGTCGCCCCGGTGCAAGTGCTGGTCGCCATGCGCGCGCCGGGCTTGACTCCTGAGGAGCTGGAGACGCGCGTCACCGTTCCGATCGAGGTCGCGGCGAAGGGCATTCCCAATCTCGTTCGGATGCGCTCAACGACGCGTTATTCAGTGACGCTGATCACCTTCGAGTTTTCGGAAGGAACGGATATCTATTGGGCGCGCGCCCAGGTGAACGAGCGTCTGGCGCAGGCGCAAAATCAGTTGCCGGCGGGCGTGTCCGGCGGTCTCGCGCCGATCGTCACGCCGCTTGGCGAAATGCTGATGTTCACCATCGTCGGCGGCGACCTTACGCCCACCGAGCAACGCTCGCTGCTCGACTGGACGATACGCCCCGCCATCCGAGGACTGCCGGGCGTCGCCGACGTAAATGTGCTCGGCGGTTTCGTGCGCACGTTCGAAGTCGCGCCGTCGCCTTCCGCCATGGCGTCCCGCGGCGTCACCGTGGAGATGCTGCAATCGGCGCTCTCCAACAACAACAAGAACGACGGCGCGGGACGCGTGCGCGACGGCGAAGAGGCTTTGCTGGTGCGCGCGGAAGGCCGCCTGCGATCGCTTGAGGATATTCGCTCCGTCGTCATCGCCGCGCGAGACACGGGCATCGTTCGCGTCGGCGACGTCGCCGAGGTGCGCAATGGCGCGCTTCCGCGCAATGGCGTCGTCGTGCGCAACGGCGAGGGCGAGGCGGTGTGGGGCCTTGTTCTCGGCCTGCGCGGCGCGGACGCGCGAATGGTGGTCGATGGCGTCAAGGAGCGCCTTACCGAAATCGAATGGACTCTGCCGAACGGCGCCAGGATCGAAATCTTCTACGATCGCAGCGAATTGATCGGCCAAGCGGTCTGGACCGTGCAAAAAGTGCTGATCGAGGCGATCGTTCTCGTCGTCATCCTGCTTGTCTTGTTCCTTGGGAACCTTCGGGCCGCGATTGTCGTATCGCTCATTTTGCCGCTCGCCGCGCTCTCGACATTCGGCATCATGCGCTGGTGGGGCCTCTCGGCGAACATCATGTCGCTCGGCGGCCTCGCAATCGCCATCGGACTTTTGGTCGATTGCGCCGTCGTGGTCGTCGAAAACGTCGAACATCGGATGGCGAATGCGCATGACGTCAGCCTCTCCGACCGCCTTTTCATGACGCTTGAAGCAACTCGAGAAGTCGCCGTTCCGCTGACGTCCGGCGTCGTCATCATCGTCACCGTCTTTTTGCCCCTACTGTCTCTCGAAGGGCTTGAGGGTCGTCTGTTCGCGCCGGTGGCGCTGACCATCGCCTTTGCGCTTGGTTCGGCCCTCCTATTGTCGCTCACCGTCGTGCCGGCGCTCAGCGCAACTTTGTTAAAGCCGGGTCATTCCGACGAGCCGTGGCTCGTTCGCAGGATCGGCGCAGTTTATGAGCCTTTGCTCAGGCGCTCGCTCGACAAGCCATTGCTCGTCGGCGCCGCAGCTCTCATCGGCCTCATCGTCGCCTTCACCGCCTACGCGCGCATTGGCCAGACCTTCATGCCGGTGATGAACGAGGGCACGCCCGTCATCACGATTCGCAAGCATCCATCGATCAGCGTCAATGTGGCTGCGGAAACCGACATGCGCATTCAGCGCGCGATTATGGAGCGCGTGCCGGAAGTCAAAGGAATGATGGCGCGCGCCGGCGCCGACGAGCTTGGCATCGATCCCGTCGGCCTTAACGAGACCGACAATTTCCTCCTGCTGGCGCCGCAAAGCGAGTGGCGCAACAAGGATATCGACTGGCTGATGGGCGAAATTCGCGCTGTGCTCGACGGCATGCCCGGGATTTCCTACGCCTTTTCGCAGCCGATCGACATGCGCGTGCAGGAGATGATCATCGGCGCGCGCGGGGACGTCGTGATCAAAATTTTCGGCGACGACATCGATGAACTTAACCGCTTGACCCGCGAGGTCGCGGCGACGCTGCGTAAAATCAGGGGCGCGCGCGACGTTTTTGGGCTCCAAAACGACGGCATGCGCTATCTGACGGCGCGCGTCGACCGACTCGCGGCCGGACGCTTCGGACTCAACGCGGGCGAAATCCAGGACGCGCTGCGCGTCTGGGTCGACGGTCAGCCGGTCGGCATCGTCCTTGAAGGGCCGATCCGCACGCCGCTCGTCATACGCGGCTCCGAGATCTCACGCCGCTCATCGGTGGACTTCGCACGTCTGCCGATGGTTTCTTCCGAAGGCAAGGTCGTCGAGTTGTCGCAGCTTGCCGACGTGCGCGTGGAGAACGGTCCCATTCAGGTGGTCCGCGAGGACGGTCGTCGCTTCGCCACAGTTCTCGCCAACGTCTCTGGGCGCGACCTCGTCGGTTTCGTCGACGAAGCAAAAAAAGCCGTCGCGAAAAACGTGAAGACGCCGCCGGGATATCGTTATCAATGGGGCGGGCAATTCGAAAACCAACAGCGCGCTTCGGCGCGATTGGCGATTGTCGTGCCGATCGCGATGGCGCTGATCTTTTTGTTGCTTTATGTGACGTTCAACTCGGTCCTGCAGGCGACGCTGGTGTTCTGCAACGTGCCCTTTGCCGCGATTGGAGGAATCCTAGGCCTCTGGCTTTCCGGAGAATTCATCTCGGTGCCATCGTCGGTCGGATTTATTGCCCTTATCGGAATCGCGGTTCTCAACGGCGTCGTCCTTATTTCGTACATCAACAAGCTCGTCTCAGAGGGCGCGCGCAGCACGCGCGAAGCGGTGTTAGAGGGCGCGCGCCGGCGTATGCGGCCGGTTTTGCTCACCGCCACCATCGCGGCCTTCGGGTTGATTCCATTCCTCTTTGCCCATGGGCCGGGCGCCGAGATTCAGCGTCCGCTCGCCGTCGTCGTCATTGGCGGGCTCATATCCGCCACAGTTCTGACGCTTATTCTGCTGCCAATTCTCTACGATCGCACAGCTAATCTCGGCATGGTCATTCGCCAGAAGTTCAGCGCGCGCGCAATGCGCCGGGCCGCGGCGATGCGCCAGCGCGAGGACGCTCGCGCATGAGGCCGAGCGCGGTTCTCGCTGCATTTTCCATGTTTGCGTTCGCTTTTCCTTTCGAGGCGAGCGTCTCCGCGCAGGAGCAGAGCGAGCAGGCGGAAACGCAGATCAAAGCCTCGGTAAAAACGAAGCCGAAGAAAACGCCTGCGCGGGCGGCGCCCAGGCCAACAGGAGGCGTGCTGGCGAAACATCTCGAACAGGCAGTCTCCATCGATGCGCAGAGCCGGTCGCTCGAGGCGCAGTTTCGTGCGATCTCAGCGCGCTACGCCACGGCCAATTCGCTGACGCCGGGCTCGCCTTATGTCTCGGCCCTTCAGCGTAACAACACCAGCGGCAATTACCGCAATTTCAACGAAACCGAAATCGAAGCAGGCGTGCCCTTGTGGCTGCCCGGGCAACGGGACGCCTTTGAGGGGACGGTCTCGACCGGACTCTTCGAAGTTGAAGAGAAGTTGGCGCTCCGCAGGCTCGAAGTCGCTGGCGCGTTGCGCGACGCGTGGTGGATCGCGCAGCGCGCGGTTCGCGATGTGTCGGTGGCGCGCTCGCGCGTCGAAACGGCGCGCGACATCGGCGCCGACATGACCCGCCGAGTCGAACTTGGCGAGGCGGCGCAAACCGACGGGCTGCTCGCAAAGAACGAAACGCTCGCCGCGGAGACCGAGCTGGCGCAGACCGAAGGCGCCGTGAAGGTGGCGCGCATCAACTACATGGCCTTGACCGGCGGCGCCCCGCCGGACGGGGCGCTCGAGTCGGTGCGGCCCCCCACCGATATTGAGGATCATCCGGCGCTACGCGCGCCACGCGCCGCGCTCGAGCGTGCGCATGCACAAGCGCAGCTTGTTGACGCCACGCCGATCGACAGTCCGGAGATCGGCGTCTTTGGCCGGCAGGAACATAATCGACAATATTCGACCGATCCCTACCAGCAGATCTCGGATCAACGTACTGATTCGACGACGATCGGCGTGCGGCTAAGGATCCCGCTCCCGACCCTCGGGCGCAACGAACCGCGACGCGCCGAGGCGCTCGCCGAGATGGACCGCGCGACAGCCGAATACGAACGCGCGAAGCGAATGGTATTGGCGGAGATAAAGGCGGCGCGCGAAGCGCTGGCGGCGGCGCAGCGCGCAGCGAAACTCGCCGACAATCGTCTTGCCGTCGCGAATGATCAGTTTGAATTGTCGCGAAAGGCGTTCAAGCTCGGCGAGCTCAGCGCGTTCGATCTTTATCGTGTGCGTCAGATCCAGCTTGACGCCCAGCGCATGCAGGCGAATGCGGCAATCGCTGTCGGCATCGCAATCTCGCGAGTTAATCAAGCTCAGGGATGCGCGCCATAGAGCGCGGCTCGCGAAAAAGTGGAGCCCGGTTTTTCGCTTGAGGCGCGCTCTGAGCTTTTGGAGTCGATCGCGTTGTCTGCATTTGGGCGATTATGCCCAAATGCAGCGTGATCTAGCGATCGGCGCGGCGCGCCATTTTATGGACATTTGTGGATAAAATCGGCGATCCGTGAAATCGTCGGCTGATCCAAGAGCAACGGCGCATGGCCCTGGCCATCGACTAAGGCCTGCTCCAGACGAGGCGCGCGTCGCGCCATCTCGTCGAAAACCTCTGGCGAGAGAATATCCGAATTCGAGCCGCGGATGGCGAGAATGGGAACATGCGACAACGCGTCGAAGTCGTCCCAATGTTCTTCTGGCGTGACGTCAGGTTTTACGCCGTCGAGCGTGTGCGACAATTCCGGATCATAGCGCAGCAGCACCTTGCCGTCCTTCTCGACGAAGGTGAGGCGCGCATACTCCTCCCACTCCTTGGCCGAGACGCCGGAAAAATCGACGCCGGCGGTCATTCGCATCAAGGCGATCGCCTCGCGCATGGAGGGGATCGGCGGCAACCTGCCGACATAGCGCTTGATGCGAAGCAAGCCGGCATGTTCGATCTTCGGTCCGATGTCGTTGAGCACGGCGCCGCGCACGACGTTCGGCCGCCGCGCCGCAATGCGCATTGTGTGAAGACCGCCGCGTGAGGTGCCAATGAACACTGCTTGCTCGACGCCGGCGTCGGAAAGCTGAGCCGCGATGTCGTCCTGCTCGACGTCGAAGTCATAGCGCCGCGAATCCTGATCCCAATCGGATCGGCCGCGCCCACGGTAGTCGAGAGCCAGCACGCGTCGGCCGTCGGCTTGCAGCGCTCTGGCGATGCGGTCGAAATCGTCGGCCGAGCGGGCCAATCCCGGTAGACAAACGACGGGCAGCAATCCTCTCTCGCCGTCCGCTGGCGCGGGATAGTCGAAATAGTGCAAGCGCAGGCCATCGGCAGCGCGGATAAAGCGGCTAATCGGCTCTTGCGCAGACGCCATGGAGTGACCATTCCTGCATTACGATGCCCGCCCGTTCGCCCGCGACAGTTACGCCCCCAATCGCGTTCCGCAACTGCGCCGTGGGCGCTCCGGGTTCCTTGACTTAAGGGCTGGTTGCGGCGAGGTTGCGCCCGCCTGTAAAGGGCCTCTCTCCCTAAGGAAAATCGCCCTCTCAATGCGTTCCTATCTCGATTTTGAAAAGCCCGTCGCGGAACTCGAAACCAAGGTGGACGAGCTGCGCGCGCTGGCGGAAAACGGCGAGGCTGTATCAATCGGCGAGGAGCTGAGCAAGCTCCAGGCCAAGGCCGCCAAGGCGCTCGCCGATCTCTACGCCGGCCTGACCCCTTGGCAGAAGATTCAGGTCGCGCGGCATCCGCAGCGTCCGCATTTCTCTGACTATGTGCAGCAGCTTATCGATGAGTTCACGCCGCTCGCGGGCGACAGGCTTTTCGGCGAGGACGCTGCGATTGTCGGCGGCTTCGGGCGCTTCCGGGGAGAGCCGATTTGCGTGATCGGTCAGGAGAAGGGCTCGGACACGGCGAGCCGGCTGCATCACAATTTCGGCATGGCGCGGCCGGAGGGCTATCGCAAGGCCGTCCGCTTAATGGAGCTTGCCGACCGCTTCGGCCTGCCGGTCGTCTCTCTCGTCGACACGGCCGGCGCCTTTCCTGGAATCGACGCCGAAGAGCGCGGTCAGGCCGAGGCGATCGCCCGCTCCACCGACGTATCGCTCTCGCTCGGCGTGCCCAATGTCGCCGTTGTAGTGGGGGAGGGGGGCTCCGGCGGCGCGATCGCCATCGCGGCCGCCAATAAGGTGCTGATGCTCGAGCACTCCGTCTATACGGTCGCGTCGCCTGAGGCCTCGGCCTCGATCCTGTGGCGCGACTCCGCCAAGGCGCAAGAAGCCGCGACCAGCATGAAGATCACGGCGCAGGATCTCTTAAAGTTCGGCATCATCGATCTGATCGTGACAGAGCCGCCGGGCGGCGCGCATCGCGATCCGGAGGCGGCCATTGGGGCGGTAGGGGAGGCCCTCGCCAAGGAGCTCGCGGACTTGGCGAATTTTTCGCGGGAGCAGCTGAGAAACGCCCGCGCCGAGAAATTCATGGCCATGGGCCGGAAGCTGGAAGAAAAGCGTTAACGCAAATCTCGAAAGATTCGCCTTGAAAGGCGCAGAGGCGCCAATTTCTGGGTGATTCGGACACGTTCTCGTCCCAATGTTGGTTTTTCGTGATCGCCGGCGTCTCTCTTGAGGCCGTCGCGATGCGGCGGCCGCCGCCAGAGGGGACAGAATGAAAATTCAGGCCATAGCGCCGGCTTTGGGGCTCGCCGCCTTGGCCGCCTTCGCGCTTTCTGGCTGCGAGCAGAGCGGTCTCGCGCACCGCTCGCTTGCGCCGATCCCCTCCGAGACTGTCGCCTTGATGGACCAGGTCGGGACGTCCAAGGAAGCGCCGATGCTGATCCGCGCTTACAAGAAAGAAGCGGAGCTCGAAATCTGGAAGATGCGGTCAGATGGCCGCTACGTTCATCTGAAGACCTATCCGATGTGCCGCTGGTCGGGTCAGCTCGGTCCCAAGCGCCAACAGGGCGATCGCCAGGCGCCGGAAGGCTTCTACGCCATCGGCCCGGCGCAGATGAATCCTAATTCAAGCTATTATCTTTCCTTCAACGTCGGCTATCCGAACGCTCTCGACCGCGCGCTGGGCCACACAGGCGGCGATATCATGGTGCATGGGGCCTGCTCGTCAGCAGGCTGCTTCTCCATGACCGATAGGCAGATCGCCGAGATTTACGCGATCGCCCGCTCGTCGCTCGCCGGGGGCCAGCGTGCGATTCAGATGCAGTCCTTCCCCTTCAAGATGACGGCGGAAAATCTCGCCAAGCATCGGCTCGATCCGAACATTGGCTTCTGGAAGCAGCTGAAGGAAGGCTCCGATCATTTCGAAGTGACCTTGCAGGAGCCGCAGGTCGCCTTCTGCAATCGGCGCTACGTGTTCAATGCGACAGGCGCTGCTCCTCTCGACCCCAACGCCGCCTGTCCGGCGCTCAAGCAGGATCCCGAAATTGCGCAGGCGGTGGCCGAGAAGTCAGCGCGTGACGACGCTAAAATTGCTGAGCTTGTCCAAAGCGGCGTAAAGCCGGTGCGCGTCGTCTATCAGGACGGCGGTCAGCACCCGAGTTTCGCTTCGCGCGTTTCTGAGGTCAGCCGGCCGGAGACGATCGTCCCGCCGACCGAAATCGCGCTCGACGACAAGCCAAGCCGTGGCGGTGGCCTTGGCGCTGGACAGCCTGCCGCCAAACTCGCCGGCGCATCGCCGGTCGTGACTTTGGCGGGCGCAAAGGCCGCCGACGAAAGCAAGCGCACGCATGTCGCAATGGCGCCGACGCATAGCGATCGCCGCGAAATGTCCGCGCTTGCCGCTTCGGAGCTGGTGCTCGCGAACAAAAAAATATTGCGCCCGAAAGACGCATCTGGGGAGGACGCGCCTATCCCGCCAGCCTCCATCGGCACGAGGAAATCCGCCGCCGTTCATTAGTCGCAATCTATTCGAATTCTTGATAATCCAAGCAGACTTAAAGCCGCGTCCTGACGCGGCTTTTCTTTTGTGCGCGGTGAAATTACCGCCACGGCTTAGTCGCGTCACAAAAAATCCTTGACTCTTGTGCGGCGCAGCAATATAACAGTGCGACGCAGCGAGATTTGGTCTCGCTCCGTAGCCCTCCTTGGGCGTTTCCTCCCTTGACTTGGGCCGCTGGTTCTTCCGGCGGCCCTTTTTTACGCCATGAGGTGGAAAAAGGAGCCGGAAACGCCGCTGCGCGTCAGCCCGGCGGGGCGCTCGTCGTCGCTATAGGCGTCCTGCGCCAGCGCGAAGGGGGCGCCCTCTTCGCGCAGAACAGTCGCATAGTGGAATTCATGCCCGCGCAGTCGGAATCCGATGACCCCCAATGGGTGATCTGCCGCCAGTCTCGCGTGGCGATAGCCGAGATGTAGCTTCCGCTTGGCGAAGCTTGTTTCCAGTTCAAGCAGGCCTGCCATTTCATGCGCCTCGCCAGCCGCATCGGTCAGTGAGCGGCCCAAAATCATATAGCCGCCGCATTCGCCGTGGACCCACCGCCTTTTAGAGAAACTGCGTAACCCTTCCATGAAGACATGCGCCGCCGACAGACGGGCGGCGTGCAGCTCCGGATAGCCGCCCGGAAGCCAGCAGAGATCGCAGTCGTCGGGCGGCGCCTCGTCAGCGAGGGGCGAAAAGAAGAAGAGTTCCGCGCCGGCGTCGCGCCAACTCTGCGCGAGATGCGGATAGAAGAAGGAAAAGGCGTCGTCGCGCGCGACAGCGATGCGTTGCGCGGGGGGCGTCAGACCATTTGTCATTCCCGACGCCCGCAAAGCGGGCGATCGGGAATCCAGAGCAAGGTCGGGAAGCTTCGCCGCCTCGGTTCTGGATCCCCGATCAGGCCTGCGGCCTGTCGGGGATGACAGCGAACTGGCGGCTGCGACGATCGCCGCCACATCCACATGCGCCTCGACGAAATCAGCGAGAGCGTCGAGACGCTGATCGAGACCTTGCGTCTCGCCAGCCTGCACCAGGCCGAGATGGCGTTCGGGCAGTATGATCTTCTCGTCGCGCGGCAGGGCGCCGAACACTTTTATGCCGAGCGCCTCGATCGCCTGAGCAGCGAGCCTGCGATGGCGCTCGGACGCGACGCGGTTCAACACGACGCCGGCGATTTTCACGCGGGCGTCATGCGCAGCGATTCCGCGCACGATCGCCGCCGCGGTCTGCGCCTGACCCGAGACGTCGTGGACGAGAATAACCGGCCAGCCGAGCATGGCGGCGATGTTGGCGCTGGCGCCGACTCCAGCCGCGCCGCCCGGCGCGCCGTCGAAGAGCCCCATGGCGCCTTCGGCGATGACGATGTCCGCGCCAGCGCTCGCCTGCGTAGCGAGACGGGCGATCAAATTGGCGTCCATCGCCCATGTATCGAGGTTGACGCCGGCGCAGCCGGTCGCCGCTGCGTGAAAGGCGGGGTCGATATAATCAGGCCCGCATTTGACTGGCGCGACGCGCAAGCCGCGCCGCGTCAGCGCCCGCATGAGGCCGAGCGTCAGCGTCGTCTTGCCCGACGAGGAGCGGGCGGCGCCGATCAGCAGGCCGGGCGCGTTCACCTTTCGCCTCTTGCGCGAAAGCGCCGATCGTAGCCCGCATCGTAAAGCGCGCTTTCTCGAAAATCTTCGCTCGCCAGCGCCGGGCCGACAAGAATGAGCGCGGTGCGGTCCATCGGCGTTTCGGCCGCGCGCGCTTCGATGTCTGCGAGAGTTCCGCGCACGATGCGTTCATCCGGCCATGAAGCGCGATAGACAAGCGCCACCGGACAGTCGGCGCCGTAAAACGGCGTCAATTCGTCTACCACCCGCGCGAGAACATGGATCGAAAGATGGATCGCAAGCGTCGCGCCCGATTGCGCGAATGTCGCAAGCTTTTCGCTCTCTGGCATCGAGGAAGCGCGTCCCGACGTGCGCGTCAGCACGAGCGATTGTGCGACTTCCGGTAGGGTGAGTTCGCGTTTTAGCGCAGCGCTCGCCGCCGCAAAGGCCGGAACGCCCGGCGTCATCGTGTAAGGGATGTCGAGCGCGTCGAGCCGACGCATCTGTTCTCCGACCGCGCTCCAAATAGAAAGGTCGCCGGAATGCAGCCGCGCGACGTCAAGCCCGGCGTCGTGCGCTTCTTTCATATGCGCGATGATACCGTCGAGCGACAGCGGCGCCGTATCGACAATGCGCGCGTCGGCCGGACAATGCGCGAGCACCCCCGCAGGCACGAGCGAGCCGGCGTAAAGGCACACCGGACATCGCGCGATGAGATCGCGCCCGCGCAAGGTGAGGAGATCGGCGGCGCCAGGACCGGCGCCGATGAAGTGCACGGTCATGAGTTTTCCTCATCGCCGCGTTTCGCCAGAGCGCAGGCGGCGACGGGCGTCGTCACGCGCGGCGCGACGAGGCGGCTGTTCGCGCCGGCGCCGACGAGCGCCGCGGCCTCGGCGACGCTGCCGACTCCAAAGAGCGCCTGCACGCGCGGCGAATGCGTCGCCGCCGTGGCCTTGCGCGCGCGCAGCGCCGCGAGCGGCAGAAAGACGAGTTCAACGCCAAGTTGGCGCGCGGCCTCGTGCAGCCCGGCTTCCTCCGCTTTGCTTTCGAGCGCGCAGAGCTTCGCTTCGCGCAGATCGACTCTGTGAGTTTGCGCGACGCGGCGCACGAGTTCGACGATATCTTTCGCCGCGACGCCGCGCCGTGCGCCGAGGCCGAAAGCGTAAAGCCCATTCATCTCTTCACCGCTCGCCATTGCGTCACCGCCATGGCGGGATCGAACGCGTGAAAGCGACCGATTAGTCGCGCATGCGCGATCTGCAAATGCAACAGCTCGCCGCCTTTTTCGCGATAGACGTCGGCGAGAAGCGACTGAGTCTCGATCGTAACGGCGTTGACGACGATGCGCCCGAAGCGGGGCAGGGCGCCCCAGGCTGCGGCAAGCATTGCGGCGTCTGCGCCGCCGCCGACGAAGATCGCCTGCGGCGCTTCGAGTTCCGCGAGCGCTTGCGGCGCTTCGCCATCAACGACGCGCAAATCTGGAACGCCGAGCGACAGCGCGTTGCGCGCGATGCGCGCTGCGCGCGCGTCGTCGCGCTCAATGGCGATGGCGCGATTTGCGGGATCGCTCAGCATCCATTCGATGGCGATGGAGCCCGCGCCTGCGCCGACATCCCACAGCAATTCGCCCTTGCGCGGCGCGAGCGCCGAGAGCGTCACGGCGCGAATGTCGCGCTTGGTGAGCTGTCCGTCGTGCTCGAACCACTCGTCAGGAAGGCCGGGCGCAAGCGGAATGATCGGCGCGCCATCCTCGGCCTCAACTTCGACGGCGACGGTGTTGAGCGGCGCAATATTATCCAGCGCGAATGCGTCGGCGCGTGCGATGCGCAAACGCTCGTGCGGACCGCCAAGACGTTCGAGCACATAGAGGCGCGATCCGCCCATGCCGCGCTCGACAAGATGGCGCGCGAGGCGCGCCGGCGTCGTCTCGTCCCAGGAGAGCGCGATGATCCGCGCGCGCGGCTGTAGATGCGGCGTCACGCGCTCAAAGGCGCGGCCGTGCAGCGAAAGGAGCGCGCAATCCTGCTGGCTCCATTTAAGCCGCGCGGCTGCGAGCGCAAACGCCGACGGCGCCGGAACGCAAAAAATCTCGTCATGCGCGACATGGCGCGCGATGAGATCGCCGACGCCGTAGAAGAAGGGATCGCCCGAAGCGAGAATGACCGTTGGCTTGCCGCGCTGGGAAAGAATTCGCGGCAATGCGTCGGTCAGCGGCGAGGGCCATTGCAGGCGCTCGGCAGGCGCGTCGACCATGGCGAGATGTCGCGCGCCGCCGACAATCAGCGAGGCTTGCGCGACGAGCGCGCGCGCCGCCGGCGTCAGCGCGTCGGCGCCGTCTTCGCCAAGCCCGATCAGCGACAGCCACGGCGCGCTCATGTCGCCTTCCGCGACGTATAAACCCAATCGCGCGCGCCCTCGCGCGCAATGCGGCGCGTGCCGCTCGCGCCGATCACGACAAGCGTCGACATGTCGACCTTGTCGCCCTCGGCTTCGTCGAGCCGCGTCAGAATGATTTCCTCGTTCTCGCGGCCGACGGATTTCGCAAGGCCAACGAACGTCTCGCCCGGAAGATGGCGACGCAGCAGCGCGAAGGCGTCATTAATGCGCGTCGGCCGCGCGCGCGACGCCGGATTGTAAAGCGCGATGACGAAGTCGCCTTGCGCCGCATGTTCCAGGCGCTTGGCGATGACGTCCCAAGGTTTGAGATTGTCGGACAACGAAATCGCGCAGAAGTCATGGCCAAGCGGCGCGCCAAGCCGCGCCGCCGCCGCCTGCATGGCCGACACGCCGGGGAGCACGCGAATGTCGAGATCGCGCCACTCGCGCGGGCCACAGTCGACCGCTTCGAACACCGCCGCAGCCATGGCGAAAACGCCGGGGTCGCCCCCCGAAACCACGGCGACGCGGCGGCCTTGCGCGGCGCGCGCCAGCGCCTCTTGCGCGCGATCGATCTCGACGCGATTATCGCTTGCAAGTCGCGTCTGACTTCCGCGTTCTGGAACGCGCGCGACGTAAGGCGCATAGCCGATAATGTCCTGCGCCTCATCGAGCGCCGCTTGCGCCTCGTGAGTAAGCCACCGGGCGTCGGCCGGACCGAGGCCGACGATGTCAAGTGCGCCGCTCAAGGGCGCCGGCCTCGCCCTGGCACGAGCGCCATCGAGAAATAGGGCGCGTCGTCGTCGCGCTTGTCCTTGAGGCGCATGATCTTCTCGCCCGGCATGGCGCCGCGTTCGACATAGATCGCGCGATCGATGACGCCGGCGCGAGTCATGGCGCGACGCAGCTTGGCGAAATTGCCGCCTAGCTTCATCACCACGGCGGCATCCGTTTCGGCGAGACGCGATGCAAGTCTGTCTTCATCGAGCGTCGCCGGTAAAACGGTGAGAATGTCGTCGCCCCAGGCCATCGGCTGGCGCGCCGCGGCGAAGCAACCCGACATGCCGGAGACGCCAGCGCAAATTTCGACGCGGAAGCGCGAGTCGAGCCGCGCGAACATATGCATGAAGGAGCCGTAAAGCAGCGGATCGCCTTCGCAGAGCAGCGTCACGTCGCGGCCGGCTTCGAGCACGGCGCGAATACGCATAACGCAGTCTTCGTAGAATCGCTGAAGCGATTCGACATATTCCGGCTGATCGAATGGGATCTCTGTCGTCACCGGATAATCGAGCGCAATCTCTTCGCAGTCCGCTGCGAGATAGGGGGCGGCGATGGCGCGCGCATGGCTCGCGCGTCCGCGCTTGGCGAAAAAGGCGACGACTTTCGCCGCGCCAATGAGGCGCGCGGCCTTGACCGTCACAAGCTCGGGATCGCCGGGACCAAGCCCGACGCCGATCAGCGCGCCGAGCGCCGCGACGCCTTCACGCGATGTCGACGTAAGCGCGTTCATTCCTTCTCGCTCGCGAGCGCGTTGATGGCGGCGGCGGCCATGGCGCTGCCGCCCTTACGGCCTTTCACGATGACGAAGGGAATGCGGCCGTCTTCGCGCAGCGCTTCCTTTGATTCCGCCGCGCCGACGAAACCCACCGGCATGCCGATAATGGCGGCCGGCGGCGGCGCACCTTCGTCGATCATTTCCAGCAGGCGGAAAAGCGCCGTCGGCGCATTGCCGATTGCGACCACAGCGCCGTCTAAGCGATTGCGCCATAGCTCCAGCGCCGCGGCGCTCCGCGTGTTGCCTATCTCCGCGGCGAGCGCCGGCACGCTTGGTTCAAGCAGCGTGCAGACCACCTGATTTTCCGCCGGAAGCCGCGAGCGCGTCACGCCATGCGCGACCATGTTGGAGTCGCACAAAATCGGCGCGCCTCTTTGCAATGCATCGCGCGCCGCCGCGACGAAATCGGGCGAGAACTCGATATCGTCGGCAAGCTCCACCATGCCGCAGGCGTGGATCATGCGCACCGCGATCTTTTCCTGCTCTGGCGTGAAACGCGAGAGATTCGATTCGGCGCGAATGGCCGCAAAGGAGCGCGCGTAAATCTCACCGCCGTCGTGGATATAGTCGAAGCGGAGGGTCATTGCGCCCTTCCTGCCGCGCGCGCGGAAAGTTCACGCATCACGGCTTCGAACGACAGCGATCGGAAACGCGGCGCGCCGTCAGCGCCGCCGTTTTCGATGAGATCGAATCCTTCCGCGCAGGCGAGGAGCGTGATCGGCGAAGCGCTCTGCCGCGCACAGCCCTTTGCGCAGCCTGAAAGATGCAGGCCGACGCCATCAACCCCCACGATTTTTTGCGCAAGCGGCGCCAAATCCATGACATGCGCGCGAGTCTCGGCGAGCGCTTGCGGACATTCCGGCGCGCCGGGACAAGCGATGACGGCAAGGCGCTGGTCGTCAGGCGACGTGATGAGATCATGATCTTGCGCGCGCGAAACGACGCGTCGCGCGGCCTCTTTATCGGGCGTGACGATCAGCAAGGCGCGCCATGGCGTGAGGCGCAGTTCGCCAGTTCCCTCGTCTTGCGCAAATTCGGCGACGGCCGCGAATTCGTCTGCGCGCCAGCGGCCGAAAGGCGCCCCGACGCCCGCGTAAGCGACGGCGCCGCGGCGCTGCGCGCCAAAAATATGCGCCCATCGCGCAGGCGCGCGCGCTTCCTTAAAGACGCGCATCGTCAGCCCAGCCGCGTCGGTCAGCGCTTCGGCGCCCAGCGCCTCAACCAGCGTGCGGACGCGTTTGAAGGCATAAGCATGTTGCGCGCGCAGCTCAACAAAAGCGCGCGCCAAACGCAGCGCAACGTCGAGCGCTTCGTTGACAGCGACGAACGTGGCGCGATCGGGGACGCCGGCGATGCGGATGGCGACTTCTCCGTTTGCAGCAGCTTCGACTCGAATGTCGGCTTCGACGTCGGCAAGCGACAGCGCCCCGCCGTCATCAAGCAGAAACAGAAATTTCGGCGGCAGCGCGCGCAGCGTCGCGTCGCGCTGCAGTTCGCCGGCGAGCTCAGCAGCCATCTTGTTGGCGTCGAGGGCGCTGGCGACGAGGCCGGCAAGCGGCGACGCGATGACATTTGTAACACGCTCGGCGTCGGCGTTCGGCGCAAGCATGCCGATCGCATCGAGTCGGCGCAGAGCTTCCGCGATCGTCGCCTCGCTGATGCCGCGCAACTGAAGTTGAGCGCGCTGCGACAGGTCGATCAAACCATTGCCGCAGGCTTCGGCGATCTTCGCGATCTCGCGCGCCTGCGCAGCGGTCATGCGAGAGCCGACCGCCTTGGCGCGGATCAGCAGACCGTCGCCGCTTGGCATCGGCGCGAAGGCTCCAGGACACCAGCCCTTGATTTCAGGCCTCGGCTGCAAAACGCCCTCCCTCTTGGCGTTCGACATCGCTTAAGGCGTCGCGCACGCTGTTGCGCTTAGTCGTCCACAAGCCGCGTGCGAGCGCTTCGCTAAAAACGCGCGCGATCGCCTCCAGCGCGCGGGGATTTTCTGCGGCGAGAAAATCGCGGATCGCATCATCGCCCAAGGTGGCGTCAAAAGCGAGATCGAATTGCGCGTCGCTGATGAGGCCGCTTGTCGCGGCGAAAGCATAGAGATTGTCGATCGTTTCGGCAATTTCGCCTGCGCCGCGATGACCGTGCCGCATTTGCCCTTGCAGCCAACGCGGATTTGCGAGCCGCATGCGCAAGACGCGGGCGATCTCGTCTTTTAGAGCCCGCGTCCGCAATTGCTCCGGCCGAGTCGAATCGAGATGTAAGAGATCGGCGTCGCCGCCGAGCATCGCGTTGGCGGCGGCGAAACCGCCTTCAAAATCGGCGAAAGCAGGCCCGATCAGAACGTCGACCTCCGCCATGTCCTGAACATGAACATGCGCATCAGCCGCGGCGACGCGGTCGCTGAACGCCGCGACAGCTTCGCTGCCTTCGCCGGCGCGGTCATAGGCGTGACCCGCGGCGGACAAATAGGCGCGCGCAAGATCATCGCGATTCGACCATTCGCCCCGCGCCACGCGATCGCTCACGCCAAGGCCGTAAGTTCCGTCAGCGGCGCCGAAGACGCGGCGCAGATCGTCGGCCGTTTTCAGCGAATTGAATTCGGCGTCTTCATCGAGCGCGGCGACAGCGCGCACCGCGTCGTCGAACAGCGCGATGAGACCCGGGAACATGTCGCGAAACAGCCCCGAGACCTGCAGCGTTACGTCGACGCGGGGAAACTCAAGCCGCGCCTGCGGCAGAATTTCGAAGCCGATGACCCGTGCGCTTGCGGCGTCCCAACGCGGCGAGACGCCGAGAAGCGCAAGCGCCTGCGCGAAATCCTCGCCGCCGGTGCGGATCGTCGCGCTGCCCCAGAGATCGAGCATGATGTGGCGGGGGAATTCGCCATGCTGTTGCGCGTGGCGCGTCATCACTTCGGCGGCGGCGCGCCGGCCAATGTCGCAAGCCGTCTGCGTCGGCGCGTGACGTGGATCGATGCAATAGAGGTTGCGGCCCGTCGGCAGAACGTCGGCGCGTCCGCGCGACGGCGCGCCTGCCGGGCCTGGCTCGATGAAGCGGCCCGAAAGCACGGCGATGAGCGCCCTACGCTCTGTGCGCGCGCAGGCGTCGCGCGCCGCATCGCCATCGGCGCGCCCAAAGACATGCAGTCCGTCGCCGATGCGCATTTCTTTGAGATCGCACATCCAGGCGTCGAGTCGCGTCAAGGTCTCAGCAACGTCTTTATCGCGCGAGACTCCACATTCGGCCGCAATACCGCTGCGCTCGGCTTCGTCGACGATCGCGCCGGCGATGAGTTTCGCGCGGCGCGCATCGAGCGCGCTTGCCGTCGCATATTCGTCGAGCAACGTTTCAATCTTCGCTGACGAGTCAAACAGTTCGGCGTCGACAAGCGGCGGCGTCAGATGGCCGATCGTCACCGCGCATGTGCGGCGCTTCGCCTGCGCGGCTTCGCCGGGATCGTTGACGATGAACGGATAGATGAGCGGCGTCGGGCCGAGAACCGCTTCCGGCGCGCACGCGTCAGACAGCATGACCGACTTGCCGGGAAGCCATTCGAGCGTGCCATGCGCGCCAAGATGAATGAGCGCGTCGATCTTTCGCACGTGCCGCAACCAGAGATAGAAGGCGACATAGGCGTGGCGCGGCGGGCGCTGAATATCGTGATAAGTCTCGTAACGCTCGGCGCGGGCGCCTCGGTCGGGCTGTAGCGCGACGACGAACTTGCCGGCTTCCAGACAGGAAAAGCGGAACGCTCCATCGACGACGGCGGGGTCGTCCTGCGGCGCGCCCCATGTGTCGTTGACGCTCGCGACAAAATCAGAGGGCAGCGCGGTGAGCCAGTCGCGGTAATCGGCGAGCGAAACGTCGACTGTTTGTATCCCCTCTTCGAGCGCGCGGATCACCCTCAAAGGGCGGATGGGGACTGGGTCGACGTCATATCCTTCGTCGATCAGCGCCTCGACGATCTCGTGCACGCTCGCTTCGGCATCCAAGCCCATGGCGTAGCCGCCGCGGCCGCGTCGAGCCGGATAGTCGGAAAGAATGAGCGCGAGGCTTTTTTCTTCATTGGGCTTGCGCCGCAGCCGCGTCCAGTTCAGCGCGAGGTCGGCGACGAAGTCGATGCGCGATTGCTCCGGCGCATGGCGCGTTTCGTTGAATTCCGCCGCAAGACGCAGCGGCGCTTCTTCCTTAAAGGAAATCGCGCGCGTGAAAATGCGTCCGTCCACTTCCGGCAGAACGACATTCATCGCGAGATCAGCGCCATTCGCGCCGCGCATCGAGGCCGCCCAGGCGTCGCGTGACGACGTCGCGAGCGCGACTTGCAACACCGGCGCGTCGGCCAGATCGAGAACGCTTCCCTTGTCGCGGCGCGCCGAAAAGGCCGTGGCGTTGAGAATGACGTCTGGCGCGAAGGTCTCGAGCGCGCGCGACACGAAAGTTTCGCTTTCTGCCTCTTTCAGGCTCGCGACATAGATCGTCTCGATCGCAAACCCGCGCTCAGCCAGCGCATCGGCGAGCGAGGCAATCGGCGCGGCGTCGTCGGCGAGGAACATGGCGCGATAAAAGACGATCGTGGCGCGCAATGCGCCGCCGACGCGGCAGGCCGCCTCGAATCGTCCGACGTTGGCGACCGGCGCGCTCTCGCGCCATTGCGTTGGATGGCCGGCGAGAGTCGCGGCATAGGCGAGGAATGAACGCAGATTGTCGGGACCGCCGTCCTGAAAAAAGCGCCAGATTCGATTGAGCGCCTCTGCGTCGAGCGTTGAAGCCTGTTTCAGCCGCGTGTCGTCATGGGCGTCGCCGGGCACGATCGCGAGCGAAATTGAATTCGCGCGCGCGATTGCCTCAAGCTGCTCGATGCCATACGGCCAATAGTCCTTGCCGCCGAGCAGCCGCACGATAATGAGCCGCGCATGTCGGGCGACGGCGTCGAGATAGAGATCGACGGAATAGGGGTGTTTCAATTGCGCAAGCGAGGCGCAGCGCAGGCTTG
The DNA here is from genome assembly GCA_016869595.1 of Alphaproteobacteria bacterium. GTDB lineage: Bacteria > Pseudomonadota > Alphaproteobacteria > Rhizobiales > Beijerinckiaceae > Methylocystis. The sequence continues at coordinate 39,333 of VGDT01000008.1, forward strand.
GAAGAGTCGTTGTCCCTTGCTCATAGAGCCGCGCGAGTAGGCGCAGCTCCGAATCCGAAAAGGACAGAAACACGATCTCTGCGGGAGATTGTCCAAGGTCGACGGCGGCGCCGGCGTCGTCGAGATTATGGAGATCGCGTGGGAGGAGATGCATCGCGCCTCACGGCTGCGCCAGCGTCGCAATAACGGCGTCGCGATTGAGGCCCTTCTCGCCGATGATCACGATACGGCTCATGCGCTGCTCATCGGGCTTCCACGCACGATCGAAATGATGCTCGACGCGCGCGCCGACGCCTTGCACGAGCAGGCGCATCGGCTTGCCGACGACTTCAACGAATCCCTTGATCCGCAACACGTCGTGAGCGCGCGCCGTTTCGGCGAGTCTTGAGACAAGCGCCGCCGGATCGTTCACGGGCGAAAGAGACACGACGAAACTGTCGAAGTCGTCGTGATCGTGCTCGGGCTCGGCGTCATGATGCGACGGACGATTCGCGATGTCATCCTCGGCAGCGGCAGAAAGGCCGAGCAGCACCAAGGGATCGACTCGCCCGCCGCTCGCGCGCACGACTTTCGCCGCTTGACGAGCGCCTTGCGTCAGACGATCTGCGACCTCGCGCTCTTCGTCGGCGTTGAGCAGATCGGTCTTGTTGAGGATGATGAGATCGGCGCAGGCGAGCTGATCTTCAAACACCTCTTCAAGCGGATTGTCGTGATCGATCGTCTGCGTTGCTTCGCGCTCCTGCGCGATCGCGTCGAGATCATCCGCGAAACGGCCTTCCGCCACCGCCTTGCCGTCGATGACGGCGATGACGCCGTCGACCGTCAGCTTCGAGCAGATCGCCGGCCAGTCAAACGCCTTTACGAGCGGCTTTGGCAGAGCAAGCCCAGACGTTTCAATGATGATGTGGTCGGGACGCTTGTCATGCGCGAGCAGCGCCTCGATCGCCGGAACGAAATCGTCGGCGACGGTGCAACAAAGACAACCGTTCGCCAGTTCGACGATGTTCTCTTCGGGGCAGTTTTCGACGCCGCAGGCGCGCAGGATGTCGCCGTCGACGCCGACGTCGCCGAATTCATTGATGACGAGGGCGAGACGCCGATCCTTGGCGTTTTCGAGCACATGGCGAATGAGCGTCGTCTTTCCCGCGCCGAGAAAGCCGGTGACGATTGTTGCAGGAATTTTGGCGCCGCTCATCACGCCTCCTGTTCGCGCGACATGAATTTCCAGACGAGGCCGACAAGCGCGCCGGCGAGCGCCCAGCTGATCGCCTGAACGGCGAGCGAAGAAGCCGCAAAGTGGGCGGCAAGTTCCGCCGGCGCCGTGCTCTCGGGAGCAGCTGGCTGCGGCGCGAAGAACTGGGGCGCAATGATCAGCGCGACGCCAACGATCTTCGCCGCCGCCGAATCGAACCGCAACAGCGCGAAGAGTCCGGCGCCGGTCGAAACCGCGGTCGCAATCCACCAGATTTGCCGCGCGGCAAGTTCGGTTTCCGCCATGCCGGGAAGCTGCGGCGCGAGACCGAGAGCCGTTGCGAGTCCCGTCGCGGCGAAGGCGCAGGCGCCCCATAGAGCGGCGCGTCGCGGCGTTATGGCGTCGCCGGAGAAGAGCATCGCGGCGAGCAGAATAAGCGCATAGCCAATCGAGACGGCGATCGTCGCGACGCTGGTCGCCGCCGTCCGGCCTATCCCTGAAAAAACGGGACCCGCGTCAGCGGCGTCATGCGCATGCTGCGCCGTCTCATAGACCTCTGCGGCGAGGATGAGCGGCGTTGTCGTGAAATGCTGCAGGGCGGCGACCGCAAGCCCTGCGACAAGCCCGGCGATAAGGCCGCTCGTCAATACGCGCGCGATCAAGCGCGTTACGGCCTAGTGGCAGGGGAAAGAGAGCGCGTGGCGCGTGTCATGCGCCGTGTCATGGACGCTTTCGGGATAGGCGAAGCCGGCAAGCCAGACGAGGCCGAGGCCGAGAATAAGCGCAACGGCGGCGGCTTTCAGCGCTTCGAGCCTTGAAGGCGCGAGGGCGGCGGAATTGACGGACGAATTGGCGTTCATATCGGTCTCCCTGCCGCCCCACCGGCGGCGATGTGATGCGCAGCGATCAAAATCGATCGCGATGACGGCAGGTCTCCTGGCTCCCGGGTCGTTGGACTGCGCCGCCTTCCCAAGCGTTTCGCTCAGTGGCAGATGGCGCGGACCTTGCCGGCTACAGTTGCGGGGGCAGCCGCGGAAGGGGGCCTAACGCCCGCGCCGCGTTCCCTTTTCACTTCTTGCGAAGGACCGTCCCGACTAGTCATATGCGCGGCTCATGCTTCCGTCAAACGGGTTGGAGGCGGGCGGGCTCGCGCCATTCCTCACCCTCATGCTGAGGAGCCTGCACCCAAGTCGGGCTTGCCCGACTTGGGCATTAGATGTCGATCTCGGGCAGGCCCGAGATCGGTGCAGGCGTCTCGAAGCGCGAGGGTGAGGAACGGTTCGGTTCAGTGAATGGATTTACTCGTCCTTCGAGACGCGGCCTTTGGCCGCTCCTCAGGATGAGGAAATCCATTGTTAGACGATGGCGAAGGCTCGGAGCGCGCAATGGCCGAAATGAATGAAGACGAAGAGGCGCGCCGCCACCGTCTCAAAATGGAGAAGCGTAAGACGCTTCAGGACGCAGAGGTCGCCGGCAAGACCATTGCGCGCAAGGGCCTGCTGATGGTCCACACCGGCGCCGGCAAGGGCAAGTCGACCGCGGCCTTCGGACTGGCGCTGCGCGCGCTCGGCCATGGCTGGAAGATTGGCGTCGTTCAATTCGGCAAGGGCCAATGGCGCACCGGCGAGCGCAGCATGCTGGAGAAGCTTGGCGACGTCTCGTGGCATACGCTCGGCGAGGGCTTCACCTGGGAGACCCAGGACCGCGCCCGCGACGAAGCGGCGGCGCGGCGCGCCTGGGACAAGGCGCGCGAATTGATGGACGATCCCGAGGTTCGATTGCTCGTGCTCGACGAATTGAACATTTCGCTGCGCTATGAGCATTTGCCGCTGAATGAGGTGCTGGACGCGCTCTCTGCGCGCCGCGACGACCTCAACGTCGTCGTGACCGGCCGCAACGCCAAGCCGGAGCTCATTGCAGCGGCCGATCTCGTCACGGAGATGACGCTGGTCAAGCATCACTTCGCGGCGGGGGTTAAAGCGCAGGAAGGAATTGAATTCTAGTCTCGAGCGTGAGCGCCAAGCCCGGTGCGCCAAGCCCGGCGGCGTGCCGCTCTTGGCAGCGGCTCGCGTAGCGAATACGCTTCTCGGGCAGGCGGTTGCGTATCAACGGGCGCGCGCGCCGGCGAGGCAATGCTGGAAGAAAATGGGCGTGTCTCGGCGCGTCAGTCCCTGCCCAACTCTCGAAATCATCTGGACCGAAAAGCTCGATGGACATTTACGACGCGCTCCGCTTTTCCGTTGCACGGATCTCCAACGAGTTGTTTTCGGCGGGCTCGATTTTTTCAGCCTATTCCTTGGCGACGACGTTTCTTATCGCCGTTTGCGCACTAGCCTATCAGCGCAAGATGCGCCGCGGACGCGCCAATCTGCGGGCCATCGCCCGCGCGGTCTTCGATAAGAGAATCCTGCTCACGAGGTCGTTTGCGGCGGACGTCAATCTCTTCGTCCTGAGCGTCGTTCTCATGCCGGTCGTGGTGGGCGCTCTCGTGATCTCGACGAACGCCGTCGCCACCGTGGTCAGCGGGGCGTTGAACGGTTTGTTTGGCGCGCGCGCGCCGATTGCGTGCTGTGACCTGTCGATAAAAGTCTTTTCCACTGTCGTTCTGTTTCTGGCTTATGAGATCGGCTATTGGGTCGATCACTATCTCAAGCATCGGATCCCGTTCTTGTGGGAGTTCCACAAGGTGCATCACACGGCGGAGGTGCTCACGCCGGTCACGAACTTTCGCAACCATCCGATCGACAACATATTTTTTGGCTACATGCTGGCGACATTCATCGGCGCGGCGTCAGGCGCATTGGCCTGGGTCTTCGGGCGAACCACAGAATCCTTCACGGTCGACGGGAAGAACATCCTTTTCATCTTCTTCCTTTGGACGATCGGACATCTTCAGCATTCGCAGTTCTGGATTCCGTTTCGCGGCGTCCTGGGAAACATCATCTTGAGCCCCGCGCATCATCAGATTCATCATTCAACGGACCCTAAGCATTTCAATCGCAACTTCGGCAGCGTTCTCGCTATTTGGGACTGGATGTTCGGATCGCTCGAGATTCCATCGACGACGAACCCGCGCCTTAAATATGGAGTCGACGGCGCAGGCGCGGACCCGCACTCGGTGGTCGGCATATTAGCGACCCCGATTGTTAGAGCCGCTGCGGCGCTCTGGCGCGCGCCCGCTGAAATAGGGAATGCTTGGGTGGAGCGAATGGAACAGCGTCGTCAGGGATCCAAGAGCACAAGCATATCATGAGCCGCATCCGCGCCCGCTGCTCGGGCTGGCCGCGCTGATTTGGGGCGCGGCCTTCATCGCTCAGAAAAATGCTGGCGCGCTTATGGGGCCGATCAGCTTTGTCGGCGTGCGACCGATGCAAAATATTCGGCTGCCTGTCGGAGTTGGTTGACGCGCGTATGGGGTAAGGCGCGTTAGCAGTCCAAAAAAGCGGAAGCCGACGCTCGATCATGTCGAGAACGTCGGCTCCAAAATGATCTGCGCCGTTGCCGGGCCGATCGCCCTCCCTAACAGACAAGTGCCGGGAGCTCGCGCGCCCGGCAAGTCGTTCGGCAGGGGTATTTCTTACTGAATCATGCGGGCGGTAGAACCAACGCCCTCGCCTTGTATGCCGTTGCGGTTGCCCGTGCCGTTGGTTCCTTCGGGAGAAATCCAGTCCGGAACCCAGGTCAGAGCGACGACAACGAAAGCGACGAAAGCGGCGACCCAAAGCAGCATCTTGCCGATATCGCCGGAGTTGTGAACGTTGACGGCCATGCGTTTTCCCCCTGTTCTTGATTTTACGTGAATGCTTGCCGCATCGAGAGTGAGCCTAGCTTGTTTCCAGGCGGATGGCAATGCGCCAATGAGCGGCCCGAAACGCGGGTCAAAAAATCAATATTTCTATTTACATACAAAATGTTAACATGCGACAACTGGTCGCGGGCGCTGCAAAAATATTAGCCTCTTTTCGTCGGTTCGAAGACCCACGCAAGCGCCGCCTGGGTCGGCTTGAACTGTTGCGTGGGCTTGGCTGTTACAGCCCCTTGCCCAACTTAGGCGCATCCCCTATAAGCGCGCCATTCCACAGGCGAGAGTTATGCGGCGTCTGCCTCAAGACGTCGCTCCGGTGGCCGGTTCTCCGGCCTCTTTCATCTTTCGCCGAGGCTCAACCGGAGAAACGACAAAAATGGCTCTGCCCGACTTCACTATGCGCGGCCTGCTCGAGGCCGGCGCCCACTTCGGCCATCAGGCGCATCGCTGGAACCCGAAGATGGCGCCCTATATTTTCGGCGCCCGCAATAACATCCACATTATCGATCTCGCCCAGACGGTGCCGCTGCTGCATCAAGCGCTGAAGACGGTTTCGGACACCGTTTCCAAGGGCGGACGCGTGCTGTTCGTCGGCACCAAGCGTCAGGCGCAGGAGCAGATCGCCGACGCGGCCAAGCGCAGCGCGCAATATTACATCAACTCCCGCTGGTTGGGCGGCACGCTCACCAATTGGAAGACGATCTCTGGATCGATCAACCGCCTGCGCAAGCTCGATGAGCAGCTTTCGGCGGGCGCTTCTGGCATCACCAAGAAAGAGCGGCTGCTGCTGACCCGCGAGCGCGACAAGCTCGAAAAGGCGCTGGGCGGCATTAAGGATATGGGCGGCACGCCGGATCTGATCTTTGTGATCGACACGAACAAAGAGCAGCTCGCGATCAAGGAGGCGAATCGCCTCAAGATTCCGGTCGTCGCGGTGCTCGACACCAATTGCGACCCTGATGGCGTCAGCCATCCGATTCCAGGCAATGACGACGCCGGCCGCGCAATCGCGCTCTACTGCGATCTCGTGGCGCGAGCCGCCATCGACGGCATTTCGCGCAGCCAGGGCGCGATGGGCGTCGACATTGGCGCGGCGGAGACGCCTGACGTCGAGCCGGCGGTCGAAGCGGGCCCGGTGATCCGCGAAGATTTGCGCACGGCCGAGGAGGTCGCCGCCGGCGCGGATGCGGAGGCGCCTGGCGAGGCGTTCGAGCTTCTGTCGGCGCCGCGCGGCGCTCCGGACGATCTCGCCAAGCTGCACGGCGTCGGCCCGCAGCTTGTCAAGAAACTGAACGACGCCGGCGTTTATCACTATTGGCAGCTTGCCGCGATGACGCCGGCGGATGTCGAAAAGCTCGACGCCGAATTGAAGCTGAACGGCCGCATTGCGCGCGACGGCTGGGTCGATCAGGCGAAGGCGCTGCTCGCCGCCTAATCGATCCGTAAAGTCCGATGCTTAAGACGCGCGCGCCGGTCCAATGGGCCGGCGCCGTCGCATGACCACTTGAGAAGGAATTTCGACCATGGCTACGATCACCGCCGCTCTTGTGAAGGAACTGCGCGAGAGCACCGGCGCGGGCATGATGGATTGCAAGGCGGCGCTCACGCAGACGGATGGCGACTTCGAAGCGGCGGTCGACTGGCTACGCAAGAAGGGCCTGTCGAAAGCAGCGAAGAAAGCCGATCGCGTCGCCGCCGAAGGTCTTGTCGCCGCGCTTGTCGCGGACAAGAAGGGCGTCGTCGTTGAGGTGAATTCGGAGACCGACTTCGTCGCGCGCAACGCCGACTTCCAGACGCTCGTCAAAAACATCGCCGAAGTCGCGCTCAAAAGCGGCAAGACCGACGTCGAGTCGCTCGGCAAGGAAGCCTATCCCGGCGGCGGAACGGTGAGCGAAGCGATCACCAACGCGATTGCAAGCATCGGCGAGAACCTGACGCTGCGCCGCGCCGCCGCGCTCAGCGTCGCAGACGGCGTCGTCGGCCGCTACGTGCATTCGCAAGTGGTCGACGGCCAGGGCAAGATCGCGGTGATCGTCGCGCTCGAATCGAAAGGCGATAAGGATGTGCTGGCGGCGCTGGCGCGTCAGCTTGCGATGCATGTCGCCTCGGCCAATCCGCTGGCGCTCGACGCGTCCGGCCTCGATCCGGCGACGGTCGAGCGCGAGAAGAAACTGCTTGCCGAAAAGAACGCCGGCAAGCCGGAGAACGTGCTGCAGAAGATCGTCGACTCGGGGATCAAGACCTACGCCAAGGAGGTCTGCATGCTCGATCAGGTTTCGAACCATCCTGACCACAGCGGCAAGACCGTCGCGCAGGCGGTCAAGGAGGACGAAGGCAAGGCGGGCGCGCCGATCGCCATCAAGGGTTTTCAGCGTTACGCGCTCGGCGAAGGCATCGAGAGACAGACGAGCGACTTCGCCGCCGAGGTCGCGGCCGCGGCGAAAGGGTAAGTCATTCCTTCTCTCCGCTTGGGGAGAACGTCAAAGCAAAAGGCCGGGGCGTTGACCCGGCCTTTTTGGTTCCGCAAAATCTCTCCGCGCCATGCCCGCGCTTGTCGCGGGCATCTACGCCGGGCCTACGCAACGGCGCCGCGTGGATGGCCGGGACAAGCCCGGCCATGACGGCTGAAAGTCAGGTGAGCACGCCGTATTTCGTCGTCGGCGCGCACCGAAAAGCAAACGACCGCTGTCACCCCTGATATTTGTATAGCCCGCGGCCGGTGCGCTGAATCGCGCGGGCTTGCGTCATGCGCGACAGGATCACGGAGAGGTTGCCGGGCGAGACGTCGATCCCGTGATCTTCCAAGGTGATCTGCAATTCGCGCACGGAAGCCTCGCGCTCGCGTAGCGTGGCGAGGATCAGCTCCTGCGCCGCCGCGGCACCCGAATCCCTGGGTCCGGCGTCGCCGAGGCGGGAAGGGAAGTCTACAACAACATTAGAGGGTCCGGCCCCCCGCAGCTGCGCGGAAAGCGTGCGCGCGGCTTCCATGATGTAGCCCTCGACCTGATCGGGATAGCTGGCGTTTTCCAGTTTGGCGATGGCGGTCGCGAGGGCGTAGGGTTGCTCCAGAGCCTTGGCCAGCTCTTGTTTGAGCATTGAAACCATACGCTGTTCGCTGAAGTCTGTTGTAGACATCACCGGCTCTTCGTCGCTTTGAGGCGACAATGTTGGCAACTCTTAACAAAACCTTACGACGTAAGGGCGAACGAATCAATATTTCCGAGGGTTGAACGCCGAAAAGGTGACAAAAATGGTTAATGGAAGCTTTCTTGGATTGACGGCATTGGCGTTTGTTGTAATGTAATGTTGGGATGGCGGTCTTGTTGAAATGTTCAATCGGCGCCGCCCGACAGGAGTAAGCGTCATGAGCGCCTCGACCGAAGCCTCCTTTCATCGCGTGTCGTCCCGAATCGCCATGGGTCTGCTGAGCTCTCTCACGCCGCGTCTGCGCCTCGCCGGTTGCAAGCAGCGCGTCGGCGCCGTCACCGTCTGGGACGGCCAGGCCGGCTTTCGCCTGCCGTCGGCGGGCCGCAACTGCTTCCGCCTCGGGGTCTATGTGACGTTCCGGCGCGGCCCTGACGATGATGATCCCGACGGCCGCCCGCCCGCCGCAGCGGCGCGGCCGGCGCCGCCCGGGGTCGGGGACGGTGGCAGCGATTAACGCGGCGGTTGACTTCGCCTCAAAAATGCAGAGGGCGAATTCATAAGATTTACTTCTCAGATATGATTGCCAAATGAGGCCGTCGACGCCGGCGGCAATTTTTGCGGCGTTAAGGGCGCCAACGCGAGCATCGCGCGCGGCCCCTCTTTGAAACAATCGTCGCACGGAATTCTTATGCAAGGAGGGAGAAGAAGCTCTGATCCGCGGCTAGAGCAAGACGACTTCACCCTCACTTGCCGGCGCGGCGCGGCGTCCGTATGAAGATCGCGCTCCGCCGCAGCCAGCGAGATTCGCCTCATGTCCGACCAAACGTCGACGCGAAAATTCAAGCGCGTGATCGTCAAACTGTCCGGGGAGGCGCTTCAGGGGGCCGCGCCGCATGGGCTCGACGCAACGACGCTGGCCCGCATCGCCGCCGACCTCGCGACCGCCGCGGCGGCGGGACATGAAATCGCCGTCGTCGTCGGCGGCGGCAATTTCTTTCGCGGCATCAAGGGAGCGGACACCGGCATCGAACGTGCGCGCGCCGATTCGATCGGCATGCTGGCGACGGTGATGAACGGCTTAGCGCTCGAGCAGGCGGTCGAAGGGCAGGGCCGTCCGGCGCGCTGCCTTTCCTCAGTGCCGATGCCGTCCGTGTGCGAATCCTTTTCGCGCCGCGCGGCCCTGCATCATCTGGCCAAGGGACGCGTCGTTATCGCGGCGGGCGGCACCGGCAATCCTTTCTTCACCACGGACACCGGCGCTGTGCTGCGCGCCGCAGAGCTCTCGGCGGACGCCGTGCTCAAGGCCACTCAGGTCGATGGCGTCTATACCGCCGATCCAAAACGTGATCCGAGCGCGAAGCGTTACGACCGCTTGAGCCATGACGAGGCGATCGCCCGCAATCTGGCGGTGATGGACACCGCTGCCTTCGCGCTCGCTCGCGAGAACAAAATCCCGATTCTCGTCTTTTCGATCGCCGAGGCGGGCGCAATTGACGCGGCGCTTTCCGGCAAAGGGCGCGCTACCCTCGTCGCGCCGTAAGGCCCTTTCGCGCGCGGCGGGAAATCGTGCAATAAATCCTGCGCCGCCGAGCCGAAGGCGGGGGCGTGCGCCACTTTCGCTACGCCACGTTTGAAAGCATCAAGAAGCCGCGCCGCGCCCGTTCGACAGCGGCGAGAGATCAAAGACAGGTTGCACATATGACGGAAACTTTTGACCTTGCGGATTTGAAGCGCCGCATGCAGGGCGCGATCGCGACGCTCAAACACGAATTTGGCGGGCTCCGCACCGGACGGGCGTCGACGAGCCTGCTCGATCCGGTTCATGTCGACGCTTATGGGCAGGTTTCGCCGCTCAATCAGGTGGCCACCGTCAGCGTGCCCGAGCCCCGCCTTATTTCAGTTCAGGTTTGGGACAAGGCGCTGGTCATCGCCGTTGACAAGGCGATCCGCGAAGCCAATCTCGGTCTTCAGCCGACGGTCGAAGGACAGATCCTGCGCATACGCATGCCGGAACTAAACGAGCAGCGGCGCAAGGAGCTGGTCAAAGTCGCGCATAAATACGCCGAGGAAGCGCGGGTCGCCGTGCGCCATGTGCGCCGCGACGGCCTCGACATTCTCAAGAAGTTGCTCAAGGATCACGCCATTCCCGAGGATGACGAAAAGCGCCACGAACAAGAGGTGCAGAAGGCGACTGACGAGATGGTGAAGGAGATCGACGCCGCGCTCGCCGCCAAGGAAAGGGAAATCATGCAGGTCTAGAGAGCGGCTCGCGAAAAAGTGGAACCCGGTTTTTCGCCTAAAGCGCGCTCTAAACTTTTGGAATCGATCACGTCATCTGTATTTGGGCGATTCCGCCCAAATACAGCGTGATCTAGGACGCTGCGGCGTCGCCAGCGGCAGGTCCGACGACCATTCGGAACCCGAGTATGACGGAAAGCGACATTCTGGAGGAGGAGGCGAACGCGCGGAACGCGCGCGCGGCGCCGCGTCATGTCGCGCTGATCATGGACGGCAACGGCCGTTGGGCGGCCAAGCGCGGCCTGCCCCGGTTCGAAGGACATCGGCGGGGCGTCGAGGCGTTGCGGCGCGCGGTGCGGGCGTCGACCGAGCTCGGAATCGGATACCTCACGGTCTATTCCTTTTCCGCGGAAAACTGGACGCGCCCGCGCGAGGAGGTGGAAAGCCTTCTCACGCTGCTGCATCGATTCATCCGTAACGATCTTGCGGAGTTGCACGCCAATAACGTTCGCGTTCGCGTCATCGGAGCGCGCGCCGATCTCGCGCCGGACATCTCAGATCTGCTGCGCGAGGCCGAGCAGGTGACGCAGGCGAACACGGGGCTCACCCTCGTCGTCGCGTTCAACTATGGCGCACGGCAGGAGATTGCGGCGGCCGCGCGCGCGCTTGCCGAGCTGGTGGCGCAAGGCCGACTCTCGCCCGAAGAGATCGACGCCGACGCGATCGCGCGGCGGCTCGACACAGCGGACATTCCCGATCCAGACCTGATCATCCGCACGTCGGGCGAGCAGCGGCTGTCGAATTTTCTGCTGTGGCAGGCGGCTTATGCTGAATTCGTCTTCCTGCCGATTCTCTGGCCGGACTTCGACGAAGCCGCGCTTACCGCCGCGATCGCGGAATACGCGCATCGCGATCGCCGTTTTGGCGGACTTGAGGCTGCCGTGCGCAGCGCTAAGACCGCTTCATGACGGCAAATCCCAGGGAACAGATTGTCGGCAAAGCGGAACGTCCGCTGGGGCCTGCCGGAGGCTTCGGCGATCTTGGACCGCGCGTCGCCTCCGCAGCGGCGATGGTCATCGCGGCGCTTGGAACGCTCTATGTCGGCGGCGATATTTTCGCGCTTTTCTGGCTCGCCGCCGCCTTCGCCGTAAGCTGGGAGTGGCAAAATCTCATAGGCGGCGAAGGCCGCGCGGCTCGAATTGCTATTGGCGGCGCGGCGGTCGCCGCGGCCACGGCGTTCGGGCGCGCTTCAATGCCTGGCCCCGCCGCCCTCGCGATTGCGGTTCTCGCGCTGGCGGGCGCGGCCGTCGCGGGCGCCGAGCGGCGACTCTGGGCGGCCGCCGGCGTCGTCTACGCCAGCGCGCTCGCCTTCTCAGTATGCCTTTTGCGCGAATCCCCCGCTGTCGGCGCGCTCGCCATCGCATTTCTGTTCGCCGTGGTGTGGGGCACCGATATCTTTGCCTATTTCGGCGGCAGGCTGATCGGCGGACCCAAGCTTTGGCCGCGCGTATCGGCGGGAAAGACCTGGTCGGGCACGATCACCGGCGTCGTTTCTGGCGCATTGTTCGGCGTCGCCGCAGTCTATTTCGGCGGTGGTCCGCAACTTGCGAGTTGGCGTGTCTTCTTGGTGGGTCTCGCCGCCGCCGCCTTTTCCCAAGTCGGCGATCTTTTTGAATCTTCGGTCAAACGCCGCTTCGGCGTAAAGGATTCGAGCCGGCTCATTCCGGGCCATGGCGGCATGATGGATCGGCTCGACGGCTTCATCTTCGCCAGCGTCTTCGCGGCGATGGTAGGGCTGTTGCGCGGCGCGCCGTCGGTGGCCGCGGGTCTTTTCTTCTGGTAGGGCGGAGCGGATGGCATCAGGAAACGGACAGGTCCACGCTCACGCCCCGGCGCAATCGCGCGCGCCGCGTCGCATCGTTCTTTTGGGCGCGACGGGCTCGATTGGCCGTTCGACGGTCGATCTGCTCAAGCGCGATCCCGAAGGGTTTTCGGTTTCGGCAGTGGCCGGCGGACGCGACGTCGAAGCGCTCGCACGGGTCGCCCGCGCCGTGAAGGCCGAATTCGCGGCGATCCGCGACGAAAGCGCCTATGTGGCTCTCAAAGAGGCGCTTGCCGGGACCAACACCCAGGTCGCTGCGGGACGAGAGGCGGTCATCGAGGCGGCGCTGCGCGACGCCGACCTCGTCGTCTCCGCCATCGTCGGCGCGGCCGGCGTGGAGCCGACCTACGCCGCGCTCGCCGCGGGCCGCAACGTGGCGCTCGCCAACAAGGAATGCCTTGTTTGCGCCGGCGGGCCCTTCATGCGAATGGCGGCGGAGATGGGCGTGCGGCTGCTGCCGATGGACAGCGAACACAACGCCATCTTCCAGGCGCTTGGCGGCGAGGATCCGTCCCGCATCGAGCGCATGATCATTACGGCCTCTGGCGGCCCTTTCCGCACCTGGAGCAAGGAGCGCATCGCCGAGGCGAGCGTCGAAGAGGCGCTCAATCATCCGAACTGGGCGATGGGACCGAAAATCACCGTCGATTCAGCGGGCATGATGAACAAGGGCCTCGAACTCATCGAGGCCCATCATCTCTTTGGCGTGCCTGCCGAAAAGCTCGAAGTCGTCGTTCATCCGCAATCGATTGTGCATGGCCTCGTCGGCTTTTCCGACGGCTCGGTCACGGCCGGGATGGCCGCGCCGGACATGCGCACGCCGATCGCCCATTGTCTCGGTTATCCCGATCGGCTGACGACGCCGACGCCGCGCCTCGATCTGGCGAAAATCGCCACGCTGACGTTTGAAGCGCCTGATTTCGATCGTTTTCCGGCGCTGAGACTGGCGCTTGACGCTTTGCGCATGGGCGGCGGGTTGCCCACCGTACTCAACGCCGCCAACGAAATCGCCGTTGAAGCTTTCCTCGATCGGCGGATTTCCTTCGACGGGATTTCTCGCCACGTAGCCGAGGCTTGCGAGGCCGCCCTGCGCGACGGAAGCGCAAATGCGCCCGAAAGCGTTGAGGACGCCCTCGCCGTGGACCATATTGTCAGAGAACGATCACGATTGGCCTTGGCTGGGCGCGTCGCCTCGGGCATGCTGACGTTTCAGTGAACATGGCGTGCGCCCCCTAGGGCTGGCGCAAGTGAGACCCGCGAGACAGCGCTTTGCTAGACCTCCTGACGACCTTCGCCTTTTACCTCATCCCCTTCGTCCTGGTCCTGACGCTGGTGGTGTTTGTGCACGAATTCGGGCACTTCATCGTCGGCCGCTGGTGCGGCGTGAAAGTGGACGCTTTCTCGATCGGCTTCGGTCCTGAACTCTGGTCCCGGGTGGATCGCCTCGGCACGCGCTGGCGCATCGCCGGCATCCCGCTTGGCGGCTATGTCACTTTCCATGGTGACGCCAACGCGGCGAGCGCGCCGGACCCCGCCGCCGTGCGCGCGATGCCGGAGGCCGAGCGCAAGGTCACCTTCGCCGCCCAGTCGGTTTGGAAGCGCGCCGCCATCGTATTCGCAGGGCCTTTCGCGAATTTCGTCCTGGCGATCGCGATTTTCGCAATTCTTTTCGGCGTCTACGGGCGCACCATCTACGCGCCGCGCGTTGGCTCGCTGACGCCCGCCGGCGCCGGCGCCGCGGCCGGCTTCATGGCTGGGGACCTGGTGCTCACCGTGGACGGCGAGCCGATCGATTCCTTCTCGAAGCTGCAGGAAATCGTTTCAGGCTCGGCGGATAAGAAGCTCGTCTTCGTGATTCAACGCGGCGATCAGGAACTGACGATTCCCGCCGTCCCCGCTTTGCGGGAAGTCGAAAGCGCGATCGGCAAGGTCCGTATCGGGATGCTGGGCATTCAGGCGTCGAAGGCCGCCGCCGACATTCGCCAGGAACGCTACGGACCCGCCGACGCGGTGGCGATGGGCGTGCAGGAAACCTGGACGGTCGTGCGCCGCACGGGTTCTTACATCGGCGGACTCGTCACGGGGCGGGAAAGCGCCGATCAACTCTCGGGACCGATCGGCATCGCGCAAGTCTCTGGACAGATGGCTCAGGCGGCTTCCAAGGTCGGCATGGCGCCTCTGCTGAGCCTCATCGCGATTCTCTCCGTGTCGATCGGCCTGCTCAATCTTATGCCGGTGCCGCTGCTTGACGGCGGCCATTTGCTGTTCTTCGCGATTGAAGCGGCGCGCGGCCGAGCGCTTAACGAGCGCGCGCAGGAAGTCGCATTCCGAGTGGGCCTCGCCATGGTGGGCGCGCTGATGATTTTCTCGACTTACAACGACATCGCGCGGCTCATTCACAAGCTCGCCGGCTCCGGCTCCTAATCGCAGCAGCTGCCGCTGACGCGGCGCACACACGCCGCCACGGAAGGGCGCGGCTCCCGACTCAATTTGGACATGTTCTCAGCTGCACGCCACGTCTTAACCATGCGCTGACCATGAATCGTGGCTTTAACGTCACGCCTTAGACAAATCGCGGAAACCACATTTATTCTGCATTTGCAGGGTTGGTTAAACCCTGTAGAAGGAATCGCATAACGCTGGCGATGCTCGCGCGTCGCCAGCGGTTTTACGATGAAGTTTGCGCCGCGGTAGGGCGGCGACATTCCGACGAGGACGAGGACCTGCTTTACATGCGCTCAATCGGCGGCATTTGGAAATCTTCGTTCTTTTTTGCGGTTCTCGCCGCCATGCTGGTCCTAAGCGTTCCGGCATTCGCCGCGCCCGATATCAATCGCGTCGCGTTCGAGGGCAACAGCAAGGTCAAGACGGACATCCTGCAGGAGCAGGTGCGCTCGCGCGCTCACGCCGCCTTCAATCCGCAGGTCGCTGATTCTGACGTCGCGCGGTTGATGGAAGTTTATCGCCGGTCTGGCCGCGCCGCCGCGAAGATAAGCTACCGCACCGTGGAGCTGCCGAACGGACGAGTCGACCTCGTCTTCACGATCGTCGAAGGCGATAAAACCGGCGTCAAGGAAATCCGATTCGTCGGCAATGAAGTTTATTCCACGCGTCGTCTCGTCGGCATGATGGAGACGACGGAGATGAACTTCCTGTCGTTCATCAAGACGAGCGACGTTTACGATCCGGACCGCATCGCCGCGGACCTCGAACTGATTCGCCGCTTCTATCTCAAGAACGGCTACGCCGATTTCCGCGTCATCAGCTCTGACGCGCTGTTTGATCCGTCGGTCGGCGGTTACGTCATCACCATCGTCGTGCACGAAGGACCGCAATATCGCGTGTCCGCCGTCAGCGTTGAATCTCATCTGCCGGACGTGGACGGGGCCGCGTTGAGCGATTACCTGCGCATTGGACCGGGCGACGTCTACAACGGCGACGCGGTGGAGAAAACGGTCGAGGCGCTGACGCGCGAGATCGCCCGGAAAGGATACGCCTTCACCCAGGCGCGCCCGCGCGGCGAGCGCAATCCTGCGGATCAGACGGTGGCGATCCAATTCCTCCTTGAGGAAGGCCCGCGCGTCTACATTGAGCGGATCAACATCCGCGGGAACACGCGCACGCGCGACTACGTCATCCGCCGTGAATTCGATATTGGCGAGGGCGACGCCTATAATCGCGTGCTCATCGATCGGGCTGAGCGTCGATTGAACGGCCTCGGCTACTTCAAGAAGGTGAAGATCACGAATGAGCCGGGCTCCGCGCCTGACCGCGTGATTCTGAACGTCGATGTTGAAGATCAGCCGACGGGCAACTTCGGCATCTCGGGCGGCTATTCGACGAACCAGGGCTTCATCGCCGAAGTGTCGGTGTCGGAAAGCAACTTCATGGGCCGCGGCCAAGCGGTTCGCGTTTCGGTGCAGGAAGGCCAGATCGCTCGCGGCGTCACGTTCAGCTTCACCGAGCCCTATTTCCTCGACCAGCGCATCGCCGCCGGATTCGACGTCTTCGCGCGCCGTCAGGACGCCTATAGCTACTCGATCTACAGCTCGACCTCGGTCGGCGGCACGGTGCGCTTCGGCATTCCGATCACCGAGGAGCTCTCGTTCTCGCCGCACTATTCGATCTACCAGACGACAATCTCTGTTCCGAACGACTCGAAGCGTCCTTACAACGACTGTTTGATACCGGTGCCTGGGTACACGCCGGGATTCAGCCCGTTTTTCCCGACGCCGAGCCTCTTCATCAACTGTCAGTCGAACGGCGAAGCCTCGCTCGCGATCAAGACTTCGCAAGGCACGCTGTTGACCTCGCTTATCGGCTACCAGCTGAATTACAACTCGATCGACAACTTCAAGAATCCGCATAACGGCTGGCTGGCGACGTTCGGCCAGGACGCGGCGGGCCTTGGCGGCGGCGCGCATTATCTGCGCACGACCGGCGACATCCGCTACTTCCGCGAGGTTCCCTATCTCGACGACGTCGTCGGCATCGCTCGTCTGCAGGGCGGCGATCTGTCGACCTTCGGCGGCTACAAGGCCCGCATCCAGGACAATTTCAATCTCGGACCGAGCCTGGTGCGCGGCTTCGCGCCGGGCGGCATTGGCCCGCGCGACTCGAACATCCTGACAAGCTTGACCAACAACCGCGGCAATTCTCTTGGCGGCTCCAACTATGTCGGCGGGTCGCTCGAAGTCCAATTCCCGATCTGGGGCCTGCCGAAGGATCTCGGATTGCGAGGCGCGCTCTTCGCCGACGCTGGCTCGCTGTGGAATTTCCGCGGACGGACGAATTTCGCCAACAATCTTCCGACAATTCCTGGCGTGACCTGCATCGGCGCCTATACGCCTCAGGCGGCCTTCGGCCAGGGCAACTGCGTTGTGCCGATCGCGAACAGGTTCGCGCTGCGCTCGTCAGTCGGCGCTTCGGTTCTATGGAATTCGCCCATGGGACCGATTCGCTTCGACTATGCGGTCGTGACCTCGAAGGTCTATGGCGACATCACACAGGCCTTCCGCTTTAGCGGCGGCACTAACTTCTGATGGGTGAACAGGATCGCCGGGCGAGCTGCGCCCGGCGGACGGTTGAACGCTCGGCTGGCGTCATCGCTCAAGGCGTCGGATAGTGAGCGCGGCGGCTTTCTTTCCTTTGGCGCATCCCGCCAGCTTGAGTGAGATCGCCGAGATCGCGCGCGCCGAAATTCGCGAACGCGAATCCGTGTTGGGCGAGCCTGCTCCGCCCGTCATCATCGGCGTCGCGCCGCTCGATTGGAGCAGGCCGGGCGATCTTTGCTTTTACGACAATCCGCGCTATCGCAACGCGCTATCGGAATGCCGCGCGACCGCATGTTTCCTGCGCGAGCGGCATCTTGCGCTGCTTCCTAAGTCCGTCGTTGCGCTCGTCGTCGACGATCCGCAACGCGCCATGACGCTGGCGACGGCGCATCTCTTTCCTGAGGCGCTGCGACCCGAGTCCCTGTTTCAGTCCAGCGGCGTTTCTCCAGGAGCCGCCGTGCATCCTGAGGCGCGACTCGAACCTGGCGTCGTTGTCGATCCGGGCGCCGTGATCGGGCCAGGCGCAGAGATCGGCGCGGGAACGATCATCGGACCTCAGGCGATGATCGGCCCCTATGTGCGCATCGGGCGCGACTGTTCGATCGGCGCGCATGCGAGCCTCACTCATGCGCTGATCGGCGATCGTGTCGTGATCCATCCAGGCGCGCGGCTGGGGCAGGACGGCTTCGGTTTTGCGCCGACGCGGCAAGGCTATCTCAAAACGCCGCAGATCGGTCGCGTCATCGTGCAGGACGACGTCGAGATCGGCGCCAATACGACGATCGACCGCGGCGCCTCGCGCGATACGATCATCGGCGAGGGAACCAAGATCGACAATCTCGTGCAGATCGGCCACAACGTGGTGATCGGCCGGTTTTGCGCGATCGTCGCTCAGTCCGGCGTCGCCGGTTCTTGCGAAATTGGCGATTTCGTCCAGCTCGGCGGACAGTCCGCTGTCGCGGGCCACATCACAATCGGAGAAGGCGCCGCGGTCGCGGCCAAATCCGGGGTGATGCGCGACGTGCCGGCCGGAGAGCGGGTCGGCGGCGCCCCCGCGCGAGCCCTGCGACGGTTTCTGCGCGGCGCGGCGCTGCTTGACCGACTCGCGCGAAAAGACAAGCCGACGTAAGACAATCGAAGAAAACAAGCATGGCGATCGCCATGCTTCAGAAGGAGGAAACAATGGTCGAGGCCGCGGCCGGCGCGACTCTCGAGAGCGCCGACATTTTGCAGATCATGCGGTGTCTGCCGCACCGCTATCCGTTCTTGCTGATCGATCGTATCATCGACATCCGCGGCGACGAATCGTGCATCGGCGTAAAAAACGTCACGATCAACGAACCGCAATTCCAGGGGCATTTTCCCGAGCGGCCGGTGATGCCAGGCGTGCTGCTGATCGAAGCAATGGCGCAGACGGCGGGCGTCATCGCGGCGCGCGCGCAAGGCGAAGTCGATCGTCCGCGGCTCGTCTATTTCGCGACGATTGACAGCGCGAAGTTTCGCAAGCCGGTCACGCCCGGCGACCGCGTCGAATTCCACATGACGAAGACCGCGCAGAAGCGAAACATCTGGTGGTATTCAGGGCGCGCCCTCGTCGACGGAACCCTCGTCTGCGAGGCGCAAATCAGCGCCATGATGAGCTTGTGACGTCGCTGCGGCGAATGCGACAATGAACCCTTCGGTTCATCCGTCCTCTGTCGTCGAAGAAGGCGCGCGGCTCGGCGCCGACGTGACCGTCGGTCCCTTCTGCCATATCGGCGCCGGCGTTGAGATCGGCGACGGCTCGACTCTCCGCTCCCACGTCGTCGTTGGCGGTCGGACGCGCATCGGCCCCCGCGCTCGAATCTTCCCCTTCGCCGCGATCGGGCTGCCGTCGCAGGACATCAAGGCGGCGCTGGCGGACGGCGAGCTGACGATAGGCGAAGACTGCGTCATTCGCGAAGGCGTAACCATCAACGCCGGCGTGGGCGAGGGCACGCGCGTCGGCGCGCGTTGCGTATTTCTCGCTTCCTCGCATGTCGCGCATGACTGCCGGCTTGGCGATGACGTGATATTATCCAACCAGGTTCTGCTTGGCGGCCATGTCGAGATCGGCGATTGCGCAATGATTGGCGGCGCGACGGCGATACATCAGAATGTGCGCATCGGCGCGCATGCCTTTGTCGGCGGCCTCGCAGGCGTCGAAGGCGACGTCATTCCTTTCGCGATCGCTTCGGGAAACCGGGCGCATCTTTTCGGCCTCAATGTCGTCGGCCTACAGCGGCGCGGCTTTGCGACGGCGCGCATCGAGCGGCTGCGTCGCGCCTACCGTTTGCTCTTTGCGCGAGAAGATGCGCGCGTGCTCAGCGAACGCATTGAAATCTTATCGCGAGATTTTGCTGGCGATGCGGATGTCGCGGCGATGCTCGATTTTCTGCGCGCGCCTTCGACGCGCCCGCTGTGCGCGCCTCGGGCGCGCTGAAGCCCTATGAAAGCGCCACGCATCTTTCTTGTCGCGGGCGAAGCCTCGGGCGATCAGCTTGGCGCAGCCTTGATGCGCGCTTTACGCGCCGCGTGTCCGGAGGTCGTGTTCGCTGGCGTCGGCGGCGAGGCGATGGTGAACGAGGGCCTCGCTTCGCTCTTTCCGCTTGCGGATATCGCGGTGATGGGCCTCATTCCGGTTCTGGCGCGGCTGCCGCGGCTCATGAGACGTATCGATGAGACGGCGCGCGCGGTCGCTGATTGGGCGCCTGACTGTCTTGTCATCATTGACGCGCCAGATTTCACCCATCGCGTCGCGCGCCGCGTACGCGCCGCCCGACCGGATCTGCCCATCATCGACTATGTCAGCCCAACGGTCTGGGCGTGGCGGCCGGGTCGAGCGCGCGCGATGCGGGATTATGTCGATTGCGTGTTGGCGTTGCTGCCATTCGAACCGCTCGCGCATGCGCGACTTGGAGGACCGAGATGCGTCTATGTCGGCCATCCGCTCGTCGAACGGCTCAATGAGTTGACTGCGCATGCTCCTGACCGAGATGGCGCTCGATCGCTGCTCGTTCTGCCGGGGTCGCGCCTTGCCGAGGTGCGACGCATGACGCCAATCTATGGCGAGACGCTGGCGCTTCTTCTGCGCGAACGCGCCGATTTCGACGTCGTCATCCCTGTCGCGCCGAATATGGAGCAGGCGTTGCGCCACGAATTGCGCGGCTGGCCGGTGACGCCGCGTCTTATCGGCCAGTCTGAAAAATTCGCCGCCTTCCGCAAGGCGCGCGCCGCGCTCGTCACGTCAGGCGCGGCGACGCTGGAATTGGCCCTCGCCGAAGTTCCGATGGCGGTCGCCTATAAGGTCTCGCGCGCTGAATCATTATTGCGCTTTCTCATCAAGGTCGATTCGATCGTGCTTCCCAATCTCATCATCGGCGAAAAAATCGTGCCGGAATTTCTGCAGGAGGCGGCGACCCCGCGCGCGCTTGCCCAGGCCTTGCGGCCGCTGTTGCAGGATAGCGCCGCGCGCGAGGCGCAACTCGCGGCCTTCGAACGCGTCCGCGCGCGCTTGCTGGAGGCCGGCCGAACGCCGAGCGCCCGGGCCGCTGAGATCGTCCTGGAATATGCGTCGCGTGGCCGTCCCTGAAGACCGCGGCGTCGGATCAGAACGGAATGTCGTCGTCGAGCGCGTCGGAGAGCTTGCCGGCCGGAGTTGGACGACGCTCGCCTGGACCGCGCTCCATCGGCGAAGAGCGGCCAAACGATCCGCCGCTCTGGCCGTAGCCGCTGTCGTAATCGCCTTCGCCGCGTCCGCCTTTACTGTCGAGCAAGGTCAGCTCGCCGCGAAAACGCTGCAGCACGACGTCCGTCGCCTTACGCTGATTGCCGTCCTTGTCGGTATATTCGCGCGTCTGCAACTGGCCTTCGAGATAGACCTTGGAGCCCTTGCGGCAGTATTGCTCGGCGATCTTGCCGAGATTCTCGTTAAAGATCGAGATATTGTGCCACTCGGTCCGGTCTTTGCGCTCGCCGGTATTGCGGTCGCGCCAAGACTCGGTCGTCGCCAGCGAGAAGGAGACGACGCGATCGCCCGACGGCAGCGTTCGCACTTCTGGATCGCGGCCGAGATTGCCGATCAGGATCACCTTGTTGACGCTGCCCGCCATGTCGCTCTCCACTTGCTCAAAACGCTCGGCACTCTAGTGCAAAGGCCTGTCCGCTGGCGCGCCGGCGCGGATTGTCCACAGATGATGTGGTCCCGGAGCGGCGCCCGTAACGTTCGATGTTTGTTCTAGCATTGCCGCCAACATCGTGCAAGCAAAGGGGAATTTTGTTCCACTTTTCCAAAGCTTAGCTGTTACGTGATCTCGCGCCTCGCCTCACTCTGTCGCGACGCCCGTCCCGACATCGGATACATCGATCTTACGGGCGAGCCCCGCGGTCAGTCTTGCACGGTCTAGCTCGCCCTCCCAGGCGGCGATGACGATTGTCGCGACCCCATTGCCGATGAAATTCGTGAGCGCGCGACACTCGCTCATGAATTTGTCGACGCCAAGCACGAGCGACATGCCGGGCGCGAGTTGCGGATCGACCGCCATCAAGGTGGCCGCCAAGGTGATAAAGCCCGCGCCGGAAACGCCGCTCGCGCCCTTCGACGTCAGCATCGCGACGATGAGGATCGTCGCCTGATGCGAGACGTCGAGCTCAACGCCCATCGCGCGCGCGATGAAGAGCGTCGTCAGCGTCATGTAGATGTTGGTGCCGTCGAGGTTGAAGGAATAGCCGGTCGGCACGACGAGTCCGACGACAGACTTCGAGCAGCCGAGCCATTGCAGCTTCTCCATCAAAGCGGGCAGGGCGCTTTCCGAAGACGAGGTGCCGAGCACGATGAGCAACTCGTCGCGCAGATAGGCGATAAGGCCGAAGATGCTGAAGCCCACGGCGCGCGCGATCGAGCCTAGCACGAAGACCACGAAGAGCGCGGCCGTGAGATAGAAAAGCCCCACAAGTCCGGCGAGCGACAAAAGCGCCGCTGAGCCGTATTTGGCGACCGTATAGGCCATGGCGCCGAAAGCGCCGATCGGCGCCGCCTTCATGATGATGGCGATGACGCCGAACATGGCGTGGCCGACATCGTCGATAATCACCCGCAGCGCGCGGCCGCGCTCGCCGAGCGCTAACAGCGCGAAGCCAAAAAGAAGCGAGAACAGAAGAACTTGAAGAATGTCGCCCTTGGCGAAAGCGCCAAGCGCGCTGTCGGGAATGATGTCGAGAAGAAAATCGACGGCGCTGCGTTTTTCCGCGAGCGCCGTATATTTGGAAATGGCGGAAGCGTCGGGCTTTCCGGCGAAACCCGCGCCGGCCTGTGAAAGATTTCCGACCAACAGTCCAAGCGCGAGAGCAAATGTCGAGACGATCTCGAAATAGACGAGCGCCTTCAATCCAACTCGTCCGACTTTACGCGCGTCTTCAATATGAGCGACGCCGGAGACAACCGTGCAGAAGATGATCGGGGCGATCGCCATTTTGATGAGCTTGACGAAGCCGTCGCCGAGCGCCTTCACCCAGTCCTGCGCGGCGGCCTGAGGCTCAAGCCAGCCGAACAGCGCGCCGAGCGCAATGGCCGCGAGCACCTGGACATAGAGGTGGCGGTAGAAGGGTTTCCGACGGCTCGACGCCAAAGGAGCCGCCGGCGTCGCGTCTTTGCGAGTTCGTAAGTCGAGCGTCACTTCACGGCTCCGCAATGGGAAGAGATGTTTTTCCGTCTGTAAGGCTCGGATGTCATTCCCGACGCTTCGCTTCAAGCGAAGCGATCAGGAATCCAGAGCAAATTCTGCAGTCTCGTGTTTCGGCTCTGGATTCCCGGTCAGGCCTTTGGCCTGCCGGGAATGACAGGCCAAGCGAACAGATGAACTGGCCGGCTATTCGAACGCGAAAGGATTTACGACCGCAAGGTCTAAATCGGCGAAATCGGCGATATTGCGCGTCGCGAGCGTCATTGCGTGAGCGGATGCAATGCTCGCGACCATCGCGTCCATGACGGCGAGCGGCTTGCCCAGAGTTTGTCGTTTCGCGCGCAGACGCGCGAAGGCGTGCGCGGCGCGTTGATCGAAGGCCAATATGCGACCGGCGAAGATCTCGTCTTCGATCGCGTCGCAGGCTTTGCTCAGCGCATCCTTCTTTCGCCCCTCTGGCAGCAACGCCAGACCGAAACGAAGTTCGGCGATGATCGGCGAAGCGATGAAAAAGTCGAGTTCAGCATAGGAATCTATCCAGTGACGCACATTGGCGTCGCCTGTGGGTTTGATCATCTCCGAGACAATGTTGGTATCCAGTAGGATCATTCGAAATCCGGCGGCGCTCGGTCGCTTTGATCGCGCGGCTGAATGAAATCGTCGGTCCAATCTTCTTGCTGCACGAGACATTTGAGCCGCGTTCCAAGGCCGCCAGCCCCCCGAGCGCCCTCAGGCCGCACGGATTGAGCCAAAGACCGTTCGAGCAGCGCTTTCGCCTCGCTCGAAATGCTGCGCTTATGCCCATGCGCCAAATCCTCGATTTGGCGTTTCATTTCCGGGGGAACATCTCTCAACAAAATGTCAGTCATCGCATCTTCATGATATCAATGATATCAGCTCCCGGTTCTATTTCAAGGTCAGGCCTGCATTAGTTTTTTGGAGTTTCCAGCGAAGCTGAAATGTCCGACTGAGGTCGAACATGGCTTCGATAGATTTCCGTGACAACGCATGGCATTTGCCTTGCTCTACGCTTAAATGGACGCTTCCACTCTCGTTTCCGGCCCTTTTGAATGGCAAGCATCAAGCAAAAGGACGCGCTTGCGGGCGCATCGATCACGCCCCGCGCCGACTCCAAATCCATCACCATACGCGGTGCGCGCGAACATAATCTCAAGAATATCGATCTGACGATTCCGCGCGATAAGCTCGTGGTGTTCACGGGCCTGTCCGGCTCCGGCAAGTCGTCGCTCGCCTTCGACACGATCTACGCGGAGGGCCAGCGCCGCTATGTCGAATCGCTCTCGGCCTATGCGCGCCAGTTTTTGGAGATGATGCAGAAGCCCGACGTCGATCAAATCGACGGACTGTCTCCAGCGATCTCCATCGAACAGAAGACGACATCCAAGAATCCGCGCTCGACTGTCGGCACGGTCACGGAAATCCACGATTATATGCGTCTGCTTTGGGCGCGCGTCGGCGTTCCCTATTCGCCAGCGACAGGCCTGCCGATCGAGAGTCAGACCGTTTCGCAGATGGTCGATCGCGTGTTGGCGCTTCCCGAAGGCTCGCGGCTCTATCTGCTCGCGCCTGTCGTGCGCGGCCGCAAAGGCGAATACCGGAAGGAGATCGCCGAATATACGAAGAAGGGATTTCAGCGTCTCAAGATCAATGGCGCCTATTATGAAATCGCCGACGCGCCGGCGCTCGACAAGAAATTGAAGCACGACATCGACGTCGTCGTCGACCGCATCGTCGTGCGTCCCGACATGAGCGCGCGACTGGCCGACAGTTTTGAGACAGCGCTGGAATTATCGGGCGGCCTCGCGGTGGTCGAATTTGCCGATCGGCAGTCGGCGGTCGGCAGTGGGCGGTCGGGGGATGACGACCGACTGCCGATTGCCGACCTGTCGACTGCCGTCGCTAATGTCTCCACCCATTACGCGCCAGGCCACATCGTCTTCTCGTCGAAATTCGCTTGCCCGGTGTCGGGCTTCACGATTCCCGAAATCGAGCCGCGGCTGTTTTCCTTCAACAATCCCTTCGGCGCTTGTCCGGTCTGCGGCGGCATCGGCCATGAGCAGAAGGTCGACGCCGATCTCGTCGCGCCGAATCCGAAACTGACATTGCGCAAAGGCGCCATAGCGCCTTGGGCGCGCTCGACCTCGCCTTATTACCAGCAGACGCTCGAAGCGCTCGGCAAGCATTACAAATTTCGGCTCGACGCCCCGTGGGAGACGCTCTCCGACAAGGCGAGAAACGTCATTCTCTACGGCTCTGGCGACGACGAGATCCGCTTTTCCTATGACGACGGTTTTCGCGCCTATGACGTGAAGAAACCGTTCGAAGGCGTCGTCATCAATCTCGAGCGGCGTTATCTCGAAACCGACAGCGAATGGGCGCGCGAAGAGATCGGCCGCTATATGTCGGCGACGCCCTGTCTCGCCTGCGAAGGCTTTCGGCTAAAGCCAGAAGCGCTCGCCGTCAAAGTCGCCGGCAAACATATCGGCGAAATCTCGGAGCTTTCCGTGCGCGCCGCGCTCGACTGGTTTCGCACGCTTCCCGACGCGCTCGACAAGAAGCGTAACGAAATCGCCTTTCGCATTCTGAAGGAAATTCGTGATCGCTTGAACTTCCTCGTCGATGTCGGCCTCGACTATCTGACGCTCTCGCGCAATTCGGGTTCGCTCTCTGGCGGCGAGAGTCAGCGCATCCGCCTCGCCTCGCAGATCGGCTCAGGACTGACCGGCGTGCTCTATGTGCTCGACGAGCCGTCAATCGGGCTGCATCAGCGCGACAACGATCGGCTGCTCGACACGCTGCGGCGGCTGCGCAATCTCGGCAACAGCGTCATCGTCGTCGAGCATGACGAGGACGCGATCCTCGCCGCAGATTATGTCGTCGATGTCGGACCCGGCGCCGGCATTCACGGCGGCAAAATAATCGCGCAGGGAACGCCGCAGGAGATCATGGCGAATCCAGCCTCGCTCACCGGCAAATATTTGACCGGCGAGAAGCAGGTGATCCTGCGCCATAAGTTGCGCAAGCCAACGGCCGGCCGCTGGCTCAAGCTCTTCGGCGCCCGCGGCAATAATCTCAAAGATGTCACCGCGGAAGTGCCGCTCGGACTCTTCACTTGCATCACTGGCGTGTCCGGCGGCGGCAAGTCGACGCTCATCATCGAGACGCTCTACAAGGCCATTGCGCGACGGCTCACCGGCGCGCATGAGCACCCCGGGCCTTTCGATCGTCTCGAAGGCCTGGAGCAGATCGACAAGATCATCGACATCGACCAGTCGCCGATCGGACGCACGCCGCGCTCGAACCCCGCGACCTACACCGGCGCCTTCACGCCCATTCGCGAATGGTTCGCGGGTCTTCCAGAAGCCAAGGCGCGCGGCTACGCGCCCGGACGCTTCTCTTTCAACGTCAAGGGCGGGCGCTGCGAAGCCTGTCAGGGCGACGGCGTCATCAAGATCGAGATGCACTTTCTCCCGGACGTCTACGTCACCTGCGACGTCTGCAAGGGCAAGCGTTACGATCGCGAGACGCTCGAGGTGAAATATCGCGAAAAGTCCATCGCCGACGTGCTCGACATGACGGTCGAGGAGGCGGCGAATCTGTTTAAGGCGGTGCCGTCGATCCGCGACAAGATGGAGACGTTAAAGCGCGTCGGCCTCGACTATATTCACGTGGGCCAGCAGGCGACGACGCTGTCGGGCGGCGAGGCTCAGCGCGTGAAGCTCTCCAAGGAGCTATCGCGCCGCTCGACCGGCCGCACGCTTTATATTCTCGACGAGCCGACGACGGGTCTGCATTTTCACGATGTCGCCAAGCTCCTCGAAGTGCTGCATGAGCTCGTTGAACAAGGCAACACCGTCGTCGTGATCGAGCATAATCTCGAAGTCATCAAGACCGCGGACTGGATCATCGACATGGGGCCTGAGGGCGGCGACGGCGGCGGCGAGATTGTCGCGGCGGGGCCGCCATCAGAGATCGTCAAGGAGCCGCGCAGCCACACCGGCCGCTATCTCGCTGAAGCGATGGCAAGGAGGCCCCCCGAGGCGGCGGAGCCGCAAGCGTCGAGAGCAAAGAAAGTTCGTTCGCGCTAACCCCCCGAGCCCCTCACCTCACCTCTCCCCGCAAGCGGGGAGAGGAAGCGGTAGGCGTTGCGCTGATGACCCCTCTCCCCGCGAAAGCGGGGAGAGGTACGGTGAGGGGCCAGGGGATTGGCCGAAAAGCGTAACGGCTCTTGGGCTCAGCCCTTCAACGGGGCCGGGCGTTCGTCGCGTTCCTCATCGGAATTGCGAAGCGCCTCGCCGCCGCCAGACGCGGCTTCTTCCGCAGCGCGCTTCTTGCCGGCTTCAAGGATGTCGCGCTCAGGCCGCGGCAGCACCGGTCCTTCCGGGAAGACGAAGCCCAGTGATTTCACCCCGCTGTCATCGCCGACGACAACGACGCGCACCGCGCCGCCGTTCTTTAGGCGACCGAACAGCACCTCGTCGGCGAGCGGCGTCTTGATGTGCTGGTGAATGACCCGCGACATCGGCCGCGCGCCCATGGCTTCGTCATAGCCGTGCTCAACCAGCCAGTCGCGCGCTTCGTCGGTGAGCTCGATCGTGACGTTGCGGTCGGCGAGCTGCGCTTCGAGCTGCATGATGAATTTGTCCACGACGCGCTTGATCACGTCGACCGGCAAATGCCCGAAAGGCACGATGGCGTCGAGACGATTGCGGAACTCCGGCGCAAACAGCCGGTTGATCGCCTCACTGTCGTCGAGATCGCGCCGGCTGCGGGTGAAGCCGATCGGCGTGCGCGCGAGATCCTGCGCGCCGGCGTTCGTCGTCATGATGAGAATGACGTTGCGGAAGTCGATCGTCTTGCCATTGTGATCGGTCAGCTTCCCGTGGTCCATCACCTGCAGCAGGATGTTGTAGAGATCGGGGTGCGCCTTCTCGATTTCGTCGAGCAGCAGCACGCAATGCGGATGCTGGTCGATCGCGTCGGTCAGCAAACCGCCCTGGTCGAAGCCGACATAGCCAGGAGGCGCGCCGATCAAACGGCTCACCGTGTGGCGCTCCATATATTCCGACATGTCGAAGCGCACGAGCTCGATGCCGAGCGAGGTCGCGAGCTGACGCGCGGCCTCTGTCTTGCCGACGCCGGTCGGTCCGGAGAAGAGATAGCAGCCGATCGGCTTTTCCTGATCCCGCAGGCCGGCTCTTGCGAGCTTGATCGCCGAAGTGAGCGCCGAGATCGCCTTGTCCTGCCCATAGACGACGCGCCGCAGCGTCTCGTCAAGATGCGCGAGAACTTCGGCGTCGTCCTTGGAAACCGTTTTCGGCGGCACGCGCGCCATGGTGGCGATCGTCGTTTCGATCTCTTTCAGCCCGATCGTCTTCTTGCGCTTGTTCTCAGCGACGAGCATCTGCGCCGCGCCGGTTTCATCGATCACGTCGATCGCCTTGTCCGGCAGCTTGCGGTCATGGATGTAGCGGGCCGAGAGCTCCACCGCCGCCTTCAACGCGTCATTGGTGTAGCGGATCTTGTGGAACTCCTCGAAGTAGGGCTTTAGGCCCTTCATGATTTCGATGGCGTCGGGAATCGAAGGCTCATTGACGTCGATCTTTTGGAAGCGGCGGACGAGCGCGCGGTCCTTCTCGAAATACTGCCGGTATTCCTTGTACGTCGTCGACCCGATGCAGCGCAGAACGCCCTGCGCCAACGCGGGTTTGAGCAGGTTAGAGGCGTCCATCGCGCCGCCAGAGGTGGCGCCGGCGCCGATGACGGTATGAATTTCGTCGATGAAGAGAATCGCGTTCTTATGATTCTCGATTTCCTTCACGACCTGCTTCAGCCGTTCTTCGAAATCGCCCCGATATCGCGTGCCGGCGAGCAGCGCGCCCATGTCGAGCGCGAAGACGGTGGCGCCGGCGAGCACGTCCGGCACATCGCCAGAGACGATCTTGCGGGCGAGACCTTCGGCAATCGCCGTCTTGCCGACGCCGGGATCGCCCACAAGCAGAGGATTGTTCTTTTGCCTACGGCATAGAACCTGAATCGTGCGCAGCACTTCAGGCTCGCGGCCGATCAGCGGGTCAATGCGGCCGTCGCGCGCCTTCTTGTTCAGGTTGACGCAATAAGCCTCGAGCGCGCCTTCCTTCTTGCGGCTCTCGCCGTCGCGGCCCTCGCGGCCTTCGCTGCGCTCGCCGTCGTCCTCGACCCCGCGCGGCGTGCGGCTCGCGTCCGAAAGGCCAGGGCGCTTGGCGATGCCGTGGCTGATGAAATTGACCGCGTCGTAGCGCGTCATGTCCTGCTCCTGCAGGAAATAGACGGCGTGGCTCTCGCGTTCGGCGAAGAGCGCGACAAGAACATTGGCGCCGCTGACGTCTTCCCGGCCGGACGACTGAACGCTGATGATCGCCCGCTGCACGACGCGCTGGAATCCGGCGGTCGGCTTGCACTCGTCGGCGTCTTCGTTGACGAGATTGTCGAGCTCGCGATCGATGTAGTCGCGCAGACTCTTGGTTAGAACGTCGAGGTCCACGGAGCAGGCGCGCAGCACGGCTGAAGCGTCGACGTCCTCGACGAGACTTAGCAGTAGGTGCTCCAGCGTCGCATATTCATGGTGACGCTCGCGGGCGGAGGCGAGCGCACGGTCGAGGGTCTGTTTCAGATTGCGCGAGAAGGTCGGCATGCGCTCATCCTATTTCTTTTCCATGATGCACTGCAGAGGATGCTGATGCTTCCTTGCAAAATCCATGACCTGAGTGACTTTGGTCTCCGCGACCTCATATGTGTAGACGCCGCATTCGCCGACGCCGTGATTGTGTACATGGAGCATGATGCGGGTGGCTTCCTCCACGGACTTGTTAAAATATTTGCGCAGAACGATCACCACGAATTCCTGGGTCGTGTAATCGTCGTTCAACAGCAGCACCCGATACATATTGGGCTTGCGCGTCTGAGGACGCGTTCGGGTGACGAGCGCCGTGCCGGCGCCGGGACCGTCGCCTCCCTTTCGCGGCTCCCTGGCCGCACGCGGCGCCCAAACAGCCGCCGTCAAAAGAGCTAGATCCTCGGCCGCCACGTCCTTACCTCTTCGATCCTTTCCATGTAGGTCGACACAGTGGTTCTTTTAGGGTTGCTTCGCAGAATCTGGGCCACTTCCACGGTGTGGGAAATCAAGAACATCGACAGTTTTGAGCTTTCCCCCCGGCTTGGCAAGGGGTCGCCCGCCGCGTCGCCGTCACGCTCAGCGTAATGAAAAATTTACCTTGGAAAGATTAGCGTCGACGCCGCTAACCTCAGGCCGATAAGTGCGCGCAACTAACGGGCATCGCCGCTCAAGCCAACCCTGCGCCGGATTTCCCGCGGGCATGTGGAGCCTCGCGGCGCTCTCTGTCGCCGCTTGTTTGTGCAGCGTGCTGGGCGCGAAACTTCTTTCAAATATGTTCGAGCCGCCCGGAGCGCCGGCAGCAGCCCGCTTTCTTGGGGCTGCAAAGTCCGAATTGCGCGTCCCTGCCAAGTCGGCGCCGCACGTCGAGGCGCCGGCGCCTACAGAGCAGCGCAACGCCAATATTGACCCTTTACCAACGGGAACGATCTCCCCCATGCGGCAAGGGCAGTCGGCGTTGACGCCCTGCGGCGAAGCCGGCGAAACCGCCGATCATTAGCTTTTTTCGGATGAACCCTCGCGCGCCGCGGCATGGGCATACATATATTCATTGACATTCCGGCAATTGCCCGTAAAGCATTCCCGTGGCTATCGCCCGCGCTTCTTTGCGGCGGACCGTCGGCGGGCCGGACAGCCGTCGCAGCGGCGACGGAATTTTCTCTCAACATCCAGGCGCGCTTTTACGGCTGGCGCGCAAGCGGGCGATCCGCAAAAGGCAAGCCGTAATCAGGATAATTGATGACATTCGAGGAACTGGGCCTTTCCCACAAGGTTCTCGAGGCTGTCCAAGCCTCCGGCTATACGACCCCGACGCCAATTCAGGCGCAGGCCATCCCACCCGCCTTGCAGGGGCGCGACATTCTCGGCATCGCCCAGACGGGCACTGGAAAAACCGCAGCCTTCACCTTGCCGATGCTGAGCCGTTTGGAAAGCGGCCGCGCCCGCGCGAGGGTGCCGCGCACGCTCATTCTGGAGCCGACGCGCGAACTTGCCGCTCAGGTTGAAGAGAGCTTCGCCAAATACGGCAAAAACCATCGGCTCAATGTCGCGCTGCTGATAGGCGGCGTATCGTTCGGCGATCAAGAAGCCAAAATCATGCGCGGCGCCGATGTGCTGATCGCCACGCCGGGCCGCTTGCTCGATTTCTTCGATCGCGGCAAGCTGCTGCTCACCGGCATTGAAATACTCGTCATCGACGAGGCGGACCGGATGCTCGACATGGGCTTCATCCCCGACATCGAGCGCGTCTGCAAGCTGGTGCCGTTCACGCGGCAGACTCTTTTCTTCTCTGCGACGATGCCGCCGGAAATCACGCGGCTGACCGAAGCTTTCCTGCATAATCCGATCCGCTGCGAAGTGGCGCGCGCCGCCACCACGGCCTCGACCATCCGCCAGGTTCTCGTCGCCTCGCGCGGCCACGCCGACAAGCGGGAAACCTTGCGCAGCCTCATTCGCGGCGCGGAGAACTTCAAGAACGCGATCATCTTCTGCAACCGCAAGCGCGATGTGGCGGTCCTTCACCGCTCGCTGCTCAAGCACGGCTTTTCCACCGGCGCGCTGCATGGCGACATGGACCAACTCGCGCGCATGGCCTCGCTCGACGCGTTCAAGAATGGCGAAGTGTCGCTCCTCGTATGTTCGGACGTGGCGGCCCGCGGCCTCGACATTCCCGATGTGAGCCACGTGTTCAATTTCGACGTGCCGACGCATAGCGAAGATTACGTGCATCGCATCGGGCGCACGGGACGCGCCGGGCGGTCAGGCGTGGCGATGACGATCGTCACTGAAGACGACATGAAATATGTCGATCAGATTCAGAGCCTCATCGGCAAGGCGATCGACTGGGAAGGGCCGGGCTTTGACGCTTTGCCGCCTCCGATGGAGACGAGCCGTCCGCAGGAGCGCCGCGGCGAGCGCGGCGAACGCGGGCCGCGTCGGGAGCGCGGCCGCAGGCCAACTGTTGAACGCGAAGCGCCCGTGAGCATGGGCCGGCCGCGCGGCGGCCGATCCCAGCCGGAAGGGGAGAGCTTCCGGTCCCCTGCCTGTGCGGCGTCGGCTTCAGATCGTCGGGAGCGTCGGCCGCGCCGCTATGAGGAGGACGGGCCGCCCGTCGTCGGGCTCGGCGATCATGTGCCGTCCTTCCTGCTACGCCCGGTGGCGTTGCGGCCGGCGAAGGTTGCGGAAGAATAGTATTTTCAGCAGAGCTTTCCGATGGGCAGGGCGCGGCTCAGCCCTCGAAAGGCTCCATCGCGTCGCGAATTTGCTTCGCCTGTTCGGCGAGTTTCGCCTCGTCCGCCATCGTTCCCGGAGGGCGCAGGGCGACGCCATCCCAGCGCGGCAGCAAGTGGAAATGAAGGTGATAGATCACCTGGCCGCCGGCGCTTTCATTGAATTGATGCAGGGTTAGTCCATCGGCGTCGAAGGCCCTTTCGATCGCCCTTGCGACATGCTGCACGCGCTTCATCAAGTCGCCGAGCGTTTGCGACGAAACGTCCAGCAGTCCGCGCGCGCCTTCTTTGGGGATCACCAGAACATGGCCTTCGGCGCGCGGCATGATGTCCATGAAAGCGAGCGCA
This sequence comes from Alphaproteobacteria bacterium, assembly GCA_016869595.1. Classification (GTDB taxonomy): domain Bacteria; phylum Pseudomonadota; class Alphaproteobacteria; order Rhizobiales; family Beijerinckiaceae; genus Methylocystis. The sequence continues at coordinate 72,100 of VGDT01000008.1, forward strand.
ACGTCGTCCTCATAAACTTTATGCGCGGGGATTTCGCCGCGTAAAATCTTGCCGAAAATGTTGTTTGGGTCATAGACGGCGGCCATGGGCTGTTCCCTTCGAGCGCTTGCTCATAAATATCGTTTTGGCCGTTCCGACGTGCGCTTGCGTCTCAAAGGACGCGGCTCATGGCGCGAACGGGTCGTCGCCGGGCGGCGATATTCCGGTTCCCGCTGAAAAGGCCGGCAAGGAAAGCAATTGCCTCCGCGGCCTGTCAATCCCCAAAGGCGAAGGCGCGGATATTCGTAATGCGGAAATCGCTCGCGGGATAAACCCCGAGGATCTCTACTTCCTTCGAGAAAAACTGTAGTTCTTCAAGCGCGCGCGCCATCGCCGGCTGTTCCGGATGTCCATCGGCGTCGGCAAGAAAGCGCGTCGCGGCGAACTCGCCGTCGACCATATAGCTTTCGAGCTTCGTCATGTTGACGCCGTTCGTGGCGAAGCCGCCGAGCGCCTTGTAAAGCGCCGCCGGCACGTTGCGCACGCGAAAGATGAAAGTCGTGATGGTCGAACCTTCGTTCGCCGCCGCCCATTGCCTCGTCTTCGACAGCACGATGAAGCGCGTGGTGTTGTGCGCCTCATCCTCTATGTTCTCCGCGAGCACGTCGAGATCATAAATCTCGGCGGCCAGCCGCGGCGCGATCGCCGCCTTGGCGGGATCTCCCCATTCGGCGATTTCGCGCGCTGCGCCCGCGGTGTCGCCGGCAGTATGCGCTTCTAGTCCGAACTGGCGGATGGCGCGCCGGCACTGGCCGAGCGCATGGACATGGCTGTAGACGCTCTTGAGCCCCTGTCGCGTAGCGCCTTTGGGCGCCATCAGATGGAAATGGATCGGCAGGAAGTGTTCGCCGACGATATGCAGTCCAGAATGCGGCAGGAAATGATGAATATCTGCGACGCGCCCGGCGATCGAATTTTCAATCGGGATCATGCCGAGCGCGGCGCGCCCTTCGGTCACCGCCGCGAAGGCGTCCTCGAAGCTGGCGCAAGGCAGCGGCGTCAGATGCGGATAGGCCGTGCGGCAGACGAGGTCGGAGTTCGCGCCGGGTTCTCCCTGATAAGCGATATATTGCGTCACTTTGCGTCCTGTTCGCGCGCGGCGGCGCGCAGCGCGGCCAAATCGCGTTCCGTATCCACCGATGGGGCCGCTTTGTCCAGCAGAACGGCGTCGATGCGCATGCCGGCCTCGAGCGCGCGCAACTGCTCGAGGCGCTCGCGCAACTCGAGCGGGGAGGGCGGCAGCGCGACGAATCGCTCCAAGGCCGCGCGGCGGAAGGCATAGACGCCGATGTGCTTCAAGCGCGGTCCATCGCCATAAGGCGCGGGCGCTCGCGTGAAGTAAAGCGCACGCAGCCGGTTGGGCGTAAGCGAGGTTCCGATGAGCTTCACCGCGTTGGGATCGTCGGTCTCCTCCGCGCTCGCCGCGCAGGCTAGCGTGCCGATGTCGACGAAAGAGTCATTGAGAAGCGCGAGCGCCGCTTTAAGGGCGCCGTCCGGAAGGAAAGGCTGGTCGCCCTGCAGGTTGATCACGGCGTCATGGCGGCCTTGCGGATCGAGCGTATTGAGCGCTTCGCCGATGCGATCGCTGCCGCAGGCATGAGAGTCGCCCGTGAGCACAGCGCGTCCCCCGACCGCCTCGACAGCGCGCGCGATTTCCGGCGCATCCGTCGCCACCACAACAGGTCCAAGCGCTGCTGCGCAGGCGCGCTCAAAGACGCGAACCACCATCGGCCGACCGTCGATTTCGGCGAGCGCCTTGCCGGGCAAACGCGTCGAGCCAAGGCGCGCCGGAATGACCACGATCGGCGCCAGCGTTCGCACGATGGCGTCAATAGGCGTGATTATCCTCGGCCATCCATCCCTTTTCGCTTTTCACGAAATGCAGCGTGCCTTCGCTCGTGTGCACTTCGGCTTTCGCGAATGTCCGGTCGTCGTCGATGCCGAGGAACGCGCATTTTCCGCGTTCGCGCTCATCGGCGCATTTGGCTTCAAAACCCTCAGGAAACTGGATTTCGGCCTCATACATCAATTCATAGGCGTCAACATTTTCACGTTTCACTTCGCGGCCCTGCACCTTCTTGAAGGAGACAAGCTTGGCGTCGACTCCATTCTTTTCCAGAAGATTGCGTAAGACCTTCGCGCCGGTGGCGTCGCCCGGCATATGTTCGCCGCAAGCAGAAAGGGTGAGGGCGAGACAAACGCCGGCCGCCATGCCAAGAACTGAGCGTAATCCAGATGCCATCTACCCCTCCGGCGCCGCGTTCATCGCAGCGCATTGTTGTTCGTTACGCTGCGCACAAACGCGTCACAGCTTCCGATGTGTGAAATTTCATATCAGATAGTTGCATTTTTGTGCAGCCGGAGTAACGTGACTGCGCCAAATGAGTTGCGCGTCTGGCGGCGTCGAAGGGCCTGAAACAAGACCCATGGCGCGCTCAAAGCGTTCGATGCGTATTCGGCACAACTTTGAATACCCTGCGGAGTGCTCAGGTCCGCCGCATCTCCTGGGTCCGTGGGGTTGGCCGACTGGCGGTGGTTGGAGTGGCCTCCTTGAAGCCATCGTCAGTCGGCCGCCTTGCTCCCGACGAACGTTGATCTTCCAACCGACGCGCGAATGCGCTCGGACCGACGACCTCTCGCTACATCATGGCGGTCACGAAAGCGTCGTAAAAAACCCGCGCGTTCTTCCCGCGCGCTTACTTGATCTTGGTTTCCTTGAATTCGACGTGCTTGCGCGCGACGGGATCGTATTTCTTGAAAACGAGCTTTTCCGTCTTGGTGCGCGCGTTCTTTTTGGTCACGTAGAAATAGCCCGTATCCGCCGTGGACAGGAGCTTGATCTTGATCATGGCGGACTTGGCCATCTCTTGTTCCAGTCTATCAGAGAAAGAAAATCGCTCCGGCCGCGGGGCGCGCCGGGAGCGAATTTGCGCGCAACATACGTGCGGCGCACACGATGTCAAGAAGGCGCGGGGGGCGCGGGACGCCGGACAAAGCGTCCTGGGGCGCCATTGATCAGAATCGGCAAAGAACAGCCATAATTTTATTGGCTAATCTCAAAGAGCAGCGGCGCGTGTCCGGGCCCTGCCTGGCTAATTGCGCAGCAATATTCCGGCGGGGAGAAATATCTCCCAAGAAGCCGACGGTTTGCGCGAGTTAAGCGCCGAAATCCGCATGTATCGATGTGGAGGAACTTCTACCTCGTGCATTATGCGGCGGCGCTTGGAGTGAGTAATATGAGCGTAATAGTCGAGAAACGACGAAAAGTCGCGGAGTTAGAGAACTTCGAACGGAGGATCCTTCAAGAGAAACAGCGCTTGATGCGTGAGCTGGAAAACTTGGAGAGACCCTTCCGCAAGGCGCGCGCGACAGACTGGATAAAGGATTTCTCAAGCGACCTCGTTGGCGAATGGCGCGCGATGCAGGACTCCGCGTTATCGAGAGCGCCCCTCTGGTTTTTCGTCGTAGGGGCGATCATCCTGCTCGGCGGCGGCCTTGTCGCGCATATGGCGCTGAAAGGCGCGCCGCAGCAACGCCACGACGCGACCGCGCTGCGTCGCGTTGAAAACCCACCGACGCAGCCCGCGACGCCGGCGCCTGAGACCCAAGCCGCACAAATCGCCGAAGCCGCGCCGCTTGCGACGGCTCCCGCGGAGGCCGCGCCGGACTCTGTTGCATCTCCCACGCAGCCGCCGCCCGACGCGATGGCGCTGCGCGAGCGACTCCTGGAAGCCCAGTCGGCGACGGAGCCCTTGCCCGAGCCGCTGCCGCCGCCAACGGCAAAAGCCGAAGCGCCCGCCTCGCCGCCGCCTCCTGACGCGGCGACAGTTTCGCCGCTCGATGAAGCGCCGCCAAAAAACGCATTAGACGATACGCCGCCGCTTGACGCATTCGCGCCGACTGATTCGAAGAGGGTTGTGGCGGTTCGCGAAGTCGAGCGTCAGCAACAGCCGACCGACGAAGGGCGCCGGGCGCAGTGTTTCGTCAAGGTCGACGGACGCGTGCTCTTTGAGAAGACTTGCCTGCTCCAGCAGGATGGCCGCTCATCTCTCACGCTCACCGCAGGAAAAGATACGGTTGTCTTAAAGCTCGATCATGGAAGGACATGGAGCGCGACTCTCGGCGGCGAAAGCCTTGGCCCAGTCTATCGAACGGGGCAATGCTGGGGCAGGCGCCGAGAGGTCTACATCTGCGCGAAAGGCGCGTGAAGCGCGCTTATCGTTCTCTCTTCCCACGCGCTGACGGACGCCGGTCCTTTGATCTGGCGCTCGTACGGGGCGGCGCGCGGCGTTCGCCGCCGCTCACGATTTCGAAGCGCAGAGCGCCGGCGATCGGCGCCGCTTCGATGAGCCGCACTTCGACAACATCCGCGAGCCGGTAGCTGACGCCGGAACGCGAGGTCAGCGCGTGCGCCGCTTCGTCATAGGCGTAATATTCGCGCCCCAGCGTCGCCGCCGGCACGAAGCCGTCAGCGCCCGTTTCGAGCAAGCGCACGAAGAGCCCCGATCTCGTCACGCCTGAAATGCGCGCCTGAAAGCGCGCGCCGATCTGATCGGCGAGATGATGCGCGATGAGCCGATCGACGGTCTCGCGCTCCGCCGCCATGGCGCGCCGCTCTGCCGCCGAGATGCGCGCGGCGATTTCCGCAAGTTCGCTAACCGGCATTTCCAGCAAGGCGCCTTCGCCGAGCTGCAGCGCGCGGATGAGCGCGCGATGCACGATCAAATCGGCGTAGCGGCGGATGGGCGAGGTGAAATGCGCGTAGCGGCGCAGATTGAGGCCGAAGTGCCCGTAATTTTCATGCGTATATTCCGCCTGCGCCTGCGTGCGCAGAATGATCTCGTTGACGATGTTCTCGTGCTCCATGCCCTTCACGCGATCGAGGATCACGTTGAAGTGCGCGGCGCGCAGCGTCTGACCCTTGGCGAGCTTGACGCCGATCGTCGCCAGAAATTCCGAGAGCGCCGAGACCTTTTCGCGCGAAGGTTCGTCATGGGCGCGATAGATCAGCTGCTGGCGATGCTGCTCCAAGGTTTCTGCGGCCGCCACATTCGCCAGGATCATGAATTCTTCGATGAGCCGATGCGCTTCTAGCCGCGGCGGAATGACGACGCGGTCGAAGGAGCCATCCTTCTTCAAAAGGATTTTGCGCTCGGGCAGATCGAGATCGAGCGGCGCGCGCAAATTGCGGGCGTGCTGCAGGGCTTCATGCGCGGCATAGAGCGGCTTGAGCACCAGAGTGAGCAGCGGCTTCGTGATTTCGTCCGTGCGCCCCTCGATCGCGTCTTGCGCCTGCGCATAGGCGAGCTTGGCGTGCGAGCGCATCATCACGCGATGAAATTTGTGGTCGATCTTCCTGCCCTTGCTCGTGATGCGCATGCGGACAGCGAGCGCCGGCCGGTCTTCGCCGGGCCGCAATGAGCATAGGTCATTGGAGATGCGCTCGGGCAGCATCGGCACGACGCGATCGGGGAAATAGACCGAATTGCCGCGCTCCAACGCGTCGCGGTCGAGCGCCGACCGCGGCTTCACATAATGGGCGACGTCGGCGATCGCGACCGTAAGGACGAAGCCGCCGTCATTGTCCGGCGCATCATCTCGCGCGGCGTGCACCGCGTCGTCGTGGTCCTTGGCGTCCGGCGGATCGATCGTGACCAGCGGCAAGTCGCGCCAGTCTTCGCGCCCGTGCAGAGAGGCCGGTTGTGCGCGTTCGGCCTCTGCAATCGCCTCCGAGCGAAATACGTCCGGAATATCATGCGCGCGCAACGCGATAAGGCTCACCGCCTTTTCGCCTGTCACCGAGCCGAGCGTCTCGCGCACGCGGGCGCGGGGCGCGCCGAAACGCGTCTTGCCGACGAGATCGACCGAGACGAGGTCGCCGTGCCTGCCTTCGCCGATGTCGGCCGCCGCAATGGCGAGTTCGCGTCCCGCCTGTTTCTTGTCGATCGGCTCGATGCGGCCGCCGCCGTTCGCTTCGACACGCAGCACGCCGAGCACGCGCTGGCGCTGGCGCGACAAAAGTTTGACGACGCGCCCGACATAGGGCGGCTCGTCCGGTCCGGCATCGCGATCGGGCTCGGCGCGAACCAGCGCGCGGTCGCCGACGCCGGGGAGGGGCTCGCCCGGCCGGGCGCGTCGCGGCGCATGGATGCGAATGCGCGGCGCGGGCCCCAGTTCGTCCTCGTCCCATTCGACGGGCGCCGCGATCATCTCGCCATCGCGATCACGCGCGACGATGTCGACAAGCGCGACGGGCGGCAGCGCGCCCTTGCGCGTCACGCGCCGGCCGCGCTTTTCCAGAACGCCTTCCTCGGCGAGCCCGGCGAGCATGCGCTTGATGGCGATCCGGCCATCGCCGGTGACGCCGAAGGCGCGGGCGATTTCGCGCACGCCGATCTTGCGCGGACCGCCCGCCTCGGTTTCGCGGGTGATGAAGGCGAGGATGTCGTCGCGAGAGGGGGCGCGTTTTTCTTTAGTGTCTTTTTTCGCCAAGGGCTCGCTCAAAAGCGGACAGAAATGCGGACCTATGCCGCCTATAGTATAGTGAGTCTCGTCGAGTCGTTTGCACAAATGTCATTCCCGGCAGACCGCAGGTCCGACCGGGAATCCAGAGCAACATTCAAGATTTTTGTCGTGACTCTGGATTCCCGATCGCGCGCAAGACGCGCGTCGGGAATGACATTCGAGCAGTTCGACCGGACTCGTTGGTCCACATATAGGATCGCGTCGCCGAAATCGAAATGTTCCGCCGCGGCGCTGCTTTATTTCGCCGCGACTTTTTTCGTCGCGGGCTTTTTCACGGCGGTCTTTGCCGCCGCCTTCACGGGCCGCGACTCGTCAAAAGGCGTCTCGTCGCTGTCTTCGATTTTCTTCTTGGCTTTGGCCGGCGCCTTCTTGGCGGATTTCTTCGGCGCGGCCTTCTTCGGTGCGCCGCCCTTTTCTTCAATGAGGCGCAACGCCTCTTCGAGAGTCACCTCGTCCGGCGAAGTTCCCTTCGGCAGAGTCGCGTTGATCTTGCCCCAATTGACGTAAGGGCCGAAACGGCCGGCGCGCACCGTGATCTTGCCGCCGTCTGGATGGTCGCCCAGCGTGCGTCCGCCAGTCGACGCGCCGCCGGCGGCCTTCGCGGCGAGAAGTTCAATCGCCTGTTCGAGCGTCAGTGACGCGGGGTCGATCGCGCGCGGTATCGTCGCGTTGACCTTGCCCCAGTTGACATAAGGTCCGAAGCGGCCGGATTTGACGCTGACAGATCCGCCTTCCGGATGATCGCCGAGCGCGCGCGCCGGCTCCGCTGGCCCGCGCGAGAAGCGCGAGCCGCCACCCGACTCCTTTTGGACGATGAGGTCGATGGCGCGGTTCGCGCCAATGCTGAGCACGTCGTCGTCGCGGCCGATATTTGCGTAAGTCTTGCCGTGCTGCACATAGGGGCCGAAGCGCCCGATGCCGGCGACGATCGGCTCGCCGCTCGTTGGATGTTTTGCGACTTCGCGCGGCAGCGAGAGCAGGGCGATGGCCTGGGTGAGCGTCAGATCGTCCGGCCTGATGTTTTTGGGCAGCGAGGCGCGCTTGGGCTTTTCGCCGCCTTCTTCCTGTTCGCCTTCCTGCACATAGGCGCCGAAGCGGCCTTCCCGCAGCGTGACTTCCGCGCCGGTCTCGGGATTGACGCCCAAGACTTTCACGCCCGGTCTCGCCGCGTCGGCGGAGTCGCCCGTCGGCGGCGAGAGCGTTCGCGTGTAGCGGCACTCGGGATAGTTCGAGCAGCCGACAAAGGCGCCGAACTTGCCGATCTTCAGCGAGAGTTGGCCGCTGTTACATGATGGGCAGAGCCGCGGATCGCCGCCGTCCTCCTTTGGCGGAAAGACGTGCGGGCCGAGCAGCTCGTTGAGGCTGTCGAGCACCTCGCTGACGCGTAAATCCTTGGTGCCGTCAACGGCCGCCGAGAAATCGCGCCAGAAGTCGCGCAGCACTTCTTTCCAGTCGATCTCATTATTCGAAACGAGATCGAGCTTTTCCTCAAGGTCGGCGGTGAAGTCGAATTCGACGTAGCGCGAGAAGAAGCTCTCGAGAAAGGCGACGACGAGGCGTCCCTTGTCCTCGGGCACGAGGCGCTTTTTGTCGAGCCGCACATAGTCGCGGTCGCGCAGCACGGCGAGCGTCGAGGCGTAGGTCGATGGCCGCCCGATGCCGAGCTCCTCCATGCGCTTGACGAGCGTCGCCTCGGTGTAGCGCGGCGGCGGTTCGGTAAAGTGCTGGGTCGCGTCGATCTTCTCGCGCGTAACAGGTTCGCCCTGGGCCATCGCCGGCAAGCGGCCGCCGTCCTCGTCTTGGTCGTCGTCACGGCCTTCCTGATAGAGCTCGAGGAAGCCCGAAAAGCGGACGACCTGGCCAGTCGCGCGCAGCTCCAGCGCTCTCGCGCCTGCTTTGGCGTCGATGTCGACTGTGGTGCGCTCCAGTTCGGCCGACTCCATCTGGCTTGCGATGGTGCGCGTCCAGATCAACTCATAGAGCTTGGCCTGTTCCGGCTCGAGATATTTCGCCACATGCTTCGGCAAGCGGCCAGGGTCGGTCGGGCGGATCGCCTCATGCGCTTCCTGCGCGTTCTTCGCCTTCGTCGTGTATTTGCGGGGCACGGACGGAACGAAGCGGTCGCCATATTCCTTTCCGATGACCCCGCGCACGCTCGCGACCGCCTCGGGCGCCATGTCGACGCCATCGGTTCGCATATAAGTAATGAGACCTGCGGTCTCGCCGCCGATGTCGACGCCCTCGTAGAGCCGCTGGGCGATGCGCATGGTGATCGCCGGCGCGAGCCCGAGCTTCCGCGACGCCTCCTGTTGCAGGGTGGAGGTCGTGAACGGCGCATAGGGGTGGCGCTTGACGGGCTTCGCTTCAACCGAGCGGACGACAAAGACGGCGCTCTCCAGCGCCTTTTTGAAGTCCTCGGCTTCCTGGCCGGCGCCGATGTCGAGCCGCTGGATCTTCTTTCCGTCCGCGCCGACAAGGCGGGCCGTGAAGGGCTCGCCCGCCTTCGTCTTCAGATGGGCGACGAGCGACCAATATTCGCGCGGCACGAATTTTTCGATTTCGAGTTCGCGGTCGCAGACGAGGCGAAGCGCCACCGACTGCACGCGGCCAGCCGAACGCGCGCCCGGGAGCTTGCGCCACAGCACTGGCGACAAAGTGAAGCCGACAAGATAGTCGAGCGCGCGGCGGGCGAGATAGGCGTCGACCAGCGCCTGGTCGATCTGGCGCGGATGCGCCATCGCCTCCTTGATCGCATCCTTGGTGACGGCGTTGAAGACGACGCGCTCGATCTTCTTGTCCTTGAGCACGCGCTTCTTGTTCAAAATGTCGAGCAGATGCCAGGAGATGGCCTCTCCCTCGCGGTCCGGGTCGGTCGCCAGGATGACCTTTTCGGCGCCTTTGACCGCGTCGGCGATGGCCGAGACGCGCTTTGCGCCCTTGGCGTCCATCTCCCAGACCATGGAGAAATCCTGATCGGGATCGACCGAGCCATCCTTGGCGGGCAGGTCGCGAACATGGCCGTAGCAGGCTAACACATTGAAATTTTTGCCTAAATATTTATTGATCGTCTGCGCTTTGGCGGCTGACTCGACGATAACGACGTTCATTCGCGACAATTCCAGCAGGTGCGCCGGCTCGGCGCGAGCGGCGGAAGATGGTCAAAATGGGCGCCGCCTGTCAAATTGGCTAGCCCCGGACTTTATGGAAGCTGCGCCATGGAAAAGTCAGTTCCGCGCCGGCCGGCCGCGGTCGAGGCGGCGGCTGTCGCGCCGCGCGCCAAGCCGTCGAGCTATCCGGAACCCTTCGCGGCGCGGGTGCGCGGCCGCGAGAAGCGGCCCCTCGGCGACTTTTTCGGCCTGACCAATTTCGGCGTTAACCTCACGCGGCTCGCGCCCGGCGCGCAGTCCGCGCTGAAGCACTGTCATAGCCGCCAGGACGAGTTCGTCTTTATCCTGGAAGGTGAGCCAACCCTCCTATTTGATGACGACGAGGTCGTGTTGCGCCCAGGCATGTGCGCGGGCTTTCCGGCGCAGGGCGCAGCGCATTGCTTGGTCAACCGGACTGATCGCGACGTCGTCTATCTCGAAATCGGCGACAGATCGCCCGGCGATGAGGCGAGCTATCCTGATGACGACCTAAAAGCCGCGCTTGGCGTCGATGGCCGCTGGATCATGACCCATAAAGACGGCCGTCCGTATTGAGGCGCTGATATCTTCTTGCCTTGGCTTGCTCGCCCTTATGCCCTCCTGTATGAGCGAGCGCACGCGGCGCACGCCGCGCTATGGCCTCGTGGCGGAGTGGCTACGCAGAGGACTGCAAATCCTTGTACGGGGGTTCGATTCCCTCCGAGGCCTCCATTGAAAAATCAATCACTTGCGACCAAAAGCCCCGGCGTATCGGCGGATTCTATGTTGTGTCATGTCGCAATCTGTTCCCGTTAATTTCCAACGATTTCCAAATGTGCCCGGCAGCTCCATGCAACATGAACGCGACATGCAGCGTCCCTCCAACAATCGCCGATCTTCGCGCCGAGCCCGTCAAGGGCGGCGCCAGCCCATGGGGCCGACGGACTGCGGCTCAATTAGGCCCAAGCCCTACAGTTGGGCGCGAGCTTGAATCGAACGAAACACATGCGTAGATTCACGACAATGTGACGGCTCCGGCCGTCCCAAGAACGCCCCGACCTCGGATGAACAGGCGGGGCGTTTTTGTTTCCTTTCCTCAGCACATGCTGTCGAAGCATCGCCGTGCAAAGGTCTCGCAATCGATCGGAGTGAAAAATGACGGAAATCGTTAGAGATAGCAATGGCGCGGAACTGAAGGATGGCGATTCCGTGACATTGATAAAAGACCTGAAGGTGAAAGGTACTTCCACGGTCCTAAAGCGCGGGACTTTGATTAAAAATATCCGCCTGACCGGCGATCCGGCAGAGGTCGAATGCCGCGCTGAAAAGATCAAGGATCTAGTTTTGAGGACCGAGTTCCTCAAAAAAGCTTGAGGAACCCGTTCTCTGATCAAGCGACGCCCCGACCGTGGATGTATCGGCGGGACGTTTTTTTCTGCGCTACTTGGGCGTTAGTGTCTTTGCGCTTCAATCCATGCTGCTGACCGCAAACGATCACCGGCTTCCAGCGCAGGCCCCTGTCCAATGGCGGATGCCCCGCGTCGCTTCCACGGCGCTATTGCTTTGGAAGCAGTCGCCGACGTGGCGCGTAACGGCGCTTTGATCGGATTCGGAAGGCGCCAGGGCATAGAACTCGTTATAGCGATGGTGTGTTCGCGCGCTTCCCGCGAACGCCGGCTCGACCATCGAGCCAAGACCGGCGACCATCGCGATGGCCAGAGTTAGTGGCCTGAAGAGACTGCCTTTTCCCATTCCGCTCCCCGCAAAGCTGCGGCTTCCGTGGTTGCACGTCAGCCTATTGAATCATCAGATTGCCTATAAATTATTCATCGGCCCAGAGCTGAGCTAAAGGGCCACGCGGGGAGAAAGTGGTGGGACCAAGAAGCCGGAGCGGGCAAGCCATCCGGTGGAGCAGAAATGGCGGAAAACATCGCCAGGAGCGATTCTTGGCGAATAGCGGCGCGGTTACTTTGTTGCGCGACCCTCGGCTCCTGCTGTCGGCACCGGCGCGATCGTCTGCGCGCCGCCTTGGCGTTCCGCGCTAGAGAGGCGCTTTGACAGTCCGCGACGGGTCGGTTCGTCCTCGAAATAGACATAGGCGAGCGCCGTCTCGCCATGTCGACGCGATGGCGCGCCGATCATACGAGTCGCTAGACTCGCCCAGGGTGTAATTCGGAATCGGAGTGAGAGAATTCGCGCTTAGTCTCGATCGTCCCAGTCGCCGTGTCGTCGATATCCATACCCGCCGCCACCCCAGCCCCCGTAACCGCCGCCCCAGCCGCCATTGCCTCCATAACCGCCCCAGCCTCCGTAACCTCCCCAACCCCCACCGCGGCACCGACGCTGCGGTCCCCATGGGGTCTCCACTATCCAGCAGCGCTGAAGACCGCCGCTCGCAAGCTCGATTTGCATATGCGGCGCGGGCGATTGCGCAACTGGTGCCGCGAACGCAGGAACAGTGGTCGCGGCGCAGGCAGCGAGAGCGGAAGAAAGGGGGGATGTCCCGATCATTGTTGAAAAAGGAGGAGCGGCGTTGCTCGCCTTGAGCCGTTAGGCTCGGGGTGCTGATTCCACGAAAGGAAGCAACGCCATGCAGGAACATACCACATCGACCGCGATTC
>VGDT01000009.1 GCA_016869595.1 Alphaproteobacteria bacterium
CACGGCTACAAAACCCCTGATCAGGTGAGAGCTGAACAGCTTTCGGTTGCCAAGGCAAACATCGCAGAGCTACCCTTGGCCGCCTGAATAAGCGCAACCGGTTGTCTCAAAACCGGGCCGCAGTACACTTATCGACTGCGGCTTTCGCTGCCGCGACTGTGTGCTCGCGCACTCGACGTGCTTGCGTCTGGCCTCCCGGTTGCAACCGCGAAAGAATGTACCAGATCACGTTTCTATGACGATCGGGATGCCGATCTGGTTGGCAACGGGCGTATAAAGGTCTGCCTGAACATTGGGCGTTTCCAGCGATACGATTAACGAGTATCGCGCGATCTTTTCCCAGGCACCAAGATGGGGCCTTTTGTTCCACCATCCCATTGTTGGGTAAACAGCTATATGCCCACGCGCGGCTAGATCGACGGCCCTGCCACGCCATGTATCGGAGTGAATTGAGCCCAAAGAGGCTAATGAGTGGCGTCGCCCAAAATCCCAGCCTGGGTCGGGAATCAATGGTCCTTGGTAGTCATCGTCTCGGACAAATTTGTTGATGCGTTGCTGAAACATTGTGTCTGTTTCAAGCGGCTTGCGTACGGCAAAGCGAAGTCCGTGAGACTGGTAGCCGTAACGTTGAGTCCGGCCTCGCGATCCCGGACTTGGTTCTATGAAATACGACAAGGTGACCCGCATTGAGACCTCGGTATTCTGTAGCGCTTCGAGCGCTTCGCGAGGCCACGGAAGAGCGTGCAAATTCATGTCGCGAGTCTTCACGTCTCCATCGTCCTTGTAGAAGGGCTGTATTTCGCTCTCGGCAATGAGCGTCAGCGAATTATCGAGGCTCGATAGAAGACGACGCATATTTGGCGTTCCGTGGCCGAAACAACGTAGCAACCCCCGATAATCGAGTTGACCCCGCGCATCGGTAAACCGCGCCTTCATTGCTTGTGACCATTCGGCGGAGTGAACGAGCAAGGCTCGAACGGTCTCGGGAGCGAGGCCTGGGTATTTCGACCAGACCATCGCAGCCAACCGCGCCGCGAGTGCCGTTGCCGCGCTTGTATCGCCAAATGTGGTAAGCGCGCCCCGCCCGATCATACTTTGCGATGTGCTTAGAAGTTGAAGATCGTCGAGATAATCCGGCTCAGGTACAGCGGGGTTCGTTCCCATGTTACCCGCCTCCATCACGATGTCCGGCTTGATCGCCCATTTACCCCAAGTCATCGAGGTACAGCTACAGGGCGAAAGATCGCCGGGTTGAGCAAGGGGATTCCAGTCAGGCCACTTTGTGCTGTCGATCGAGAATTTATCGGTGCAGCCGCCGACGGTTAGCGCATTCCATGCCTGTGCGGGATCATGAATGCCGTCGGTTAGGTTTGAGTCAGCATAAAGGTGACGCTGCAATGGATCGGTGTTGCCCGCCGAAACCAGCATTAAACGGCGTTGTCCGTCGTCGACGCCAGCGGCAAGTGCATCGATCGCCGCAGACCAGGACGAAGGACGGCCTCGATCCCTTCCATCTTGAGCGGTAACGGCCATGCAGAAGACGCGATTACGATCCGCGGTAACTTCGACGCGGTAGGCGCTTTCTTGAGTGACGGCACCGTATAGTTCGGGATCATGCGGATTGGCGCGGTTGACGATTTTTACGGATTCAAGCCGATGGCCTATTTCCAGGTTAGCCGATGAAGACAGCGCTTCGGTGAGATCGCCGTAGGCTGCAAGGCCCGCCATCGGCGTTCCATGACCTTCACGATCATCCACGCCCCAAGCTGGCCGATAGGTATGCAGGTCGTTAGGATGAGCAATAGGGGAGAGAAGCGGGTGACCGGCATTGAGTCCTGTGTCGAAAAGACAGATGTAAGAGGAGATGGACGAACTTACGGTTGTTCGCGACAGCAATTCGTCTATCCATTGCTGTTGTTCACTGACCGTCATCTCCGAAAAGAATGCTGCCGTCTCCTTGGGCAGCCTGATTTCGGCAATCATCCCGAGAATGTCGATGGAACGCGCCAGATTCGCAGCCGTCCCCCGAACAAGAACCACCGTCCGATCAACGAAGTTGACCACCTGGTCTTTGACCAACAGTTGGAATTGCGGCGCAAACTGCCTCAAGCGAGAGAGGTGATCGATTGGGTTCGCGCGGCGTAACCAAAGTTCCCAGGTGAGTTCGGTATCAGGATCGGGAAAAGGAAGGGATTCTTCCGTCCAAAGAGCTTCCAGAGCTGCGATCTTTATGTCGCTGATGCTTTCAACCAAATCTTGGTTCTTTGGCCGCGACAAGCCTGTTTCAACGCGTGGCGTCGTTTCCTTGTCCCTATAGTCGGTAATTCGACGCAGAAACAAATCGAGCTTACCGTCGGGCACAAAGACCGTTGCTTGGGTACGGTTTTGTGGTGTCGTCTTGACGGCGCAAAGTTCGATGCCACTCCTTGTCAGATCAAGACTCTCGAATTTCAGCGGGAAGTTGGGCTCGCTTTCGAATTCAAGATAAATGCCAAAGCCCGCGTCGAGACCAAATGCCTTCTGTTCCTCGACACGCTGGTCAGCGATCGGTTTCGCTGCTTGAATTTTAGCAAGCAAGTCGGCCGCGTGCCGCGATCGGTTTCGCGCCGGCAGACTCATAGGCTCGTGCGGCGCCGAATTTGGGCTGGTAAATCGGGTCGGCTCAATATTTGTAGGAACGATTAAATGCGGGTGCTGAGCCATGCTGCTCCTGTCAAATGCGCTATTCGTTAGATAGCTGCTTGTGCGTTACGGCAAACTTTCGATCTTCAATCGCACGCGCGAGGTCCGCCTGCACTACGAAATCCCGCTCATGAACGAGCGCATCCTTAATGGCGTCCTCGCAGGCTCGCGTAATGTCCGCAAAATTCAGCCCGTCTGCGAGCGCCGCAGCTTTTGGCCATTGTATCCTCTTGGTTGGAAAACCGCTGAGTTTTGAACGCAGCGTTTCCACAATCCTTTTCATATCGGGCAAGGTGTATTCGATCACGTCGTCGAAACGGCGGAATAGAGCCCTGTCCAGCATTCCGACATGATTGGTCGCCGCAATCACCAAACTATCGGACTTATCTTGTTCGACCATCTGCAAGAAACTGTTCAATACACGGCGTATCTCGCCAACATCATTGGTGAGGCCACGCGACGATCCTATGCTGTCAAATTCGTCGAAGAGGTAGACGCCGCGTGTCTGATTGAGCGCCTCGAATATCAGCCGCAATTTCGCGGCTGTTTCACCCATAAATTTCGTAATGAGGCCATCCAGCCGCACAACGAACAGCGGCAGACCAAGTTCTCCAGCCAGGGCAGACGCCGTCATTGTCTTGCCGGTGCCCGGATTGCCGATGAGCAGAAGCTTACGTCGTGGGGAGAGCCCCTTGTTGCGTATGACCTGAACCGCCCGATGCTCCCTGATGACGCGTTCCAGTTTGCTACGCGTTTGAGCGCTAAGAACCATTTGCTTCAAACGGACGCTCGGATAAGAAACGCTAAGCAGGTCCGCGACTTCGCCCCGTGGGCGCGCGAGGGGAATTGGGGCCTTGGACGGTAAATGAGGTCGCGCTTTTGCGCGATCGATCATGAGGCGGATTTCGTCGGCGACTTTCCCATGCCCAAGGCGCGCTTCGTGGGCGGCGATCTGCATAGCAATCGCGTAGAACTGTGCTTCATCGCCCTCGGTCAGGGATGCAATGAGCGCTTTGACTTGATCGGCGCTGGCCATGATTAGAGTCCTGATCGCAACACTAAAGCAGAATCATATGTGGCGTAAGAGATTAAAAGACCGCCAAGGTTTTAGGCACTCTGGTGCGGGCGGCCGGAATCGAACCGGCACAGGCCTTGCGGCCCTACGGATTTTAAGTCCGTTGCGTCTACCAGTTTCGCCACGCCCGCAGACCGTTCGTATATAGGCGGCGCCGCGATCCAACGCCAAGCGCTTTATGCCCGGCGCCGCGGCTTGGCGTCTGGCTTGCCGATCGGCGCCTGAAACGACAGGCCCGTGTCCCACGGAAAGAAGATCCAGGTGTCCTGAGAGACTTCGGTGACGAAAGTGTCGACCATCGGCAAGCCCTGCGGCTTGGCGTAGACGGTGGCGAAATGCGCGTCGGCCAGCATGTCGCGCACCGCCTTCGCCGTGGCGCCCGTGTCGACGAGATCGTCGATGATGAGCACTTCGGCGCTCGGCCGGGCGAGAATCGTGTCGGTCAGAGGTTTGAGCACCTGCACCTCGCCGCGCTCCGTCTCTTCATGGTAGCTGGCGACGCAGACGGTCTCGACGACCCTTATGCCGAGTTCGCGCGCCACGATCGCCGCTGGAACGAGGCCGCCGCGCGTCACCGCCACAATCGCCGAAAATCCGCCGATAGAGGCGAGACGCCAGGCAAGCGCGCGCGCGTCGCGATGGAAAATGTCCCAGGAGACCGGAAAAATCTTGTCGGACCCGTGCATCTTCTCAAGCCTCCGCCGTCGCGGCCTTTAGCGCGCGAGTTCCTTAGATAGCGCTTTAATCATCGCCCGCGCCGCCTCCGCCGCGCGCCCCAGGAGCGCCGCGTCGCGGCTGCGCAACACGATCTGATTTCTGAACCCCGCGCTGGTGAAAGCAGGATAGGAGCCGACGCTCACGCCCTCATGGGCGCGCGCGATCTCTTCCAGCCCCTCGGCATAGGCGCCTTCGGGAACGCCGTTGGCTTCGATGGTTTCGACGAGCACCGGCGGCCCAGCCGCAAGCCGCGGCCCGATGACGTCCATCATGTTCTGCATGATCATCGGCACGCCGGCCATGACGATGACATTGCCGATCCAAAATCCCGGCGCTTTGGAGATGGCGTTGAAAACGAGTTCCGCCCCGTTTGGAATGCGCGCCATTCGCCGGCGCGCGGGATTCAGCTCGCCTTCCGAGAAGCGCTCCCTAAGCAGAGCGATGGCGCGCGGGTCCTCGCCGATGTCGACGCCAAAGGCGCGGGCGACCGCATCGGCGGTGATGTCGTCATGGGTCGGCCCGATGCCGCCGGTTGTGAAGACATAGGTGTAGCGGGAGCGCAGCGCGTTCAGCGCCTCGACGATCGCCTCCTCATCGTCTGGCACAATTCGCGCCTCGCAAAGATCGACGCCAATCTGAGCGAGATAATTTGCGATGTAGCGCGTGTTCACGTCCTGCGTGCGGCCAGACAATATCTCGTCGCCGATCACAAGAACCGCCGCGCTTGCCGGCCTGTCTGCCGTTTCTTGCGCCATCACCGGCCTCCCACTCATTAATTATGACCATGGCGGCCGCGAACGCCAGCCCCGCCTGGCTCTTGGCGCGGCTTCGCCCACGCGACCTGAAAGGCGCCGCCCGCGCGCGAGCCTTGCTTT
This sequence comes from Alphaproteobacteria bacterium, assembly GCA_016869595.1. Lineage (GTDB taxonomy): Bacteria > Pseudomonadota > Alphaproteobacteria > Rhizobiales > Beijerinckiaceae > Methylocystis. The sequence continues at coordinate 5,350 of VGDT01000009.1, forward strand.
GCCGCCCCAAACCATTACTTTGCGAGTAAATCCTTCGTCTAAAAAACCCGAGCCGCCGCCTTACATGACCTTTGTCGAATCCCATCTCGCGCCCGCCGCACGCAAAAGCGGGCAGATCAAGCTGCACGGTCCCGAGGATTTCGAGAGCATGCGCGCCGCAGGCAGGCTGACCGCGGAGGCGCTGGACATGCTGGTCGGACACGTCAAGCCGGGCGTGACGACGCAGGCGCTCGACGATCTCGTTTTCGACTTCGCCATGACGCATGGCGCCTATCCTGCCCCGCTCGACTATCGCGGCTATCGGAAATCCATCTGCACCTCGATCAACCATGTCGTCTGTCACGGCGTGCCAGACAACAAGCCGCTGCGCGAAGGCGACATCGTCAATATCGACGTGACGTTTATCGTCGACGGCTGGCATGGCGACGCCAGCCGCATGTTCGCCGTGGGCGAGGTTCCGCGCCGAGCGCAACGCCTGATCGACGTGACCTATGAGGCGCTGCAGCGCGGCGTCGCGGCCGTGAAGCCGGGCGCGACGACGGGCGACATCGGCGCGGCAATTCAACAATACGCCGAAAGCGAGCGTTGTTCGGTCGTGCGCGATTTTTGCGGTCACGGCCTCGGGCGCGTTTTCCACGATGAGCCGAATATTCTGCACTATGGCGTGAAGGGCGAGGGCGTCGAGCTACGCCCGGGCATGTTCTTCACCATTGAGCCGATGATCAATCTCGGCCGTTCGCAGGTGAAAATATTGTCGGATGGCTGGACGGCCGTCACGCGCGACCGCTCGCTTTCCGCGCAGTTCGAACATTCGGTCGGCATCACCGAGACGGGCGTGGAAGTCTTCACGAAGTCGCCGGCGGGGCTCGATAATCCCTCAGCCGCGCGCGCCGACGCATGAAGAAGGCGGCTGACGCCGCAACAGGCGACGGCCTTCGCGATTCTGCGCCACACTTTCACGGTCATCGGCAGCGTCTGCGCGATCGCTTCATGGACGCAGGCGAAGCGGCGCTCGCCGATTACGAGATGCTGGAGCTTTTGTTGTTTCGCGCGATTGCGCGGCGCGACGTGAAACCGCTCGCCAAGGCTCTGATCGCACGTTTCGGCTCCTACGCCGAAACCGTCGCGGCGCGTCCTGAACGGCTTCGCGAAGTCGAGGGTCTTAGCGAAGCGGCGATCGTCGAAATCAAACTTGTCGAAGCTGCCGCGAAACGTCTGGCGCGCGGCGCCTTGCAAAAGCGCCCCGTGCTCTCTTCATTCATGGAGGTGCTCGACTATTGCCGAACGGCGATGGCCTTCTCCGAACGCGAAGAATTCCGCATCCTGTTCCTCGACAAGCGCAATGCGCTGATCGCTGATGAGGTGCAAGGCGTCGGCACCATCGACCATACGCCGGTCTATCCGCGCGAAATCATACGTCGTGCGCTGGAGCTTGGCTCGAGCGCGCTCATCCTCGCGCATAATCACCCTTCTGGCGATCCGACGCCATCTTCCGCGGACATACGCATGACCAAGGACATTGCCGCAATCGCGCAGCCTTTCGGCATTACGGTGCATGACCATCTCATCGTCGGCCGCCATGGCCATGCAAGCTTTCGGGGACTGAAGCTCATTTGACGCGAAGCTCCGCTACAGGCGTCGAGGTTAGCGCAACGCGCTCCTACTTCGTCACGCCACTCATCATCGCCACCGCGCTCTTCATGGAGCAGCTCGACGGCACCGTGCTCGCCACGGCGCTGCCGGCGATGGCGGCCGATCTTCACGAAGATCCGGTGGCGCTGAAACTGGCGCTGACTTCGTATCTCCTTTCGCTCGCCGTCTTCATCCCGCTTTCGGGGTGGGCGGCGGATCGTTTCGGCGCGCGGCGCGTGTTTCGCGCCGCAATTGTCGTCTTCACCTTCGGCTCGATCCTCTGTGGCCTCTCCAATTCGCTCGGAGCAATCGTCGCTTTTCGCATCGTGCAGGGCCTCGGCGGCGCGATGATGACGCCAGTTGGAAGACTCGTGCTGCTGCGCACGGCGCCGCGTCACGAACTCGTGCGCGCCATGGCCTATCTCACCATTCCAGCGTTGATCGGTCCCTTGATCGGTCCGCCAGTCGGGGGCTTTATCGCCACCTATTTTCATTGGCGTTATATTTTCTGGATCAACGTGCCGATCGGCGCGCTCGGCGTGGCGCTTGTGACGCGGTTCATTCCCGATCTGCGCGAGGAATGGACGCCCCCGCTCGACGTCGCCGGCGCGATCCTTTCTGGCGTCGGCCTCTCCTGCCTCGTCTTCGGCTTTACGATCGCCGGACGCGGCTTCGCGCCGGCGCCCATTGTCGCGACGATCATTGCGCTGGGCGCAGCGGCGCTCTTCACTTATGTCCGCCACGCGAAACGCGCGCCCTATCCGATCGTCGATCTCGATCTCCTGCGCATCCCCACATTTCGCGCGGCGGTCGTCGGCGGCTTTCTCTTTCGCATCGGGCTTGGCGCAACGCCCTTCCTATTGCCGCTCTTGCTTCAAGTGGGTTTCGGACTCTCCGCTTATGAAGCGGGTCTCCTGACCTTTGTTTCCGCGGCGGGGGCGATGCTGATGAAGACGACCGCTCAGCCGATCCTCAAGATGTTCAGCTTTCGGCGCGTGCTGATCGTCAACGCGTTTATCTCCGCCGCTTTTCTCGCCTTCAACGCTGCGTTCTCGGCGGCGACCCCGCATTTCGTCATCATGGGCGCGTTGCTCGTTGGCGGCTTCTTCCGTTCGCTGGAGTTCACTGCGCTCAACGCGCTCGCCTACGCGGACGTTAAAAAAGACGCGATGAGCCGCGCGACGAGCTTCGCCTCCGTCGCGCAGCAACTATCGCTCTCGACGGGCGTGGCGGTGGGCGCCGCGGCGCTGGAGACGGCGCGCGCTATGCGCGGCGGCGGCGCGCTGCAGGCGGCGGACTTCACGCCGGCTTTTTGTGTCGTGGCCCTAATCTCGTTGTTTTCGATCGCAAGCTTCCTGCCGCTTGCATCCAATGCAGGCGACAACCTGACCGGGCGCGATCAACATGCGTAAATTTCGCCGGCGATCGGCGGGCGCCTATTCGGCGCGTCGCGCGCGAAAGCCCGTCGCGAGCACATAAAGTTCCGCAGAATCCGCCCGGCTCGCCGCCGGCTTTACGTGCCGCACCGTGGCGAAATCGCGCTTGAGGCGCGCGAGCAGCTGGCCCTCCGTGCCGCCTTGCAGAACCTTCGCGACGAAGAAGCCGCCTTCCGCCAGCACGTCGCAGGCGAAGTCGGCTGCAAGTTCGGCGAGCGCGACGATGCGCAGATGATCCGTCGCCTTATGGCCGGTGGCGTTCGCCGCCATGTCCGACATCACGCCGTCAGCCTCGCCCCCGAGCATGTTCTTGATGAATTCCGGCGCGTCAGGATCGTTGAAATCCTTCACGGCGAATTCGACGCCAGCGATGGGCTCCATGTCCAGAAGATCGGCGGCGACGACTTTTCCTTTGCCCTCCTTCGCCTTCACGCGCGCGGCGGCGATTTGCGACCAGCCTCCCGGAGCGGCGCCAAGATCGACGATGCGGCCGCCCGGCTTAAAGAGATGATAGCGGTCGTCCATCTCGATGAGCTTATAGGCGGCGCGCGAGCGATAGCCCTCGCGTTTGGCGCGCGCCACGTAAGGGTCATTGAGCTGTCGCTCGAGCCATAGCGTCGATGACAGCGACCTCTTGCGCGCAGTCTTGACGCGCGTCTTGAGCGACCTGCCGCCTTCGCGCCCCGAGTCCTTCGTCACGCGTGCACCTTGTCGCGCGGGCTAAAAACTCCCCCGGGCGCCGGCTCCATGACAATGTGACGATCGTGGAAGGCGTGTAGAGTCGATCGATGGCCGATCGAGACGATGGTCGTGCGGGGCAACCGTTCGCGCAGCATCGCGTAGATGTCTTCTTCGAGCTTTTCGTCGAGCGCCGAAGTGGCTTCGTCGAGGAAGAGCCAGTCGGGTTTCGCGAGAAGCGCGCGGGCGATTGCGACGCGCTGCTGCTCGCCGCCAGACAGCCGCTGCCCCCAGTTGTTTTCCTCGTCCAAGCGCTCGACGAAGGGCGCTAGCCGCGCGGCGCGCAACGCCTCCTGAATTTCGGCGCGTGAGTAGTCACTGACCCGGCCGGGATAGACGATTGTTTCAGCGAGCGCGCCCATTGGAATATAGGGGCGTTGCGGCGCGAGCATTACCTTCGCGCCGCGCGGCGTCAGCACGTCGCCCGAGGCGTAAGGCCAGATGCCGGCGACCGCGCGAAACAACGTCGACTTGCCCGAGCCGGACGGTCCAGTGAGCAGCGTCGAACGGCCGGCGGCGATCGTCAGATCATCCGCCCTCACGATTTTGCGTCCATCCGGCAATCCGAGCATCAGTTCGCGCAGGCGGATGTCCGCGCCATCCGTCGGCGAGACGATCTGCGTCGCGGACATCTCCGCGCGCGCCGCCTCAATCGCATGGTCGAACGACGTCAACCGGTCGAGCACGGATTTAAAATTGGCAAGGGAGGTATAATAGTTGATGAAGAAGGTCAGCGCGCTCTCTACCCGCCCGAAGGCGCTGGCCGTCTGAGTCATGATGCCGAGTTGGATGCGGCCGGCGAAATAGAAGGGCGCCGTGATCACATAAGGGATGATCGGCGAGAGCTGTCCGTAAGTCGAGGTGAACGTCATCAGCTGCTTGCGCTTCTGAACGATCGCCAGATAGTTGACGATGATGCCGGCAAAGCGTCGCAGCAGCGAACCACGCTCGGCGGGCTCGCCGCCGAGCAGCGCGATCTGCTCGCTGTATTCGCGCATGCGCGCCAGCGAAAAGCGGAAGTCGGCCTCACGCCTCTGTCGATCGAAATAGAGCCCCACGAGAGAGCGCCCGATCAGATGCGTGACCAGCGTTCCTATTGTCGCGTAGAGCAGCACCGCCCAGAACAGGAAGCCGGGGATATAAATGTCTGTTCCGGGCAGCGGGTAATTGCCTGAAAGATCCCACAGTACGTAAGCGAATGAGACGAGCGAACTCAAAGTGGCGATCAGCAGGATCGAATAGGAGTAAACGCCGTAACCTTCCTCTCCGCCGCTGATGAAGCGATTGACGTCCTCAGCGATACGCTGGTCTGGATTGTCAGCCCCGCCGCCCGCAAGCGCCATGCCGTAATGCGTATGCGCGCCGAGCCAATGCTCGATGTAATGCTCCGTCAGCCAGCGGCGCCAGCGGATAACCAGCATCGACTGCAAAACGAATTCGACGATCACCGATGCAACGTAAACGAAGGCCCATGGCGTGAACACGAAGAGCAGCTGTCGCCAGAACTCAGGAGCGTTCCTCTCCTGAATGGCGTTGTACCAATCGCGATTGAAGAAGGACAGGCGCACGGTGATGCCGACTTGCCCTTGATTGAGGAGCACCAGCACAACGACCATCGCGATCGCGATGGCGCTTTCGCGCGCCGCAAAAGGTCGGAATGGCCACACGCGCCCTTCGCCACGCTCGCGGGAATCGAAATAGAGATCGGCGATTCGCGTCATCTCGCGAACGACGCGAATATGCGAGATCGCGTAAACGATGATCGAGAACACCGCGACGGTGAGCGGCATGGTTTCAGGCGGCGCGTAATCCTTTAGCGATTCCGGCCACACGCCTTCCGCTTGCGCAAGACCGATAAGACCGAAGAGAATGGTCTCGGTCGAGAACATGAAAGCGAAGATCTTCAAGAAGCTCGACATGTCTCGGGCGCGCCAGGTGGTGTAGGCGCAGAGCGCCGAGGCGGCGGCCAGGACAAACAGGCTGGAGTCGCCTTTATGGGCGCTGACCAACGCGGTAAGGGCCGCGAAGACGGCGACCGCCACGCTCAATTTCTGCATCTTTCACCTTGGATATGAGAACCCGCTCGGCTCGCCGCGAACGCGTCGCTGGCGATGGCCGTCTCGCCCCATGATAGAGGAATCAGTCCTCTTCAGGAATGACCGCGTCCCCGTTGACGTGGGCGACGAGTACGGGCGAAGCCTTAAAGGTCAGCACCCGACGAGGCGTTATCGTGGCTTCAACGCCAGTTTTTGGATTGCGGCCGACGCGCTCACGCTTGGAGCGCACATTAAACGTCCCGAAGGACCGCAGTTTTACGGACTCGCCGCGCAACAAAGCTTCGCTGATCTCGTCGAAGGTCGCATCCAATATCTTGCGAGCTTCGGCGCGGGAAAGCGAAGGGCAGCAGCCATAAACCGCTTCTCTCAGCGCCGCCCGGGTCAAGGTGCTGCCTGGGGCAGTTCTTCTTACCATGTGAATGAAACGCTCAATGATTGTTTTGTCGGGACTGGGCTAAACACAAATCCCCCCTCAAGCTTCTGGCAATCGTAACGTGGCAAATAGAGCGGGCGCCGCTGAGCCCCCGATGTCGCGGTATAGTAAGAATAAATTACCGATATGCAAGGGGGATTTCGTCTCCTTGACCTCTATGCCAAGGCGGCGGTCGTCTGCGTTAAATCGCCAATTTCACTTTGTGTTGCGCGACTGGAATCATCGCGCGCACTTTACGAATGCGTTCGACATCGACGTAAGAAGATACGAGGCCTGGTCCGTCCGAAGCCTTTGCGACGACTTGACCCCAGGGATCGGCGATCAGCGAATTACCGTAAGTAAAGCGCGTCTCGTGCCCGGCTTTATGCGCTCCAGTCTGCGCCGGCGCGCAGAGATAGGCCTGCATCTCGATTGCGCGCGCGCGGCACAGGACTTCCCAATGATCCTTGCCGGTCACGAGCGTAAAGGCCGCCGGCAAGGCGACGATATCGACTCCCTTATCCGCCAGCGCCTGGAAAAGATATGAGAATCGCAAATCATAACAAATCGCGCAGCCGACGGTGAGTCCTTCGCAATCATAGGTGACGACGGAATCGCCGGGCTTGAAGGCGGCGCTCTCGTGATATTTGGCGCCGTCTGGCGCCGTGATGTCGAACATATGGATCTTGCGGTAGCGCGCCACCTCTTCGCCTTCACGATTGAAGGCGACGCTGGTGTTGTGCAGGCGCTCCTCTCCGGGCGTCCTTTCGAGAATGGAGCCGGCGTGAATAAAAACCTTATGCTCGCGCGCGAGCGCCTGGCACATTTCATAAGCGGGCCCGCCCGGCAACTCTTCGGCCGCGGCCATCTTCTCGGCGCGCGACCCGCCGATGAAATCGAACACTTCCGGCAGACAAATCCAGTCCGGGCGCTCCTGAACGACAGCGCGTTCGATCAGCGCGCGGGCGTTGGCGAGGTTCAGAGCCTTGTCGCCAACGGAATTCATTTGAACCAGAGTGACCTTCATCGACCGTCCAATTGCTATGGCGCGCCACATGAGGGTTGCGCGCGATCTCATAGGAGAGCGCTCATTATACGTGGCCTAGGCCGCAGGTATAGGTCGGATTACGTTAGCGCGGCAAAGCAGGACCAAGATCGCGGAAGCCTCCACGCAACGCTGCAATGCAAAATTCGATCATTTGCGCGCTTGTGGGCGTCGGTCGATCGGCGCATTCCACCATCAACCGCGGGTGGCAGAAGCGAATGCAGGCGGTGTGCACGAGCCGCGCCGCAAGCTGCGCATCGCCCTTGGCGAATTCGCCGCTCTCCATGCCCGATCGGATAACTTCGTCGATTGCGGCGTCGATACGATCGATGTGATCCGAGATGATCGGCCAGTTCTCGTCGAGCGCCGCTTCAACCATGTCGTGAAGCTTGCGATCGGCGACGTAGCGCTCCGCGTTCATCGATTCATTCGACAGAATAAGAGCGCGCAGCCGCTCCGACGCCGTTCCGGGTCCGCGCGCGATGCTCTGCGCCGCCTCTTCGACCTCGCTCATCAGCTGCCGCGCGACGGCGGCGTTGATCTCCGATTTTGCGCTAAAGAAGCGATACACGTTCGCCGGCGACATCCGTAATTCGCGGGCGATGTCGGCGACCGTTGTTTTCTGGAAACCGATCTCTCGGAAAAGCCGTTCAGCGGTGGCGATAATTCTCGCGCGCTGCTCGGTTTCGCGCGCGCTCTGCGCGCTAGCGCCCATCACGCTCATTCGGCCGCTCCCCTCGCAAGCCCGCTGGCCAAAGTCCCGATCCGCGCGCCTTCGGCTTCGACCAGTCCCTCGCCAAGATGACGGCGGAACCAAGTCGCGTAAAGTGCAGGCAGGAAGAGAACTGTGAGAAAAGTGGCGACGAAAAGCCCGCCCATGATCGTTAAGGCCATCGGTCCCCAAAAGGCGGAATGCGACAACGGAATCATGGCGAGAATCGCCGCGAGCGCGGTCAATGCGACGGGCCGCACCCGCCGAATCGTCGCGCCGATGATCGCTTCTCGATATTTCTCGCCGCGTTCGAGATCCTGACGCACCTGATCAACGAGAATGATCGAATTGCGCATGTCCATGCCAGAGAGCGCGATGAGGCCAAGCAGCGCGACGAAGCCGAAAGGCGCATGGGCGACATTGAGCGCGAGCGACGCGCCGATGACGCCGAGCGGCGCGCTCATCATCACGAGCGCCACGCGGGTGAAATTCTGCAATTGGAACATCACGATCGTCAGCATCACGAGGCCGACGAGCGGAAAAACCGCGAAGATCGAAGCGTTGCCCTTTTTCGATTCTTCAATGGCGCCGCCCATTTCGATCCGGTAGCCGGGCGGAAGATGCTCACGTATCTGCGCGAGCTGCGGCCAGATCCTCATCGTCGCGTCGGGCGCCTGCACCCCATCTTTCACGCCGGAGCGCACCGTAATGCTCATATCGCGATTGCGCCGCCAGAATATCGGCTCTTCGTGATCATAGACGATTTTCGCGACCTGCGAGACCGTCACCGCCTTGCCGTCGCGCGCATAGACGACCATGTCGCCGATCCTCGAAAGATCGCCGCGTTCCTGGGGAATGGCGCGTGCAACCACTTCGACCTGATCGATCCCGTCGCGCAGGGTCGCGATCGTCACGCCGGAGATCGCCAGGCGCAGCCTGTTCGACACGTCCTGCGGCGTCAGCCCGAGGAGCCGCGCGCGATCCTGATCGATAACGAGACGCACGCGCGGCGTTTGCTCATTCCAGTTCAGGTGCGGATCGTCGACGCCCTCGTCGCCGCGCATGACGTCGCGGACCTGATAGGCGACGGCGCGCACGGTTGCCGGATCGGAGCCGACGACCCGAAACTGCACGGGGAAGCCGACGGGCGGACCGTAATAGAAGCGATCGACGCGGGCGCGCGCCTGTGGGACCGCGCCATTGGCGATGGCGGTCTCGAGCTTCTTTTTCAAACGCTCGCGCGCCTCAATGTCCTTGGCGACGATGACGATCTCGGAATAGGCTTCATTCGGCAGCTGCGGATTGAGGCCGAGCCAGAATCGCGGCGGCCCCTGCCCCACATAACTCGTATAAAGCGCCGCGTCGGGATCGTCCTTCAGGAGCGCTTCGGCTTGTTTCGCCGCCTCAAGCGAGGCGCCGATCGACGAGCCTTCGGGAAGACGCAACTGGAAGAAGAGCTCGAGGCGCTCGGCGTAAGGGAAGAATTGCTTCTGCACCACGAAGAAGCCGAAGACGGCGAGCGTGAAAACGCCGATGACGCTTGCGATCACAACGCCGCGATAGTCAACCGCCCAAGTGACGACGGCGCGTAGCCAGCGATAAAAGGGCGTCTGGTAGATTTCGTCGGGATCATGATGCGGACGCAGCTTGGCGAAGTCAGGAAGTAGCTTCACGCCAAGATAGGGCGTGAACATCACCGCGACGAACCATGAGGCGATCAGCGCGACGAGCAGCACCCAGAACATCGAACCCGTATATTCGCCGACGCCCGAATTGGCGAAGCCTACCGGCAGGAAACCCGCAGCCGTAATCAGCGTGCCGGTGAGCATCGGAAAGGCCGTCGAATCCCAGGCGAAAGTCGCAGCTTTGATGCGGCTGAAGCCCTGCTCCATCTTCACCATCATCATCTCGACGGCGATGATCGCGTCATCGACGAGAAGCCCGAGCGCAATGATCAGCGCGCCAAGCGAAATGCGCTGGAGATCGACGCCGAGCGGTCCCATGAAGATGAAAACGATCGCGAGCACTAACGGCACTGAGAGCGCGACGATGATTCCTGTTCGAAAGCCGAGCGAGATAAAGCTCACGCCGAGCACGATCACCAAGGCCTCGAGAAATGAGCGCGTGAATTCGCCGATCGCTTCTTCGACGACCTTCGGCTGATCGGCGATCTGATCGATATCGACGCCTACCGGCGTTTTGTCGCGCATCTCCTGGACCGCCGCGCCGACGTTCTCCCCGAATTTGAGAACATTCGCGCCCTTCGTCATGACGACGCCGACGATAATTGCCGGCTGGCCCTTGAAGCGCGCGAGAAAACTCGGCGGATCCTCGAAGCCCGTATAAACATTGGCGATGTCGCCAAGACGGATCACCTTGCCGTTTGCTTCGATTGGAATGGCGGCGATGGCGTCGGCGCCTTTGAGATCGCTCGTCACCTGAACCCGCACGCGGTTCGATGAGGTCTCGAACACGCCGGCGTCATTGATCGCGTTCTGCTTGACGAGCGAATCGAAGACGGCCTGTGGCTGGATCGCCAGGCTCGCGAGCTTCGCCTCGCTGAATTCGACGAAGATGCGACGGCCTTGGTCGCCGTAAACATCAACCTTGACGACGTCCTGCACGCCGAGCAGCCGTTGGCGCAGCGACTGGACCACCTTGTCGAGAACGTCATAGTCCGCGCCGTCGCCAGTGACCGCATACATCACCGTATCGACGTCGCCATATTCGTCGTTGACTTGCGGACCACGAACGCCCGCAGGAAGCGTCGGCGCGATGTCGTCGAGCTTCTTGCGCAACTGGTAGAAGAGCTGCGGCACGTCCTTTGGCGGCGTCGTGTCCTTGAAGGTCACTTGCATCGCCAGAAAGCCCGGCTTCGTGTAGGTCTCGATCTTATCGAGGAAGGGCAGCTCCTGGAGCTTCTTCTCCAAGAGGTCGGAGACCTGATCGCGTATCTCGGTCGCGGTCGCACCGGGCCAGGAGGCGGTGACGATGGCGACCTTGATGGTGAAGGAAGGATCCTCCGCGCGTCCGAGCCGCATGTAGGAATAGACGCCCGTCACGCTGATCGCGATCATCAGGAAGAGCATCAGCATCGGCCGTTGCACGGCCCAGCGCGAGAGGTTTACGCCAGCCATGGCATGCCCCTCACAGCGACTGCCGCGAAATTGCGCGGACTTTCATGTTGGGATCGAGCTTGTGAACGCCGAGGACGACGATGTTGTCGCCATCCTTGACGCCGCCGGCGACAAGCGCCGAGTCGGCCTCCAGGCGAACCAGGGTTACGGGAACGAGCTGTAAGTTCCCTTCGCCATCGACCTTCCACAACGAGGGTCCTGAGCCTTGATTATAGATCGCCGAGAGCGGCACGCTCATAACGGGCTGCGCGTCCGAGCCGGAAATGCGCAGCATCGCGCTCATTCCAAGCGCGATGGCCGAATCAGGATTGAGAATGGAGAAGCGCGCGGCGAAGGTGCGCGTGACAGGATCGGCGGCGGGGCTCAATTCGCGCAGTTTGGCGCGATAGACTGCGCCGGGCTTCGACCAGAGCGTCAAGGTCGCCTCGCCCTTTCCGGCCGCCGCGGCGAAGGCTTCCGGCAAGGCGACGGCGGCCTCCAGTTCGCCGGCATGCGCGATGCGCACGGCAGGCTGCCCCGACGACACCACCTGTCCGGGATCGACGAGCGTTTGCGTGACGACGCCGTCCGCCCCAGCGCGCAGCGTTGCGTATTCCAGCGCATTGCCGGCAAGCTCGACGGCGCGTTCCGCCCGCCGGAAGCGTCCCCGCGCCTCTTCGCCGCCAGCGCGCGCCCGATCGAGCGCCGCCTGAGCGACCCAGCCCTTGCTGCGCAGATCAGCGGCGCGCTTTTCGTCGGCCAGAGCCTGCGTCTGCGCCATGCGCGCTGCGGCGAATTCCGCATCCGCCTGCTCCTTTTGGAGCCGCAGATCCTGCTCGTCGAGCGCCGCGATCGGGTCGCCCGCCTTCACCCGCTGCCCGACCTCGACGAAGCGCTTGACCACTTTGCCGGCGACGCGAAATCCCTGATCGGACTCGACCCTCGGACGGATGGTGGCCACGAATTCGCGCGTCTGCGACTGCGTGGCGTAGCGTGCAGGGGCCACAAGCACCGGTCGCTCGGACCGCTCGCTCTCCTCCGGGGAACGCTGATCCTTCCCGTTGCAGGCGGCGAGCGCTGCGGCGAGCGCAATGAGCGCACAAAGACTTAGGCGATAGCGGAGCATCGAATCCCCCGGCGCGAGCCGCGTGGTTCCTGCTGACGACTTTCAATAATCGTCAATCGTCAGGCGTTCGTCAACCGCAAAGGCGGACTTGTAGGTCGAGCGCCCGCCGGGCTCGCGCCTCCACGCTGGCCCGACACCTTGTCGCAGGGAAATGATTCTTCTATATGCGGCCTGCTCTTGCGGGCAGGTGAGCGCAACACAATCTTGGGAGAGCTTAGCGCGGAGGATCGCGCGGCGGGCTCATGGCGAGCCGCCGTCCTTCGCCTTTTGAACCGGACCGCTTCGGGGTCCGGCGTTCACCAGCGAAAGGAAATCCATATGGGCAAAATTATCGGCATCGACCTCGGCACGACCAATTCCTGCGTGGCCGTCATGGAAGGGTCGAGCCCCAAGGTCATTGAAAACGCCGAGGGCGCTAGGACCACGCCCTCGATCGTCGCATTCACCGATGACGGCGAGCGCCTCGTTGGCCAACCGGCGAAACGCCAGGCGGTGACAAACCCCGACAAGACCTTCTTCGCCATCAAGCGGCTGATCGGCCGCACCTTCGACGACCCGATGACCAAAAAGGACATGGGTCTCGTTCCCTATAAAATCGTCAGAGCGAATAACGGCGACGCCTGGGTGGAGGCCGCCGGCAAGCAATATTCGCCGTCCCAGATTTCGGCCTTCATCCTGCAGAAGATGAAGGAGACGGCCGAGGCCTATCTCGGCCAGACCGTGACGCAGGCGGTGATTACCGTCCCCGCGTATTTCAACGACGCTCAACGCCAGGCCACGAAGGACGCCGGCAAAATTGCTGGCCTGGAGGTGCTGCGCATCATCAATGAGCCCACGGCGGCGGCGCTCGCTTATGGCCTCGACAAGAAGCAGTCGGGCACGATTGCGGTCTACGACCTTGGCGGCGGCACCTTCGATATCTCGGTTCTTGAGATTGGCGATGGCGTCTTCGAGGTAAAGTCGACGAACGGCGACACATTCCTCGGCGGCGAGGACTTCGACATGCGCCTCGTCGAATATCTCGCGGGCGAGTTCAAGAAAGAGCAGGGCATTGACCTCACGAAGGACAAGCTCGCTCTGCAGCGCCTGAAGGAAGCGGCGGAAAAGGCCAAGATCGAACTCTCGTCAGCGACGCAGACGGAAATCAACCTGCCCTACATCACGGCTGACGCCACGGGGCCCAAGCATCTGACGCTGAAGCTGACGCGCGCGAAATTCGAAGCGCTTGTCGATGATCTCATCCAGCGCACCGTCGAGCCCTGCCGCAAAGCCCTAAAGGACGCCGGTCTCTCGGCGGCCGATATCGGCGAAGTGGTGCTCGTCGGCGGCATGACCCGCATGCCGAAAGTGCAGGAGGTCGTGAAGCAGTTCTTCGGCAAGGAGCCGCATAAGGGCGTCAACCCCGACGAAGTCGTCGCTATCGGCGCGGCGGTGCAGGCGGGCGTGCTGCAGGGCGACGTCAAAGACGTGCTGCTGCTCGACGTGACGCCGCTGTCGCTCGGCATCGAGACGCTCGGCGGCGTGTTCACGCGCCTCATCGACCGCAACACGACCATTCCCACCAAGAAGAGCCAGGTGTTCTCGACGGCCGAAGACAATCAGACGGCGGTCACCATCCGGGTCTTCCAGGGCGAACGCGAAATGGCGGCGGACAACAAGCTGCTCGGTCAGTTTGACCTGGTCGGCATTCCGCCGGCGCCGCGCGGCATGCCGCAAATCGAAGTGACCTTCGACATTGACGCGAACGGCATCGTCAACGTCACGGCGAAGGACAAGGCGACGAACAAAGAACAGCAGATCCGCATCCAGGCGTCCGGCGGCTTGAGCGAATCCGACATCGACAAGATGGTGAAGGACGCGGAAGCGCATGCTGCGGAAGACAAGGTCCGCCGCGAACTCGTCGACGCCAAGAACCATGGCGAGGCCGCGATCCATGCCGCGGAGAAGTCTGTGGCTGAATTTGGCGACAAGGTCTCGGGCGCCGATAAGAGCGCGATCGAAGCCGCCATCGCCTCTCTCAAGACCGCGATCGAAGGCGACAACGCCGACGTGATCAAAGCCAAGAGCAACGAATTGGCTCAGGCCTCGATGAAGCTCGGCGAGGCCATGTATAAGGCCCAGCAGGCTGAAGCTTCGAGCGCCGGCGCGTCTGAGGCTCCCAAGGACGACGTGATCGACGCCGAGTTCAAGGACGTCGGCGACGACAAGAAATAAGCCGGGACTGGCAATAGCCGCTCCGATGCGGTAGCGAAACGGGAACCCGGCGCGAATAACGCCGGGTTTCATTGCGTTCATGTGATCACGGCCATGCCCGCCGCCGCACTCATCAGAAATTGAGCATGTCCAAACGCGACTATTACGAGGTTCTCGGCGTCAGCCGCACCGTTACGGAAGTCGAACTGAAAATCGCCTTCCGTAAGTCGGCGATGCAGTGCCATCCCGATCGCCACCCGGGCGACAAGCAGGCGGAAACGCGTTTTAAGGAATTGAACGAAGCCTATCAGTGCCTGTGCGATCCGCAGAAGCGCGCGGCCTACGACCGTTTCGGCCATTCCGCATTTGAACAGGGGGGCGGATTCGGCGGCTTTGGGACGGGCGAAGGCTTTGGCGCCTCGATGGCCGATATTTTCGAGGATTTGTTCGGCGACGTGATGGGACGGCGCGGCCGCTCGGGCGGCCGCGAGCGCGGCTCGGATCTGCGCTACAACATGGAGATCACGCTCGACGAGGCCTATCACGGCAAGGCCGCCTCGTTGAACATCCCGACCTCGGCGACCTGCGAGGCCTGCTCGGGAACCGGCGCGAAAAAAGGCTCCAAGCCGAAGACCTGCACGACTTGCGGCGGCATGGGGCGCGTTCGCGCGCAGCAGGGCTTTTTCGCGATCGAGCGCACATGCCCGTCCTGCCAGGGACGCGGCGAGATGATCGAGAACCCCTGCCCCTCTTGTTCTGGCGCTGGACGCAAGACGATCGAACGTTCGCTGTCGGTCAATGTGCCGCCGGGCGTCGAAGACGGGACGCGTATCAGGCTCGCCGGAGAAGGCGAAGCGGGCCTGCGCGGCGGACCGCCCGGCGATCTTTACATCTTCCTCTCGGTGAAGCCGCATCCCTTCTTCCAGCGGGATGGGGCGGACCTCTATTGCCGCGTGCCGATCTCGATGGTGCGCGCGGCGCTGGGCGGCGAGATCCAGGTTCATGCGCTCGACGGCTCCGAGGTGAAGCTCAAAATCCCCGAAGGGACGCAGTCGGGACGCCAGATCAAGGCCAAGGGCAAGGGGATGCCGGTGTTGCGCGGGCGCGATCATGGCGATCTGCATGTGCAGATCAGCGTCGAGACGCCGCAAAAGCTCACGAAGCGCCAGAAAGAGCTCCTCGCCGAATTCGATGAGGAATCCTCGCACGACACGCATCCCGAGGAGACGGGGTTTTTCGCGCGGATGAAGGATTTGTTCGGCGGGTAAGAGGGAGAGCGCTAATAACGCCGCGTTGTTTTCGGCGCAGGGCTCTCCTATCATCCGCCGACGGCCCCCAATCGCGGGGCCGTTTGCGCGTTACTCTCGCGCCGGGAGGGGCTTTTGCCGCACAGAATTCTAAAATCCAATGGGCGCGCGAAGCTCGTGGACAATGCGCGCTTTATCCGCCAATGGATCGAAAATCCGCGCCTCATCGGCGCCGTTTCGCCGTCCGGGCGCGCGCTGGCCAAAACGATGGCGGGCTTCGTCGAACTGGGTAGAGACGGACACATCATCGAACTCGGTCCCGGCACCGGCCCGGTCACTCAGGCGCTGCTTGCGCGAGGGATTGCGCCAGAGCGTCTTGTCCTTGTCGAATACGAGACCAGGTTTTGCCACCTGCTCTCTGAACGGTTTCCCGGCGTCAACATTGTTCAGGGCGACGCATACGGCCTCAAGGCGACGCTCGACGGCAAAGTCCCTGGGAAAGTTGCGACCGTCGTTTCGAGTCTGCCGCTTCTTAACCGGCCCGAGCGCGATCGCGTCGAGCTATTGAACCAGGCTTTCGAGCTGATGGGCGACGACGGGCTCTTCATTCAATTCACTTACGGCCTGACCAAATCGCCAATGCCCATGCACGCGCATGGCGTCAAAGGCGCATATGTCGGCAAGGGATCGCCGCCGATCGTGCTCAATATTCCGCCGGCGCGCGTCTGGCGCTACCGCAAGGCCGGTCACGCTGGAAAGCCGAGGGCGTGAAAGCGCGCGAGCGCCTGATCGTCGCGCTTGACGTTGAAAGCGTCGATGAGGCGCGCGCGCTGGTTGCGGCGCTCGGCGAAACGGTTTCCTTTTTCAAGGTCGGCATGGAGCTCGCCTATGCGCCGGGCGGCTTAGATTTCGCGCGTGAACTGAAAGCGGCCGGCAAGCGCGTCTTTCTCGATCTGAAGCTCCATGACATCGGCGTCACCGTGGAGCGCGCGACGCGGCAGATCGCCCGGCTCGGCCTCGACTTTCTCACGATCCACGCCTTCCCTCAGACGATGGCCGCGGCCCGTCAGGGCGCGTCGGACGGCGCGCTCAAGCTCCTCGCCGTAACCGTGATGACCTCCTATGACGACGCCGATCTCAAGGAAGCGGGCTACGCTTGCGGCGTCGCCGAACTGGTTGCGCGCCGGGCAAAGCAGGCGAAAGAGGAGCGGGTCGATGGTCTTATCCTGTCGCCGATGGAGCTTGCAGCGATTCGCCCCATCGTCGGCTCGGACATGCTGCTCGTTACCCCGGGGGTGCGGCCAATGGGCGCCGATGTCGGAGACCAAAAGCGGGTGATGACGCCGAGAGAGGCGATCGCCGCCTCCGCCGACCATATCGTCGTGGGCCGGCCGATCACGCGAGCGGCGCATCCCGCAGCGGCCGCCGAGGCCATCGTCAGCGAGTTGGCCAACGCCTGATCGAGGTCAGTCGCATGCCCTACGCCAGCAACGCCGACCTGCCCGAAAATCTTCAGCACATCCTTCCCGGGCACGCGCAGGATATCTATCGCGAAGCCTTCAACCGCGCCTTCGACGCCCATCGCAACGACCCTCGGCAGGAGGAGGCGGCGCACCGCATCGCCTGGGCCGCAGTCAAGCGAAGCTACGTCAAGACGGAGGCTGGATGGGTGAGGCGATAGCCGAGAACATTCGGGAAGCGCGCTAGTCTAGCTTGAGCGCGAGTGGTAGAACGCCGGCCTGCGCCGAATCCTCCACCCCGATTCGCCCATGCTCGCGACTTTCATCTCCGTCTCTGGGCTGTTCGTCTGGCTCTACCTCCTTACGCTGCGCGGCGGCTTCTGGCGGCTCACCGAGCATGATCGGAACCTTGGCGGGCAAAACGCCGCCGTTCCGGCGACCTACGTCGTCGCGATCGTTCCGGCGCGAAACGAGGCCGACGTCATTGAACGGAGCCTGGCGTCGCTGTTCGCTCAACAGTTCCACGGCCGCTTCGACATCATTCTCGTCGACGATGAGAGCGATGACGGCACAGCCGAGGCGGCCAGACGCTGCGCGGAGGCGCATGACGCTTCAAGCCGCCTGACCGTTCTCTCCTCGCGCGGGCCCGAAGCGGGCTGGACGGGGAAGCTCGCGGCCATGCAGCGCGGGTTCGATCACGTGCGGAAGCTGCCGATCGACCCCGACTTCGTGTTGTTTTGCGATGCGGACATCGAATTTTCGCCGCATGTGCTTGCGCGTCTCGTTTCGGGGGCCAAGGAACGCCGCGCCGTTCTGACGTCGCTCATGGTCAAACTGCGCTGCGAAAGCGTCGCGGAGCGCTGGCTCGTCCCGGCCTTCATTTTCTATTTCCAGAAGCTCTACCCCTTCCGCCACGTCAACGATCCCGAGCATCCGATGGCGGGCGCCGCGGGCGGCGTGATGCTGGTGCGCCCTGAGGCGCTCGCAGCGGCGGGCGGTTTTCGCGCCATCCGCGGCGCGCTTATCGACGATTGCGCGCTGGGCGCGTTGATGAAGGCGCAAGGGCCGATCTGGCTGGGTCTGACCGAAGACGTTCACAGCCTTCGCGCTTATCCGCGCCTCGCCGACATTTCCCGTATGGTGGTGCGCTCGGCCTACGCTCAGTTGGGCTATTGCCCCTGGCGTCTCGCTGGCGCGTTGCTCGGCATGGCGGGCGCCTATCTGGCGCCGCCCTATCTGACGCTTTTCGGCGAGTCGCCGGCCCGCGAGACGGCGCTCGTCTCTTGG
Organism: Alphaproteobacteria bacterium; assembly: GCA_016869595.1. GTDB lineage: Bacteria > Pseudomonadota > Alphaproteobacteria > Rhizobiales > Beijerinckiaceae > Methylocystis. The sequence goes on from VGDT01000009.1 coordinate 23,811, forward strand.
CTGTTAATGGCGCAGGCCTACATGCCGACGCTGCGCTTTTACGGCCTGTCGCCTTTGCGCGCCTTTGCTTTGCCAGGCGTCGCGGCATGCTATACGTGGTTCACGGTTGAATCGGCCTGGCGGCACCTTTGCGGCCGCGGCGGCGAATGGAAAGGCCGTTATCAGGCGCCGCAAGCGCAAAAGGCGGCGCAGCGATTCGAAACGTCCGGCGAGATCGAGGCGAGCCGCGAAATCGAGGTTTGAAGGGGCGCATAAGCGCCGTGGAGCGGCAAAACGGCGTCACATGGACCTTGCGCAGACGAGTTCGGGAAAGACCCATCGCGACGAGAATTTTCCCGTCGCCTCCTTTCTCATCGCGCCCCGCCATCGCGCGCCGATCCTCGCCTTCTATGATTTCGTTCGCGCCGCAGACGACATCTCCGATCATCCCACGCTCGGCGCGCAAGAAAAGCTCGACCTCCTCGACGCGCTCGACGACGCGCTGATGGGAAAAGCCAAAGAGGACGCCGAGGTCGCGCGCCGCCTGCGCGAGACATGCCGGGAGCGCGGCCTCGATCCGCAGCATGCGCGCGACCTGATCGCCGCTTTCAAGCGCGACGTGACGCAATTGCGTTACCGCGACTGGGACGATCTCATCGACTATTGCCGCTATTCCGCAATGCCGGTCGGGCGCTTCGTTTGCGATCTCCATGGCGAGGACCCCGCACGCGTCTGGGCCGCGAATGACGCGCTCTGCGCCGCCCTGCAGGTCATCAATCACCTCCAGGATTGCGGTAAGGATTACCGCAACCTCGACCGCGTGTATCTGCCGCAGGACTCGCTCGCGGCGCATGCCGCCTCAGTCGAGATGCTGTCGCAGGAAAGAGCGCCGCCGCCACTCCTCGCGACGATCCGCGAGGTAAACGAGAAAACCGCGCGCCTTCTGAAGCAGTCGCGTTCCTTTGCCGATCTGATCGACGACACGCGGCTCTCTATGGAGATCGGCGCCATTCAGACTCTCGCCGAACATCTCGTTGCGCGCCTCGCGGTCGCCGACCCGCTCGGCGAAACGGTCCATGACGGCAAATTCGGCTTCGCGGTGAAGGGCGCGATGGGCGCTCTCGGCGCGCTACTTCGCCGCATTTCACGCCCGCGCCGCGCAGTTTCCGAGACGGTTGCGAGGACTGGCCAATGACGATGGACGCGCTCGCCGACGCCGCGACGCTGCGCACGCGCGCCGTCGCGACCAAGAGCTCCTTCTATCTCGCAATGCGCATCCTTGAACCCGCGCGCCGCGACGCCATGTTCGCCATTTACGCCTTCTGCCGCGCTGTCGACGACATTGCCGACGACGAAGGCGACCGCGCCGTTCGGCGCGCCGCGCTCGACCAGTGGCGCGCCGACCTCGATGAGCTTTACGCCGGCCGCATCCGCGCGCGCGTGAGCTTTCTCGCCGAACCCGTCCGCCGTTTCCGGCTCGATCGCGGCGACTTCGAATCGGTGATCGATGGCATGGCCATGGACGTCGATGAGGATATTTGCGCGCCGGAATGGGAAAAGCTCGAACTCTATTGCGATCGGGTCGCAAGCGCCGTCGGACGGCTGTCAGTGCGCGCTTTCGGCCTTGCGGAAACGGAGCCGAGCGCCGAGTGCGAATTGCCGACCGGCCCAAAGCTTCTCGCCTATCACCTCGGCCGGGCGTTGCAGCTCACCAACATCTTGCGCGATCTTGATGAGGACGCCGCGCGCGGCCGGTTGTATCTGCCCCGCGAGGCGCTCGAATCCGCTGGCGTGACGACCTTCGCGCCCCATGCCGTGCTGTCGCATCCTTCGCTCGAAGACGTTTGCGCGCCGGTCGTCGCGCGCGCGCGCGAACATTATGATCAGGCGGATCTGGTGATGGCGGGGCTGCCGAAGCGTGCGGTGAAAGCGCCCTATATCATGGCCGCCGGCTATCGCTCGATCCTCGACAATCTTTCAGCGCGTGGGTTCTTCCCGCCGCGCGCGCCGGTAAGGGCGTCGCGTCTCAAGCTCGTCAGCGCCTTCTTGCGACACGCCTTCACGTGAGCGAAACGATCCATGTCGTGGGGGCGGGCCTCGCCGGGCTCGCTTGCGCGCTGCGCCTCGCGGACGCCGGACGCCGCGTCGCGCTTTACGAAGCCGCGCGCATGGCCGGCGGACGCTGCCGCTCCTATTTCGACCCCTCGCTCGGCCTGACGATCGACAACGGCAATCATTTGCTGCTTTCCGGCAATGCGGCGGCGCGCGATTACGCCGAGCGCATCGGCGCGAGCGACTCGCTCGTCGGCCCGGACGAATGCGCCTTCGATTTTCTCGACGCGCGCACGCGCGAGCGATGGACGCTGCGCCCAAACGCTTCGCGCATTCCCTGGTGGATCTTCGTCGCCGGCCGCCGTGTGCCCGGCACGAGGCCGCTGGATTACCTCGACGCCGGGAAGCTTCTCTTCGCGAAGAATGGCGCGACCATCGGCGAAACCATGCGTTGCAACGGTGTGCTGTGGGAGAGGCTTTGGCGCCCGGTTCTGCTCTCCGCACTGAACACCGAGCCTGAAGAAGCCTCCGCTGCGCTCGCAGGCGCCGTGCTGCGCGAGAGTCTGGCCGCCGGCGGTAATGCCTGCCGACCAATGGTCGCGAAAGGCGGACTCGGCGACGCCTTCATCGAGCCGGCGCTGCGCACCCTTCGCGCCAAGGGCGTCGAGCCGCGCTTCGGCGCGCGTTTGCGCGAAATCGCTTTCGACAATTCTCGCGTCGCTGCGCTGCGCTTTGGCGATACGGAAGTGACGCTTGAAGAAGGCGACGCGGTCGTCCTCGCGACGCCCCCGTGGATTGCGCAGGAGCTTCTGCCCGGTCTCGTTGCCCCCGACGATTTTCGCGCCATCGTCAACGCGCATTTCAAGATCGCGCCGCCGCCAGGCCAGCCGCTGCTCCTCGGCATGATCGGAACGCTCACCGAATGGCTTTTCGCCTTCGACGATCGCCTCTCGGTGACGATCAGCGGCGCCGACCGGCTGATCGACGACGCGCGCGAAGACCTTGCGACAAAAATCTGGGCGGAAGTGTCGGCGGCGACGGGCCTGCCGGCCGAGCCGCTCCCGCCTTGGCAGATCGTCAAGGAAAAGCGCGCGACTTTCGCGGCGACTCCGGCGCAGGAAAGGCGCCGGCCGGATACAAAGACGTCTTGGGATAATCTGTGGCTTGCCGGCGATTGGACCAATACAGGCCTTCCCGCGACGATCGAAGGCTCGATACGTTCGGGCTATAAGGCGGCGGAGTTGGCGAGCCGCTGAGGCGTTCGCGCGGGCAAGCTTTCAGCCTGCCCGCTCGTCAGAATTACGCGACCTTCTTGTGCAGGTCCGCGATATATGCCGACGCCTTTTCCGCCGCCGCAGCGACCTGCTTCCTGACGACTGGCAGGTTCTCGCGCGCCTTGAGAAGCAGGCGCTGGCTCTCGCTCAGCGTCTTGTCGGTCAGCGGTTGCGCCTTCAGCTTCTCGAACTCCGCCTTAAGATCGACGGTCGAGAGATAGGCGTGGGCCTTCTTCAAACCTTCCTCGGCATGCTTGCGCGCGACGGGGAGATATTCGGCAACCTTAACGGCGAGGCGCTCGATCTCGCGCAGCGCCGTCTCCGTTATCGGATGCGCCTTCACGCTCTCGAACTTGCCCTTGAAATCGACTGTCGAGAGATAGGCCAGCGCCTTCTTCGAACCCTGTTCGGCATATTGTCCCGCGACGGGGAGAAATTCGATGAACTTCACAGCGCCGCGCTTCGCTTCGCGAACGGCGATCTCCGTCAGCGCATTCGCCTTCAGAAGGGCGTAGATGTTCGCATTCAGCTTGCGGAGCTCAGCCTCGAGCCGCGAGATCGTATATTCCTGCTGCCTGAGCTGGTTGACGGCGCGCTCATGCATCCCGCTGACGCGCTGTATCTCGGTCTCGAGATTGCTCACATGAGCCCTGATGGCGTCGACCATATCAAACGAGAACTTACCGGCCTCGAGGTCGGCCAGTGCGCGTTCGCCTTCCGTTTTTGTAGCCATGTTCTCTCCTCCAAGTCGCTCGAAGGACCATCGGCGGCGGATGGTTAAAACTTCGTTTCGATCGTGCGAAAATCGCCCGCTTTTCCAATAATTGCACGATGAGCTGTCAAACGCGTGACCCTCAAACTACGCAACAAGCCCCCCTCCTTTCGCAGGCGATCGAGGAGCCAAATGGCTTGACGATATAGTCAATTCACTATACGCAATGTGCGTCGGCGCAATTGCGCTCTCACCTTTCCTCAATCCAAAATCATGATTGAAGACTCGACCGTCGCGAAGACGGGGCCTGCTGATGACCATCTCCTCAAGGCGCAGCTCGTTCGCAGGATCGAAGCGCTGCTTAAGGAGCGCGGTTTGAAACAGGTGCAAGCCGCCGAACTTTTCGGCGTGAAGCAGCCGGACGTATCGAAGCTGCTGCATGGCGACTTTCGGCAGTTTTCGCTGGAGCGGCTGCTGCGATTTCTCGTCGCGCTGGGACAAGACGTCGAGATCGTTGTGAAGCCACATCGTGAATCTGCCAAAGCCCCGACGCTCAGCGTCGCCCGATCGGAAACACCAAAAGGAAATTGCAATGAACGCCGCCGCGCGCATTGACGATAATTTCACTGCCGTTTCGACCGAGACGCTTGAATCAAGCATCCAGAGCGCCAAGCGCGCGCTGTTGTCGCTCGGCAAGGGCGACGGACATTTCTGCTTCGAGCTCGAAGCCGACACCACCATACCGGCCGAATATGTGCTGATGCGCCATTTCCGCGCCGAGCCCGTCGATGCCGAGCTCGAACGCAAGATCGGCGTTTATCTGCGGCGCTGTCAGGGCGATCACGGCGGCTGGCCGCTGTTTCAGGACGGGCCCTTCAATATCAGCGCCAGCGTGAAGGCGTATTTTGCGCTGAAGATGATCGGCGACGACATCGACGCGCCGCATATGGCGCGCGCGCGCGAAGCGATCCTCGCTTACGGCGGCGCGGCCAAGAGCAACGTCTTCACGCGCGCGCTGCTGGCGCTCTATGGCGAAATTCCGTGGCGCGGCGTGCCGGTGATGCCCGTCGAAATCATGCTGCTGCCGAGGTGGTTCCCTTTCCACCTCGACAAGATTTCCTACTGGGGCCGCACCGTTCTCGTGCCGCTCTTGGTGCTGATGACGAAAAGGCCTCGCGCGAAGAACCCCAAGAACATCCACATTCGCGAACTCTTCACGACGCCGCCGGAAGAGGTGAAGGCATGGCCCAAGGGCGAACATCAGACCTGGCCCTGGGCGCACATCTTCGGCGAAGTCGATAAGCTGCTGCGTCTGATCGATCCGTATATGCCCAGGAGGACGCGCGAGCGCTCGGTCGAGCTCGCCATAGAATGGACGACGGAGCGCTTGAATGGTTTCGACGGACTCGGCGGCATCTTTCCATCGATGGTCAATAGCCTGCTGATGTATGACGTGCTCGGCGCGCCAGAGGACGACGAGCGCAAGAAGCAGGCGCGCGAATCGATCGAGCGGCTGCTCGTCGTGAATGAACGGGAAGCCTATTGCCAGCCCTGCGTCTCGCCGGTGTGGGATACATGTCTGACTGCGCACGTTTTGCTCGAAACAGGCGACGAAGACGCGCGCGAAGTCGCGCGCGCAGCTTGTGAATGGCTCGCGCCTTTGCAGGTGGGCGACGTCAAGGGCGACTGGGCAGCGACACGGCCCGACGTTCGACCCGGAGGTTGGGCCTTCCAATACGGCAACGCATATTACCCTGACGTCGACGATACGGCGGTCGTCGTGACGGCGATGGATCGCCTGACCGCGAATGGCGGGTCGCGCCCCTACGACGAACGCATCGCCCGCGCCAAGGAATGGATCGTCGGCATGCAGTCGAAGGATGGCGGCTGGGGCGCCTTCGACGCCGACAACACATACCATTATCTCAACCACATCCCCTTCGCCGATCACGGCGCGTTGCTCGATCCGCCGACCGCCGACGTATCCGCGCGCTGCGTCTCCATGCTCGCGCAGCTCGGCGACACGATTGATACGAGCGAATGTCTCAAGCGCGGCGTCGACTATCTCATCAAAGAGCAGGAAAAGGACGGCAGCTGGTTCGGCCGCTGGGGCGCGAATTACATCTATGGAACCTGGTCCACCCTCTGCGCGCTGAACGCCGTGGGCCTGCCACATGAGCATAACGCCTATCGTCGCGCCGTCGCTTGGCTCGTCGCGATCCAAAATGAGGACGGCGGCTGGGGCGAGGACCTTTCAAGTTACAAGCTCGATTACAAGGGCTATGAAAAGGCTCCCTCGACGGCCTCACAAACGGCCTGGGCGCTGCTCGGGTTCATGGCGGCGGGCGACGTCGACCATCCAGCCGTCGCGAGAGGGATCGCTTATCTGCAATCGACGCAGAACGAAGTCGGCTTGTGGAACGAGGCGCGTTTTACCGCGACAGGTTTTCCGCGCGTCTTCTATCTGCGCTACCATGGCTACGCGAAATTTTTCCCGCTCTGGGCTCTGGCGCGCTATCGCAATTTGAAACGCGCCAACAGCAAGCGCGTGCAGGTCGGACTTTAAAGTGGCGCGCGCCGTAGGCCGCAGAAGGAACGCCGATCTAAGCGCCGTCGCGCCGATTCTTGTCGTCGTCGGCATGAAGCGCGAGGCCGCCTGCGCCGCCAATGAAGGCGTCACGACGCTGTGCAGCGGCGCCAATGTCGCGCGCCTTCGACAACAACTGGACGAACTGAGCGGAACGGACTTCTCCGCCGTCGTCAGCTTCGGACTCGCTGGCGGGCTCGATTATGCGCTGCGGCCGGGCCATGTCGTTGTGGCTGACGCCATCGTCGCGGGAGACGCGCGACGCGACACGCATTCCCGTCTCTCTTCAGCGCTGATGAAAGGCGCCGCCGCCGCGGGTTGCAAAGTCACGCCCGGCGCCATCATTGGCGTCGACGAACCGGCGATGCACCCGGCCGCCAAGGCGGCGTTGCGCGAAGGCGCGCAAGCGGTCGCGGTCGACATGGAATCGCATCTTGCCGAAGACTTCGCGCGGCGGCGCAACCTGCCGTTCGTCGCGCTGCGCGCGATCAGCGATCCAGCGGCGCGCGCGTTGCCGCCGCTTGTCGCCAAGGCGCTGACGCCCGAAGGCGACATTCATACGCTGGGCGTCGCGCGCGAACTTTTACGCGGACCGCATCAACTTGGGGGACTGATCCGCGCCGGCCTCGACTCCCGCGCCGCTTTCGTCTCGCTAAGCCGCTGTGGACCGTTGCTCGGCCCGTTGCTGCGCCTCATGCTCGCGGATTTCTGAAAGCTTCGCGACATTTTCGTCGAAGACATATTCAGCCGGGCGCTGATTTTCGAGCGAGATGTCCGGCGCCATCGGACCTTCGGTGCGCACGCCAAAGAGCGCCACGGCGGCCGCCCTCCACGGCCGGCGGATGGAATCCGCGACGGCGGTGGCCTCGAAGCCGCAATGCACCATGCAGTCGGCGCATTTCTCGTAATTGCCGACGCCGTAGGAGTCCCAATTGGTCTCCTCCATCAGCTGCTTGAAGGTCGGCACATAGCCTTCGCCGAGCAGATAGCAGGGACGCTGCCAGCCGAACACCGTACGAAGCGGCATGCCCCAAGGCGTGCAGCGGTAGCTGACATTGCCGGCGAGGAAATTCACGAACAGCGCCGACTGCGTGAGATCCCAAGCCTTGCCGCCGCGGCCTCGACGCAGGATCGCGCGGAATAATTCCATCGTGCGCGTGCGGTTGAGGAAGTGAGTCTGATCCGGCGCGCGCTCATAGGCGTAGCCCGGCGAAAGCGTCATGCCGTCGACGCCGAGCGCCGTGGTCGCGTCGAGGAATCTGGCGATGCGCTCCGGATCGGCGCCGGTAAAGAAGGTGCTGTTGGTGGTGACGCGAAAGCCCTTCGACTTGGCAAGCTTGATCGCCTCGACGGCGCGGTCGTAGACGCCCTCCTGACAGACCGCGTGATCGTGCGTCTCCCTATCGCCATCGAGATGGATGGACCAGGTGAAATAGGGGCTCGGCTTGAAGAGGTCGATCTTCTTGGCGAGCAGCAAAGCGTTGGTGCAGACGATGGCGAATTTGCGCCGCGCGATGATCCCTTCGACGATCTGCGGGAGGTCCTTGTGCAGGAGCGGCTCACCGCCGGCGACCACCACGACCGGCGCGCCGCACTCGTCCACCGAGCGCAGCGCGTCCTCGACCGATAACCGTTTATTGAGAATATGGTCGGGATAATCGATCTTGCCGCAGCCAGCGCAGGCCAGATTGCAACGGAACAGCGGCTCCATCATGAGCACGAGCGGATAGCGCGGCACGCCCATGAGGTGCTGCTTAAGCAGATAGACGCCGATTTTCGCAATGTAGCGGAACGGAATGGCCACGGCTGACCCCTTGGAGACTTGACGGGTTCAAGGCCCGCCAGCGCGAGTCGCGGCCGAACGGCCCAGCCGCAGACAGTCAAACTCGGGCTCTAGCACGAATCCTCGAGCGAGGGAAAGCGGGGGCGCCGCGGCGCACCAACCCTTCGACAAAACAGACGGCAAGCGGGGCGCGCGGCGTCGCGCCGGCTCTTCGCGGCGCCGCAGCGGCTGCTACGCCCTTGCTTTGGAGCGCAAATCTGTCTCAATTCGCCGGCAAGGTCACGATCGATATTGCTTTTTAGGGAGCGGAACATGCGCAATCGGCCGGCTCCAGCGTTGAGAGCGTCCGCGCGATGACCGCTACCGCCCAGCAAGGACGCATTACTGCTCCCGCGACCTCGCCGCGAGCGTTTGGCCTTTTCGATGCGCTGATTTCGCCGCTCGTTCGCCTGTGGAGCGGCGACCTCAACCTCGGCCGAGTCGGCATGGCGGCCGCCCTGCCCGTCCTCGCCTGGGTCTTCTACACGACCTCCTCGGGCATGATCGACATCATGCAGAAGGAGCCCGGCGACGTGATCGGCGTCGCGGGCACGCTGATCGCGACGACCGCCGTCCTCACCATGCTCGCAGCGACATCCTGGTCGCTTGGCGTCGATCTTGCGGCGCTCATTGCGCGGCGGCGGATGGCACGCGAACGCATGATCATCAAGACGGGCGTAACGGCGTTGGTCTTCGCCTTTGTCTTTTCGATCTCAGCGTTCTTCTCGTTCACCTACTACTACAACAACATCTTCAAGCTTTCCTCGCGCAAGATCGTCGCCGAACTGCAGCCGATGGAGCTCGCGACGGAAGTCATTCTGCCAGCGACAAAGGAAATCGCCGCAGCCTATGAGTCGACATCGGCGCGCATCGCCGCGACTCCGAGTTACAAGACCTATTTCGATTCGATCAGTGGCCTCATCGACACCGCGCGCCAGGCGGGGCCAGCGTTGCGCGACGCCATTCGAAAGAGGCAGGAGGCGCAACAGGCGGTCATCGCGCAGGCTGCAAGTCAAGCGGCCGCGGAAATGGAAAGCGCACAGGCGGCGATGCGTCAGATTGACGATGCGCGGCGCGAGATCGACGCGCTTGATCGCAGCGTCGCCGAACTCGACGTCATCATCAAAGCTAAGCAAGAGGAAATGGCCACGGCGGCCGCAACGGTCCGGCAGGAAGAGCAGCTCGCGGACGACGCCGCCCATGGGCTCGACGGCATGGGCGCCGCCTGCGGCCCAAATTGTCGGACGCATCAGGAAAAGGCGGCGGAGGCGACGCGACGCATATCGGCGCTCAGGCAGACCCTCGCTGGGCCAACGAACGAGCGGGCCAACGCCATCAAGCGTCGTGACGCGCTCAACGCTCAAACGATCACGCTGAAACAAAAGGCGGAGGCAGCAAACGCCGCTTCGGCGCGGCCGATGCCAAAGGGCGAAGCCGCGCTCGACCTCGACGCGAGTTTGCGAGACCTCGCCGCGCTTCGCGACCAGTTGCGCATGGAGCCGACGTGGCGCGCGGTGCGTGAAGCGAAGCCTCTGTGCGAGCCGATCCTCGCGGCGGCGCGGCAATCGAACGCGCTGCCGGCGAGCGTTCCGCGCGACTTCACCTGCGAACCGCAGGACGAGGCGCGCGATCTGCTCTCGGCGCGCGACGAAACGATCGCCGCGCGCGCCGCCTTCGACAAAAAATGCGGGCTCGAAACCGGCCTACGCGACGAGCTTTCGGCGATCGTCGCCAAGATCCGCGCGGCGCCGGCGTCGGATAGGGCCGCCGCAGCCAACGGTTTCAACGCGGCGAAAACCATCGTCGACGCTTGCGTCGTCTCCGGCAAGGCGGCCGGCCTCTCAGAGGACGAGGTGCGCGAGCTTTTGAAAAAGAGCGACGCCTATTTGCGCGCCCATAGTTCGGAGCGCAACAAATTCGAGCTGGCGCGAGAAGCCTTCTGGAGCTTCACCCCAGATTCGACGATGGCGATCGGCGTCGCGATGGCGCAGGACGCCTTCCTGTTCATCATGAAATTCCTGTCCGAGATTTTCAAACGCGGCTACGAGGCGCGCGAGCGGCGTCAGTTCGCAGCGCCGATCGATCTTTCGGACGATGAAGAAGAGCCTGTCGACATCCGCGCCATGAAAGCGATCCTTCGCACCGGGCGTCCGGTCCACGGCGACATGAGCGAAATCGATCCCGAAGCTGAAGCGATTTCATCGCTGCCGCCAAATGTGCACGAAAATGTCGTCGCCATTCTCAACCGGCTGGTGCGCGATGAAATCGCCCATGTCGACCGCAAAGGCGCTTATCTCGTGGACAATGTCACCGTTGCGCAGATTGAGTCGCGGCTCTTCGCGGCAATGAAGCCGCGCAACGTGCGCGCGCTGCGTTACGGACCCGACGGCGTCGTCGCCAGCGGACCGCGCGCCTATTACTCGGACGCCGGCGCCGCTAATCTGCCGCGCCGGTGCTATGGCGCGCTCGAGCGCTATCTGACCGCGGAGCCGGCGCCGATGGACCGGCGTTCGCCCGGTTAGCGGTCAAGCGGCGACCGAAGTCGCCCCAGTCGCCGCGCGTAGCGACGGAAGATAGCGCAGGCAAAGACCCTGGGGCGCGTGACGCAGGCCGGAGACGACGCTGATCTCGCGCCAACGCGGATAGCTCGGCGGCAAAAATTGCAGCGCCAAACCCACGGCTTGGAGAAACGCCGCTTCGCTTGCGAAATCGTCGGCCCCGAAGGTCAGCGCCGCGTCTTGGCCGGTTTCAGCGCCGCGCGCCAGAAATTCGAGAACGGGGGCCGCCCAGCGGGTCTTTTCCAGCGAGTCCTCGAGCACGAGCCAAATGTCCTGCGGGTCGAGAAAGCGGACGACGTAGCGCGCCGGATCGGCGCTGTAGCGGATACCCTCGTTCTCGGCCGCCCGGTCAGGGAGCGCTTCAAGTTCGGAGCCCGCCATGGCGAGGAGCGCCGCCGGATGTCGACGCCAATCGGCGGCCGCTACGCTCCAAACGGCGCTCTGTTGATAGAGGCGCCCATGGCCGCCTTCGCCATCTTCAGGACGAAACCGAGCGCGAAGAAAAACCGCCCGGCGCGAATTGGGCTCTGGCGAAACCCGCGCGAGGAAGGCGCCATGCCGGCGCGAGGCGGGATCCACGAGGTCTGGCTCGAAGCGGCGAAGCGCCATCAACTGCGTCGGCGAGAGCAAGCGATCATCGGCCGGCCGCAAATTGCGGCTGCGCAAGGTCACGCCATAACCTTCGGTCGCCGGAACGCTGAGGGTCGCGCCGGAGGCGAGCTTTCCATAATGCAGCCGTTCGAGGGAAATTTCGGCTGTCTCGTCGCCTTTCGGCGCAACGCTGAGCATCGCCCGTCCTTTCGCGCGGAAAGTCCACGCGCCAGCCTAGCCGCAGAGCGTTAAGCAAGAATTGACGAGCTCATTCAGGCGATCTCCTCCAAGCGCGCGTCAAGCTGCGCATATGAGAAGGTGAAAGCGCTATCGAGGCCGAGGGCGGCGTAAAGAAACGGCTCGGCGGTAAGAAACGGCCGCCAGTATTCATTATAGGCGCGGGCTCCCTCAAGACCCGCGCGCCGAAAACGCCGCTCGCCGGGCTGATGCGGATCGATGTTCGGGTTTTGGAAACGCTTGACGAAGCCATAGGCCGAGCAAACCGTGAAGCGCACCGATACGCCGCCGCCGTTAGGCCTCTCCAGAGCGCGCAGCCGATCGAGCCATTGCACGGCGCGCAAGGATTTGCGCAAGGCGTGCAGCGCCACCGCAGGATCGCAGGCATAGGTGAAGGCGCTCGGCCCAAGGCGCGCGAACAACCGCTCATATTGCGAGAAGACGACGACGAGTCGCTTCAGCTTTTTTTCAGGCGCTAGCGCCAGTCGATCGATCAGTCGAGCGAGATTGCCGGACCAGCCAGAATCCTCAAGCCGCACCAGCGGAAGCACGATCACGATCGCCTCCGCGTCAAGCATCTGCTTGGCGAGCTTCGCTTTGACGTCGTTCAAAATCGCCACTTCGGCGCCGTCCGGCGGCACGGCGATCTCGCCCGCCGAGTCGATGATTTCCAGGAGCCAGGGTCCCCGCAACACGACGGCGGGCGGCGCTTCGCCATTCACGGTGAGGCGAAAGCGGTATTCATATGTGTCAAGCGTGTCGGTCGCGAGGCCGCCTTCAGCGAAGTCCCGCCGCAGCCGCTCATAATCGCCCCGCTCGACCGACAGCAAATCAGCCTTCTTCGGATCGACGCTCTCGGCGTAGAATTCCGCCTCGGTGATCGGCTGCAACGCGGGACGCAGCCGCGGCGAATAGCCGAAGGCGCTTTGCGCGACGCAATCGACGAGCGTGGCGAGCAGCGATGACTTGCCGCCCTTCTTTGGCCCGATCAGACAAATCGAAAGTCTTTCGGTCATCTGCGCCTTCAACTATTGAGCCTACCTCTAGCGCGACAATATAGGCCGCAGGCGCCCGGCGAAAGGTGACGCGCGCGCCGCCGCCGTGCTAAGCGCGCGCATGCTTGAAGGCCTTCCGCCCAACAACGCCAGCCACATGCTGCGCCTCGATTGCGACGAAAAACGCGCCCGCGCCGTCGCCGACCTCATCGTCGAGACCTTCGATCCGACCGAAACCGCCGCAGCCGCCTTCGAGCTGGACGGCGGACCGCAATGGTCGGTCGAAGTCTATTTTGCAAGCGCGCCCGACGAAGCCCAAATTCTTGAGCTGATCGAGTCGGCCGCGGGCGCCGAGACGGCGCAGGCCGCGCGCTTTTCCACAGTCGCCGAGGAGGATTGGGTCGAAAGCGCCCTGGCGGGGCTCGCCCCGGTGCGCGCCGGCCGCGTCCTCGTGCATGGCGCGCATGATCGAGGCCGCCGGCGCGTCAATGACATTGGCGTCGAAATCGAGGCGGCGCTCGCCTTTGGCACCGGCCATCACGGCACGACGCTCGGCTGCCTCAAGGCGCTCGACAGGATCGCCAAGCGCCGGCGACCTGCGCGCATTCTCGATGTCGGAACTGGCACCGGCGTTCTGGCGATCGCCAGCGCACTTCTCTTTCATAGGCGCGTCGCCTGTGGCGACATCGATCCCATCGCCGTCGTAACGGCCAGCGCCAACGCTCGGGCCAATGGCGCCGGCCCCTATGTGAGTCCGGTCGTCGCCGCCGGACTGCGCCACCCATCGCTGCAAGGCGAATATGATCTGATCTTCGCCAATATTCTGGCGAAGCCTTTGCGCTTGCTCGCGCCTCAGATCGCCCGCGCAGCGGCGCCGGGCGCTGAGCTGGTGCTCTCGGGATTGCTCGCGCGCGACGTGCGCGGCGTGCTCGACGCCTATCGCGCCCAGGGCTTTTTCCTTGCCGAGCGGGACGACATCGACGGCTGGGCGACGCTGGTGGTCAGGCGTGGGAGATCGTCCTGCGCCCCCTCCCTGTCCCTCCCCCGCTGAAGCGGGAGAGGGAACGCTCCGGGCCGCCGCGCCAGAATCCTCTTCAACGCGCAGCCTGCCCCCTCTCCCGCGAAGCGGGGGAGGGTTGGGGAGGGGGAAGTCAAAGGCGCAAAGCATTGCCCAACGCTCAACGCGCGATTAGCTTCGAACTATGTTCGAAGCAAAATTTCAGACCTTCGTCGACGACGCCTCGCGCGGCGACAGCGCGGCGCGTCTTAAGGCGCTGCGCGTTGAGCTGAAGCGGCAAGGTCTCGACGGCTTTCTCGTTCCGCGCGCCGACGCGCATCAAAACGAATATGTGCCCAAATGCGCCGAGCGACTCGCCTGGCTCACGGGCTTCACCGGATCGGCCGGCTTCTCCGTCGTTCTGGAGAAAGGGGCGGCGATCTTCGTCGATGGCCGCTACATCATTCAGGTGCGGGGCGAGATCGACGCCAAGCTCTTCAAGCCGCTCGACATCGCCGAGATAACGCCCGTGAAATGGCTCTGCGATCATGCGCGTCCCGGCGCGCGCATCGGCTATGACCCATGGATGCACACCAGCGCCCAGATCGAACGCTTCGCCAAGGCGCTCGCGGAAAAGAAGATCGAGCTCGTTCCGCTCGACGCCAATCCGATTGACGCGCTGTGGAAAGATCGCCCGGCCGAGCCGAAAGGCGCGGTGACGATCCATCCTTCGCGCTACGCCGGCGAGAGCGCGAATTCAAAAATCAAGAAGCTGCGCGCTTCGCTCAAAGACGCCGCCGCGGCGTTGATGTCCGACCCGCATGCGATTTGCTGGGCCTTCAACATTCGCGGCGCCGATGTGGCGCATACGCCGATCGCGCTGTGCTTTGCATGGCTGCCGAAAGAGGGTGCGCCGACTTTATATATCGACGACGCGAAGCTCACGACGAAGGTGCGCGCGGCGCTCGAAAAATTTCTGAGACTGAAAGCGCCCGAAACGCTCATCGACGATCTCACCGAGGCCGGCAAGCGCGGCGAGACAATCCTCTTCGACTCTGTGACGGCGCCGGCGAAGCTCGTCGAAACTTTGCGCGCAGCAGGCGGCAAACCGCGTCTCGCCGACGATCCGGCGACGCTGCCCAAAGCGATCAAGAACGAGACGGAACTCGCCGGCGCCCGCGCGGCGCATATTCGCGACGGCGCCGCGCTGACGCGCTTTCTTGCCTGGTTCGCTGAAGCCGCGCCAAAGGGCGGGCTCACCGAAATCTCCGCCGCGGAGGCGCTTGAAACTTTCCGCCGCGAGAACGGCGATCTGCGCGACATTTCCTTCCCGACGATCTCCGCCTTCGGCGAACATGCGGCGATCCCGCATTATCGCGTGACGGAAAAGAGCAATCTCAAGATCGGTCGCGGCGTCTATCTCGTCGACAGCGGCGCACAATATCTCGACGGCACCACCGATGTGACGCGCACGGTCGTCGTCGGGCCGGCGTCGAAACAATTGCGCGAACATTTCACGCGCGTGCTCAAAGGCCATATCGCCATCGCGCGCGCTTTGTTCCCCAAGGGCGTTTCAGGCGCGCAGCTCGACGCCTTTGCGCGCCGCGCGCTGTGGGAGGCGGGCCTCGACTTCGATCACGGCACGGGGCACGGCGTCGGCTCTTACCTCTCGGTGCATGAGGGGCCGCAGCGCATTTCGAAACTCGGCGCGACGCCGTTGCAGCCGGGGATGATCTTGTCGAACGAACCCGGCTATTACCGCGCGGGCGAATATGGAATCAGGCTCGAAAATCTCGTCATCGTCGAGAAGCGCGAGATCAAGGGCGCCGAGCGCGAGATGTATGGCTTCGAGACCATCACGCTCGCGCCATTCGATTTGAATTGCGTCGATAACAAATTGCTGGCACCGGAAGAACTCGCCTGGCTCAACGCCTATCACGCCCTGGTGCGCAAGACGCTCTCGCCGCTTGTCGACGTGAAGACGCGCAAATGGCTGCGAGACGCGACAAAATCCCTGTGAAACATCGTGCCGACTCCCACTGATCCCATAGCCGCCCTCGCTGGCGAGTGCTTCGCCAAGGCCGTCACCACGCTGGCGCGCGGACATATGCTCACGCCTTTCGGCGTGTCGCGATCGGACGCAGGCGTCGATCGGCCGGAACAATTCGTCGTCAGCAAGGAAGGCAAGATCGATATCGGCGAAAGCATCGAGGCGGCGCTGCAGTGGCTGGAGGACGAAGCGCCAAACGCCGACATCTGCATGATCGTCCTCGATGGCTATTTGAGCAGTGAGGACGGCCGCATGGATGCAGTCGTGGGGCGCGCGCTGTCGCTGAAACGACAGTTGATGGTCGAGATCGCACTGCCTTACGAAAGCGCCGAAGACGAAGAAGGTTTGGAATTCTCAGATCCGCAATATCGTTTTTCCGGCGTCGCGGCAGACGGCGCAGAGATCGAAACCGTCGATGTCGACGCCGGCGCCTTCGACGCCGCCTTTCGCAGCGCCTTCGCCAAATACGCGCCGGCTTAGCGCCGTCACGCAAACATCACACATCTTCACTCGCGGGGGGTCGCAAAACAATCTCGCCGCCTGTAGATGCGATGATGAAGCGACAGCGTTTGCGGCGCAGTAATCAGCAAAGGTCACTCTGGATAAACTCTGATTCGCGTCCAATTGACGTTTGATCTGAAATTATCTTCGGATAGAAGCCGTATGGCTTCCGAAACAACGTATTGTGCGCCCATCACAATCGTTCCGACTTCACGGCGGCTGGGCTGAATTTCGGAATACCGATTCAGAACGTAATTCGGGTTTGCTTGAAGCACGCGACCAGCTCTCTCGGAATCGAAGGTTGGCCACCGCACCTTAATGAACTTGAGCAATTTTCCCGTGTCATGGCCAAATCGCTTGATGCATTTCTCGCAAACTTCATGGGCAGCGACACAGGCCTTCAAAGAAAGTTCGTTTGCAAGCAATGAACTTTGGACCGCGCCACGATAATCATATCCTCCAGTTACGATGGCGGCGGCCGCATGAAGATGCAAACGCGCTAGACCAATGTAGCGCTTGACGAGTTCAATCTCCCTATATTGGAGCTTCAATCCGTGGCCGCAGTACTGGATATCCCACACGTCCGCGAACTGATCGAGGAATTTCTCCATTTCTTCTGGCTCGGTCTGGATAATCCCAAGCTGTACAGGCGTTAATTTAACATACTCAAACGGATTAATGGCCACTTCTCCGAAGACTAGCGCTGGAACTGCAATGCGAGCAAAGATATCTCGATACATGAAGACGCCTATGTGTCCTCCGATGGCGATATCTTCTTTGCGGTAGATTGAATTGAAAGCGGCCTCGATCCGTTGCAGAATCGCCGGCTCCCCAGCGTAGGGCACATGTCCAAGCCGTTGCATTGCAACACGAGGGACTTCCCAGTACCGCAGTTTAATATCCATGCCACCGAGAAGAAGTTCTTTGTCAACGTTATTGACGACGCGCAGAATTTCTTCATCTGAGTGATCTTCGGCGTTCATCGCGAGCCTACTTACGAGTAAGGAGCGCCAATAAATTTCTTTAATTCTTAACGCCATGGTCTGTATTGACCAAGGCCGTCACGCAAACATCACATTACCGTCACGCAACTTCTATGGCGCCGTCACCAAAACGCAGCCTCGGCGTCGCGAAACCGCAGCGTCCGCCGCGTAACGTTGCGTCATGGCGTTCACATCGGACCAGCTGGCGAAGCTGACGCGAGACGCGTCATCGGAGCCGCAAGCAGACGTCGCCGTCGCTTTAGGGTGGAGCCAACGTCTCATCCAACTCGACCTCGCGGCGGTTCATCTTTTCTCGAGAACCGCGCGCCCATCGATCGGCAAATTTCTTGCCATCGCCATCAGCAAACTCGGCAATGGCTGGATCTATCTGATCATCGCGCCGACCGTCCTGATCGGTCTCGGCTGGCAGGGAGTGCATGTGGCGGCGCTCGCTCTATTGAACGCCGCGCTGCTACATATCCTCTATCCGATCATCAAGCGGCGCTTCGGTCGCCAGCGGCCATTCCATGTGGATCCGCGGCTGCCGTCGCTCTTGAAGACGCTCGACGATCACTCCTTCCCCAGCGGCCACGCGATGACGCTGACCGGCGTGCTCGCGCCCATCGTCATCGCTTGGCCGGCGATGACGATCGCGGCGGGAATGCTCCTTCTGTCGATGGCTTGGTCGCGCATCGCGACGGCGCATCATTATCCAAGCGATGTCGCCGCCGGAGTCGCGCTTGGCGCCGGCCTGTCCTATCCGCTGGCGAGCGGCATTCTCGCCTATTGGTAAGCGCTAGAGCAGGTTCCGAAAAAGTTGACAGACTTTTTCGACGAGAACCTGCTCCAATCTTTTAATTTTGAGCGATTTCTTATCGATCGCATGATTCCATGCGATCGGGAAGCGTTCTAAGCCGCCCGCGGCAGATCGATCGCGGGCGCAGCGGCGCGAATGACTCGACCGCGCGCGCCGGATAGCGCGCCTTCGGCAAGCTCCAAGCCCAGAAAGCGCGCACGCTCGACCGGTCCCGGCATTGTTAGGCGCTCAGTGAAACGCCGCTCGAAACCGAAGCGCTCGTAATAGGGCGCGTCGCCGACGAGCAGCACGGCGCGATGACCCAAGTCGGCCGCGCACGCAAGCGACTCGCGAATGAGCGCGCCGCCGACGCCAAGCGAGCGTTTCTCAGCCGCGACAGCGAGGGGGCCAAGCAGCAAGGCCTCGCGCCCGCCGGCAAGAATCGGCCAAAGCCGCAACGTGCCAATGAGCGCGCCTGCAGCGTCGGTCGCGACGAGCGCGAGACCCGCCGCCGGCGCCGATCCATCGCGCAGCCGCTGGCATGTCTTCAGAAACCGCGCGGGGCCGAAGGCGGCGTCGAGCAAGGCTTCGCGCGCGTCTAGGTCGCTTGCCGCCTCGCCACGAATCGTAAAGGGCGCTAAGGCCAGCGCTTCCAGCGCGCCGCGCGGGACGGAGGGGATTTGGCATGCAAGTTCAAAGGCCATCTTTTCCTCCTTTTGGAAGGACAAGCGACCCTCGCGCCTGGCGCATGACGCGCCCGCCGAACGGGACTAACGACGATCATGGGGGTTATCCCTCTCCCGCTTGCGGGAGAGGGTGGCCCGGCAAAGCCGGGTCGGGTGAGGGTGTCGCAATCGCCCTCATCCGTCGCGCGTTCGCGCGACACCTTCTCCCGAAAACGGGAGAAGGGGCGGCCAAAGCCTAGATCACATGCGTCTCGAGCGGCGGGAAACCGTTGAAGCCTACCGCCGAATAGGTCGTCGTATAGGCCCCGGTTCCCTCGATCAGCACTTTCGCGCCGATCTCGAGCGAGATTGGCAGCTGATAGGGCCGCTTCTCGTAGAGCACGTCGACGCTGTCGCAGCTCGGGCCCGCGATCACGCACGGGCTCGTCGGCGCGCCGTCCGCCGGCGTGCGAATCGGATAGCGGATCATCTCGTCGGTCGTCTCGGCGAGGCCGTTGAACTTGCCGATGTCGAGATAGACCCAGCGAATCTCGCTCTCGTCCTCGGACTTCTTGGAGATCAGCACGACTTCCGCTTCGATCAACCCGGCGTTGCCGACCATGCCGCGGCCTGGCTCAATGATCGTCTCCGGTATGCGGTTGCCGAAATGCTTCGACAGCGCGCGGAAGATCGCATTGCCATATTGCTTCACCGCCGGCACGTTCTTTAGGTATTTCGTCGGGAAGCCGCCGCCGAGATTGACCATCTGCAGATTGATTCCGCGCTCCGCAAGCTCGCGGAAGATATCGGCCGCCGACTTCAGCGCGCCGTCCCACATGCGCGGATTCGTCTGCTGCGAGCCGACATGAAACGAAACGCCATAAGCGTTAAGGCCCAGTCGGTGCGCATGCTCCAGCACGCCCGTCGCCATCTCGGGGACGCAGCCGAATTTGCGCGACAACGGCCACTCAGCGCCGGAGCCGTCGCAGAGAATGCGGCAGAACACCTTGGAGCCGGGCGCGGCGCGCGCGATCTTCTCGACTTCCGCCTCGCAATCGACCGCGAAGAGTCGCACGCCGAGCGCATAGGCGCGCGCGACGTCGCGCTCCTTCTTGATCGTGTTGCCGTAGCTGATTCGGTCGGGCGTCGCGCCGGCGGCGAGGACCTGCTCGATCTCGACGACGGACGCCGTGTCGAAGCACGATCCGAGCGAAGCGAGCAGCGAGAGCACTTCTGGCGTCGGATTGGCCTTCACCGCATAGAAGACGCGAGTATCCGGCAACGCCTTGGCGAATCCGAGATAGTTGTCGCGCACGACGTCGAGATCGACGACGAGGCAAGGTCCATTGTCGCGGCCGTTGCGTCGGCGCTCGGCGAGAAATTCCAGGATGCGGTCGGTCATTTGTGGCCCCCTTGCACGGCGAACCGCGCCAAGATCGTTTGAGCGTCAACGGACGCGCCGCTCCGTTCGCTCGCGCGCGATGGAGACGCGACGAACGTTGGTTTCAGCGGTCCAAGGCCGCCCAAGCGCGAAGCGCTCAAACGGCCGGTTGATGCGCCGTGGACTGACCGATGCGCAATTATGCGCGCCTAAACGCGCACGCTTCCGCTAGGACAGCCATCGATTGGAAGGGGAAGAATCCCGATCCGCACGCCCGGCAAGAAAGACAAGCCTCTTCGGTACGCCGACCTTTGGAGGGTCGACAGAGACGAAAAAGCCCGGTCCGTCGTTGCTTTAAGTCGCGATCCTCCGCAGAGACGGAGTTCGCCGGTTCGCCTCCGGCTGCCGGTTCTATGCTGGCGGTTAACCGGCCTCTTGTCCGGATCCCCGCCCACCGACACACGACCACAGGCACGTGCGATTTGGGCAAGACCTTAGATACGCGCTTTTGCCGCGGTGACAAGCGGTTTTTGCGTCAAACGATTATTTTTTCGACGTGTGATGCATGTGAGGCCGCCGTCCGCATCGAGGCTGCCCGCTTCTTGCGCAACCGAAACGATAGAGCTAGAGCAGCAAGCAGGCAGTCCCATTAGAGAACGGAAGACCCTGGCTCGGATGCGGGAATGACACGATTAACACGGCGCCAATTCGCCGGGGCCCTCTCTGCAATCGGCGCGCAACTTGCGCTCAAAGGCTCAGCGCAGGCGGCCGCCGCCGTCCCGACGCCGCGGTTCGGCTTCGACAACGTAGCGCAGCGGGCGCGCGACCTTGCGCTCGCGCCATTCGACAACAGCGTTCCTTCGCGCCTGCCTGATCCGTTCGACGCTCTCGACTTCGATACCTGGCGAGAGATTCGCTTCAGGCGCGACCATGACATCTTTGCCGGCGCCGATGGCGGCTTCCGGCTGGAGACGTTCCATCTCGGCTTTCTCTATCGTCGCCCGGTGACGGTGAACACGATTCGCGACGGCATCGCGACGCCCATTCCCTATTCGCCGGCGCTCTTCGACTACGGCCGCCTCAAGGTCGAGAAGGCGCTCCCCGTGAATACCGGCTTCGCTGGCTTCCGCCTGCATTTTCCGGTCAATGAGCCGCACATTCACGACGAGGTCATCTCCTTTCTCGGCGCGAGCTATTTTCGCTTTCTCGGCCGCGACCAGAAATATGGCCTGTCGGCGCGGGCCCTTTGCGTCGACACGGGCGCTGACCGCGAGAGCTTTCCATTCTTCCGGGAATATTGGGTCGAAACGCCGGAGAAAGGCAGCAATCACGCGACGCTCTATGCGCTGCTCGATGGCGATGCCGCGACGGGAGCGTTCAAGTTTGATCTTTTCGCTGGGCAGGAAAGCACGCTTGAAATCCAGGCGACGCTCTTTCCACGCCGGGCGGGGGCGAAGCTCGGTCTCGCGCCGCTCACGTCGATGTATTTGACGGGCGAAAATGACCGGCGCGTGCGCGACGGCTTTCGCACGGAGCTGCATGACTCTGACGGGCTGCTGATTCACAATGGCGCTGGCGAATGGCTTTGGCGCCCGCTCGGCAATCCTCCGCACGCGCGGATCTCATCCTTTCTTGACAACAACAACCGCGGCTTCGGTCTACTGCAACGCGACAGGACCTTTGAATCCTACCAGGATTTGGACCTCGCCTACGAAAACCGCCCGAGCTATTTCGTCGAACCAATGGGCGACTGGGGCGAAGGCCGCGTGGAGCTGATCGAACTGCCCACGCACGACGAAACCAACGACAATATTGTTGCGAGCTGGACCCTCGCAAAATCGCCGGAGCCTGGCGCGCCTTTCGTTTATGCCTATCGAATCACCGCCGGGCTCGACATGCCGCGCCTCGCGCCCAACGGCATCGTCGTCAACACCTTCGAGGCGCCGGCGCGAGCGCTTGGCTCGGCTGAACCCCTTGACCCCGAGTCCCACCGGTTCATCGTAGATTTCGCCGGCAGCGATCTCGAATATTACGTCGCCGATCCCAGTCAGGTCGAAGCCGTGGCGACGACGAGCGCCGGTCGGGTGTTGCGCGCGAGCGTCGCCGCCAACCAGCATATCGGCGGGCTGCGGGCGCTCTTCGACGTGTCAGTGAAACCGGGCCATACCGCCGATCTCCGGCTGTTTTTACGCGCGCACGGACGCACGCTCACAGAGACATGGACCTATCCCTGGACGGCGCCGGCGGCGTGATCCTCAATCGTCCATGCTCTTGAGCCGCGTGAGATCGAACGCCTCAACGTCGCGCAGCAATTCGATGAAGGCCGTCGCCCAGTAGTCCGCCACCGCTTCGCCCTTTTCAGCGCTGGCTTTCGAGGCGTCGCCCATCGCGCCGGCAGGAGAAAGATCCTGCGCCATCCAGCCGAAGCCAGCGGGGCGGTCTGCGCGCAGCCAGGCGAAATCGCGCTCGAAGTCGAGCGTCGCCGGCGGAAAGTTTTTGGCGCGCGCCATATCGACGAGCTCGGGCCTGAAGGCGAGCATGAGCGACGTCTCGATCTCGCCGCCATGAACGCCATGGCGTAGTTCCGTCTCTGAAAACAGATCGTCCGGATAACCGAAGCGCGCCCAGGAGGCGATGACCGCCAGAGCGCCGAAACGGGCGCGAAGGTCGAACGCCGTCTGCGAGACAAGCGCCGAATTGCCGCCATGCGAATTAAGGAGCACCAGCTTTTTGACGCCCGTGCGTAGGACGCTCTCGGCGACCTCGCTGAGGACACGCGACGCCGTCTCATTCGTCAGCGTCAGCGTTCCGGGGAAGTCGCGGTGCTCGGTCGACACGCCGATGTTTTGGACCGGCAGAAACACGGTTTCGAGGTCTTCGGGCAATCGCGCTGCGACTTGATCGATGCATCCTTCCATGATCATGGCGTCGACGCCGAGCGGCAGATGCGGCCCGTGCTGCTCCACCGCCGCGATCGGCAGCACGGCGATGACGCGCGACATGTCATGCGCGCGCATGTCGCGTAGCGAGAGTTCCGACCAGAAGGGCGACGGCAGCATGTTGGGCAGCATAATGCGCCTTGGCCTGAAGGGGGAAATCTGAAATCTATACGCTGTATTTGTTCGATGCTTCCGGCGGGCGCCCATTCGGCTCCTGGCGCGGCGACAAATCGGCCTGATACTCGGGCGGCCCAACCGGTTGATCGGGCGAAAGTCCGAGATAGCGAGCCGCGCCACGCCCTGCCGCCAGTCCGGTGGCGAAGGCCGCCTGCAAAAGATAGCCGCCGGTCGGCGCATCATAATCGAGCATCTCGCCCGCGACGAAAACGCCTGGCAGCTTTTTGAGCATCAGATCGTCGTCGAGTTCGTCGAAGGAGACGCCGCCTGCGGTCGAGATGGCGCGCTCGAGTCCTGCGACTCCTGTGACGGTAAGCGGCGCGTTCTTGATCAGCGCAGCGAGCGTTTCGGCGTCGCGCGGCAATCCGTCCCGCCGCGCCTCTCGCAAGAGACCGATCTCGACTTTCGAGAATCCCGCCTTGCGCAGAAAATTGGCGTGCGACTGCTTCTGCGCGCGCCGCGACAGCTTTCGCGTCAGACAGTCGAGAGTCGTGTCGGGGCGCAGATCGATCGAGAGCGTCGTCTCGCCGCGTTTTTGCGTGGCCTCCCGCAGCTTCGATGAAAGCGCGTAGACCGGCCCGCCCTCGAGCCCGCGGCGCGTGACGACGACGTCGCCGCGCGCCGACGACGCGCCGTGGCGCAGCAGCGCCGTCTTGATCGGCTGACCTTCGAAATCGCTGCGAAAGATCGCGCTCCACTCGATTAAAGCGCCGCTGTTGGCGGCGGCGAGCGGCGTAATGCGTACGCCTTCGGCCCCGAGCCGCGCCGCCCAGGCGCCGTCCGATCCGAGCCGCGGCCAGGAAGCGCCGCCGAGCGCCAGCACCAGCGCGTCGACCTTGCGGGTGAATTCGCCATCCGGCCCGATCAGTCGAAGCGCTCCCGATTCGGCGAAGCCTGCGAAGGCGTGCCGCGTCGCGATCGCGACGCCGAGGCGTGACAGGCGCGCCAGCCAAGCGCGCAGCAACGGGGAGGCCTTAAAGCTTGCGGGAAAGACGCGGCCGCTGGACCCGACGAAGGTCGCCTCGCCGAGCTCGGCGCAGAAGTCGCGCAGCGCCTGCGGCGGCCAGGCGTGGACGAACGGCGCGAGTCGCGCGGCCGCCGCGCCGTAGCGCGAGATGAAACGCTCCAGGCCTTCGCTGTGGGTGATATTGAGGCCGCCCCGCCCAGCCATCAGAAATTTGCGCGCGGCGCTCGCTTTGTGCTCATAGATGACAACGCGCGCGCCGGCGCGCGCGAGGGCGTCGGCGGCAAAAAGTCCGGCGGGGCCCGCGCCGATGACAGCGCAGAACGGAGCCTCGGCGTCGCTAATGGAAGAGCCTCCCTTGGGCGGCGTTATTCGATGCGCTGAATGGCGGAGGTTCGGGCCTCCGCTCGCGCCACGCCTGCGTTTCCGTGGCTCCCATATCATGCGCGCGTGGACGCGCGGAAAAAAAGCTGAATGACGGTCAAGGCTCCGCCTCAAATTGACGCATCCGCCGAGCGCTTCGAGTTTCTTGTGGCGCCGCAGCACGCCGGCGCGCGACTCGACCGCTTTCTCGCCGAACAGCCAGAGATCGCCGCCGCGCATCTCTCCCGCAACCGCATCAAGGCGCTGATCGAGGACGGGCGCGCCGCGATCGGCGGCGTCACGACGCGCGATGCGGCAAAGAAGCTTGGCGCCGGAGACAAAGTCGCGCTCGACGTGCCGCCGCCGGCGCCGGCCGAGCCGAAAGGCGAAGATATCGCGCTCAACATCGTCTATGAGGACGCGCATCTTCTTGTCATCGACAAGCCGGCCGGACTCGTCGTGCATCCGGCGAGCGCGCACGAGAGCGGCACGCTCGTCAACGCCCTTATCGCCCATTGCGGCGAAACTCTTTCCGGCGTCGGCGGGGTGAAGAAGCCCGGCATCGTGCATCGGCTCGACAAGGACACGAGCGGCCTGCTCGTCGTCGCCAAGACCGACGCTGCGCATCACGGCCTCTCGCGCCTTTTCGCCGATCATGGCCGAACGCTGCATTTAACGCGCGAATATCTGGCCTTCGTCTGGGGCGTTCCCGATCGCGCGCATGGAACGGTCGAAGCGCCGCTCGGACGTCATTCGACGCAGCGCGAAAAGATGGCGGTGGTTCCGCAGTCGCGTGGCCGCGAGGCGGTGACGCATTGGGAAAGGATAGAGGATTACGGCGTCGCTTCGCTGCTGCGCTGCCAACTCGAGACCGGCCGCACGCATCAGATCCGCGTGCATATGGCCCATATCGGCCATCCGCTGATCGGCGACAAAACCTATGGCGCGGGTTTTAAGACTAAGGTCACGAAACTTGCGCCGCCCGCGCGAGAGATTGTCGAGCGATTAGGCCGGCAGGCGCTGCACGCGGCGACGCTCGGTTTCGAACATCCGATCACCGGCGAAGAGATGCTGTTTGAAAGCGAATTGCCGGAGGACTTGGCGGGACTGCGGGAAGCGTTGACGGATGTTTGAGGGTGCGCGCCAAAAACCCTGGCGCGACTTATACGACGGCTTGGCGAACTTGCCGGCGCCATAAGCTACGCGCATCCTGTCCGCGTCATGCCCGGCCTTGTGCCGGGCATCCACGCGGCGCCGCGCCGCAAATCTCTCAGCGTTGCGCCGCCTCTCAACGTGGATGGCCGGGACAAGCCCGGCCATGACGGCTGAGTTCCAAAACGCCGCGTTCATCGAAATCGAAGCGATCGCACGATCAGGCGATGCTTGCTCACGCACGCCGGCAGGATTACCATCTCGAGCGTTGTTTTTTGGAGTTATCCTCTTGCGCACGCTGGCTCTTCAAACATTGCTTTGTTCGTCCCTGTTGCTTATCGCGCATGGCGCGAGCGCGGAGACGCCTGCGTCCGGGACATTCGTCGCCCATCAGTCTTGTCCTGCGCTTCAATCGATCAGAACCGGCGCCAATCCGGGCAACGTCACCGTTCAGCCGGATGGGCGATATAGCGTTTTCGCCAAGAACAAGCCGGACGCCACGCATTATCTCATCGACGTGCCCGACGCTCATCCAGCGCGCCGATGGGTCGCGGTCGGGTGCGGCGAAGCGATGCTCGACGACGGCGGCGGCCAAGGCCCGAGCGGGCCAAGCGGCGAACCCGACGGCGGCCAAACGGCTCAAAAACCCGACTACATCCTCGCGGTGAGCTGGCAGCCGGCCTTTTGCGAAGGAAAGCCCGACAAGGTGGAATGCGAGACGCAACGGCCCGACCGGTTCGACGCGACGCATTTCACGTTGCATGGACTCTGGCCGAAAAAACAATACTGCAAGGTCGATCGCCACATTATCGCGGCCGATAAGGACGACAGATGGAACGGTTTGCCCGAGCCTGAACTGTCCGACGCGACAAGGAACGCGCTGTCGGAAGTCATGCCGGGAACGATGTCGCTCCTCGAACGGCACGAGTGGATCAAGCACGGCACGTGTTTTCCGGGAGGCGAGGCGGACGCCTATTTCGCGCGCGCGCTGGCGCTGATGTCGCAGCTCAACGCCTCCAAGGTCCAGGAGCTTTTTTCATCGCATATCGGCGAGGAAATTAACCGCGACCAGCTCAAGGCGGCTTTCAACGAGACCTTCGGCGACGGCGCCGCCGATCGGGTGCGCGTCGCCTGCAAGAGAGACGCCGGCCGAAATCTGATTGTCGAAATGACCATCGGATTGAACGGCGACATTAAGCCCGACAGCAAACTCGCCGACCTCATCGCCGCGTCGCCGACGACAGATCCCGGCTGCCCGCGCGGCGTCATCGATCAGGTGGGATTGCAGTAGGCGGGACGCAAAACCCCTCGCCCCTCATCTCACTTCTCCCCGCAAGCGGGGAGAAGAAGCGTCAGGCGCTTCGCGAAAAAATCATGCGCGCGCACTGTCGCGGACGCGCTGAGCCGCTATCCCCTCTCCCCGCTTGCGGGGAGAGGTAAGGAGAGGGGCTGGGTGATTTGCGCGCGGCTGAGCGTTCGTCATTGCAAGACGTGTAGCGACGAAGCAATCCAGATTACGCATTTGGTTGGATTGCGTCGCTTTGCTCGCAACGACGATCGCGCTACTCCACCAGCGCCGCCTTGCCCTTCGCCTTCTTGCGATCGTTCGGGTCGAGATAGACCTTGCGCAGGCGGATCGATTTCGGCGTCACTTCCACGCGCTCGTCGTCCTCGATATAGGCCAGCGCCTTCTCGAGCGTCATCTGAATCGGCGGCGTCAGACGCACCGCCTCGTCCTTCGACTGCGTGCGGATGTTGGTGAGCTGCTTGCCTTTCAGGACATTGATCTCGAGATCATTGTCGCGCGTGTGCTCGCCGACGATCATGCCGCGATAGACCTTGCAGCCCGGCTCGATCATCATCGGTCCGCGGTCCTCGAGCTTCCACATGGCGTAGGCGACCGCCTCGCCCTGATCGTTCGAGATCAGCACGCCGTTGCGGCGGCCCTGAATGTCGCCCCGATAGGGCGCATATTCGTGGAAGAGGCGGTTCATGATCGCCGTGCCGCGCGTGTCGGTCAAAAGCTCGCCCTGATAGCCGATGAGGCCGCGCGTCGGCGCGTAGAAGACGAGCCGCAGGCGATTGCCGCCCGAGGGCTTCATCTCGATCATCTCGGCCTTGCGCTCATTCATCTTCTGCACGACGACGCCGCTATGCTCCTCGTCGACGTCGATGACGACTTCTTCGATCGGCTCGAGGATGTCGCCGTTCTCGTCCTTCTTGTAGACGACCTTCGGACGCGACACGCCAAGCTCAAAACCTTCGCGGCGCATGGTCTCGATGAGGATGCCGAGCTGCAACTCGCCGCGGCCCGAGACGATATAGGCGTCGCCCATCGGCGCGTCCTCGACGCGCAGCGCGACATTGCCCTCCGCCTCCTTGAAAAGACGCGCGCGGATCATGCGGCTCGTGACCTTGTCGCCTTCCGTGCCCGCGAGCGGCGAGTCGTTGACGAGGAAGGTCATGGAGAGGGTCGGCGGATCGATCGGCTGCGCCTGCAGCGGTTCGTTTACATCGAGCGCGCAGAGCGTATCGGCGACGTTGAATTTTTCGAGGCCCGCGATGGCGACGATGTCGCCTGCCTCAGCCTCTTCGATTGGCTGGCGCTCGATGCCGCGGAAAGCGAGAATTTTCGAGACGCGCCCCTGCTCGACGATCTTGCCCGTGCGGTCCAGAACCTTCACGGGCTGGTTCGGCTTCACCGAGCCGGAAAACACCCGGCCGGTGATGATGCGGCCGAGATAGGGGTTCGCTTCCAGGAGCGTGCCGAGCATGCGGAAGCCGCCCTCTTCGACTGTGGGCTCCGGCACATGTTTGAGCACGAGATCGAACAGCGGCGCCATCCCCTCCTGCGGGCCGGTGGGCTCCTCGGCCATCCAGCCCTGCTTGGCCGAGCCGTAGATGATCGGAAAGTCGAGTTGCTCGTCGGTGGCGTCGAGCGCGGCGAAGAGATCGAAGACTTCGTTGACGACTTCGCTCACGCGCGCGTCGGGCTTATCCACCTTGTTGACGCAGACGATGGGCTTCAAGCCGATCTTGAGCGCCTTGCCGACGACAAATTTCGTCTGCGGCATCGGGCCCTCGGCCGCGTCGACGAGCACGATCGCCCCATCGACCATGGAGAGAATGCGCTCAACCTCGCCGCCGAAATCGGCGTGGCCGGGCGTGTCGACGATGTTGATGCGCACATCCTTCCAGGCGATCGAGGTCGCTTTGGCCATGATGGTGATGCCGCGCTCCTTTTCGAGATCGTTCGAATCCATGACGCGCTCGGCGACGCGCTGGTTCTCGCGAAAGGCGCCCGACTGCTGAAGCAGCCGGTCGACGAGCGTGGTCTTGCCATGGTCGACGTGAGCGATGATGGCGATATTGCGCAGCTGCATGGTGAAAGGGCCGGCCCAGGTAAAACAACCGCCTCTGCGGCCGCCGATGGGCGGCCGGAACTAAAAGACGCTGGCTGTTGTTGCGATGCAGCGTCTTCTACCCCAAGGCGCGGGATTTTGGAAGCGGAGCCGGCCCCAGAGCGGCGTCGGACGATCCGTCCGCCACTCTGGACGCCGTCGGCTCACCTCGCCGGGCACTGCTCCCGGCAGCGACGAAAGGCTGGAATGCATTGCGATCCCAACCCGCCCCCCGCCAGGCAGGCGTCGCGCTCCGCAGCGCATTCCTGCAAGCACTGCTCGCGCGGCGTCGGCGGAGGCGGCGGCGGGGGTGGAGGCTGCGGCGGCTGCTGCGCCGTGAAGGTGGTGAGCGGTCCAAGCTCCTGCTCGATGAGGCTCATCGGGCTGAAGACGAAGGAGCTGCCGTCGTCGGGCCCGCCCCATAAAATGCCGTGCAGGCTCGCCTGGCTGGCGGTCGGCAGGATGGAGAACACAGGCGAGCCGCTGTCGCCATTGTCCGTGAGCTTATTCGTTCCGCTCACCCGCCCGACGCGGCTCTGGCACAATAGCCTGACGTCCGTGCCCGCGACATTGACGTCGATGCAGGTCGAGCGCACGTCGCCGAAGGCCCAGCCCGTCGTGCGGCCGACCTTGTTGAGCCTCATGCCCACAACCGAATCCGGCGTCTCGCTCATGATCCGGAAGACGCTCGGAAAACCGTTGATCGTGAGCGAGCCGACATTGTTCGTCGTTCGCGCGATTTCGAAACGGCCGCGATCGATCCGGTAGTCCGCATAGGCGCTGTCGCTGAAGCGGCATTTCCTGCCCGAGGGGCACACGCCCCCGGTGAAATAGGGGGGATCCGCGTCCTCGTCGCCGATCTTATTGCCAGATAGCAGCGGATCGTTCGGCTGATGGAAATCGTCGTCATTGCTGACGCCACGGTTCTTCGTGCAATGAGAATTGGTCACAAAGCCATCGCGGCCGTTGCGGATGACGTTGAACCCGAGCGTGCAGATTTTGAACGCGAAGATGCCGGTGTCGATTTCAATCTGAACGCCGCCCGGAACCGGCCGGCTTTTGTCGCGCAATGACGCGTGAAAGCGGATCGGCTGCGTTTCTTCGATGATCAGCGCTTCGAAGGGGATGCCGAGCGATTTCGCCAAAGCTTCGAATCTCTGGCGCGAGGGATCGCCGACGACGCCGATGGTCACGCGATTGCGGCGCTCGTCGAGATCGACGAAGACGATTTCCTGACCGTCTAGCGCGGGGCTAACGCTCTTCTTCCATTTGGCGAGCTCGATGACGTCGTAGTCGCCTTTGATGATATTCGGCTCTTGGGCGCGACCTTTGCGGGCGGCGTTTTGCGTCAGGAAGTCCGCGCCGAGCACATTGGCGATCGCCGACGTCACTCGCGACCGCGCGGCTTTCATCGAGTCCGCGCTGCGCAATTCGGCGGCGTTTTTCATATAGACCTGCAGCGCGCCCTTTTCGTCGAAATACATCCCGCCGAAGCCGGGCGCCTGCTCGGCGATTTTCACGAGCTTGTCGTCGAAAGTTGTGACCGGCGCGGCAGGCGCTGTCGGCTTTTCGCTCTGCTGCGCCACGGCGGCTGTCGCCAATGTCATGGCGATCGCCACGACAGACTTGAGTAATATTCTAATGCTCATTGCGCCCTCCAATGAAATCATGCGCGGCGCGGGCGCGTATCCCCCGCATCCGCCGCCAAATGGCGCCAATATGGACATCCTGCCGGCGGCGCGTGATGTGCGCCCCAGCATTGCGTCGCTTATTTTAGGAGAACTAGAGCGCTGATCCGCGCTCGGCCACCGGCGTCCACAGGACCTGTTCGATGCGCTCAGCCCCGGTCGCCAGCATCACCAGCCGGTCGAAGCCAAGCGCGACGCCGCAGGCTGGCGGCATTTCCGCGAGCGCCGCCAAGAAATCCTCGTCGATCGGATAGGTCTCGCCGTAGATGCGAAGCTTTTCCTGCATCCGCGTTTCAAA
This sequence comes from Alphaproteobacteria bacterium, assembly GCA_016869595.1. Classification (GTDB taxonomy): domain Bacteria; phylum Pseudomonadota; class Alphaproteobacteria; order Rhizobiales; family Beijerinckiaceae; genus Methylocystis. The sequence goes on from VGDT01000009.1 coordinate 54,973, forward strand.
TCGCCGGCGCTGCTCCGTCGCGTCTGTCAGTTCGGCGAAGCCGTTGGCGAGCTCGACGCCGCAAACATAGAGTTCGAAACGGTCGGCGAAGCGCGGATCATCGACGTTGGCGCTGGCCAGCGCCGCCTCGCTTAGCGGATAGTCAGTCAGGATCGTCGGCCGCTCGCGACCGAGCAGATGCTCGATCTTTTCCGACATGATCTTGCTGAAGAGGTCCGACCAGCTGTCATCATGAGCGACGCGTATGCCGTCGCGGTCGGCGGCGCGCGCGAGGCCGTCGCGGTCGTCGAGCAGCGCTTCGAGATCGATGCTGGCGTGGGTCGCAAAAGCCTCGCAGACGCTGATGATCTCCGGTTCGGCGAAAGGATCGCAAACCCGATCCCGCCAGGCGAAATCGGTCGCCCCGGCCGCCTTGGCCGCGCTCGTCAGCAGCCCGGCGCAGTCCTCCATCAGCCGCAGGGTCGGCTCAGCGGCGCGATACCACTCCAGCATGGTGAATTCCGGGTGATGCAGGGCCGAGCGCTCGCGATTGCGAAAGACCCGCGCGAGCGTGAAAATCCGCTCTTCGCCGGCCGCGAGCAGCTTTTTGCAGGAAAACTCTGGCGAGGTATGAAGATAGAGCCGGCTGCGCTCGTCGCCCGAGCCAATCAACACCGTGGGGAAGGCCGAAAGATGCGTTTCGTTGCCGCCAGATAGCTGAAGCGCCGCCGTCTCGACCTCGGAAAAGCCCTCTGACGCGAAGAAGCGCCGGGCCGCGGCTGTGATTGCCGTGCGCGCCTTAAGAAAGGGCTTGCGGTCGGCATAGACATCCCGAGCCCACCAGTGTGACGCGCGCGTCATAAGGCCTCCCCACGGGGCGGGGCCCCGGATTGCCGGCGCGCCCGAAATATGGTCTTACCGCCGTTCATAAACCAGGCCGGCAATAAGGGATACCGACGTGAAAGTCATCGCCAGTTCAATTCGCAAAGGCAATATCATCGAGAGAGATGACGGGCAGCTTTATGTCGTCCTGACCGCCGAAAGTTTTTTCCCCGGCAAGGGCACGCCGACGACGCAGATCGACATGCGCCGCCTCTCCGACGGCGTGAAAGTTTCGGACCGCTACAAGACCACCGAGCAGGTCGAGCGCGCCTTCGTCGAGGATCAGGATTTCAGCTATCTCTATAATGACGACGGCGGCTATCACTTCATGAATCAGGCGAGCTATGAGCAGGTCGCCGTATCCGGCGACACGATTGGCGATCAGGCGCAATGGCTACAGGAGGGCATGGTCTGCATCCTCTCAATGTTCAACGGACAGCCGGTCGGGATCCAATTGCCGCCGCGCGTGACGCTCGAAGTCGTCGAGACCGAGCCGGCGCTCAAGGGGCAGACGGCGTCCTCTTCCTATAAGCCGGCGAAGCTCTCCAATGGCGCGCGCGCCATGGTGCCGCCGCATATTCAGACCGGCACCCGCGTCGTGATCCAGACCGAGGATGGCGCCTATGTCGAGCGCGCCAAGGATTGAGGGGGCGAAAGGTTGCGCGCGAAGGATTGAGGCGCGCGCCAATCCTCTCCCATAGGGAGAGGGTCGGTCCGAAGGACCGGGGAGAGGGGTTACTCCGCCTTCGTCCTTTTAAAAACGAATGAGATGATGGGGGCGCATCCCCCACAAGCGCGCATCCCCTCACCCGGTCGCCTTCGGCGACCACCCTCTCCTTATGGGAGAGGGTTACAACGCCTCTACTTCAAAAAAGCGCGCAACTTCTTCTCTGTCGCCGCTGCGTCCTTCAATTCGCATTCCCAAATGACGAGCGCGCGCCAGCCCTGCGCCGAGAGCGCTGTCTGATGCGCCGCGTCCCGCGCGACATTTTTGGCGATCTTCGTGCGCCAGTAGTCGGCATTGGCCTTAGGGCTGCGCGCGCCGCGCGGACACTCATGCCCGTGCCAGAAGCAGCCATGAACGAAGATCGCGCGCTTGCGGCCGATGAAGGCGATGTCGGGATTGCCTGGAACGTCCTTGCGATGCAGTCGATAGCCCGGCGCGAATTTTCTTAACATCGCCCGCACGGCGATTTCGGGAGACGTGTCGCGCCCCTTCACCGCGCGCATGATGGCGGAGCGCTGGGCGCGCGTTTCTTTCACGCTCACGCCTAAAACCCCCTCCCCAGCCCTCTCCCGCGCAGCGGGGGAGGGTTAGGGAGGGGGCTCAAGCCGCCTCCCGCACGACGCATGCATTCAGCAACGGCTCCAATAGACTTGCCGCTATATGCCGCACGACCGGAACGACGACGCCATCACCGGTCAAATGATAGGCCTCATTGTAATTCTCCGGCAGAATGTATTCGTCCGGCAGCCCCATCAACCGCGCCGTTTCCCGCGCCGACATCAGCCGCGAGCGCACCCTGCCCTTATCCGCGACGAGCACGAATTGACGGCTGGAGCCGCCGGCCGGCGTGCGCAGGCAGCCGGCGACCTCGTCGAAACGCGCCTCGGCGCGCTGGATTTTTTCGCCATTCTGATAGCGCGTGCGGCGATAGAGCGTTCCAACCATTTTGCGGCCGGCGCGTTTCGCCTCGGCGATTTTTGCAAGATTGACCTCGCTCATCATGGCGATGAGGGCGTTTGTGTCTTTGACGCTGCGCCATTCAATATCGCTCGGCGCGTCTTCGATCATATCAGTCAGCGACGTATTGCGCGGCGGCGGCGGCGGCAAATTCCACCAGAGCCAGCTATTGCGTAACGCTATCGGCAAAGTCTCGTGGGCAGAGACAAGCGCGCGTGTTTGAAACAACCCCTCGCTCTGGATTGCTTCGCTCCGCTCGCAATGACGAAGGAGAGATGATGGAACGGCGATGTCGTCGCGCGCAGCGATAATGAATAACCGCGGACGCGACTGCGGAACGAACAGCGCCGCATCGATGACCAGCGCGCCGAATTTGTAGCCCTCTTTCGCCAGCGCCTCGCAGATTTTGATAAAATCCTTGCCGCCGTGAGAGGTGAGCGCGCCGCAGACATTTTCGAGAACGATGAGCGAGGGCGCGCGTCCCTCTTTGCGCAACGCCTTCATCAAATCCCAGAACGGCCAGAACGTTCCGGACCTTTCACCCTTCAACCCCGCGCCGGCGCCGGCGAGCGACAGGTCCTGACAGGGGAAGGACGCCCAGACAAGATCGGCGCGGCCCGGTAATTGCGCTGTGGATATCTCGCGCACGTCGCCGACGAGAAGCTCTTCGCCGCCCCAATTGGCGCGGTAGCTTTCGGCTTTCTTGCGATCGAAATCATTGGCGAAGAGACAACGCCAACCTTCGCCAAGCCCGGCGCGGGCCATGCCGCCGCCAGCGAAGAATTCGTAATAGGTGGGCTTGTGGTCCATGCGCGATTCGCTCTGAACTCAGCGTACCCGCTTGGCGCTTCCGCCGCGACTTAAAAGAACGCGCGCAAACCCTCTCCCTATGGGAGAGGGTCGGACCGAAGGTCCGGGGTGAGGGGTTTCACGCTAGACAGCAAAGCTGCAACCCCTCTCCCGGCTGCTTCGCAGCCACCCTCTCCCTATGGGAGAGGGTTTCGCGCCCTCTTCTATAAGAGCCAGCGCTACGTGGCGACGACCATCACATGCACCGTCGGCTTCTTGCCCCACACCGACGAGACGGCGCCGCGAACGGCGCGCTCGATCGCGGTTGAAACGGCGTTGGCGTCGCGGCGTCGCGGGCGCGACAACCCGTCGAAGGCGGCGAAGAGCGCCTCGTCGATGACTTCCCCCATATCCTCGCCGAATTTACCGCGCTTCGGCACGCCAGCGAAGACGACATCCGGATCGCCGACGAGTTCGCCCTTGCGGTCGACGGCGAGCGCGATGGAAATAACGCCGGCGAAAGAGAGCCGCGCGCGGTCGCGCACGGCGCCATCATCTTCGGTGATGACGACATCGCCATCCTTCATGAGACGTCCGTGCGGCGCCTCGCCGATCACGCCCGCCGCGCCCGGCGCCAGCCGCACGATGTTTCCATTGCGCGCAGAGACGACCTGCGACACGCCATGCGTCTTGGCGAAGGCCACATGCTCGGTGAGATGATGCGCCTCGCCGTGCGCCGGAACGGCGATCTGTGGCCGGACCCATTCGTACATTTGCGCGACCTCGCCGCGGCGCGGATGGCCAGAGCAATGCACGAGGTGGTCATGGTCGGTGATGACCTCGACGCCGAGATCGCAAAGATTGTTGATGATGCGAAAAACGTCGCGCGCATTTCCCGGAATGACGCGCGAAGAAAAGATCACCCGATCGCCTGCGACAAGCTTGATCGCCGGATGATCATTCATCGCCGCCCGCGCCATCGCCGCGCGGGTTTCGCCCTGGCTGCCGGTGGCGATGACCACCGTCTTGTCGCGCGGCAGCGTCGGCAGCAATTCCGGCGCATGAAATCCGGGCAACCCATCGAGATAGCCGCAGTCGCGCGCGACCTGAATGGCGCGATCCATCGCTCGTCCCGCGACGACGACGGTGCGCCCGCAGGCCTGCGCCGCCTCGGCAATGGCGCGCAGCCGCGCGACATTGGAAGCAAAGGTCGTCACCAGCACGCGGCCCGGCGCTTCGGCGATCAGCGCGCGCAGCGTGCGTGCGACGTCGGCTTCCGAGAAACTGTCGCCTTCGCGCAAAATGTTGGTCGAATCGCAGATGAGCGCGGCGACGCCCTCATCGCCGAGCGCGCATAGCCGCGCTTCGTCAATGCGCGTTCCAACCCCTGGCTCCGGATCGATCTTCCAGTCGCCGGTATGGATCAGCAGGCCAAGCGGCGTACGGATCGCAAGCGCATTCGCTTCCGGAATGGAATGCGCGACGGCGATATATTCGACTTCGAACGGATCGAGGTCGAGCTTCGCGCCGGCGTGCGTCAGGGAAATATCGATCTTTGGCGCGCCGGGTTCGTTCAGCCTCCGCACTTCGAGGAGGCCCGCCGCAAAGGGCGTGGCGAAGACCTTGCAGTTGAGCCGCGGCCACAATGTCGCGAGCCCACCAATATGGTCTTCATGCGCATGAGTGATGCAGATCCCGACGAGATCGCGCGCGATCTTTTCGACGAAGGCGATATCGGGAAAGACAAGGTCGACGCCGGGCAGCTCCGGCCCGGGAAACCCCAGGCCGCAATCGACCATCAGCCATTTGCGCTTCTGCGGCGGCCCGTAGCCATAGAGCGCCATGTTCATGCCGATTTCGCCCAAGCCGCCGAGCGGCAGGAATACGAGGTCGGCTTCCGGCGTCGTCATGCGGCGCCTCCCGCCGCAGTCTGCCGGGGACCGAGCGAAACGTCGCCCGCCTCGATGATCCGCTCGCCGTCGCGCGTCGCCAGCACAAGCCGGCCAGTCGCATCGATCGTCTCGAAGCGCCCCTCGATGGCCTCGCGCGGAAGCTCGACGCGGATGTTGGCGCCGAGATAGGCGGCATCCTTGAGCCATGCGTCGCGAATGCGCACGAAGCCCTCGCCGCAGGCCCAAAGATCGAGCGTTTCGACGAGCGCATCGGAAAGAAGCGTAAAGAGCGTCGCCGCGTCGGGCGCGTTTGGGCCGATCGACGTGAGCGCGCGCGCTTCAAACGGCAGACCGCTCGGCGCTTCAACGCAATTGACGCCGATGCCGATGATCGCGACCGAGGCCGTCGGCCTACGCGCGTCGCCTGTCGGCGCGCCAACATTCTCGAGCAAAATGCCGCCGAGCTTCGCCCCGTCGAGCAGCAGATCATTCGGCCATTTCAGCGCGAAACGGGGAGCCTCGCCCGTGGCCGCGCGCAAAGCGCGCAAGGCCGCGAGGCCTGCGACGAAGCCGAGCTGCGGCGCAATGGCGGTCTCGCCGAAATCGCTAAGGACGAAACTCGCATGAAGATTGCCGGCCGGCGAAATCCATTCACGGCCGAGACGGCCGTGACCATGGGTCTGCCGCGCGGCGACGACCCAAAGAGGCCCACGTTCGCCCGCCTCGATCAGGCGGCGGGCTTCGTCGTTCGTTGAATCGACGCTCTCCAGCGCGAGGAGGCGCACGCCGCAGGCGCGCGCCAATAATCCCAACTCCACGCGCAGATTTCCTTCCTAGAAAAGCGATTTGGCCGCCGCCGCCGCCGCATCCATGACCGGCGTGGGATAGACCCAAAATCCAAGCAGCGCCAGAGTCGAGACAGCGAGCACGGCGCGCACCGCCATCGGCGCACGATCAAAGGCCGGCGCTGGCTCGTCGAAATACATGACCTTGACGACCCGCAAATAGTAGTAGGCCGCGACCGCGCTCGCCAGAACGCCGATCACTGCGAGGCCGAAAAGGCCGGCGTCGACCGCGGCGAGGAGCACGTAATATTTGGCGAAAAAGCCCGCGAGCGGCGGAATGCCGGCAAGCGAGAACATCAGCATCGCCAGGAAGAAAGCCATCCAACCGTTGGTGCGCGATAATCCGGCAAGATCGGAAACATTCTCGACATACCGGCCCTGGACGCGCATGGCGAGAATGGCGGCGAACGTCCCGAGAGTCATGATGAGATAGATCGTCAGATAGATCGCGACGCCGCGCACGCCTGCCTCATCGCCAGCGGCGAGCCCGATCAGCGCAAAGCCCATGTGGCCGATGGAGGAATAGGCCATCAGCCGCTTGATATTCTCCTGTCCGATCGCGGCGAAAGACCCAAGCAGCATCGACGCGATGGAAATGAAGACGACGATCTGACGCCATTGGTCCTTCACGCCTGGGAAGGCGGTGACGACGATACGCGCGGTGATCGCCACCGCCGCCATTTTGGCGGCGGAAGCGAAGAAGGCGGTGACCGGAGTCGGCGCGCCCTGATAAACGTCCGGCGTCCACATGTGGAAAGGCGCCGCCGACATTTTGAAGGCGAGCGCCGCCAGAACGAAAACGAGTCCGAAGATCACGCCGATCGGGGCCGAGGTCGAAACGACTGCCGCGATGCCGGCGAAAGACACCGTCCCCGCAAAGCCGTAGAGCAGCGACGCGCCGTAAAGCATCATGCCGGAAGAAAGCGCGCCGAGGACGAAATATTTCAGCCCGGCTTCGGACGACTGTCCATCATCGCGCGCAAAAGCCGCCATGACATAGAGCGCAAGCGACATCAGCTCGAGGCCGAGATAGAGCGCGATGAGATTATCCGCCGAAATCAGCAGCAACATGCCGAGCGTCGAGAGGATGATTAGCACGGGATATTCGAATTTTTCGAGCCCGTTGCGCTGCAGCCAATCGACGGACATCAGAATGGACGCGATCGCGCCGATGAGGGTCAGCGCCTTCATGAAGCGCGAAAAACCATCGTCGATATAGGCGCCATCGAAAACGCTCGTGTCGGGCGTGCTCGACAACGCAATCGTGACCAGAGCGAGACCTAGAATGCCGACGGCAATTTCATCGACGAGGCTAAAGCCGCGCTCGCCGCGCCAGGCGCCGATCAGGATGAGAACCATCACGCCGACCGCGAGAATGGTCTCGGGTAGAAAATGATGCGCGAGTTGAACGAAGAAGGGCATCGTCAGCAATCCATCAATGTCCGGCGGCCGCGAGCTTAATCGCGTCGATGAGCGCCGTATGGGTCTGGATGAGATTATCGACCGAAGCCTGCGTCGCGCTTAAGATCGGCTGCGGCTGCACGCCGTAGTAAATCGTGATCAGCACGAGCGGCGCGAAGATCGCAATCTCGCGCGGCGTCAAATCGGTGATGCTCATGAGGCTCGCCTTCTCCAAGGCGCCGAAGATCACGCGGCGATAGAGATAAAGCGCGTAAGCCGCAGACAAGACGACGCCGCTCGTCGCGATCAGCGCGACCCAGCTATTCGCCTGGAATGCGCCGGTCAGCGACAAGAATTCGCCGATGAAGCCTGTCGTTCCGGGCAGGCCGACATTGGCCAGGGTGAACAACATGAAGACGAAGGCGTAGATCGGCATGCGGTTGACGAGGCCGCCATAGGCCGCGATCTCACGCGTATGCATGCGATCGTAGATGACGCCGACGCAGAGGAACAGCGCGCCGGAGACAAAGCCATGCGAGATCATCTGGAAGATCGCGCCCTGCATGCCCTGCGGATTGAGCGTGAAGAGCCCCATCGTGACGTAGCCCATATGCGCCACGGACGAATAGGCGATGAGCTTCTTGATGTCTTCCTGAACCAGCGCAACGAGCGAAGTGTAGACGATCGCGATCACCGAAAGCGCATAGATGAGCGGCGCGAAATTGGTGGAGGCGTCCGGAAACATCGGCAGCGAGAAGCGGATGAAGCCGTAGCCGCCCATTTTCAGGAGAATGGCGGCGAGGATCACCGAACCCGCCGTTGGCGCCTCAACGTGGGCGTCCGGCAGCCAAGTGTGCACCGGCCACATCGGCATCTTCACCGCGAAAGACGCGAAGAAGGCGAGCCACAGCCAGGTCTGCATCTCCTTGGGGAAGTCGGTCTTCAACAGAACGGCGATGTCGGTCGTGCCGGCCTTGCCATACATGGCGAGGATCGCGACCAACATGAGAAGCGATCCGACGAGCGTATAGAGAAAGAACTTGAAGCTCGCATAGACGCGCCGCTTGCCGCCCCAAATTCCGATGATGAGGAACATCGGAATAAGGCCACCCTCGAAGAAGAGATAGAAGAGCACGAGGTCGAGCGCGCAGAAGACGCCGACCATCAGCGTCTCGAGCACGAGAAAGGCGATCATATATTCCTTGACGCGCTTCTGGACCGAATCCCACGAGGCGAGAATGGCGAAAGGCATCAGGAAGGTCGTCAGCAGAACGAAAGGCATCGAAAAGCCGTCGACGCCCATCTTGTAGACAAGGCCGGAACCCAGCCAGTTTTTCTCCTCGACGAACTGGAACGCCGCGCTTGCCGTATCGAACCTCGACCAGACGACAAGCGACAATACGAAGGTTGCGATCGTGGTCGCAAGCGTCGCCCAGCGGATATTTTTCAGACTCGTTTCATCGTCGCCCTTCTGCGTGAGCAGGAAGGCGACGCCGACGAGCGGCAGGAAGGTGACCCCGGAGAGAATGCCGAAACCAAACATCAGCGCAGCCCTCCGGCGACGAAATAAGTGACGACGGCGGCGACGCCGATGAGCATGGCGAAGGCGTAGTGATAGACGTAGCCGGTCTGCAAACGCACGGCGAGCCGCGCGCCGTCGGCCACTCGCGCTGCGACGCCATCAGGCCCCAGGCCGTCGATGATGGCGCCGTCGCCGCCCTTCCAGAACAGCCGGCCGATGGCGAATGCCGGCCGAACGAACAGGAAGTCGTAGAGCTCGTCGAAATACCACTTGTTGAGCAGGAACTGGTAAAGGCGGGGGAAGGTCCTCGCCAGAGCCTCCGCGGTCCCGGGCTTCAGCACATAAACATAGAGCGACACAAGGAAGCCCAAGACCATCATCGCGGTCGGCGCGAAGCCCGCCCAAGCGGGGATGGCGTGCATCTCGTGCAGGATCTCATTGTGTTCGCCGGTAAAGAGCGCGCCCTTCCAGAATTCGGCATAGGCGTGGCCGGCGAAGTCGGGCTCGAAGACATAGCCCGCGCCTAGCGCGCCGATGGCGAGCACGGCGAGCGGAATGAGCATGACGAGCGGCGATTCATGCGGCGCATGATGGCCGTGATCGTCGTGTCCGTGATCGTCATGCCCGTGAGCATGGTCGTCGGTCGACGGTTCGTCATGCGAATGGTTGACCGCGACGGGATGCGCCGGGCGATGCCCGAAGAAGGTCATGAACACCAGACGCCAGGAATAGTACGAGGTCAGTCCTGCGGCGACGACGGTCGCGATGAAGCCGATCATCGCCGTCGTCCGATGCTCGCCAGCGGCGAACGCCGCCTCGATGATGCCATCCTTGGAGAAATAGCCGGCCGTAAAGGGAAAGCCCGTCAGCGCCAAGGTGCCGATCGTCATCATCGCGAAGGTGAAGGGGATGTCTTTGCGCAGGCCGCCCATGTTGCGCATGTCCTGCTCATGGTGCATCGCATGGATGACCGAGCCCGCGCCAAGAAACAGCAGCGCCTTGAAGAAGGCATGGGTGAAGAGATGGAAGATGCCGAGCGAATAGGCGCCGACGCCTTCCGCGACGAACATGTAGCCGAGCTGCGAACAGGTTGAATAGGCGATGACGCGCTTGATGTCGTTTTGAACGAGGCCGACCGTCGCGGCGAAAAAGGCGGTCACCGCGCCGATGATGGTGACGAATTCGAGCGCAGTAGGCGCATATTCGAAGATCGGCGAAAGCCGCGCGACCATGAACACGCCGGCGGTCACCATCGTCGCGGCATGGATGAGCGCTGAGACCGGCGTCGGGCCCTCCATCGCGTCCGGCAACCATGTGTGCAGGAAGAACTGCGCCGATTTGCCCATGGCGCCGATGAAGAGCAGGAAGGCCGCCACCGTGAGCGCGTCAACATCCATGCCGAAGACATGGATCGTCTTGCCGGCAAGCCCCGGGACGGCCGCGAAGACTTCCTCAAAGCCAAGCGACTTCGTGAGCTGGAAGACGAGGAAAATTCCGAGCGCGAAGCCGAAGTCGCCAACGCGGTTGACCACGAAGGCTTTGATCGCCGCGGCGTTCGCCGAGGGCTTTTGATACCAGAAGCCGATAAGGAGGTATGAGGCGAGGCCGACGCCTTCCCAGCCGAAGAACATCTGCACGAGATTGTCAGCCGTCACCAGCATCAGCATGGCGAAGGTAAAAAGCGACAGATAGGCGAAGAAGCGCGGACGATCCGGATCCTCGTGCATGTAGCCGATCGAATAGAGATGAACGAGGCTCGACACCGTATTGACGACGACGAGCATCACCGCCGTCAGCGTATCGACACGCAGCGCCCAGTCGACCTTGAGCGCGCCAACGGTCATCCAATTGCCGACGATCGGCGCATAGCCATGATCGTGACCAAGCGCGACGTCGAAGAAGACGATCCACGACAAGACGGCGCAGACCATCAGCAGCCCGGTCGTGACGAGTTCCGACGCGCGCGCGCCGATCCAGGGTCCAAACGCCCCTGCAATCAGAAAGCCGACAAGCGGAAGAAAGACGATGGCGTAAATCATCCTGGGGTCAGCCCTTCAAGGAATTGATGTCTTCAACCGCGATCGTGCCGCGGTTGCGATAGAAGGCGACGAGGATCGCGAGGCCGATCGCCGCCTCGGCGGCCGCCACAGTGAGCACGAAGAGCGCGAACACCTGGCCAGTGAGATCGCCAAGCGACTGCGAGAAGGCGACGAAGTTCAGATTGACCGAAAGCAGAATCAGCTCAACCGACATCAGGATGACGATGATGTTCTTGCGGTTCAGGATGATGCCGGCGACGCCGAGCGTGAACAGGATCGCCGCGACGACGAGGTAATGCGTAAGGCCGATGGTCAGCATGGGGTCCTCGTTAGACGCCGGTCCGGAACGGAACTTTTTTGATCTCGATGACATTCTCGCGCGTGCGCGCGTTCTGCTCCTCGATCTTCTGCCGCTTGATGTTGGGCTTGTGGTGGAGCGTGAGGACGATGGCGCCGATCATGGCGGTGAGCAGCACCAGCGCCGAGGCCTGAAAGAAGATCACATATTTCGTATAAAGGATCTGCCCGAGCGCCGCGGTGTTGCTCATTTGCGGAATGATCGGATTGGCGACGGCCTCACTTGCCGATGGCGCCGAACGCCAGCCGATCGCCACCATGCCCAATTCGGCGAGCACGACGACGCCGACCGCGGCGCCGATCGGAAGATATTTGATGAAGCCCTGCTTCAGCTCCGCGAAATCGACGTCGAGCATCATGACGACGAAAAGGAACAGCACGGCGACGGCGCCGACATAGACGACGATCAGGATCATCGCCAGGAACTCGGCGCCGGCAAGCAGGAACAGTCCGGCGCCGTTGCAGAAGGCGAGGATGAGAAAGAGCACGGAGTGCACCGGGTTACGCGCAAAGATCACGACACCCGCCGAGGCGATCATGATCGTCGCGAATAGGTAGAAAAATACGGCCTGCACGTTCTTCGTCCTTACTGCGCCGATGCGGCGTGTTCGTTCGCGTCGCTTCGTGTTACCTGTATTGCGCGTCCATCGCGATGTTGCGCGCGATCTCGCGCTCCCAGCGGTCGCCGTTCTCGAGCAGACGCTCCTTGGTGTAGTACAGCTCCTCTCGGGTCTCGACCGAGAATTCGGAATTCGGCCCCTCGACGATGGCGTCAACCGGACAGGCTTCCTGGCAGTAGCCGCAATAGATGCATTTCACCATGTCGATGTCGTAGCGCGTCGTGCGGCGCGTGCCGTCGTTGCGGCGCGGTCCGGCTTCGATGGTGATGGCCTGCGCCGGGCAGATCGCCTCACAGAGCTTGCAGGCGATGCAGCGCTCCTCGCCATTGGGGTAGCGGCGCAGCGCATGCTCGCCTCGGTAGCGCGGCGACTGCGGGTTCTTCTCATGCGGATAGTTGATCGTCGCCTTCGGCTTGAAGAAGTAGCGCATCGACAGCAGGAATGCGCCGACGAACTCTGAAAGAAAGAGCGACTTGGCGGCTTGATCGAGTTTCATGACGGCCTCAAACGCCTGCCGGTCCCGCCGGCCAGAATTGCAGCACGGCGGCGACGATGATGACCATGGCGAGGGAGATCGGCAGGAAGACTTTCCAGCCGAGACGCATCAGCTGATCGTAGCGATAGCGCGGCACGAATGCCTTCACCATGGCGAAGAAGAAGAAGAAGAAGCTCACCTTGAGGATGAACCAAATCACGCCCGGCACGTAAGTGAATGGCGCGATTTTGATCGGCGGCAGCCAGCCGCCAAAGAACAGGATCGTCAGCAGCGCGCACATAGTGACGATCGCCACATATTCGGCGAGCATGAAGAGGACGTAAGGCGTCGCGGAATATTCGATCATGAATCCAGCGACGAGCTCCGACTCCGCTTCTACGAGATCGAACGGCGGACGATTGGTCTCAGCCAGCGCCGAGACGAAGAAGATGATGAACATCGGGAAAAGGCGCAGCCAATACCAGCCGGCCATGCCGAAGGACGTATCCTGCGCGTTGACGATGTCGGTCAGATTGAGCGAGCCGGCGCAGAGCAGCACGGTGATGATGACGAAGCCAATCGAGACTTCGTAGGAGACCATCTGCGCCGCGGAGCGCAGCGCCGAAAGGAAAGGATATTTCGAGTTCGACGCCCAGCCGCCCATGATGACGCCGTAAACGCCGAGCGAGGACAGCGCGAAAATATATAGGATGCCGACGTTGATGTCGCCGACCGCCCAACCGTCAGCGACCGGAATGACCGCCCAGGCGGCGATCGACAGGGTCGCCATGATAAACGGCGCGAACAGGAAAATGCCCTTATTGGCGACGTCCGGAATCACCGGCTCCTTGAGCGCGAATTTGATGAAGTCAGCGAAGCTCTGCAGAAGGCCCCAAGGTCCGACGACATTCGGTCCGCGACGCAATTGCACGGCCGCCCAAATCTTGCGGTCCGCGAGGATGACATAGGCCACATAGATGAGCAGCGCGACCGCGAGCAGAACGCTCTTCACGGTCGCGAGAAGAAGCGGATAGGCGATAAAGAAATCCGAGATGGCGCTCGTCCAACCGTCGCTCACGTCCAAAGCTCCTATTCCGCCGCTTGAGCAAACCGGCCTTGCGCCAGCGCCGAACATTCCGCCATGACCGCCGATGCGCGGGCGATCGGATTTGTGAAGTAAAAATTCTGGATCGCCGGAACGAAGGGGTCTTTCATCGCCACAGCAGGATGATTGGCGAGAGCGACGATCTGCGCGGATTCGCCCTCCGCAATCTCATCCACCTGTGCAAAATGCGGATGCGTTTCGACGAGCCGCCGGCGCAACGCCGCGAGCGAGTCGAAGGGCAGCGGATTGCCGAGCGCGCCCGAGAGCGCGCGCAGCACCGCCCAGTCCTCGCGCGCCTCTCCGGGCGGGAAGACAACGCGGAAGGCGCGCTGCACACGACCTTCGGTGTTGACGTAAAGACCGGACTTTTCCGTATAAGCGGCACCGGGCAGGATCACGTCGGCGCGATGCGCGCCGCGGTCGCCATGCGCGCCGATGTAAACGACGAAGGCGCCAGGCTCGATCGCGATTTCGTCGGCCCCAAGATTGAAGATGAGGTCGAGCGCGCCGGTCTTCGCCATGGCGCGCGCGTCCAATCCGCCGGCGCCCGGCGTGAAGCCGAGATCGAGCGCGCCCACTCGCGCGGCCGCCGTATGCAGGACCGAGAATCCGTTCCAGCCATCGCTGAGGCCGCCGAGGCTTTGCGCGGCCTGAGCGGCGAGGGTCAGAGCCGCCTCTCCGTCGTCGCGCGCGAGAGCGCCCTGCCCGACGACGACGAGCAGCCTCTCGGCAGGCTTTGCGGACCGGATGAACTGCAACAGCGACTCAGGGCCCGCGCCGAGATAGTCGTAACCGTAGGTGAGATCGGCGCGTTCGCCGACAAGCGAAATTTTGAAGTCGCCTTTGAGCCAGCGCTTGCGGATGCGCGCGTTTAGGACTGGCGATTCCTTACGCGGATTGGCGCCGATGATCAGCGCGGCGCCCGCCTGCTCGATGCCGGCGATCGTCGCATTGAAGAGATAAGAGGCGCGGCCGAATTTCGGATCGAGTTTGGCTCCGTCCTGACGGCAATCGAGGTTCGGCGTTCCAAGCTGCTGGGCAAGAAGTTTCAGCGCGAATGTCTCTTCGACCGCGGCGAGATCGCCGACGAGCGCGCCGATGCGCGAAGGCGACGTCGCTTTCGTTTTTGCGGCGACGGCGGCGAGCGCCTCCCGCCATGAGGCCGGACGCAACCGGCCGTTCTCGCGAATATAGGGGCGATCAAGCCGCTGCGTCTTGAGACCGTCGACGATCTGGCGCGCCTTGTCGGAGATCCATTCCTCGTTCACAAGATCGTTGATGCGCGGCAGAATGCGCATCACTTCGCGACCACGCGAGTCGACGCGGATCGCTGAGCCAAGCGCGTCCATGACGTCGATCGTCTCGGTCTTCTGATATTCCCACGGGCGGGCGCGGAAACTCTGCGGCTTTGGCAGCAGGGCGCCGACGGGACAAAGGTCCGCGACATTCCCCTGCAACTCGGAAGTCATGGCGCTTTCGAGATAGGTGGTGATCTCCATATCCTCGCCGCGGCCGATGGCGCCCATGTCTCCAGTGCCGGCGACTTCCGCGGTGAAGCGGACGCAACGCGTGCAATGGATACAGCGATTCATCTCGGTCTTAACGAGGACGCCGATATATTTGTCCTCGACCGCGCGCTTGTTCTCATGATAGCGCGAACTGTCGACGCCGAAGACGAGCGCCTGATCCTGCAGATCGCATTCGCCGCCCTGATCGCAGATCGGGCAATCGAGGGGATGGTTGATGAGCAGAAACTCCATCACCCCTTCGCGCGCCTTCTTCACCATCGGCGATTTGGTGAGAACTTCCGGCGGCGCGCCATTGGGGCCGGGGCGCAGATCTTTCACCGACATGGCGCAAGAGGCCTGCGGCTTCGGCGGACCGCCCTTCACCTCGACGAGGCACATGCGGCAATTGCCGGCGATCGACAGCCGCTCGTGATAGCAAAAGCGCGGGACCTCGACGCCGGCCTGCTCGCATGCCTGCAGCAGGGTGAAATCCCCGGGCACGTCCACTTCGACGCCATCGACGAGAATCTTGGTCACTTCGCTCTCTCCGGAGTCTCGACGAATTCGATCATCACTCGGCCGCCACGCGGATCGGATCGGGATGCGGATTGGCCGCATATTGATCGATGCGCTTTTCGATCACGTCGCGGAAATGGGTGATCAGTCCCTGGATCGGCCAAGCCGCTGCGTCGCCGAGCGCGCAGATCGTGTGGCCTTCGATCTGCTTCGATACGTCAAACAACATGTCGATTTCCCTTTTGTGCGCGCGGCCTTCGACCATGCGCTGCACGACGCGCCACATCCAGCCGGTGCCCTCGCGGCACGGCGTGCACTGGCCGCAGCTCTCGTGCTTGTAAAAGTAAGCGAGGCGCGCAATGGCACGGATGATGTCGGTGGACTTGTCCATGACGATCACCGCCGCGGTGCCGAGGCCGGACTTCAGCGCGACGAGACTGTCGAAATCCATCGGGCAGTCGACGATCTCATGCGACGGCACGCAGCGCACCGATGAGCCGCCGGGAATAACCGCGAGCAGATTGTCCCAGCCGCCGCGCACGCCGCCGCAATGCGTCTCGATCAACTCGCGGAATGAGATCGACATCGCCTCTTCGACGTTGCAGGGCCGATTGACGTGGCCGGAAATCGAAAAGAGCTTCGTGCCTGTGTTGTTTGGCCTGCCGATGCCTGCGAACCAAGCGGCGCCGCGGCGCAGAATGGTCGGCGCGACCGCGATCGACTCGACGTTGTTGACCGTCGTTGGGCAGCCATAAAGACCGACATTGGCAGGGAATGGCGGCTTTAAGCGCGGCATGCCCTTCTTGCCCTCGAGGCTTTCGAGCAGCGCGGTCTCCTCGCCGCAGATATAAGCGCCAGCGCCGTGATGGACATAGAGATCGAAAGGATAACCGTGAATATTGTCCTTGCCGATCAGACGCGCCTCATAGGCTTCGTCGACGGCCTTCTGCAGCGCGACGCGCTCGGCAATGAACTCGCCGCGGATGTATATGTAACAGGCGTGCGCGCCCATGGCGTAGCTCGCGACGAGCGCGCCCTCGACCAGCGTATGCGGATCGTTGCGCATGATCTCGCGATCTTTGCAGGTGCCTGGCTCCGATTCGTCAGCGTTGATGACGAGATAATGCGGCCGCTTGGGATCGATTTCCTTCGGCATGAAGGACCATTTCAGGCCCGTCGAAAATCCAGCGCCGCCGCGCCCGCGCAAGCCCGAGGCTTTGATCTCGTTGATGATCGCGTCGCGACCCTTGTCCAAGAGCGCCTTGGTGTTGTCCCACTGCCCCCGCTTTCTTGCGCCGGCAAGCGATCTGTCGCCCAGGCCATAAAGATTGGTGAAGATTCGATCAGCGTCGGAAAGCATGGTTTCTTCTCTTCCCTCCGCTACTTCGCGCCGTCGCCATAAAACGACGTCAGACTCGTCAGCTTGCCGACCGGCTCCGAAGAGACGCGCCCGATCTGCGAGCCGATCTTCACCGGACGACCAGCGGCGAGATTGTCGAGAAGCTTCTCGAAATTCTCGGCCGTCAGGTCCTCGTAATAGTCGTCGTTGATCTGCACCATCGGCGCATTGCAACAGGCGCCGAGGCATTCGACCTCGATCCAGGAAAACAGCCCGTCGTCGGTCACGCGCCGCTGCGGGCCGACGCGGCGTTGCAGCACTTCGATGATCTCATCCGAGCCAGCGAGCAGACACGGCGTCGTGCCGCAAAGCTGGATGAAATATTTGCCGACGGGCTCCAGATTGAACATCGAATAGAAGGTCGCGATTTCGAGCACGCGAATCTTCGCCATGCCGAGCGCATCCGCGACTTTCTCGATCGCCGCCTGCGGCAACCAATTGTCGTTCTGCTTTTGCGCCTGCCACAGCGCCGGCACGACCATCGACGCTTGGCGGCCATCGGGATATTTGGCGATCTGCGTTTCGAGCCACGCCTTGTTTTCGGGCGTGAACTCGAAGCTTGCGGGTTGATCTTCGGCGAGACGACGGGTGGACATTAGCGATCGACCTCCCCGAACACGATGTCGAGCGAACCCAAAATCGCCGAGACGTCGGCGAGCATGTGGTTCTTGCAAAGAAAATCCATGGCGGACAGATGCGCGAATCCCGGCGCGCGAATCTTGCAGCGATAGGGCTTATCGCCGCCGTCCGACACGAGATAGACGCCAAATTCACCCTTGGGCGCTTCGACCGCGGCGTAAACTTCGCCCTCCGGCACATGAAAGCCTTCGGTGAAGAGCTTGAAGTGATGGATCAAGGCCTCCATCGAGCGCTTCATCTCACGGCGCGACGGCGGCGTGATCTTATGATTTTGCGTCATCACCGGGCCGCGATTTTCGGCGCGCATCAGCTTCTCGACGCACTGCTTCATGATCGAAGTCGACTGCCGCATCTCCTCCATGCGGATCACGGCGCGGTCGTAACAATCGCCATGCTTGCCGACCGGAATGTCGAACTCCATTTCCTCATAGCATTCGTAAGGCTGCGCCTTGCGCAGATCCCAGGCGGCGCCCGAGCCGCGCACCATCACGCCGGAGAAGCCCCATTTCCAGGCGTCCTCGAGCAAAATGACGCCGATGTCGACGTTGCGTTGCTTGAAGATGCGATTGCCGATGAAAAGTTCGTCGAGATCGTCGACGACTTTGAGGAACGGATCGCAAAAGGCGCCGATGTCCTCGACGAGTTGGTCCGGCAGGTCGCGCGCGACGCCGCCGGGCCGGAAATAATTGGCGTGCATGCGCGCGCCCGATGCGCGCTCATAGAACACCATCAGCTTCTCGCGCTCTTCATAGCCCCACAGCGGCGGGGTGAGCGCGCCGACGTCCATCGCCTGCGAGGTGACGTTGAGGAGATGCGACAGCAGGCGACCGATTTCCGCGTAAAGCACGCGGATGAGCTGGCCGCGACGCGGAACTTCGACCCCAAGCAGACGCTCGATCGCGAGACAGAACGCATGCTCCTGATTCATCGGCGCGCAATAATCGAGCCGATCGAAATAGGGCACGTTCTGCAGATAGGTCCGCGCCTCCATGAGCTTTTCGGTGCCGCGATGCAGGAAGCCCACATGCGGATCGACGCGCTCGACGACCTCGCCGTCCAACTCCAGGATGAGGCGCAGCACGCCATGCGCGGCCGGATGCTGCGGCCCGAAGTTGATGTTGAAGTTGCGCAGCCCCTGCGATTCGGGTTTCGCTGGCGCGGTGGTTTGATCGTTCATCTGCGACGCGCTCACTTGCTCGCCTTTTCGTCGCCGGGAAGATCGTAATGCACGCCCTCCCAGGGCGAGAGGAAATCGAAGTTGCGGTATTCCTGGCTCAGCCGAACCGGCTCATAGACGACGCGCTTCTGCTCGTCGTCGTAACGCACCTCGACGAAGCCCGTCATCGGGAAGTCCTTGCGCAGCGGATGACCGTCGAAGCCGTAGTCGGTCATGATGCGGCGCAGATCGGGATGGCCCGAAAAAATCACGCCGAAAAGATCATAGGTCTCGCGCTCGAACCAGTCCGCGCCGGGATAGAGCGGGGTGAGCGACGCCACAGGCGTCTCTTCCGATGCCGGCGTCTTGATGCGGATGCGGCGGTTGTGTTTGGGCGAAAGGAAATGCGCGACAACTTCGAAACGCTCAGCGCGCTCCGGGTAATCCGCCGCGGTGATGTCGATGAAACAGGCGAAGAGGCAGTCCGGGTTGTCGCGCAGATATTCGGCAACCTCGAGCCAACGCGCCCGGTGCACGGTCAGCGTAAGCTCGCCATAGGCGACCTTCACATCCGTCACCGCGCCCGAAAGCGCGCCGCCGATCTTCTGGCCCAGCGCCTTAAGTTCCGCGTCCATTCGCAAAATTCCTTCGGAAGCGTTCCCGCTTCGCATCGCTAGCGCTCGATCGTGCCCGTGCGCCGGATTTTCTTCTGCAACAGCAGCATGCCGTAGACGAGCGCCTCCGCCGAAGGCGGGCATCCCGGCACATAAATGTCGACCGGAATGATGCGATCGCAGCCGCGCACCACCGAATAGGAATAGTGGTAGTAGCCGCCGCCGTTGGCGCAGGAGCCCATCGAGATCACGTAGCGCGGCTCGGGCATCTGGTCGTATACCTTGCGTAGCGCCGGCGCCATCTTGTTCGTCAGCGTGCCGGCGATGATGATGCAGTCGGACTGGCGCGGACTGGCGCGCGGCGCAAAGCCGAAGCGCTCCAGATCGTAACGCGGCATCGCCGCCTGGATCATCTCGACGGCGCAGCAGGCGAGACCAAAGGTCATCCACATGAGCGAGCCGGTGCGCGCCCAATTGATGACATCATCCGTCGCGGTGACGAAAAAGCCCTTATCGGCGAGTTCGTCGTTGAGATGAAGAAAGAACGGGTCGTCCGAGCCGACAGGTTTGCCGGTGCGCGGATCAATCAACCCTTTGGCCTGCGGCGCGATCAGAGTCTGGCGCGCGCCTTCGTTCTCGATCAATCCCATTCCAGAGCTCCCTTGCGCCACTCGTAGACGAAGCCGACGGTGAGCACGCCAAGGAAGACCATCATCGACCAGAAGCCGAAGGCGCCCGCTTCCTTGAAGGCCACCGCCCAGGGAAAGAGAAAGGCCACTTCGAGATCGAAGACGATGAACAGGAGAGAGACGAGATAAAAGCGCACATCAAACTTCATGCGCGCGTCATTGAACGGATTGAAGCCGCATTCATAGGCGGACATCTTTTCCGGGTCCGGCGCCTTAAAAGCGAGCAAGAAGGGAGCGACGAGCAGCGCGCCAGCGATCACGGCCGATAGCGCGATGAAGATCACCAGCGGCAGATATTGTTCGAGCAGGGGCATCGAGTCTTGTCCGACTTCGGCGGGGCGAGGGCCGGTCGCGGGAGCGTTTCCTTGGCGGTATTCCTTAGAACGACTCCAGGCCGCGCGTTCCGTAACAAAGGCCATTGTGCAAAGCAAGAGAGGAAGCGCGCCGGCGGCAAATTGGCCGCAGCCGCGTCGGAAAGGCGCCTTTAAATTGCGCGTTCGTCAGTCGGGAGTGGAATGGCGCGACAGAGTCGCAGCCGCCTCAAACTCCCGAAAACGCGACGATCGTCGGGCCATGGCTTCAGCGTCTTCGCCCCAGGCGCGCATCTGCCAGTCTTCGTCGACGTTGGCGGCATCCCAGGCCGTGCGCGCATCTATCTGGTGAAGCGCGGCTGCAAGCGCAATGATCGCTGAACCGGTGAGCGTGGTCATGACGTTTAGCGCCGCGAGCCTGAGCGGCGCGCCGGGGCCCTCCCCCACATATTGGCGCAAGGCGCGCGCGATGGCGTCGAGCGCCTCCTGTGGCTGTTCGATGAACACGACGCCCTCCGCGAGCGCGAGCTTGGCGCCGAGCTGGTCGCGGGCGAAGGCGACGAGCGGATCCCAGGCCGCGCATTGCGCCGCCGCCAGGCTCTCAGGCTCGCCGGCGCGGTAGCAGATGAGGTCAGAGGCGGCATATTTGACGACCTCGGCTTCGACGTCGGCCATTTGCGTCGCCACCCCATCAAGCGCGCTGTTCACGAGCTTCGTCAGCGGCATTGTCGCGGGGTCGATCGTCTCGCCCTGTTTCGTCCATTCGGCGGCGATCGCTTCCGCGAGCGGCTGCGACGGGACGACCAGCGGACGCCGCGCCGGCGTATTGACCGGCCGGCCATCGAGAAAGACGCCGTAGCCGCCTTCGGCCGGCCCGGCGACCGCCTCTTCATAGAAGCGCTTCGGCAGGGCGCGCGCGGGTTCTCGCGCGGCTTTTATCGGATCGCGCTCTTCTGGAGAGACAAAGAACTCGGCGTCGAAGCCCGCCTTCTCTTTTGACATTTATCAATCCCTATACGCGCGATGGTCGCGAAACGCCGCCGCCTCGTCATGGCCGGGCAAAGCCGTCAAAGACGGCGTCGCTTCGCTCGCCTATGTCCCGGCCATCCACGCCGGGAAGCACAGCGCTTATCGAAGGAACGGCCGAGCGCTTCGGCCTCGCTTCGATCGTCGCGACGTGGATGCCCGCGACAAGCGCGGGCATAACACGCTGAAGAACTTAAGCGTCCGGCGCGTCCTCGATCGGGTCATGGCGCTTCACATCGAAGCCGAAAAGCTCCCAGCTCTTTTTCATATGGTCGGGCAGCGGCGCGGTCACGTCCAGAGTCCCGCCCCTCGGATGCGGCAACACAAGACGGCGCGACAAAAGATGAAGCTTGCGGTCGAGCCCCTCGGGCATCGCCCGCAGCGGATCGCGACGGCGGACCTCATCCTCAGGCCGATGGCCATATTTCGGGTCGCCGAAAATCGGATGGCCGATCGCCTCCGCATGGGCGCGCAGCTGATGCGTGCGACCGGTGAGCGGCTTCATTGACAGCCAGGCGCAGCGCGGCGCGACCTTGTCGACGATGGCGTAATAGGTCAGCGAATGCTGCGCGTCGGACTCGCCATGTTTCGCGATGCGCATTTTCTCGAGGTCCTTGGCGCCGCCTCTTGATTTCTCCATGCCGGCGCCTTTCGCGAGATAGAGCGAAATCCGGCCCTGCGCTGGCTTCGGCACGCCTTCGACGAGCGCCCAATAGATTTTCTTCGCCTGCCGCGAGCGGAAAATCTCGCCGAGTTCGGCGGCCATCCGCCGGTTCTTGGCGACAAGCAGCACGCCAGAGGTGTCGCGATCGAGACGATGCACGAGCACTGGCCGCGTATCGCCCTTGGCGAGCGATTCCAGCATGCCGTCGATATGACGTGTCTGGCCTGAGCCTCCCTGCGTCGCAAGGCCATAGGGCTTATTGAGCGCGAGCACGTCTTTGTCCTCGAAGAGCGTCATCGCTTGTAGCGCCCGCGCGTCGTCCGGCCGCGCGCGCCGCACCGCCGGCGCCGCCGGCGCCTCGATCCTTAGGGGCGGCACGCGAACTTTTTGTCCCTCTTCGAGCCGCGTCGACGTTTCGACGCGCTTGCCGTCGACGCGCACCTCGCCCTTGCGGCAAATTTTGGCGAGATGCGAGAGGGCGAGCGCCGGATAGCGACGCTTGAACCAGCGATCGACGCGCATCCCCGCTTCGTCCTCGGTGACGACGGCGATGGAAACGCCCGACAGGGCGACGGGCGATTTTGAAGCTTCGGCCGGCATAGCCGCCTTATCGTTTAAAGCAAGCAGCCTGTCGAATACTCAGAAACAAGCGTTGCAATCTACTGATCGCCGTCGGTCGCAGTTTCCTGCAATTGCAATAGCTCAAAAATGAAATGTTAGTCGCAGGTTAATCGGCACGCACAGAGTGCGCGACGCCGCCGTCGCCTCGCTCATCGAAAACCTGCAAACTCTGCGGCGTCGATCCGCAGGCTGATCTCGCCGATGCGCTCAAAAAGATCGTCAATGGCCACCTCAATAGCCGGATCGACGAACTTCTCCCGAGGACCTACGGGCGACTCGTCGCGCTCAAAGACGTGGCCTTGGAACAGCGCTTACCCATGAACAGCACCGGATCCTGTTGCTCATCGGATCAACGGGTTCGTGGGTGACAGAAACAAGCTTGATCCCGTTCTTAGAGTCCGTTTGAGAATGTCGTTCAATGAGCGATCCTTCGCAAGATGAGGCCGCCCATTGCGACGTGGATCATGGCTTTTGAGACGTCGATGCGCTTTTCATAGTCTCGCACGAGGCGCCGCCAGCG
>VGDT01000010.1 GCA_016869595.1 Alphaproteobacteria bacterium
GGCGTAACGCAAGTCATGGCCGGGACGATCGGCCACAAAGGTGATGAGATCGCGGTGCGGTCCGGCCTTGCGCGGACGAAATTCATCCATCATATTGCAAATTGTCTCCACCAAATCGATATTGCGCCACTCATTGCGGGCCCCGACGCTGTAAGATTCACCGATCTTGCCCTCGCGCGCTACAAGCACCAGCGCCGCGACGTGATCCTCGACATAGAGCCAGTCGCGGATGTTTTCGCCCTGACCATAGACCGGAAGTTGTTTCTCCTCGATGGCATTAATGATGGTGATCGGAATAAGCTTCTCAGGAAAATGATAGGGGCCATAATTGTTCGAACAATTAGTGATGATCGTCGGCAAGCCATACGTGTGGCGCCAAGCGCGCACTAGATGGTCGGAACCGGCCTTGGAGGCCGAATAGGGGGAGTTTGGCGCATAGGGCGACTCCTCGTTGAACAGCCCGGTCTCGCCGAGCGCGCCGTAAACTTCATCCGTCGAAACATGGATGAAACGGAAAGCGCTGGCGAGATCGCGTTCGAGTTGGCGCCAATAGTCGAGTGCGGCTTCTAGCATGACAAAGGTGCCGACAACATTCGTTTCGATGAAGGCCGCCGGACCGTCGATTGAGCGATCGACATGGCTCTCGGCGGCAAGATGCATGACGATATCGGGTTGAAACGCTGCGAAGGCGCGTGCGACAGCCTTGCGATCACAAATATCCGTACGCTCGAAGGAGAAACGTGGATTATCGGCGATTGGCTGCAAGGAAGCTAAGTGTCCGGCATAGGTCAATTTATCCAAGACAAGGATCTGGTTAGCGCTATCACGGATAAGGCCGCGCGCGAGGGCGGATCCGATGAAGCCGGCGCCTCCAGTTATCATAACGCGCATTGATTTTCCTGGTTGATCCGATGCAATTGGCAAAGAAGAAATTCCGCAGTTTGCCGCTAACTTTCTATCCCCTTTTTAGAGTGGTTTCGATGCTTGGCGATTTGAGGGGCGGCCGCCACAATTCTGGATGACTTCGGGAGTTGGCAAATAGGCGCTTCGGAAGAAGCATCCGCGGTTACCATTATTCGTGCCGATTCTTTAGTGAGCTTCTTTAAGGGGGCGATCAGTTTAAAATGCACCCATTGCAAGGTTCCGAAGATCGGCAGGTAGCTACCGACAGTGGACGAGCGCAATGCGGATAACATCCACTCACCTCGCCTGGGCTGTTTTCCGGTAATTTCCGCTTCCGGTCGGGTACCAACTTCCCAGGCGATCGGACCGGCGAGCCGTGACGGCTGTTCCTCACGAGGACCGCTCTGGTGGGACCGTCGTCCAGGACCGTGCCGTCACCGAGCTCGGTCCACGCTCTCGCCGCGTCGTCGTATCGGCGCGGACGAGCGCCATCGTCCCCACAAAAAATTCTGCCTGACAGTTGGTCACCATATGGTCACCGGACCCCTCTGAGAGCTAACTGTGAAGGACGCACCGCTTTGATTTTATTGGTGAGCGCGCCGGGGCTCGAACCCGGGACCCCCTGATTAAAAGTCAGGTGCTCTACCGACTGAGCTACGCGCTCGCTCCAGAAGCGGCGGGCGAGGCCGCCGAAGTCGACTGAGCGGGTCGGTCCGTTCGGCCGCGCGGGGTCTATCCCCGCGTTTTGCGATCAACTACCGGCGGGCAGGGAGCCGGTCAACCCCTGGCGATCGCGCGGCGCCTACGCCGTTAGCTTGGCGAAAAGCGCCACCGCGCCGAAGATTATGGCGGAAACCACCGTTGTTATCGCCGCTTTTTTCAAGAGATCGGGCGAGGCTGGAGCGCCCCGATCGGCGCCTTCGGGAAGCTCTTCCTCGGCTTCTTCGGATGAGCGGACGCCGAGCGGCAGCACGGCGAACAGCACGATCCACCAGATCGTCAGGTAGATCGCCGCCGCCAGCGGTAGTGAAAAGGGCATCAGGCCTGCTCGAGTTCGATCAGCGCGCCGGAGAAATCTTTCGGGTGCAGAAAGAGCACCGGCTTGCCGTGGGCGCCAATTCTTGGCTCGCCATCGCCGAGCACGCGCGCGCCGGAGGCCTTGAGCCGCTCGCGCGCCTCGAGGATGTCATCGACCTCGTAACAGATATGGTGAATGCCGCCCGATGGGTTTTTGGCGACGAAGCCCGCGATCGGCGAGTTTTCCCCATAGGGCTCGAGGAGCTCAATCTTGGTGTTCGGCAACTCCACGAAAACGACCGTTACGCCATGCTGCGCCAGGCGCTCCGGCGCCGAGACCTTCGCCCCGAGGGCGTCGCGATAGACGGCGGAAGCCTTTTCGACGCTATCGACGGCGATGGCGACATGGTTCAGACGGCCGATCATTTTCACCTTCCGGAAGAATGCTGTGCAGCGCCAATAAGCGCTGAAGCGAGCAATTTCAACCGGCGGGCCGCGCCTCGGCCTGCTGCGTGCGGCCCATGCCGTCGATCGCGCTCCGCAAAGGAACGAAGCGCGGATCGAGACGGACGAATGAGCTCCAAGGGCAGCCGTCGGCAATGCCGCGGCGAATGGCTTCGAGCGCTTCCGCGCGCTTGCCCTGAGCGAAATAGGCGGCGGCGAGGAAGCACGGCGGCGCGTAAAGCTCGGCGTCTTCGGCGAGTCTCGCAATAAGCGCCTCGGCCTCCTCGGAGCGGCTGGCGCGCGCGAGCGCATAGGCGAGCACGGTCAGTTGGAAGGGATCGTCCGGGCTCCAGGAAACGGCGCGGCGCGCCGCGCTCACCGCCTCCTCGTGGAAGCCTTGAAGACTATAGGCGATGGACATCACGAGATGCAGTGTGGCCGCGTCAGGCCTCAGATCGAGTCCGTCGCGCGCATAGCGGCGCGCCCGCTCAAGATCGCCGGCGCAGAGAATGAACCAGGAGCGCAACGAAAGCAGCGCCTGATCATGCGGCGAGTTGATGAGGCCCTCTTCGCAATCGGCGAGCGCCTCTTCGAGGCGACCTGCGGCGGCGAGCAGCCAACTGCGGTAGACGCGCGCCTTGCCGTAGAGCGGATCCTCGGCGACCGCCTCGTCGAGAAAGCCGAGGCCCTCGGACATCTTGCCTCTCAGCGCGCCGCGCGCCCAGCCGAGAACGGCGCGCGCCGGCGTATGATCGGGCGCGACGCCAAGCGCGCGGCCGGCGAAGTCTTCGATCATCGCCGCCGCTTCGGCGGGTAGCAGAAATCCGCGAACGGCCCGGCCAGCGGCGATGTCGGCGGCGAGAGACCAGACCGACGGGTTGTTGGGGTCGAGCTGAGCGGCTGAAGCGATCGCCTCCTGCGCGCGGGCGAAGCCGTCCCGCGTCCGGTCGCCGGCAAGTTCATAGGCCGTCTGCCAGAGATCGAGAATATGCGGCTCTGTCGACGGCGCCAACCGCAGCGGTTGTGCTGCGCCTTCGTCGACGATTTCCACCGAGGCGCGCAGCGACAATCCCCTGCCATAGGCGGTGGCGATCAATTCCTCGCCGCCGGCCTCCCGCAGCGGCTTTCTCAAAAGATAGGCGCAGCGGTCGATGGAATCGTCGGAAACGGCGCGACCTGGCCATAGTCGCGCGGCGATTTCGTTTTTGGTGACGAGAGTCCCCGACGATTCAAGCAGCATTTCAAGGAGTTGCCGTGCTTGCGGGCCGAGGTGGATGCGTTGGCCGTCGCGTTGTAGGCCGCCTTGGGCGCTGTAATTGAAGCCCGAAAATCGCCTAATCAACTCGCCCATGGCGGCCCCCTTGCCGATAATCGCAACACCATGCGATTTCGACAAGGCCACAATATGGTTAAGTATGCAAGATTGCGTGGGTTTTCAACGCGGCGGTTCCGCGTGGCCGCTCCTCATGGGCTGTAAAAATAAAAAACGCCGGACGTACCTCCGGCCCGGCGTTTGAGCTTTCCAGATACGCAGAACGTCGGAAGGCTCCGCGCAGTCTATGCGCGTCGAAATTGACGCCCGCGTGACGACGACGGCGTCTTGCGCTCAGGCGCGGCGCGCGTTCTGTTGTTCCTTGCCCCAAACGAAAAGCGTCAGCGCCAGCACGCCGGCTGCGGTAATCAGAAAGTAAGGCATTCGCGCAGAGAACGGCCGCCCGCCGACGGTGAAGGGGAACCGCGACACCCAGTGCTCGCCGTTCGGCCCGTCGACGGTGACGATCCCGACAAACTCGCCGGGCTCCTTGAACACATGTTCGAAGTTCAGCGTGCCTGCCGGATAGACCTTCGGCGGCAGGTAGGCGACCGTGATGGCGTCGAGGCGCTGCTGCTCCTGCTGCTCGCCGACGTCGCGGATGATGCGAAAGTCTGTCGACATTCCGCGCATCTCATCCTGAGCGTAATCGAAAACAAAGATTGTATCGCCGACCGTAGGAATGTCGTCGCAGAACCTGTTTCGCGACGCCCCCGGCTGATAGCCGGAGAAATACATGACATCCGGCCCGATTTTCAGCGGACAAGCGTTTCGCTGGCGCTGATTATGCGCGAAAGCTTTCGATCCGAACGCGCCGACAAGCGCGGCCAGCACCAGCAAGCAAATTGCATGAAGGGACTTCGACATGCCGTCCTCCCTATTCAGAGGCTGGGCGACTCCACTTTTAGAAACTCAGCTTGCGCGTCTCGTCTTCGTTCAATACCGGTTCGTGGCGTCGTCCACGCGCGTGCGATAGGTTCTCATGAAAGAACGCGTCAGGAACGAAAAAGATGCGCGCCGTATCTAAATTCCTCTTTATAGGGCTGCCGCCGCTCCTCTACGGTTCAGCCTGGGCTGCCGATCTCAACGATTATCCGACCGCCGCGCGCGCCGATTACGTCTTTGGCTGCATGAAGGCGAATGGCGATACGCGCCTCTCGCTGGACCAGTGCTCCTGCTCCATAGACGTCATCGCGACCATTCTGCCTTATGAGCGCTATGTCGCGGCCGAAACGGTTGCGAGCGTCAATCAGCAGGCGGGGCAGGTGGGCGCGCTGATGCGCAACACGGATGCGGCGCGCGATGTGCTTCAGGAGTTGCGCCGCGCTCAGGCTGAGGCGCAGGTGCGATGTTTTTAGAAGCCAATCGATGCAAACGCTGGAGAGGCCATGCTTATTCTCATTCTCGGTATCGTCGTTTTTCTTGGGGTCCATACGCTCACGGCGTTTCGCGAAACGCGCATGAGCCTGATCGAGCGCTATGGGCTGCAGACCTATAAGGGCGCCTATGCGCTGGTCGCCGCCATTGGTCTGGCGCTCATCGTCTACGGCTTCATTCGCTATCGCGCTGAGGGGCTCATCCAAATTTGGACGCCGCCCCTGTGGATGCATTATCTCGCGCCGCCGCTCGTCTGGTTCGCCTTTGTCGCGATCGTGAGCCGTCGCGCGCCGCCAGGGCGCATTCGCGGTTGGCTGCGCCATCCCATGCTCGTCGCAATAAAGAGCTGGGCGCTCGCGCATCTTCTCGTCAATGGCGATCTCGGCGGCATGGTCCTGTTCGGATCGTTCCTCGCCTGGGCGGTCTTCGACCGCATCGCGGTTAAGAAGCGCGGCGACGAAGGCGCGCCCCGAATTTCCGAATTCACGCGCGGCGACGCCATCGCGGTCGGCGCCGGGACGGCGCTGTTCCTCATCGTGCTCTATCTGCACCCCTGGCTCTTCGGCGTGCCGGCTGTGCCCGCATGATGCGACCAAAGGACTCCGGCTATGGCTGCGCGGATTCGTCCTCGCTTGGAGCTTGCATTTCCAGGGTTCGACCCTGCCATGGCCAGCGGCCTTCGAGCTCCACCTCCATCGTGAAGCTCATCGCCGTCCGTATCATCACGATCAGGCCAAGGACGAAGACGTTCTCAAGGCTTGGATGTTCGACCGAGACCGTTCGGATGATGTCGCCGCCGACGAGGAACTCCAGCCCGAGCAAAATCGATCGGCCGACGTCCCTCCGGTAGCCTCGATAGGTCAGCGCATCCTTTCGCCAGCGCGCGAGATAGGCGAGAGTCGACAGGGTCGCGCCGATAACGATGATCAACACGCCCGTTACGTCGAGGATCAGGCCCGCGATATTGATGATCTGGTGGATGTTCGCGAGGTAGGGCACTAGCGACTCGCTTTCATCCTCCGGCGCCGACGAGTCGCGATAGCGCCTCGGCGTGGCCGATGAGCGGCAGCAGCGCGGCGAGCTCCGGCCCGCTCTCGGCGCCAGTGAGCGCCAGCCGCAGCGGATGGAAAAGCATTTTGCCTTTCCTGCCTGTCGCCGTCTTGATGTCGCTCGTCCAGGCCGCCCATGTCGTCTCGTCCCATGGCTCCGACGGCAAAAGTTGCGCCGCGTCTTCTAAGAATGACTCGTCTTCGCGGATCGGCTTGATCTCGCCGTCCACGACGCGCCACCATGTCAGAATATCATCGAAGCGCGCAAGATTGCCCCTGGCCGCGCGCCATAGCGGCTCCGCCTTGCGGCCGACAATTGTCAGAGCCTCGAGCCGTTCGCGCACGTCCTCAAATTCGTAGAGCGCGAGAGTCCGATGCGTCAGAGTCTCGAGATCTGCCGGATCGAACCGCGCCGGATTGCGCGAAACATGCGAGAGATTGAAGCTCTTTGCGAGTTCCTCCAGTGAGCGCACGGCGTGGATGTTGTCGGAAGAACCGGTCAGCGTCGCGAGCGCGGCGACGGCCAAAGGCTCGTAGCCTTCTTCGCGCAGCGAGGCGATCGAGAGCGAACCGGTTCGCTTCGACAGGGCCTCGCCGCCCGCGCCGACGAGGAGATTGTGATGCGCGAAGGCAGGCGTCGGCGCATGAGGGGCGAGGGCGCGAGCGAGCTGTAACTGAACGGCGGTGTTGGTGACGTGGTCCTCGCCGCGGATGACATGGGTGATCTTCATGTCGATGTCGTCGACGACCGATGGAAGCGTGTAGAGAAAGCTGCCGTCCTCGCGGATGAGCACGGGGTCTGAGAGCGCCGAGCAGTCGATATGCGCCGGCCCGCGAACGAGATCGTTCCATTCGACGACCTCTGGCTCGAGCATGAAGCGCCAGTATGGGCGCCTGCCTTCCGCTTCGAGCGCCGCGCGGTCAGATGCGTTAAGGCACAGAGCCGCGCGATCGTAGACTGGGGGCAGTCCGCGCGCCTGCTGCATCTTGCGGCGTTTCTCCAGCTCTTCCTGAGTTTCGTAGCACGGATAGAGACGGCCTGATCCGCGCAGGCGGTCGGCGGCGTCATCATAGAGCGCCACACGCTGCGACTGCCGGTAAACTGCGTCCGGAACGATGCCGAGCCAGGCGAGATCGATCTCGATTCCGTCCGCAAATTCCTCGCTGGATCTAGCGAAATCCGTGTCATCGAACCGTAGCGCGAATCGTCCATGGTGGGCGACGGCAAACAGGAAATTGAACAGCGCGACGCGCGCGTTGCCGATGTGAATGCGGCCGGTCGGCGAGGGCGCGAAACGAACGATCGGAGAGGTCATGAGGAAGCTTCGTAAGGAGTTTCGAGAAGGGGGGCAGCAGCAAGGCTTTCAGCAGCAGTTCTCCTCTGCCTCGCGCCGGGAGAAGATTCTCGCGCCCCCGTCCTTTTGCCAAGAGGCTGCGTCTTTGTCAGGCGGAATTTCGAAATGGCCGCGTCCCGGCGTTGCGCGTCGCAAGCCGGGCGAATCCGCCAGCGTCCGGCGTCGCGACTCTATGCGTTACGACTCTTAGGAAAAAGCGCCGTTCATGATCTTGGCCTATATCTGCGCCGGCTGGTGCGCCGTCATTCTCATCCTCAATTTCACAAGCGTGGCCCTGATGTCCCGGAAGTGCCGGGCAAGGGCGCGTAATCTGCCGCCCCCCGAAGACGCGCCGCCGGTGAGCATCGTGCGCCCGTTGCGGGGGCTCGAGGCTTTCAGCGAGGAGACGCTCGGCGCGACCTTCGATCTCGATTATCCAAACTACGAGATCGTGTTTTGCGTGCAGTCGCCAAACGATCCGGTAATTCCTCTCGTCGAGCGGCTGATGGCGGCGCATCCGGAGCGAGAGGCGCGGCTGCTTGTCGGCGACGATTACGTCAGCGCCAATCCTAAGCTCAATAATTGCGTCAAAGGGTGGGAAGCGGCGCGGCATCATCATGTGATCCTGGCCGACTCCAACGCGCTGCCGCCACGCGACTATATCCAGACGATGCTCGCGGCTTTCCGCGACAATACGGCGATGAGCGTTTCAATGCCGATCGGCTCGCGGCCAGCCGGCTTCTGGGCGACGGTCGAATGCGCGATCCTCAACACCTTTCAGGCGCGCTGGCAATATGGCGCAGAGGCGATCGGGGCCGCCTTCGCTCAGGGCAAGAATATGATGTGGCGGCGCGACGTGCTCGATAGGGCGGGCGGCATTCGCGCGCTGGCGAGCGAAATCGCCGAGGACGCCGCGTCTACCAAGGTCATCCGCGCACAGGGCATGGACGTTCGCCTTGTCGACATGCCTTTCGAGCAGCCGCTGGGAAAACGCACCGCGCGCGAGGTGTATTCGCGGCATGTGCGCTGGGCGCGGCTGCGGCGCGCGACCTTTCCCGCGCATTACGTTCCAGAATTCATGAACGGCAGTTTCGCGGCGATCGTGCTCGGGGCCTATGCCGCCGTTCAGCTCGACGGATCGATTTCGACCGTCGCGCTGGTTACGACGCTCATTGTCTTCTCCCTCCACGGGGGCGAGATTTGGCTTGCCCGCGTCTGCGGCTTCCCGCTCGACTGGCGGACGCCTTTCGCGCTGATGGTGCGCGACCTCATGCTGCCGGTGATGTTTATCGACGCGCTGATCTACGATGATTTCGTCTGGCACGGCGCCGAGATGACGGTGCGCGAGGCGGAGGAGACGACGGGCTAGGCCAGCCTCACTCCGCCGCGTGCTGCTCCGGCACCCCGCGGGCGAGGCGTTCCGCCTTCAGGAGTTCAGCCACGAGGAAGGCCACTTCGATCGCCTGTTCAGCGTTGAGGCGCGGATCGCAATAGGTGTGATAGCGGTCGCGTAGATCGCTCTCCGAGATCGCTCGCGCGCCGCCCGTGCATTCGGTGACGTCCTTGCCGGTCATTTCGAGATGAATGCCGCCGGCATAGGTCCCTTCCGACTGATGCACGGCAAAGAAGCTGCGAATCTCCGACATGATCCGATCAAACGGCCGCGTCTTATAGCCCGCGGCGCTGATCGTATTGCCGTGCATCGGGTCGCAGGACCAGACGATGTTGCGGCCCTCGCGCGTCACCGCCCGCACTAGGCCCGGCAGCGCATCGGCGATCTTGTCCGCGCCGAAGCGGCAGATCAGCGTGAGCCTGCCCGGTTCGTTCTCTGGATCGAGCGCGTCGATGAGGCGAAGAAGCGCGTCGGACTTCAGGCTCGGACCGCATTTCAGCCCGAGCGGATTTTTGACGCCGCGCACGAATTCGATATGCGCGCCGTCCTCCTGCCTGGTGCGGTCGCCGACCCAGAGCATATGGCCGGAGGTCGCGTAATAATCGCCCGTCGTTGAGTCGACGCGGGTCAGCGCCTGTTCGTAGCAGAGCAGCAACGCCTCATGCGAGGTATAGAAGTCTGTGCCGCGCAGCTCCGGATGATGTTCCGGATTGAGGCCGATCGCCCGCATGAAGCCTAGGGTCTCTGTGATCTGATCGGCGAGCTTCTGGTAACGCTCGGACTGTGGGCTGCTTTTGACGAAGCCGAGCATCCAGCGATGGACGTTTTCGAGATTGGCGAAGCCGCCTGCCGCAAAAGCGCGGATGAGGTTCAGCGTCGCCGCCGACTGCCGATAGGCGAGGAGCTGACGTTGCGGGTCCGGCTCGCGCGCCTTGGCGGCGAAGGCGAGGTCGTTGATGATGTCGCCGCGATAGCTCGGCAGTTCGACGTCGCCCTGCTTTTCGACCGGAGAGGAACGCGGCTTGGCGAATTGGCCGGCGATGCGCCCGACCTTCACCACCGGCGACGCGGCGGCGTAAGTCAGCACGACAGCCATCTGCAGAAAGACGCGGAAGAAGTCGCGAATGTTGTCCGCTGAATGCTCCGAGAAGCTCTCGGCGCAGTCTCCGCCTTGCAGCAGGAAAGCCTTTCCTGCGGCGACGTCGGCGAGCTGGCGCTTCAGATTGCGCGCTTCGCCGGCGAAGACGAGCGGCGGGAAGCCGGCAAGCTGACGCTCGACATCGGCGAGCGCCGCCTGGTCGCGATAGACCGGCGTCTGCTCAATCGGCAAATTCCTCCAGCTGCTCGGCGACCAACGTTCCACTTCGCAAAACTCCGCAAAATCAACGCCTCGAAGGGCGTATGGGGTCGTCTCGCAGCGACGCCAGCGGCGCTTATAGAGGATAATACCCCCAAATGCGACCCTTCGGCCTATCCCCGTGATTTGGCGAAGGCAGCGGCAAGCGGGTATAAACCAGCGAGACGCGAGCGCGGCCGAGCGGGGGACAAATCGGGGCGATGCCGTTTATTCTATCGCAATTCCTCGAAGCGTCCCGCTGGCTCGGCGCCCTTGTGGTGCTCGCCGTCCATACGTCCAACCTCTTTATTAACATCGCAGACATCATGAGCGCGCCCCATGCGCCGCTTGTCTACGCCTGGTGGTTCTATGCGGCGTTCGAGCTGGGGCATCAGGCGGTGGTCGCCTTCTTTGTGATGTCAGGCTACCTCGTTGGCGGCGCGGTGTTGGCGCATCTGCGCAAGAACCAGGCCTTCCTGCGCGAATATTTCATTCATCGCATCTCGCGGATCTATCTGGTCGTGCCTGCCGCGGTCACGCTTACGCTCGTTCTGGATACGCTTGGTAAATCAATGTTCGCTGACAGCGGCGTTTACGATTGGCCGTTTTTCAAAGGCCATTTTTCCATGCTGCTGTTTTTTACAAGTCTTCTCAATCTGCAAGGCATCGCCTTCGACTATTTCGGAACCAACGGGCCCTTGTGGTCCCTCGCCTGCGAGTTCTGGTACTACGTCACCTTCCCGTTGCTGCTGCTCCCCTTCGCGCGCAATTACCCGCTCGCGATGCGCTGGGGAGGTTTCGCGCTTGGCGTGGCGCTGGTTCAGGCGCTCTCCACGCCGCCGAGCTGGTTTACATTTGGATTCATTCTTTGGGCCGCCGGCGCGTTCGCCACGCTGATTCCGCGACCCCCTATTCAGTCGCGCTGGAGGGCGCTTCTCCTCTACGCCATCGTCGTTGCGATAATTCGCCTTGTCGTACGCGGGTCGATCGTGCAGGCGCATCCCTGGCTTATGAACGCGGCCGATCTCGTCGGCGCAGGGCTTTTCCTCGTTGTGATGCTTGCCTTCCGCTACGGCCCGTCCGAAGGCTTTTCGCTGCTGCGTCCGAAATTCCACAAGACGCTCGCCGATTTTTCCTTCTCGCTTTACAGCATCCACATGCCGATCCTGATCTTCGCGCGCGCGGCGGTCAGCAGCCTAATGGGAGAAGACTGGGCGACGCAGCTGGCGACGCCAGGGAATTATGCGGTGGGCTTTTCGGTGATGGGGATCGCCATTGTCTCCGGCTATTTGTTCTCTCGCGTCACCGAAGCGAAAACAGGCGCTGCGCGTCGTAAACTGCGCGCCCTTCTGGACAAATGGTGGGCGCCGACCCCACCCATTCCGGCACAGCAGCCGGTTCCGGCGCAACAGGCCCGTCAGCGCATCGAAGCTTAGGTCTGCGGCCTGAGCAGCCGCGACGGCGCGCGCATCGTCACAAGCTCTTCCGCCATTGTCGGATGCACAGCCATCGTCGCATCGAAATCGCTCTTCGTCGCTCCCATGCGCAAGGCGACGGCGACAAGCTGCGCCATCTCGCCGGCCTCGGGACCGAGAATATGCGCGCCAAGCACGCGCCCATTGGAGTTGTCCACGATAAGCTTCATGTAAACGCGTTCGGCGCGACCGGAGAGCGTCGCGCGCAGCGGGCGAAATTGCGTTTCGTAGATATCCAGCGCGCCATGGCGCGCGAGCGCCTCGCATTCGGTCAGTCCGACCGTTCCAATTTCTGGCGTCGTGAAAACGGCGCTCGGCGTATGTTCATAATTGATCGTCGTCGGCGTCTCGCCGAAGACGCTGTCGGCGAATGCCTGACCTTCGCGAATGGCGACGGGCGTAAGATTGACGCGATCGGTGACGTCGCCGACTGCATAGATGGACTCGACGCTGGCGCGCGAATGCTCATCGACGGCGACAGCGCCATTTTCCCGAAGGTTCACGCCGACGGCCTCTAGTCCGAGGTTCTGCGTCAATGGCCTACGCCCCGTCGCCACAAGGACGCAGTCGACCGTAAGCGACGCGCCGTCGCTCATCTCGACATCAAGACCCGCGGCGCTTTTCGTGATGCGCGTCGGCAGGACGCCAGCCCGGTGTTCGACGCCCGCCGTCTTGAGGGCATCGGCAAGGCGTGAGCGCAGATCATCGTCGAAGCCGCGCAGCGGCAGATCGGCGCGATAGGCGAGGCGCACCTTAGCGCCGAGCCGCGCGAACACGCTTGCGAATTCGACCGCGATATATCCGCCTCCGACGATCAGCAGCCTTTGCGGAAATTCCGGCAGATCGAAAATCTCGTTTGAGGATACGCCGAGTTCGATACCCGGAATGTGCGGCGCGAGCACCGGCGCGCCGCCCGTGGCGATGAGAATGTAGCGCGCGCGAGCGGTACGGCCGTTGGCGAAACGCACGCTATTGGGGTCGGTGAGCGTTGCACGCGCGCGGATAAGTTCGACGCCCGAACTCGCGAGCGCCGCCTCGTAAAACCCTGAAAGTCGCGTGATCTCTTTTTCCTTGGCGGCGACAAGCGTCGGCCAGTCGAATGCGACGTCGCCGACGCGCCAGCCGAAACCTGCGGCGTCCTCGAATTCGTCGCGAAAGCGGCTCGCGAGCACGTAAAGCTTTTTGGGGACGCAGCCGCGGATGACGCAAGTGCCGCCGACGCGAAACTCCTCGGCGATGGCGACTTTCGCGCCATGACTGGCGGCGACGCGCGCCGCCCGCGCGCCGCCCGACCCTGCGCCGACGACGATAAGATCATAGTCGAAAGTCATAGGGGGTCGCCTGATATGTTTCCTAAAATACGCACGCCCTCGGCGCCCGCGATGAAAATCGCGGTGGCTAGGCCGATGAACAGTCCATGATCCACGACTCCGGGAATCGCCGAAAGCCGCGCAGCGAGCGCTTCAGGATCGTCGATCGCGCCAAAGGCGCAATCGACGATGTAATGTCCGCCGTCGGTGATGAAGCGCTCGCCAGGCGCGGCTTCGCGCAGCATCAGCGGTCCAATGAGTCCAAGCCCGCGCGCCACGCGTTCGATCTGCAGCACGGTGGAGCGCGCGCCAAAACGATCGATTTCGACGGGCAGGGGGAAGGCGCCAAGCGTCTCCACCTCCTTCGTTGCGTCCGCAATGACGAACATCCGCGTCGATGCGGCAGCGACAATTTTCTCGCGCAGCAGCGCGCCGCCGCCGCCTTTGATCAGGCGAAGCGCGTGGTCGAATTCGTCAGCGCCGTCGACGGCCAGATCGAGCTGCGGCGTCTCGTCGAGAGTCGAAAGCGCTATTCCAAGGCCTTCGGCCTGAGCGCGCGTGCGCTCGGAGGTCGGCACGCAGACGACGTCGAGGCCGTCCTTGACGCGGGCCCCGAGAAGATCGACGAAATGCGCCGCGGTTGATCCTGTGCCGAGTCCCAACCGCATGCCATGCGTCACAGACTCGAGCGCAGCGCGTGCGGCGGCGCGTTTCATTCCTTCGGCTGAAAGTGCGCTCATGGACATTCGCTTTGTAGCGTCGCTCGCCTATTTGGCCGGCGGCGTGCAGACCACCGCGGTTTCGTTCAGCACAAAGCAGATCGACATCAAGCCAGAACGCAAATCGACGCGGAACACGCCGCCTTCGCCCGTGTGCCGCGAGGCGACCAGCGCATATTCGCTGAAAGCGCCGGCGCGCGCGCCTTCGCCTGGCGGATAGCAGAGCGTCACGCCGACCGCTGCGCCTTCCTTCAGCCCATATTGGCAGGCGCCGACCTCGCCATTGGATCGATCCAGACGAAACACGCGATTGAGGTCCGTCTGCGGCGCTGCAAGAAACTCGTAGTTACCGGCGGCCGCCGCCGACGCCCCAAGCTCGGCGAATAAAAGCGCGCCAACCGTCAAAACAAAAATTCGCCGCATTTGGAAATGGCGCGTTCCACGCATAGTTGCGCTCCCTCTCGCGAATCGGTCGACGCAGTCTACACGCAGAGCTTCGAGCGCGGAGCCGGTAAAATTGGCGGGGCGCCTTGATCCCGGACCTTTGCGAGGCTACGCCGTCAAGCTATGGCGACCCGCGCTCCTGTTCTCATTTTTGACCTCGACGGCACATTGGCCGACACCGCCGATGATCTCATTGGCGCGCTCAATGTGCTGCTGACGCGCGAGGGCTTGGCGCCCGTGGCGTTGGCGGACGGTCGGCCGCTTGTCGGCGCCGGCGCGCGGGCGCTGATCGAGCGCGGCTTCGCCTGTCGAGGGGCGCCGCTCGAACCTTTGCGCGCCGACGCGCTCGTCCGTGATTTTCTTACGTATTATGAAGCGCATATCGCCGACGAGAGCCGGCTTTTCCCTGGCGCGCTTGCGGCGCTCGATCGGTTCAGGGCGGCGGGGTTTCGACTCGCCGTCTGCACCAACAAATCCGAAGGGCTTGCGCGATTGCTGCTGCAAAAGCTCTCGGCGGCGGACCGCTTCGCAGCGATATGCGGCCGCGGCAGCTTTCCCATGCACAAACCCGATCCGCGCACGCTGTGGTTGACGATCGAGGCGGCCGACGGCGATCCGCGGCGCGCGGTTATGGTGGGGGACTCGAAAACAGATATCGACACCGCCCGCGCCGCCGGGACGCCGACGGTGGCGGTGGATTTCGGTTATACCGACACCCCGGTCGCGGCGTTTTCGCCCGATCGCATTATCTCTCATTTCGACGAGCTATGGGATGCGGTGACGTCTCTTGAGGATGCCCTGTTTTCGGAGGCGCCGCTGACGACGTGATCTATGGCGTGTCTTCGCCCGCGGCGCCCTTCATTGTAGCTCACGAGGTCTTCGCTATGGATAAAATGCATTTCACGCGAATGGACCGGGGAACCGACGAGGATTTCCAGATCCTCAAAAAAGTTCACGAGCACACGCTGAAAGAACTGCCGGACCGGCTCTTCGGACTGCTGCGCGATTTGAGCAAGGACACCGCCTATAACATCACGCGCTTCGATCACTGTCTTCAATCCGCGACCCGCGCGTTGCGCGATGGCAAGGACGAGGAATATGTGGTCGTCGCTCTATTGCATGACGCTTGCGAAACGCTGGCGCCCTTCAATCATGGCGAAGTCATCGCCGCGATTTTGAAACCCTTCATCAGCCGCAACAATTATTGGATGCTGGCGCAGCACGGCCTGTTCCAAACTTATTTCTATGCCGCTCATTTTGGCCTCGACCCCAACGCCCGCGATAAATTCAAGTCCGATCCGGCCTATGAGCAGACGGTCGAGTTCTGCGCCAAATACGACGAAGTGTCCTTCGATCCCGCCTACAAGAACGAGCCGCTCTCGACCTTCGAGCCGATGGTGCGCCGCGTTTTGTCGAAGGAGTGGACTCCGCCGTGAGCCAGGCCCGGCGGCGAGGCTTGAGCCTCTCCAAGACGCTCGGCCCGTCTTGACGGACGGCGCTGGGTTCTCCTACACGAGGAGGATCGTTCGCCAAGGCGACGGGCGGCTAGCTCAGCGGGAGAGCACTCCCTTCACACGGGAGGGGTCACAGGTTCAATCCCTGTGCCGCCCACCATTAAAATCAGTAAATTACATAGAAGCGCGGTTCGGGGCCGATAGCGAGATCAGCCGGCGATGAAAGCCATTTCGGGCACATGAGCAGGAATGGACAATTTCGCGCCCGTATTCGCGATGATTTCCTCGATTTCGACGCTTGGCGCCCGTTCGCGCAGCGCCAATCCGTCTTCGGTGGGCTCGATCACCGCTAATTCTGTGACGATCAAACTGACGCGGCGCGCTGCGGTTGGCGGCAACGTCAGCTCCTCGACGATCTTCGGAGCGCCCTTGGCGCTATGTTGCATGGCCACGATGACGCGTTTGGCGCCAGTGACGAGATCCATCGCGCCGCCCATGCCAGGCACGATTTTTCCGGGAACCATCCAGTTGGCGAGCCGCCCCTTTGAATCGACCTGGAGTCCGCCAAGGACCGTCATGTCGACGTGGCCGCCGCGAATGAGCGCGAAACTCGTCACGCTGTCGAACGCGATCGCGCCCGGCAATGCCGAGATGAAGCCGCCTCCGGCGTCCGTCAGGTTGGGGTCTTCCATGCCTTGCGGCGGCGGCGCGCCAAAACCGATGATGCCGTTTTCGCTCTGAAACGCCACATGCATGCCGTCCGGCACGTAAGCGGCGACGAGCGTCGGCAAGCCGATACCCAGATTTACGAGCATTCCGTCGCGCAATTCCAAAGCGACGCGGCGAGCGATGACTTCCTTTGCGTCCATCAGCACGCTCTCCCCACAAGATGATTGACGAGCACGCCAGGGGTGCGGACGGCGTCCGGCGGAATCACGCCGACCGGCACGATGTGATCCGATTCGGCGATGACGCAGTCAGCGGCGAAAGCCATGACCGGATTGAAATTCGCCGCCGTCAGACGATAGGTGAGATTGCCGAAATAGTCCGCTTCATGCGCGTGCAGCAGCGCGAAATCGGCGCGAATCGGCGCTTCGAGAAGATAGTCCGCGCCGTCGATTTCAAGAACGCGCTTGTCTTCCGCCACGGTCGTTCCGACGCCAGTCGGCGTCAGCACGCCGCCGAGCCCGCTGCCGCCGGCTCGGATGCGCTCGGCGAGCGTGCCCTGCGGAACGAGCTCGACGTCGATTTCCCCGGCGATCATTTTTTTCTGCGTCGTAGGATTGGTGCCGATATGCGACGCTATGATTCGCGTAACGCATCCCGCGTCGATCAGCTTGCCGACGCCCACGCCCGGCCGCGCGGTATCGTTGCCAATAATGGTGAGCCGTTTCGCGCCGCGGGCCGCCAACGCGTCGAACAAGCGTTCGGGCGAGCCGACCCCCAAGAAACCGCCGAACATCACGCTGGCGCCGTCCGGAATGAGATCGGCGGCTTCTCCTGCTGTAATTGCTTTTCTCATGCGGCTACGCCTAGCCCATGTTGTGAAGGCCGGCGTCGACATAGATCGTGTCGCCGGTCATTCCGGAAGCGCCGCCCCCGACGAGGAAGGCGACGACACGGCCGACTTCGGCGATGTCGACCAATCGGTGTTCCGGACTCCGCGCAACCGCTGCGTCAACAAGCTCATCGAATTGAGCGATCCCGCTGGCGGCGCGAGTCTTCAGCGGACCGGGAGACACGGCATAGACGCGGATACCCTTGTCGCCGAGCTCGGCCGAAAGGTAGCGAACCGTCGCTTGGAGCGCCGCTTTCACCGGACCCATGACGTTGTAATGATTCACGACCTTGTCGGCGCCGTGATAACTCATGGTCAGTATCGCGCCGCCCTGCGTCATCAGCGGCTCGGCAAGACGCGCCATCTCGATGAAAGAGTAGCAGGAGATGTGCATCGCCTGCTGAAAGCCGGCGAACGAGCAGTCGACGACGCGGCCGTGGAGATCATCGCGCGGCGCAAAAGCGATGGAATGAATAAGGAAATCCAGCCTGCCCCACTCAGCTCGAATTTGGTCGAACGCCGCTTCGAGCTCGCCAGGATGCTCGACGTTGAGCGGCATGATCAAATTTGCCTGAATTTGCTCAGCGAGCGGCCGAACGTATTTTTCAGATTTTTCGTTCGCGTAGGTTATCGCGAGTTCCGCGCCGAAGGCTCGCAGCTTTGAAGCGCAACCAAAGGCGATGCTGTG
This sequence comes from Alphaproteobacteria bacterium, assembly GCA_016869595.1. GTDB lineage: Bacteria > Pseudomonadota > Alphaproteobacteria > Rhizobiales > Beijerinckiaceae > Methylocystis. The sequence continues at coordinate 17,814 of VGDT01000010.1, forward strand.
CTCATTGGCGACGCCTACGACGAGGCCGCGTTTGCCGCGCAACATATCCCCGATACGGCTTTCCGGGTCCCATACTTTCGGGAGGGGGTCGACCGCTCGACGGGTCTCGTCGACAAGCGTCATCACGTCGCTCCTTGCACGCGGCTATTAAGCGTCGGCTTCTAGAGCTGCGTGGTGACGGCTTAATGAATGAGCCCCAAAATGGCGGATGCGCCAAGCGCTATCAGTGAGCGGTCCAGCCGCCGTCCATCGCGAGAATCGCGCCGGTTATCGAGCTGGCGTCCTCCGACGCCAGGAAAACCGCGAGCGCCGCGACTTGCTCCGAAGTGACGAATTGTTTCGTCGGCTGCGCTTCAAGAAGCACGTCGTGAACGACTTCCTCGCGGCTCATGTGGCGCGCCTCCATTGTCGCCGGGATTTGTCGCTCAACGAGAGGAGTCCAGACATAGCCGGGCGCGATCGCGTTCACCGTGATGCCATTGCGCGCGAATTCGAGCGCGGCGGTTTTGGTCAGTCCCGCAATGCCATGCTTCGCGGCGACATAGGCGGATTTAAAGGGTGAAGCGACGAGCGCATGGGCAGAGGCGGTGTTGACGATGCGTCCCCAGTTGCGTCGTTTCATGCCGGGCGCTACGGCGCGAATCGTGTGAAAGGCCGCGGACAAATTGATCGCAATGATCGAATCCCATTTTTCAGGCGGAAACTCTTCCAAGGGCGCCACGTGCTGCACGCCGGCGTTGTTGACCAGAATATCAACGGACCCGAAAGTTTCTTCGGCCTCGCCGACCATATTGGCGATCGCCGCCGGCGACCCCATATCCGCGGCGCAATAGATCGATTTGACGCCAAACTCGTGCTCAATTCCGAGGCGTTCGTCTTCGATTTCCTCGGCGGGGCCAAGGCCGTTGATGACGACATTGGCGCCCTGCGCAGCAAATGCGCGAGCGATGGCGAGACCGATGCCGCTTGTCGAGCCCGTCACGAGCGCCGTCTTGCCCAGGATCATCTGAATTCCCACTGATAAAGTTTAGTACACGCTGGCGTAGACCGGCAGCTCAACTTCTATGTGAAGCTTTGATGATATTTCGGTGAAGAACTCGAAATCGCTGCGACGGCAATATTAACTCGCTGCGTTTTCATCTGGCTGTCAAAGGCAAGCGCCAAAATCACGGACGATGATCCAGCATATTGGATGCGGCTGCAGGCGCGATACGACCGAGTCGCAATCGCTTCATGCGGAGGCGGCATGGCGACGAACCACAATCCGATCCGCAACACCACCTGGGATGAGCTGCAGATTGGGGCAAGCGCGCGTATCGAGCGGTCGTGTACGACTGAGGATCTGATACTGTTCGCGCATGCCTCGGGCAATCTCAACCCGCTGATGCTGCCGGGCGGCGACGGCGAAACCGACGCGATCGCGCCGTCGCTGTGGGTGGGTTCGCTCGTTTCGGCGGTGCTCGGCAACCTATTGCCGGGGCCTGGCACACTCTATCTCGCGCAGAATTTTCGTTTCAAAGAACGCGTGCGGCCTGGCGAGAGACTCGTCGTCGAAGTGCGCTGCACGGAGAAGCGAGAAAAGCCCGTTGCCCTGTTCGACGTGCGCGTAACCAAGTCCGATGGTTCGACAGCTTGCGAAGGCGTCGCTGAAGTGGCGGCGCCGCTCGAGACAATCATTTCGCGACGCGAAGATTTGCCAGCGATTATCTTCGATCAGCACGACCACTTTTCTCGATTGATCGATCGCGCCTCAGGGCTTGATCCGCTGCGCACCGCAGTCGTATGTCCCGATGACCAGAACTCGCTTGCCGGCGCCATTCTCGCCGCCGAGCGTCGGCTCATCGAGCCTCTATTGATCGGTTCGCGAGAAAAAATTCTCGACGTGGCGGCGACATCCGACATCTCGATCGACGAGAGTTGGATCATAGACGCAGCAAATGCGTATGAAGCTTGCCGTCGCGCCGTCGAACTGACGCAGCGCGGCGAGGCGCGCGCCATCATGAAGGGCAATGTGCATTCCGATGAAATCCTAGGCGCGATCGTCAAGAAAGACGCCGGCCTGCGAACCGCGCGGCGCATCAGTCATGTTTTTGCGATGGACGCGCCGACGCTCGATCGCCTGCTCTTCATTTCGGACGCCGCCGTGAATATCGCGCCTGACCTGTCAGTGAAGGTCGACATTGTTCAAAACGCCATCGATCTCGCTCACGCCTGCGGCGTCGAAACGCCGAAAGTCGGCGTGCTCTCCGCCGTCGAGACCGTCAACGTCGCCATTCCTTCGACGCTCGACGCCGCGATCCTGTCGAAAATGGCGGAACGTGGACAGATCAGGGGCGGGGTCGTCGATGGTCCACTGGCGATGGACAACGCTGTCGATATTGGGGCCGCGCGCACAAAGGGCATTACCTCCTTCGTCGCCGGCCGCGCCGATATTCTGATCGCGCCTAACATCGAAGCCGGCAACATGCTCGCCAAGGAGTTGACCTTCGTCGCCCGCGCCGAAGCCGCCGGCCTCGTCCTTGGCGCGAAGGTTCCCGTTATGCTCACAAGCCGCGCCGACAATGACCGCGCCAGGCTTGCTTCGAGCGCGCTCGCCGCGCTCTACGACCATTGGCGCGAGACCGGCGCCGCGATCTCTGCGTCGGAGTCGTTGCCCAAGGCCGCGGAGTAAGCCTTTGCGTCAACACGCTGTCACGTTAAACGCGGGATCCTCGTCGATAAAGTTCGCTCTGTTTCGCGTCGAGGCGGATCGGCCGATCTTGATCGCCAATGGCCAGGCGGAGGGGCTCGGCGCGACGCCGAGTTTTCGCGCGCGCATTCTGGGCGGCGACGAGCGTTGCGCCGCGCTTCCCGCGAGCGATCACGCGACCGCGACGCACGCCATCGTCGACTGGATCGACGACGCCTTTCCCGACATCAGCGTCAGCGCGGTCGGGCACCGCATCGTTCACGGCGGCGTCGATTATGCCGCGCCAGTCATTCTCGACGATCATAAAGTCGCGGCGCTTCAGGCGCTCATCCCGCTCGCGCCGCTGCATCAGCCGCATAATCTCGCTGGAGTCGCCGCGGCGCGGACAGCCTTTCCAGGCGTGCCGCAGGTCGCCTGTTTCGACACCGCCTTCCATCGCGGCCATGAATTCGTCAATGAAGCCTATGCCCTGCCGCGCGCGCTTTATGACCGCGGGCTACGGCGCTTCGGCTTTCATGGGCTTTCTTATGAGTTCATTGCGCGCCGCCTGCGCGAGATCGACCCCCATCGCGCCAAGGGTCGGGTGATTGTCGCGCATCTTGGCAATGGCGCGTCGCTTTGCGCAATGAAGAATAGGCGTTCCGTCGCTTCGACGATGGGATTTTCGGCGCTTGAAGGGCTGCCCATGGGCACGCGCTGCGGCCAGATTGATCCCGGCCTTCTGCTCTACCTGCTCGAACACGACAAAATGTCGACGGCGGAGCTCTCTCGCCTGCTGTATCGTGAGTCGGGACTCTTTGGTCTTTCCGGCGTCTCTCAGGACATGCGCGCGCTGGAAGCGTCTGACGCCCGGTTCGCGCAGGATGCGATCGACTATTTCGTTCATCGCATCCAAATGGAAATCGGCGCGCTTGCGGCGACGATCGAAGGCATTGACGCGCTCATCTTCACCGGCGGCATTGGCGAGCATTCGGCGCGCGTGCGCGCCGGCGTTATCGGAAAACTCGGCTGGCTTGGACTCGCTTTCGACCGCGACGCCAATGAGGCCCACGCTCAGCTGATCTCCGCGCCCTCTTCGTCAGCCTCAATCTATGTCCTCACGACGGACGAGGAGGCGATGATCGCGCATCACGCGATAGAGGCCGTCGGCCTGATCCCCGCGGCCGCGGCTTGAATGGGAGCTAAGAGAATGGAGCCTACTTTCAGCCTCGTCGACTTCCCGACGCGCTTGGCCAAAGATCAGTCGATCGCCGGCCTGGAGGCGCAGCAGGTGATGACGGCGACAGCGCGCCACCTCGAGAAGATGGCCCGCACGCATGGCGCCCGCACACAGGCTTTCTGGCGGAATTTCTCCGCGTTGAGCGCCGCATTCACCGCCGCCAACGGCTCGAATCAACTGCTGGACGACGCCACGTCCTATGCGAAGGATTTCGGCCGCCGTTCGCTCCTCACGCTCGATGTTTTGCGCGAACGCGCGGACAATGACGCGGCGCACGAAGCGGCGGGCTCGCCGCCGGTCCTCTCCTATGACTCAGAAGTGGTTCTCGACGGCCGCGACCTGCCGCGCCCGGTCAACTATATTCTGCTGCGCATCACGCCGCCGCAGAACGTGCAGACGTTCGATTGGAAACGGCCCTATCTTATCATCGATCCGCGCGCGGGACACGGCGCCGGAATTGGCGGATTCAAAGCCGACAGCCAAGTAGGCGTGGCGCTGCACGACGGCCATCCGGTTTATTTCCTCGTCTTCCGCCCGCATCCGGAGCGCGGACAGACGCTCGCCGATGTCATGCGGGCCGAAGCCGCCTTCGTGAAGGAAATCGCGCATCGTCACCCCAAATCGCCAAAGCCGATCATCGTCGGCAACTGCCAGGGCGGCTGGGCGGCCATGGTGCTTGCGGCCGCCAATCCGGACATTACCGGGCCGCTTGTGATCAATGGCTCGCCGCTCGCCTATTGGTCCGGGCGCATCGGCGAAAACCCGATGCGCTACAATGGCGGTCTTTTGGGCGGCCTCGCGGCCGTTCTATTCCTCGCGGATCTCGGCCATGGCGAATTCGACGGCGCGCATCTCGTATCGAATTTCGAGCTGCTCAATCCCAGCCGAAATTTCTTCGGAAAATATTACGATCTCTTCGCGGACGTCGAAAACGGTCGCGAGAAGTTTCTCGAATTCGAACGTTGGTGGGGCGGCTTCCATTATATGACGGAAGCGGAAATCCGCTGGATCGTCGAGCAGCTCTTCATCGGCAATAAGCTTTCGCGCGGAGAAGCGCGCATCGAACGCGGCCGTCGGCTCGACATCAAGGCGATCCGCTCGCCCATAATCGTCTTCGCGAGCTGGGGCGACAATATCACGCCGCCGCAGCAAGCGCTGAATTGGATCGTCGACACTTACGCCGATGAGCATGAAATCAGGATCTGCGGGCAGCGCATCGTCTATATGATCCACGAGAAAGTAGGTCATCTCGGCATTTTCGTTTCGTCCTCAGTGGCGAAGAAGGAACATGCCGAAGTCACCTCAACCATGAAGACGATCGAAGCGCTTGCGCCAGGTCTCTATGAGATGAAGATCGAGGAGGAAACGGGCGAAGGGGTGCACAAGCGCTTCCGTGTGAGCTTTGCCGAGCGGCGCGTCACGGATATCCTCAAGATCGACGAAGACGATCGCAGCGAAGAGCCGGATTTCGCCGCCGTCATGCGCCTTTCTGAGCATAGCGCCGACGCCTATGATCTTTATCTGCGTCCTTTTGTGCAGTCCATGGTGACGCCCCAGACGGCGGACCTCGCTCGGAAGATTCATCCGGCGCGGCTGCAACGCCAAGTCTTTTCCAGCGAAAATCCGGCGATGGCGTGGGTTTCCACCGCGGCTGAACAGGCGCGAAAGGAACTAACGAAAGCCACGCCGGATAACCCGTTCGTGCTCGCGGAACGCCTTTGGTCGAGTAGCGTTGAGCAGACCATGGATCTCTGGCGTGACATGCGCGACGCTTGGTATGAAGCGGCCTTTTTGTCGATCTACGGTCATCCGTTCATGCGCTGGGTCGGACGTCGACACGACTTCCAACGCACCCGCAAGGACCCGAGCGAATTGCGGCTCATGCCGGAAGCGCAGGTGGCTTTGCTCAATATCGGCCGTGGAGGCTTCGCGGAAGCCGTCATCCGCATGCTGCTGCTGCTCAGCGAAGCGCGCGGCTCCGTGCGCCGCGACCGCCTTGAGCGCTCGGCGCATATGCTGAGTTGCGACGAACCCTTCGCATCGCTTGGCGCGCAACACCGCGCGCAACTCATCCATGAGCAGTCGATCATCGTGGAGTTCGAACGCGAACAGGCCATCGAGACGCTGCCGCTTCTTCTGCCGGCCTTTGACGACCGCGTGAAAGCCGTAGGCGCAATTGAATTCGTCGCAGGCGCTATCGAGGAGATGGAGCCGCGCACCGTTCTAATGTTGCAGAAGATCCGCAAAGCGCTCGATCTCGCGCCCATCCAGACCAATCTTGCGAGCGTCGATCCGCTGAAAGCCGAAAGTGAAAATGAGGAGTCCGAAGAAGCGGCCTGATAGGGCTGCGTCGGCTGTGGGCGTCACCACGCCGAAATCGAGATCTCTCGCGACTCGTTTTCGGGAAAGATAATGTTCGCATCAGAATTTCCGGCGAAGGCGCCATAGCGCCCGACGCGCGCCGAGATGGATTTATAGTCAGATTCTACCGCGATACGCCAGCCTCCGTAACCGCCGGTTCGATAGGCCTCGCTCTCGCCGTCGTCTTCAAAGTTTTCGGCGGCGAAGGCGCCCCGGCCGACAGGCGGAAAGATCAGGAACCCGCGACGGTCCGCACGCGACAAAAAAGTCTGAGAAGCGACGTTGACGGGGATAGCGCAACTTTCCCGCGCCAAGAGAACAGGCCGCGCCCAGGGTGCCGCGCGCGTAATGAACTGGCCGCCTTCGAACGCCTCCCCAGACCAGAAGTCATACCACCGCGCGCCCGAAGGCAAGTAAACCTGTCGATCAACGACGCCCGGTTCGACAACCGGGGCGACCAGCAGCGAACGCCCGACCATCATCTCGTCGTTCTCGCCCCAACAGGCCGGATCGTCCGGAAATTCGTAGAACGTCGGCCGCGTCACGGGCTCGTAATCGCGGTGATAGCGCCATAGGAGATCGTAAAGGTAGGGGATCAGCCTGTAGCGGAACTTGATCAGGTCGCGAATGAAAGGCGTCACCTGTGAATGCATCCATGGCTCATTGACGGTTCCGTCGGCATGCCATGAATGAATACTGAAGCGCGGCAGAAAAACGCCGAATTGCACCCAGCGCACAAACAGCTCCGGGTCGGGCGCCGGGCCCGAGAAACCACCGATGTCGTGGCCGGCGTTGGAGACGCCGGAGAGCGCAAGGCCGAGCCCCATTTTCAAATTATACTTCAAAGTCTCCCAACCTCCGGAGTTATCGCCCGACCAGGTCTGGACGTAACGGTGCAGTCCGACGCCGCCCGAGCGCGAGATGAGAAACGGCCGTTTGTCGGGAGCGTGCTCTTTTTGCGCGTCGCGCGACGCGCGCATCATCGAGAGACCTTGCAGAGGCATACACTCGCGGGCGGGAAGAGGCTGGCCAAAACCGCACGCCAGCGCTTTGTCGTTCCAAATCTCGAATTCGTTATTGTCGTTCCAGATCGCCGCTATGCCGTAATCGAGCAGCGTTTCTTTGAGCCTAGCCTTCCACCATTCGACAGTCCTATGATTGGTGAAATCGAGGTAAGCGCCGACGCCGTCCCAAAATTGAACCCAGCTCGGTTCGCCGTTCTCGTCGGCGATCAAAAGCCCTGAAGCAGCCGCCTCCGCGAAGAACGGATGGTCGCGCAAGAGACACGGCTTGACGTTGGCGCAGAGCCGGACCCCATTTTCTATGAAGCCTTTCGCCAGCGCTGCTGGATTGGGAAACTTTGATCTGTTCCAGTGGAAGACATAGCGTTTTTGACCGACAGAGGTGTAGCCGGAAGATAAGTGGAAGCTGTCGCAAAGGATCTCGTGCTCGGCGCATTTTTCAAGGAATTCGGTTACTCGCGCCTGGGCGTCCGGCGCCTCGGTATAGGCCATGGACGACCCCGAATAGCCGAGTCCCCACTTCGGCGGGAACGCCGGTCGTCCCGTCAGCCAGGTAAACTGGCGAGTCACATGATCCAGGCTTGGGCCCGCAATGAAATAATAGTCGAGATCGCCGTGTTCGGCCGTGAAGCTACGGTATGGGCCGTGGTAATTGTCGAGTTCCTTTCCGAAATCGAAAACACAATTCGACAGCGTGTCGTAAAAGAGACCGAACGCTACACCAGCTTGCGGCTTGCAAGTTATATAAAAAGGAATGTGTTTATAGAGCGGGTCGGATGTCCGTGCGCTGTAGCCCATCGCATCGACATTCGTCAGGCGATAGCGCTGGCCCGCGCGATCCATTTCGCCGGCCCGTTCGCCAAGCCCGAAATATTTCTCGCCAGGCTCCCGTTGCAGGTAATGGTAAACACGCTCGTCCCACCATCCGAAATTGTAGGCCTGGGTGGGCCGGTCGCTCGCCGCTGGTTTCCATTTGTTTCCCAGTCGTAGCGCCCACGAGCAGAAGAATCCTGCAAGACGAATGGTGAGTCGGATTGCCGACGTCTCGATGCGCAGATTTTCGGAATCATCTTCGAGCGCGAATTCAGGCAGAGAAAATCCGTGCAACTCCATGCGATCCCGGCCGTCGGGCGGGATATCCTCCAAACCAGGCGCAATGGCGAAAGTCCGCGGGTGAGCGAGCCTTCGACCCGGCAGTAAGAGGACGCGGATCACGTCATGTTCGAGCACGAAAATATAAGCCGAGTCGCCTTGGTCGCTAGAAAGCGTCAGGCAGCCCGAATTGCGAGCAGTTAGAGCAAATCTCGGAGGAGTCGCCAACGACATCAGGCGGCGCGCTGAGCATCGTGGAAAGGGCGGGCGGCGCTCATAAGCTCATGGTCTTACGGTTGCTCCATCAGTTCCTCGGCCGAAAGCCGTGCGAGCGTCTGTTCGCGCTTCTTAGACGCGTAGCTCGGATAGGCGAACCAGATGATCCCGGCGAGGCAGATGAAAGCCATCGCGCCGAGTAGAAAGGCGTCGTTCAGCGCAAGGATCGCCGCTTGCTGGCGGATGAGCTGCGCCGCCTGGCTGCGCGCCGCCTGCGGCGACATGCCCATCGCCTGCATACGATCCAGGAAAGACGTCAGCAGGTCGAGCGAGGCGAAACGCCGTCCGCCGAAATGATCGGCGAGGTCGAGCTGATGGAACGGGGTTCGACGGAAAACAACAACGCCGAGCAGCGTAATGCCCATGGCGCCGAACACCGTGCGCAACATCGCGAGCTCCTCCGCCGCGCGGATCAGGCGCTCGCCAGCAAGACCTGCCATAGCGAGCGTCGCGAGCGGCGCGAAGAACATCGCGAGCGAAAAACCGAAGAAGAACATCGGCGTCGTGACATTATCGAAAGAGGCGCTCTTATCATACTGGCCAAGCCAAACGAAAGTCACTGCGAGCCCGATGAAATTGAGGAACACGATGAGGCGCGCGTCGACGTTCCTGGTGAGTTCGTGCACGACGGCGGCTGCGGCCATGGCGAGAAAGATCATCGTCAGATAGACCATGCCGGCGAGCGAAGACGTGTAGCCAAGCAGCACCTGCAGTTGTACGACAAACACCGACAGCAGACCCTGAATGACCAGAAAGCCGATCAGCGAACAGAATGTCGCGATCGCGAAATTGCGGTGCAGGAACAGACGGAGGTCGAGGGCAGGCCGCCGCTCGCCGAACTCCCAGATGATGAACATCGGCAAAGCGACCAGAACGACCAAGAGCAGCCATGCGAGCAAGGGCGAGGCAAACCAGTCGAAATCATTGCCCATGTTGAGGATCGTTTGCACGCCGATGAGCACCGTCGCGAGCAGAAAGAAGCCAATCACGTCGAAGCGCGTCAGGCGGCGCTCGACGTCGCGCCCATAGAACAGCGCCGCAATGACGGTCGCCGCAAGCAGCACGACGGCGACATTGGAATAAAACAGCCAACGCCAATTGAAATATTCGGCCCAGAAGCCGCCCATGAACACGCCGATGGTGAATGGCGCCATGCTCATGACGCCCCAGAAGCCGACTCCGAGCGTGCGCTGGTCATCCGGATATTGTGCGAGCGTCACCGATTGGGCGAGCGGAAGCGCGACGCCGCCGGCGAGACCGAGGAGGAAGCGCATGGGCGCGAAAAACCAGATCGTCTCGCTCGCCGCGCACATCAGTGAGAAGAGGGCGTAGGCGACGAGCGCGCTAATGAGCACGCGATAGTCGCCAAACCGTCCAGAAAACCATCGCGACAAGGGAAGGCCGAGCGCGATGCCGATCATATGGTCGGTCGTCGCCCAAGTGCCGTAACTCGGCGTCACGCCTTGAAGGCTCCCGGCGACATAGGGCGCGAGCACCGTATAGCCCGGCACGTTCGCCAGCATGACGACGTTCGCCGCTCCCGTCGCGCCGTTAAGCAGCAGGAAGCGCCAGCCACCGATGCGCGCCGGCCTTTTCATGGCGTCCGTCCCGCTCCTCGCCATCGCTCCTGCGAATCTTGACGCGCCGCCGTTAGCGGTTTCCCGGAAGGAGATGTCGGTTGGGGCAATTGGACGGACTCCCGGCGACGTAACGCAGAACAGAAGTCATCAGCCAAAAGGCGGTTAAAGGCGAACTCCATCGCCAGCAACAAGCATAACCGAACCTGTCACAAACTTGTCAAGAGGCGCGCCGCCGCGTCATAGGAGTTCGGCGTCAGAAACGGAGGAGCCGATATGACGGGGATTTGGTCGCAGATCGCGCTGGTTTTCGCTCTCGCGCTCATCGCAGCGATGATCGCCAATCGCTTCCGAATCTCGACCGCGCTCACCGAAATCATCATCGGCATGTTCGCCCGCATGATTTTGGCCTGGACGATCGGCGCCGATGCATTCGGCGTGCAAGAGCCCTGGGTGAAAACGCTCGCGGGCGTCGGCGCAATAATGCTGACCTTTCTCGCCGGCGCTGAACTTGATCCAGACGTTTTCAAGCTGAAATGGAAGGAGGCCGCCGCGATCGGCGTCGCGAGCTTCCTTGTTCCCGCCATCGGCTGCTGGGCGGTCGCCTATTATCTTCTGGGATGGGAGAACGCGCCGGCATTGCTGGCCGGCATTGCGCTCGCCGCGACTTCAGTCGCCGTCGTCTATACGGTGATGATGGAATATGGTTTCAACAGAACCGATTACGGCAAGACGATTCTCGCCGCCTGTTTCGTCACCGATCTCGGCACGGTCATCACGCTCGGCCTCGTGTTCGCGCCCGTTACCTGGAAAACGGTTGTATTCATCGTCGTCCTCGCCGCCGCTTTCGTCGGGGTGCCGCGCGTGACGCCGATCGCTCTCGGCAAGTTCGGCGGGCGTCCATCGGAATTCGAGACGAAATTTCTCATATTCGCCCTAATGGCGCTCGGCGCGCTCGCCACCTGGGCCGGCAGCGAAGGAGTGTTGCCGGCCTATCTCCTTGGCATGACGCTCGCCGGTTCGGTTGGGCGCGATCATGCGCTGGTCCGCCGGCTGCGCGCGATCACCATCGGCCTGCTGACGCCCTTCTATTTCATTCGCGCCGGCTATTTCGTTTCGATTCCCGCGGTTCTCGCGGCGCCGCTCGGCGTCATCGCCTTTCTCGCTATCGAAATGGCGACGAAGGTCGCCAGCGTTTATCCAGTCGCGCGATTTTTCGGCTCGCCGCACAAGGACGCCATGTATACGACCCTCTTAATGGCCTCGGGTCTTACCTTCGGCACCATCTCCGCGCTTTTCGGCCTGTCGCACAATATCATCGACGAAAGTCAATATTCGACGCTGGTCGCGGCGATCGTCGCGACCGCCGTTACGCCCACCCTGATTGCGAACAGCCTCTACTTGCCGCGCCATCATCTGCCCGAGGAGGAGGTCGCGGCGAAGGCACCGTAAACCGTCAAATCAAGAGGACTATGATGTTCAAGACAATTCTCAACGCCAATGACGGCTCCGAGCCGGCTTTCCGCGCTTTCGCGCTTGCGTTGGAGTTGGCCAAGCAGAATCAATCCGCGCTTCACATGATCTGCGTCGAAGAGCTCCCCAATCTGGCGGATTTCATCGAGGAGGTGAAGGATGCGGCGGCGCTCGCCGAACGTCGCTTCGAGGTCGTGCGCCGTCGTGCGCTCGATCAGGCGGCCGCCGCAGACGTATCTGTGCAAATACATGTCGTCGTTGGCCATCCGGTGCGCGACATCGTGCAATTCGCCAATGACCTCAAGGCGGAATTGCTCGTCATCGGCGCGACCGGCCACTCGGCGTTCTATGAGCGCATGATCGGCAGCCGCGCCGACCGGATCATGCAGTTGGCGTCCTGCCCCGTAATGGTCGTAAAATAGCTTGGAAAATACGCCCAATTGCCCGCCATTTGAGGGACTCGTCAATAATCCGACTTGATTCGCAGCGGGCGCGATGTAATCAACGCCCCTTGTCGCTCGAGGGAGCGCGCCTGCTTAGCCGCGCGCCTGCGGTACGCATAGCCTCGACGCGCAAAATAAAGGAAGGACGATCTGAATGCGCATCTTTGTAAGGCTATCGGCTGTGCTGGCGTTTTTCGCCGTTGCGCCGGCTTTCGCTCAAGGAACGTCCGCGCAGCGCGCGGCCTGCGAAGCCGACGCGAATCGCGTTTGCGATGCGTATATTCCAGACGCCGTGGCCATTGAACGGTGCCTGAGAGCCAATGCTGGTTCGATCAGCGCCGCCTGCCGAGGAGAACTCGGCCTTGCCTCGGCCGCGAGCGGCGGCAAGCGGCGCAAGCACTGAGGATACGAGGCGCAGCGAATCGTTTGCGCCGCCAATCCGCGCCTCTCATTAATCAGGTTGCGACGGCGAGCCGTCTTTCGGCGAGCCGCGCGGCCTCTGCGCCTGATAACATCGCGCCGTTGAAGCCATGTTCGCCGCCGAATGCCGATGCGAGATAGAGTCCGGCGATCGGCGTTTGCGGCGTGCGCGGAAATCCCATCAAAATCGGCGCTTCAGCGGGCAGAGCCGCAAAACCGTATACCGCGCCTTCCGGCGTGTTCAGGTAGCCCGCCATCGAATAGGCGTTGAGCAGCATTCGCGTCGTCACCAGGCCGGAGAAACCGGGATAGTCGCGGTCGAGAGAGGCCTGTATGGCGTCGAGCCAGCGTTCGCGGCGCGCAAGCGCTTCTTCGCGCGGCAGATCGCGCCAGTTATCGAGGCGATCGAGACCAAGCACGCTGACGAGAATCGGCGGCTCGTCCCAAAGCCCTGAGTCGACCGCGGTGAAATTGGCGATCGTATGGAGCGGCAACGCGCCCTTGGGATCTTGCGCCATCGCGCCGGCGCCGTCTCCATATTGATCGAAGCGCCGCATGTCAGGCGGCATGACGACGGTCGTGAAGTCCGTCAGTCCGACGGTGGAAGGTTTCGCGCTTAAGCCGAAATTGGCCGAAAACAGCGATGTCGAGAGCCGACGGGAGCCGAAAGCCTCTTCCATTGTCGCTCGCGCCGGAGCGTCCATCATCGCTGCGGCTTCTGAGGGCGCGCAATTCGCCATCACGACGCGCGCTTCGATGCGTTCTTCGCCCTCGCCGTCGCGCCGCGCGACATGGCGAATCGCGACGACCGCGCCGTCTGCATCGGTCTCGATGGCGTTGACGAGCCGGCCCAGGCGCACGACGCCGCCGGTCTTGGTGATCGCCTTCGCGAGCTTGAGGCTCAATTGCCGTGAGCCGCCTTTGATATAGGCGCCGCCGGAAGCGATATAGCCGCCTTGCGCGAGCGCGTAGAAAATCCACCACAGCCGGCGTGGGTCATCGCCGTAATAGGCGAGATTGGCCCCCAGCGCGCATTTCAAGGCCTCGCAGCCGGCGAAATCGCGCTCCATGATCTCATGCAGTGAGTTCTGCCATCCGGCGGCGGCTGGCGCGACTTCCCAAAGTCCGCGCGCGAATTTGGCGAAAGAACTTTCCTCGCGCGCCTGTTTCAACGTCCACAGCGCGTCGTGGATTTGCTCGACCTCGCCGAGAAATCTCTGGATGGCTGCGCGTTTGTCTGGAAAGCGCGCCGCGAGAGCTTCATAGGCCGGCGCGAAGCCGAAAGGCAGTTCGAAAGGCTCGCCCAACGGTCCGCCGCGCACCGTGTAGAGCGCGCCGGTGGGCAGCCATTCGATCTCGTCGAGAATCCCCAACCGGCGCAGGATATCGTGCTTCACATCGCGAGGGTTGCGCGCGTCTGAAGTTTGATGGAGCGACGCTTCGACGGTCAGAGGCCCGACCTTGTAAACAGACGCAGCGCCACCCAGGCTGAAATTGCGTTCAAGCAGGCAGACGCTGTAGCCGGCATGCGCAAGCAACGCCCCCGCCGTCAATCCGCCCAGTCCCGAGCCGATCACCACGGCGTCGAATTTTTTGTCGCTCATTCTCGAATCGTCGTTTTCGCTGAAGGATAGCCACTCTATCCCGCCCCAGCCCTCTGGCGAAAGGCGGCGGCTGACACAAGATAGGGACGCAGGTCGAAGACTAGAGGAAAGGCGCTGGCAAATGGCCGATGAGAGCTTTCCCGTCACCCATACCGACGCCGAATGGCGGGCGCTTCTCACTCCCGAGCAATATGAGGTGATGCGCGGGCATGGCACTGAGCGCCCCGGGAGCTGCGCGCTCAATTATGAAAAGCGCCGCGGCGCATTCAATTGCGCCGGCTGCGGCCAGCCGCTGTTTCGCTCGGGCGAGAAGTTCGAAAGCGGCACCGGCTGGCCGAGCTTCTTCGATCCGCTTCCCGGCGCGCTTGGTTCGACCGTCGATCGCAGCTACGGCATGGTGCGCACGGAAGTGCACTGCAGCCGCTGCGGTTCCCATCTCGGGCATGTCTTCAACGATGGCCCGCCGCCGACTGGCCTGCGCTATTGCATTAACGGCGTCGCGCTCGATTTTCAGCCGGAGTAGGCGTCAACTATCGGCCTTCGTGATCGGCCGATAGAGTCAAGACTGCGACGCTGGCTGCGACAAAATTTTTTCTGAGGGCGTCTCGGAGACGCCGAGCCCGCTCTCTTGCGGTTTCTTCGGATAGGCAAGGATAGGCCTCAGTCTCGTTTCGATGCACGCAAACCGGCTCCTCGCACCCGCCAGATCAGTTTTTCAAGGGTGTAGGGAACGAGACGATTTCTCATGAGATCGCGTAGATTCATCGACGCCAAATGGAACCAGCATTGCCTATTCTATAGGGTAGGCGAAGGATAGGTGATCGACCCGGCTTGTCGAATAAGCGACACGCCTCGCGCGAATTGTCGCGCGAGCGGGCGCCGCTCCAAAACGCTAGTAACAACGGGACATCGTCATAAGCTCGGCTAGCTTGACGAGCAATTTTGATTCCCGTCATACGGGATGTCCGCCAATGAATTTTTCAGTGAGCGGATTCACGCGCGTCGGCTCGTAGCGGCGAACCGCGGACCTTAACGCGCGGGATTGAACAACACTAGGTCGCAAATAAAGGCTGCAGCCTGACATCGGCAGGAGTTCAGCCCGGTCGACTGGGGACGGGATCGGCGGCGCCGGCTCGTTTCTGGAGGACCGAAAAAAAAAACGAATTCTGGGCTTGCGCGACGCAGGCCGGAGAGGGAGTGGACTGCATGTCAGAAAGGCCAGCCGCCGCGCCGGGCGCGAGCGGAAAAGACAATCAGCATCTTGCGCCGAAGTCCGACATCGAGATTTCGCAGGCCGCGAAGATGCGGCCGATCATCGATGTCGCGCGCGACAAGCTCGGCATCCCGGCCGAACATGTGCAGCCCTATGGTCACTACAAGGGCAAGATCTCCCTCGACTATATCTCTTCTCTCGACGGCCAGACCGACGGCAAGCTGATCCTCGTCACGGCGATTACGCCCACGCCCGCCGGCGAAGGCAAGACGACGACCACTGTCGGACTTACCGATGGACTTAATTACATCGGCAAGAAGGCGCTGTGCTGTCTGCGCGAGCCTTCGCTTGGCCCCTGTTTCGGGGTGAAGGGCGGCGCGGCCGGCGGCGGATACGCGCAGGTCGTGCCGATGGAGGACATCAATCTCCATTTCACCGGCGACTTCCACGCGATCGGCGCGGCCAACAATCTGCTCGCGGCGCTGATCGACAATCAGATCTATTGGGGCGGCGAACCGAAGATCGACTCGCGCCGCGTTTCATGGCGGCGCGTCGTCGACATGAATGACCGCGCATTGCGCTCGATCGTGTCGTCTCTCGGCGGCGTGTCGAACGGCTTTGCCCGCGAGGATGGATTCGACATCACTGTCGCTTCGGAAGTGATGGCGATCTTCTGTCTGGCTTCGGACTTCGCCGATCTGCAGCGGCGGCTGGGCGACATTATCGTCGGCCAGACCCGCGAGAAGAAAAGCGTGCGCGCCTCAGAGGTGAAAGCGGCGGGTTCGATGGCCGCGCTGCTCAAGGACGCGATCGCGCCCAATCTCGTGCAGACTCTGGAGAATAATCCAGCCATCATTCACGGCGGTCCCTTCGCCAATATCGCACATGGCTGCAATTCGGTGATAGCGACGAAGGCCGGCCTGAAGCTCGCCGATTACGTGGTGACGGAGGCGGGATTCGGCGCCGATCTCGGCGCGGAGAAGTTCTTCGACATCAAGTGCCGCAAGGCGGGCTTGAAGCCCGACATCACCGTGATCGTCGCGACGATTCGCGCGCTCAAGATGCATGGCGGCGTCGCCAAGGACGATCTGAAGGCCGAGAATGTCGCGGCGGTCGAAAAGGGCTTCGAGAATCTGAAGCGCCATATTGGGAACGTCCGCAAATTCGGCGTGCCGGTGCTTGTCTCGATCAACAAATTCTCGTCCGACACGGCGGCCGAGATGGCCGCGCTCGACAAGCTCTGCAAGGCGGAAGGCGTCGAATGCGTCGTCGCCGACAATTGGGGCTCCGGCGGCGCCGGCGCGGCGGATCTCGCCAAGGCCGTCGTCAAGACAATCGAGACGCAGCCGTCGAACTTCAAGCCGCTTTATCCGGACGACATGCCGCTTGCCGAGAAGGTGCGCACGATCGCGAAGGAGCTCTACGGCGCCGCCGACATCTCCTATGATTCGAGCATCAAGGCGCGCTTCGCCGAACTGGAAAAGGAAGGCTTCGGCAACTTCCCGGTTTGCATCGCCAAGACGCAATATAGCTTCTCGACGGATCAGAACGCCAAGGGCGCGCCATCAGGCTTCACGATTCCGATTCGCGAACTGCGTCTGTCGGCGGGCGCCGAGTTCATCGTAGTGGTGTGCGGGGACATCATGACGATGCCGGGACTGCCGAAAGTCCCAGCCGCCAACAACATCTACGTTGACGACTCCGGCCGCATCGCCGGCCTGTTCTAACGCATTCCGGCGTCATCCGCGCCGCGCCATCTGAAACCTGCCGCTCGAAAGGAGCTTGAGAATGTTGAATTCCAGAATTCCCGGCAAAAATTTCCTGTTTGTGCCGGGCCCGACCAATCTTCCCGACCGCATCGTCCGTGCGATGTCGGTCGCGTCCGAAGACCACCGCTCGCCGACGTTCCCCGATCTCGTGAAGCCGCTTTTTCCGGGCCTCAAGAAGGTCTTCGGCACCGAGAAGGGCCATGCCTTCATCTTCCCGGCGTCGGGCACTGGCGGCTGGGAAGCCGCGATCACCAACACGCTGTCGCCCGGCGACAAGGTTCTGGCGCAGCGCTTCGGCCAGTTCTCCCATCTGTGGATTGACCTCTGCAAGCGCCAGGGGCTGGACGTCGTCGTGCAGGAGCGCGAGTGGGGCACCGGCAACGACCCGGAGCTGATCGAAGAGACTCTGAAGGCCGACAAGAATCACGAGATCAAGGCCGTTCTCGCTACGCATAACGAGACGGCGACGGGCGTGACCTCGGACATCGCCGCCGTGCGCAAGGCGATGAATAACGCCAAGCATCCGGCGATGCTCTTTGTCGACGGCGTCTCCTCCGTCGCCTCGCTCGAATTCAAGATGGACGAATGGGGCGTCGACGTGATCGTCTCCGGCTCGCAGAAGGGCTTCATGCTTCCTGCCGGCCTGTTGCTGATGGCGGCGAGCCCGAAAGCGATCGAAAAGGGCAAGACCAACAAAGGTCGCCGCGCTTATTTCGAATTCCAGGACATGATCGCCCAGAACGCGAACGGCTATTTCCCTTATACGCCGTCCGTGCCGTTGCTCTATGGCCTCAAGGAATCGCTCTCGATCCTGTTCGAGGAGGGCCTCGATCAGGTCTACAAGCGCCACCACCACCTCGCCGAGGGCTGTCGCGCCGCGGTCGCGGCCTGGGGCCTCAAGTGCTGCGCGAAGGAGCCGAAGTGGAATTCCGACACCGTCACCGCCATTGTGGTGCCGGAAGGCTATGACGCCGCCAAGGTCATCGAGACCGCTTACAAGCGCTACAATCTCGCGCTCGGCGCCGGCCTTTCGGAAGTCGCGGGCAAGGTGTTCCGCATCGGCCATCTCGGCGATTTGAATGAGCTGATGCTGCTGGGCGCCATCGCCGGCGCGGAAATGGCGATGCTCGACCATGGCATCAAGGTGACGCCCGGCTCCGGCGTCGCGGCGGCGCAGGCGGTCTATCGCGCCAATCCGCTGCTCAAGATGTAAGGCTGCAATTGCGGTCGGCGGTCGGCGCGTTCCGATAGTCGGAGCCCAATCGCCGACCGCCGAAAACAAAGAATTGAGAAAGAGGGGAAACTAAAGGCCATGTCGCACAAAATCGTCTTTCTCGATCGCGAAACGCTCGACGCCAATGTGCGCAAGCCCAATTTCCCTCACGAATACACGGAATATGCTCAGACGGCGCCCGATCAGATCATTGAACGCCTGAACGGCGCGACGATCTGCATCACCAACAAGGTGCCGCTGCGCGAAGCGACGCTGATGCAGCTTCCGGGTCTCAAGCTCATCGCTGTCGCCGCGACCGGCACGGATGTGATCGACAAGGCCTATACGAGCGGCAACGGGATCGTCGTTTCCAACATTCGCAACTACGCCTTCAACACGCTGCCCGAACATGTGTTCGCGCTGCTGTTCGCGCTGCGCCGGAATCTGGTGAACTACTATAATTCCGTTCGGCAGGGACGTTGGGGCTACGCCAATCAGTTCTGCTACTTCGACTATCCGATCTATGACATCGCCGGTTCGACGCTCGGCATCGTCGGCTATGGCGCGCTCGGCAAGGAAATCGAAAAGCGCGCCGTCGCGCTTGGCATGAAAGTGCTGATCAACGACGTCACGGACGTGCCGAATAAGGTCGACGTCCCGACCATTCTCCGCGAGTCGGACGTCGTCACGCTCAACCTGCCGCTTACGCCAGAGACGAAGAACATGATCGGCGCGAAGGAATTCGCGTCGATGAAGAAGACCGCCTGCATCATCAACACGGCGCGCGGCGGCATCGTCGACGAGGCGGCGCTCGCGGACGCGCTCCGCAAGGGAGTCATCGCTGGCGCCGGCTTCGACGTGCTGACCGTCGAGCCGCCCAAGAACGGCAATATCCTGCTCGATCCGACGATTCCCAATCTCATCATCACGCCGCATGTCGCCTGGGCGTCGAAAGAAGCGATGCAGGTGCTCGCCGACCAGCTCGTCGACAACATCGACGCTTTCGTCGCCGGCAGCCCGCGCAACGTCGTGACCGCGTGAGGAGTTTGATGCTTCGTTCCCTTTTCCGCCGTCATGCCCGCGCTTGTCGCGGGCATCCACGCGGCGCCGCTACTGAGCGATTGGAAATGCTTCGCAACGTCCCGGCGTGGATGGCCGGGACAAGCCCGGCCATGACGTGGCCTGAGGAAATCCAATGACCAAGAAACTGCTTTTCCTGTTCGACACCGATCCCGTCCCAAGCGTTTTCGACACGGTCGTCGGCTATGACGGCGGCGCCGACCGCATCATCGGCTATGGCGCTGTGACGCCCGAGAACGTCGGCGCGCTGGTCGACGGCTGCATATACACGCGCGGCCCGAAGGAGAAGCAATATACGGCGATCTTCGTTGGCGGCGGCAGCATGACGGCGGGCGAAGCCGTGTTCAAAGCGGTGAAGAAGCGTTTCTTCTCGAACTTCCGCGTCTCGGCGATGCTCGATTCCAACGGCTCCAATACGACCGCAGCGGCAGGTGTCGCGCTGCTCGCCAAGGCCGCGCCGCTCAAGGGCAAGAAGGCGGTCGTGCTCGCCGGCACCGGACCCGTCGGCATGCGCGCCGCGGCGATGCTCAACATCGAAGGCGCTGAAGTCGCCATCACCTCGCGTCAGAAGTCGCGCGCCGAAGCGGCGGCTAAAGCCATTCAGGAGCGATTTGGTTTCACACCCGCAGTGATCGAAGCCGCCGACAACGCCGCGCGCGCGCAAGCGATCAAAGGGGCTCAGATCGTCTTTGCGGCTGGCGCCATCGGCGTTCCGCTGCTCGACGAGAAAGATTGGCAGAACGATCCGACGATTGAGCTTATCGCCGACTGCAACGCGCAGCCGCCGCTCGGCGTCGGCGGCGTCGAAGCGACCGACAAAGCCAAGGAGCGTCACGGTAAGATCGTCATCGGCGCGCTGGGCCTCGGCGGGCTCAAGCTCAAATTGCATCGCGAATGCGTCGGCAAGCTGTTTGACGCCGCAGACCAGGTGTTCGACTGCGAAAACATTTATGCGCAAGCCAAAGAGCTCGCCTGATCGAGGAATGATATGAGCGCCAAGAACGATACGATTGGGAAATTCCTCGACGAGCTCGCAAGCGATGCGCCGACTCCCGGCGGCGGCGGCGCTGCGGCGCTGTCTGGGGCCATGGGCGCCGCGCTTGTTTCGATGGTGTGCAATCTGACCATCGGCAAAAAGAATTACGAAGCGGTCTCAGCCGATCTGCAACAGACGCTCGCCAAGGCTGAGAAGCTGCGCGCCGAGCTGACCCAGGGCGTCGACGAGGATGTCGTCGCGTTCAACACGCTGATGGGCGCCTATGGCTTGCCGCGCGGCACGGATGAGGAGAAGGCGAAGCGCTCCGAGGCGATCCAGTCGGCGCTGAAGGAAGCGACGCTGGCGCCGCTGAAGACGTGCAAAATCTGTTACGACGTCATCGCGCTGTCGAAGGAAGCCGCCGACAAGGGCAATCTCAATGTCATCAGCGACGCGGGAGTCGCGGTGCTTGCCGCCAACGCCGGTCTGCGCAGCTGCGCGCTCAATGTCTTCATCAACGCCAAGGCGATCAAGGATCGTGACTTCGCCGAGAAGCAGCTTGCCGAAGTCAATGCGCTGCTCGCCAAGGCCGCCGCTGAGACGGAAGCGGTCTATGAGACGGTCAAAGCCAAAATAGGCGGCTGAGGAAGCCGCGCGGTAATTGCGAGGAGAGGACTGAGATGGACGTCCACGAGTATCAAGCCAAGGAAATTCTGGCGAGCCACGGCGTCGACATTCCGCCCGGCACGGTCGCTTTCAGCCCGGATCAGGCGGTCTATGCCGCGACGGAACTTGGCGGTTCGCATTGGGTCGTGAAGGCGCAGATTCACGCCGGCGCGCGCGGCAAGGCGGGCGGCGTCAAGCTCTGCCGCACCTATCACGAAGTGCAGCAGGCGGCGCGCGATCTTCTCGGCAAACGGCTCGTTACGGGCCAGACCGGACCAGAGGGCAAGCCGGTGCAGCGCGTCTATGTCGAAGTCGCCGATCCGTTCGAGCGCGAACTCTATTTGGGCTACGTGCTCGATCGCAAATTGGAGCGCGTGCGCGTCATCGCTTCAAAGCATGGCGGCATGGAGATCGAGGAGATCGCCAAGAACACGCCCGACGAGCTGCTCCAGGTGATCGTCGAGCCGGCCGTCGGCCTGCAGCAGTTTCAGGCGCGCGAACTCGCCTTTCAGCTTGGATTGAACATCAAGCAAGTCTCGCGCGCGGTGAAGACGATCATGGGCGCCTATCGAGCCTTCCGCGACAATGACGCGACCATGCTCGAGATCAATCCGCTTGTCGTCACCAAAGACGACAAGGTGTTGGCGCTCGACGCGAAAATGTCCTTCGACGACAACGCGCTGTTCCGTCGCCGCAATATCGTCGACATGAACGATCCCTCGCAGAGCGATCCGCGCGAGGCGCAGGCGGCCGAACACAGCCTCAACTATATCGGCCTCGATGGCGAAATCGGCTGCATCGTCAACGGCGCCGGGCTCGCCATGGCGACGATGGACATGATCAAGCACGCTGGCGGCAATCCGGCGAACTTCCTCGATGTCGGCGGCGGCGCTTCGCCGGAGCGTGTCGCGACGGCCTTCCGCCTCGTGCTTTCGGATCGCCGCGTGAAAGTCGTGCTCGTCAACATTTTCGCCGGCATCAATCGCTGCGACTGGGTCGCCCAGGGCGTTGTTGACGCGGTGCGCGCTGAGAAGATCGAGGGCGTGCCGCTCGTCGTGCGTCTCGCCGGCACCAATGTCGAAGCCGGCAAGAAGATCATCGCCGAGAGCGGCATTCCGATCATCCAGGCAGACACGCTCGCCGAAGCCGCCGAGAAGGCCGTCGCCGCCTATAAGGGCGCCAAGTAAAGCGCCGGAGAACGACACATGAGCATTCTCATTGACGAAAAGACGCCGATCCTCGTCCAAGGCATTACCGGCGACAAGGGCAGCTTTCATACGAAAGAGATGATCGACTACGGCAGCAATGTCGTCGCCGGCGTCACGCCTGGAAAGGGCGGCAAGACTCATCACGGCGTGCCGGTTTTCAACACGGTGCGCGAAGCGGTGCGCGAAACCGGCGCGCAAGCGTCGATCACCTTCGTTGCGCCGGCCTTTTGCGCCGACGCGATCATGGAGGCCGCCGACTCCGGCGTCCGCCTGATCTGCTCGATCACGGACGGCATTCCGGCGCAGGACATGATGCGCGTGAAGCGCTACTTCCTGCGCTTCCCGAAGGATCGCCGGCCGATGATGGTCGGCCCGAACTGCGCCGGCATTATTTCGCCGGGCAAGGCGATGCTCGGCATCATGCCGGGTCACATTTACAAGCAGGGTGCGGTGGGTCTCATCTCGCGCTCCGGCACGCTTGGCTATGAAGCAGCGTCGCAGTTGAAGGCGCTTGGCCTCGGCATATCGACCTCCGTCGGCATTGGCGGCGATCCGATCAATGGCTCGTCCTTCCTCGACCATCTCGTGCTCTTCGATAAAGATCCCGAGACCAAGGCGGTGCTCATCATCGGCGAGATCGGCGGCCCGCAAGAGGCGGAGGCATCCGCCTGGATCAAGGAGAATTTCTCCAAGCCGGTGATCGGCTTCGTCGCCGGCCTCACGGCGCCCAAGGGCCGCCGCATGGGCCATGCCGGCGCGATCATTTCGGCGTCCGGCGACAGCGCCGCTGAAAAAACTGAGATCATGAAGTCTTATGGGCTCACCGTTGCGCCGAGCCCGGCCGAATTCGGATCGACCGTCGCCAAAGTATTGCAGAGCGCCTGAGGATACGGCGCCACCGCCGCCGTTCGCATGTGCGAAGCCGTCCTTCCTGGATGGTTTCGTAAGCGCCTAAGGAGTTTCGATGACCGCCGAGACACAGACATTGAGGAGCCTGTCTTCGACCGGCCTGCCGTCTGCTTACGCGACTCGGTCGGTCACCGAAGCGTCCGCATTTCTGCGCGAACAATTGCTCACGGTCATTCGCCGCCACACGCCAGAGATCGAGGCTGTCGTGCGCGACTCGAAAGCTGGCGCAGGCCTGGAGCCGCGCCAGATGGCGCGCGCGCTTCAGGCGCAAGGCATCCTGTTTCAGCTCGTCTCCATCGCTGAACAAGCGTACGCGATGCGCCGGCGCCGGCGGCTCGAACGCGAAAAAGGCCATGACAAGCTGCTTGGCACCTTCGACTATGTATTGTCGAGCGCCGCGGCCACGGCGGTCCCTGCCGATGAAATCCGCGCCCAACTGCACACGCTGCGAATCCGCCCCGTCATCACCGCGCATCCGACCGAGGCGAAGCGCGTTTCGATCTTAGAGAAATATCGCCGCATCTATCTGCTGCTGCGCGAACTCGAATCGACTCGTTGGACGGACCGTGAGCGTGAAGCGCTGGTGAAGTCGATCTATGATCAGATCGAACTTTTGTGGCTTACCGGCGAATTGCATCTCGAAAAGCCCACTGTCGATCAGGAAGTCGCCTGGGGTCAGCACTTCTTTCACGAGAGCCTTTTCGATCTCGCGCCGGAGCTGCTGTCGTCCTGCGAACGCGCGCTACGACGCCACTATCCCAACGAAACTTTTGAGGTTGCGCCCTTCTTCCAGTTCGGCTCCTGGATCGGGGGCGACCGCGACGGCAATCCTTTCGTGACGAATGACGTCACGCGCCGCACGATGCGCGAAAATGCATCGGCGAGCCTGAATTATTATCGAACGCGCTTCGTCGATCTCGCGCGTATGTTGTCGATCAGCCAGCGCGCCGCCGACATTCCTCAGTCTTTCCAGGAGGAATTGGCTGAACGCCTCGCGGCTTTGCCGGACGGCGCCGCGATCGAAGCGCGCAATCAGAACGAACCCTACCGCCAGTTCGTCACGACAATCCTTCGCAAGCTCGATCAGACATCGCGCGCGGTGAACGGCGAGCCGACGACGGGTCAACGTTATGGGAGCGCCGACGAACTCATCGCCGATTTGCTCGTGCTCGAAAAAGCGCTCGTTGAAGCCAAGAGCGGCGCGCTCGCGACGGATCTCGTGCGTCCGCTGCGCCGCGCCGTGGAAATCTTCCGCTTCAGCACGGTGCGCCTCGACATTCGCCAGAACACGACGCGCACGACTCAGGCGCTCGAAGAATTGTGGCGCGTCAAGACCGGCGGCGAAACGCCGCCCGACCTCGATTCCTCGGAGTGGCGCGAATGGCTGCTCTCCCAGCTTGCAAAGCCGCGCACGGCGCCGGTTCCGCGCGAT
This sequence comes from Alphaproteobacteria bacterium, assembly GCA_016869595.1. Lineage (GTDB taxonomy): Bacteria > Pseudomonadota > Alphaproteobacteria > Rhizobiales > Beijerinckiaceae > Methylocystis. Next base: position 42,456 of record VGDT01000010.1, read on the forward strand.
CAGCTTTCCGCCGATACGCGCGACGTCATCGAGATGTTCGAGGTCGTCGCCGAGATGCGCACGCAGCTCGATCGCGAAGCCTTCGGCGGATTCATTTTGTCGATGACGCGTTCGGCGGTCGACGTGCTTGGCGTGTATCTCCTCGCTAAGGAGGCCGGACTTTTTCTTGACGAACCCGGCGTCGAGATCCTCACGTTGCCGATCGTGCCGCTCTTCGAGACGATTGGGGATCTGCGCGCCGCGCCGGCGATCATGCGCGATCTTTTGCAGGTTCCGGTCGTGCGCCGTACGACGCGCTGGCAAGGCAATCTACAAGAGGTGATGATCGGCTATTCCGACTCGAACAAGGACGGCGGCTTTCTGTCGTCGAACTGGGAGCTGTTCAAGGCGCAGGCGCGTCTTGCTCAGGTCGGACGCGAGCATGGCGTCGCGCTCGCCTTCTTTCATGGACGCGGCGGCTCGGTCTCGCGCGGCGGCGCGCCGACCGGCCACGCCATCGCGGCGCAGCCGGCGGGCTCCATCCGCGGTCGTTTCCGCGTCACCGAACAGGGCGAGGTCGTGTCGTTCAAATACGCCAATCGCGGAACGGCGGCCTATCAGATGGAACTACTGGCGTCGTCAGTTTTCCAGCATGCGTTGAAGTCCGAGCGCGAGGAAGCGCTGGCGCCGCACGCGGAATTCGACGAGGCTCTCGAGGAGATTTCCGGCGCCTCATTCGCGGCATACGCGAAATTCGTCGGCGATCCCGATCTTGTCGCTTACTTTCAAGCTGCGAGCCCTCTCGAAGAGATTTCGCTGCTCAACATCGGTTCGCGGCCTGCGCGACGCTTCGGCGCGAAGAGCCTCGCGGATTTGCGCGCGATCCCTTGGGTCTTCGCCTGGGCGCAGAACCGCCATTCGATTACCGGCTGGTACGGCGTCGGCTCCGGATTGAAGAATTTCATCGACGTGCGCGGCGAGCGCGGCATGGAGCTGTTGCGCCGCATGTTCGAAGATTCGCGGATGTTCCGGCTCATCGTCGACGAGGTCGAGAAGACGCTTGCGCTCGTCGATCTCTCGATCGCCAAGCAATATGCCGGACTTGTCGCTGACGAAGCTGTGCGTACGAAAATCTTTAAGACGATCGAAGAGGAGTTCGCGTTGACGCGTGAGATGGCGCTGCGCGTCACCGGCGGCGAAGAACTGGCTGATCGGTTCAAAGAATATCAGGCGAGGCTTTCGCATCGCCTGCAGACCATCAACGAGGTCAATCGCGAGCAGGTGGCGCTGCTTCGCCGGTTCCGCGAGGCAAAGGACGAAGCGGAAAAGGAGGCCGTCAAAGTGCCTCTGCTGCTTTCGATCAGCTGCGTCGCCGCCGGCCTCGGGGCCACAGGCTAATTCAACAGGAAGGGGTAAAGATATGAGCTTCACTTTGATCGAGCAGGCGACGCCGCGTCTCCACCGCTCCGAGCTTGCCGTGCCGGGCTCTGCGCCGGGAATGTTCGAAAAGGCCGCGCAGTCAAAGGCCGATCAGATCTTCTTGGATCTCGAAGACGCCGTCGCGCCCGACGACAAGGAACAGGCGCGCAAGAACATCATCCAGGGCCTCAACGATATCGATTGGGGCAAGAAGGTGATGACTCTGCGCATCAACGGTCTCGACACGCAGTATTGCTATCGCGACGTCGTCGACGTTCTCGAGAACTGCCCGCGCCTCGACATCGTGCTCATCCCGAAGGTTGGCGTTCCGGCCGACGTCTATGCGATCGACATGATGATCACGCAGATCGAGCAGTACAAAAAGCGCACCAAGAGGATCGGCATCGAAATTCTGATCGAAACCGCGCTTGGCATGGCCAATGTCGAGGCCATCGCGCAATCGTCCAAGCGCCTCGAAGCCATGTCCTTCGGCGTCGCCGACTATGCGGCGTCCACCCGCGCCCGCACGACGGTCATCGGCGGCGTCAACCCGGATTACGGCGTGCTCACCGACAAGGATGGTAGTGGCCATCGCGAATATTACTGGGCCGACCAGTGGCATGCGGCGCAGACGCGCATGATGGTCGCTTGCCGCGCCTATGGACTGCGTCCGATCGATGGACCTTTTGGCGATTTCGGCGATCCGGACGGTTATATCGCCGCCGCCAAGCGCGCCGCGGTTCTCGGCTATGAGGGCAAGTGGGCGATCCATCCCTCGCAGATCGAACTCGCCAATCAGGTCTTCACGCCGTCCGACGCCGAGGTGACGAAGGCGCGCCGTATTCTCGACGCCATGACCCAGGCCGCCAAGGAAGGCAAGGGGGCGGTCTCGCTCGACGGTCGCCTGATCGATATCGCCTCGATCCGCATGGCCGAGGCGCTGATCGAAAAGGCCGACGCCATGGCGGCGGCGTAAGGCGCTTCCCTCTCTCCGTTTACGGGGAGAGGGTTAGGGTGAGGGGCCGGGGCGCGTGTCTTGGCTTCGACAACAGCATGCGCGCCTTGCCCGGTCCCTTCGTTCGCGCCTACACCCCTTGCCCCTCACCCAGCCTCTCCCCGCAAGCGGGGAGAGGAGTATTGGCGCCTTTCCCCGATCAGTGCCGGATTGTGTTCATGTCCCAAGACCATCGCCAGCTTTTGCGCGCCATGTTTGACGCCGCCGTCGGCGCCGCGTCGCCTGCGGTGTGCCTGCCGCCGCATCTTGCGAAGATCGCGCCGCCGAAGGGCCGCACGATCGTCGTCGGCGCCGGCAAGGCAGCGGCCTCCATGGCCGCGGCGGTGGAAGCACATTGGAGCGGTCCGCTCGAAGGGCTTGTCGTGACGCGCTACGAGCACGGCGCGCCAACGAAACATATCGAGGTCATCGAAGCCTCGCATCCTGTGCCGGACGCCGCCGGACGCGAAGCGGCCAAGCGCATTTTGCAGAGAGTGCAGGGGCTTTCCGAAGACGACCTCGTTCTCGCGCTGATCTCCGGCGGCGGCTCGGCGCTGATGGCGCTGCCTGCCGAGGGCGTGACGCTCGAAGAAAAGCAGGCGGTGAACAAGGCGCTGTTGAAGAGCGGCGCAAACATCTCCGAGATGAATTGCGTGCGCAAGCATCTCTCGGCCATCAAGGGCGGGCGCCTCGCCCGCGCGGCGGCGCCGGCGCGCGTCGTGGCTCTGATGATTTCCGACGTGCCGAACGACGATCTTTCAGTGATCGCCTCCGGCCCAACGGTTCCCGATCCGACGACCCGCCAAGACGCGCTGGCCGTCATCGCCAAATATAAGATCGATGCGCCGGCCGCGGTGCTCGCGCATCTGCAAAAGCCAGAATGCGAAACGCCGAAGCCCGGCGACGCCATTTTCAACAAGGTTCAGAACATTCTCATCGCCACGCCGCAAGGCTCGCTTGACGCGGCGGCGGCGGTAGCAAAATCGGCGGGATTTACGCCCTGTATTCTCGGCGATCTTGAAGGCGAGTCGCGCGATGTGGCGCTCGTGCATGCTGGCATAGCGAAGCAGATCGCGATCCATGGCCAACCTTTCCAGCCGCCGGTCGCGATCATCTCCGGCGGCGAGACGACCGTCACCGTGCGTGGCAAGGGACGCGGCGGACGCGACGCCGAATTTCTGCTGGGGCTGACCCTCGCGCTCGAAGGCTTTGGCGGCATATCGGCGATCGCTTGCGACACCGACGGCATCGACGGCAGCGAGGACAACGCCGGCGCAATCATGACGCCGGATTCCTTCGAGCGGGCGAAAAAGGCCGGCGTCGATCTAAAAGCTCTCTTCGCCAACAACGACGCCTATACGGCTTTCGAGAAGCTCGGCGATCTCGTCGTGACCAAGCCGACGCGCACAAACGTCAATGACTTCCGCGCGATACTTGTGCCGAAGCGGGTGTAATCAGCGAACCTTCTCGGCGAGCCAAATTTTAATGAGCGACTGATAGGGAACGTCGCGCTTATTGGCTGCGATCTTGATTTGCTCGAGTAGACTGACCGGAAGCCGCAAAGAAATAGATGTCGTCGAAGGTTTGAGATTGGGCATCCGAACGCGCTTGGCCTTGCTCCAGTCGACGTGTTCTGCCGAGTCGTGACTTTCCCAATAGGCGCGTTCCTCTGCTTCAGTTGCGAAGGTCGGCGGAGGCTTAATCTTGCTCATAGCGTTGTCGTTCCTTACGACTCATGTCGCGCGCGGAGATGATTCGAATGCGCGTCCCGTTTGAGCGCAGCGTGAATGTGACATGCAGCAATCGGGATGCGTCCGTCCGGCCGAGAGCGTGATAGCGCGGCTCCCTCTCGTTATGGGCCAAGTCGTCCGTCATGATCAGCGGATCATTGACGAAAATCTGCTCGGCCTCCGCTTGGCTCACGCCGTGCTTTTCAAGGCTCTTGCGCTCGTTGCCATGATCCCATTCGAACCCGACGACATGCTCGAAATTGACCATTTGTGTATATTTCCATAATATACAGCAAAGTCAATAAAGCGAACATGCGGAGTGTTGCGCCAGTCGCGCGACCCGCCTAAAGGAACGCCATGAACAAGCCTGTAGGCCCGCAAACTTATGATCCGCGCGGCGCGGCGGCGATGTTTGAACGCTATCGTCGCGACGATTCGCCAAAGCCGAAGCAGTGGAACGATACGCTCGACCTTATTCTTGCGCATCGTTCGCATCGAAATTTCCTGCGTGAGCCGCTGCCCGAAGGCGCGTTGGAGATCATTGTCGCCGCCGCGCAGTCGGCGTCGACATCGTCGAATCTGCAGGTCTGGAGCGTTGTCGCCGTAGAGGATGAAGCGCGCAAGGCGCGTCTCGCCGATCTCGCTGGCGGTCAAAAGCACATCCATAACGCGCCGTTGTTTCTCGTCTGGCTATGCGATCTCGCTCGGCTCGAGAATCTTGGGCGCGATAAGGGTCGAGATGCGGCAGGATTATCTTACTTCGAGATGTTTCTAACCGGCGCGGTCGACGCCGCACTGGCTGCGCAGAACGCCGTCACGGCGCTCGAATCGATTGGGTTGGGCTGCTGCTATATCGGCGCCATGCGCAACAAGCCGGAAGAGGTCGCCAAGGAATTGAACCTGCCGCCGAACGTCTTCGCGGTTTTTGGCATGGCCATCGGCGTTCCAGATCCCGCCGCCAACGCGGCCGTCAAACCTCGCCTTGGACAAGGCGCCGTGCTTCATCGCGAGCAATATGAATGGGGCGATGCGCAGCGCGAGGCGATCGAAACGCTCGATGCGAAGTTCAAGGAATTCCAGAAAGAGCAAGGCCTGCCGGATCAGGGATGGATTCGCCAGGCGCTGTCGCGCGTGCGTGGACCGGAGGCGCTGAGCGGACGCGACCGCATTCGCGAAGCGCTGACCGTGTTGGGCTTCGGTCTCAAGTGAAGTGACGACGAAAAGGGCTGGCTTTATGGACGCGCAAGTAACGAACGCGTATTCAGGCGAAATTTTCGATCTTTGGGACACCTATAAGAAAGTCGTCGTCAAGGATTTCATGTTTCATGCCGCGCTCAGCGAAGAGGTCGAGCGCGCTTTGCGCGCGCGCTTCCAGGGCGGCGACTTTTCCCTGCTCGATCTCGGTTGTGGCGATGCGTATGTCTTTGCGCCAATTCTGCGCCGCATCCCTCCGGCAAGCTACAAAGGCGTCGACCTTTCTGACACGGCGCTCGGCCTCGCCGCAGAGAATTTGCAGTCTCTACCGTGTCCGGTGCAGCTCGCGCATAGCGACATACTGTCGGCTCTTTCCGGCGGGGCCACTTACGACGTGATACATAGCAGTTTTGTTCTGCATCACCTGGCGACCGAGGACAAAGCGGAGTTCTTCCGCCGCGCATCTCGGGCGCTTGCGCCCGGCGGCTTCCTCTTGCTGGTCGACACGATGCGCCAGGAAGATGAAACCCGCGGAGACTATCTGAAGCATTATTTCGATTGGATCGAGAAGGACTGGGCCGGACTTTCGCGCGCCGAAAAGGACGCGATCTTCGAACATATTTCGACCAGCGACTACCCGGAGCCATTGTCGCTTCTGGAGCAACAGGCGCGGGCGGCGGGTCTTAAGCGCTTGCCAGGCGATGTCCCGCATCGCTGGCACCATCTCATGCGCTTCGAGCGAGCCTAGAACATGTCGGAAGCGGCGGTCGCGGCCGCCCCCAAGCCGCGCGCGCCGCGCGAATTCGTTGACCCCGACCGCGTCGTCGCCAAGGCGGTGCGGCGACTGATCCCGTTTCTCGTTACGGGCTTTATCGTCGCCTATCTTGATCGCGTAAACATCGGTTTCGCGGCGCTGACGATGAATAGCGAACTCGGTTTCACGCCGGAATTCTTTGGCTGGGGCGCCGGCGTCTTCTTTATCGGCTATTGCCTGTTCGAAGCGCCGAGCAATTACATCATGCATCGCGTCGGCGCGCGCATGTGGATCGCGCGCATCATGGTGAGTTGGGGCATCGTTTCGGCGCTCACCGCCTTCATCTGGAACGAGGCCAGCTTCGTTGTATTGCGTCTGCTGCTCGGCGTGATGGAAGCGGGTTTTGCGCCGGGCGTCATCCTCTATCTCACCTACTGGATCCCCGCCGCGCAACGCGCGCGCGTTCTCGCCGGCTTCCTCATTGCAGTTCCGGTGTCGAGCGCGATCGGTTCGCCGATCTCCGGGCTCATTCTCGCGGTAATGGATGGCGTCGGCGGAATCAGCGGCTGGCGCTGGCTATTCCTGATGGAGGCGTTGCCGTCCATCATTCTCGGGATCGTCTGCTTCTTCTATCTGCCCGACGGTCCACAGTCGGCGAAATGGCTGACGTCCGGCGAAAAGGCCTCTCTGCGCGCGGCGCTTGAGAACGACGCAGGGCAAGACCACGGCGACCACTGGCGCGCGCTCAAGGATATGCGCGTGCTTATTCTCGGCGTCGCCTATTTCGGGATCGTCATCGCGCTCTACGGCCTGAGTTTCTGGCTCCCGCAAATCATCAAATCCTTCGGATTTGGAGTCGTCGCAACAAGCTTGCTGGCGTCAATTCCCTATGTCTGCAGCGCGCTCGCGATGTGGGCGTGGAGCCGCAGCTCCGATCGCCGGCGCGAGACCGTCGGTCACACGGCGCTCGCCGGAGTGCTCGGCTCTATGGGATTGGCATGCGCCGCCTATGCGCCGACGCCATTGCTGTCGATGATCGCGCTGTCCGTCGCAGCCGTCGGCGCGATCGCGGCGTTGCCGACCTTCTGGAGCTTCACGACGCTGGCTCTCGGATCAGGCGACGTAGTGATCGGCGTCGCGGTGATCAATTCCATCGGCAACATCTCGGGTTTTGCTGGGCCTTACCTCGTCGGCCTCATCAAAGGCGCCACCGGCGAGTTTTCCGACGCGCTGCTTGCGCTCGCCCTGGGGCCGCTGGTCACCGCGCTCCTGCTTTTGCGGGCGCGGCGTTCAGCGAATAATAAATGTCGAGCGCGCGGCGTTTGAGCTCGTCGACAGAGATCTCTTCCTTGCGCGCCGAGAACACCCAGACATGCCCGAAGGGATCGCGCACCGTTCCGCTGCGATCGCCGTAGAACATATTTTGCGGCCCGCAGACCTTGGTCGCGCCGGCTTCGATCGCTTTGATAAAGATCGAATCTACGTCGGCCACATAGATATTCAGGCTAACTGACGAACCGCCGAGCGCTCTCGGCGGCGCCAACCCACCCTCTTCATAAACATCGGCGAGCATGACGATCGAATCGCCGATCATGATCTCGGCATGAGCAATGAGGCCATTGGGAAGTTCAACGCGCACGCGCTCCTTGGCGCCGAATGCGCTTTTATAATAGTCGAGCGCCCTCGCCGCGCCGGCGATGCAGAGATAGGGCGTAACTTTGGCGTAAGGCGCCGGAACCGATTTGTCGGCCATGTTTCGTCCCTCCCTCTGCAGTTAGATATCGCGCTCAGGCTTAAGGCAAGAGGCGGATCTACCCTTCGATCGCTTCGCGCTTGATCTCCAGCTCCAGCCATTGCTCTTCGGCCGCCGCAAGTTCCGACTCCACCGCCGCGAAGGTCTCGCTCGTCTTCGCAAATTTCGGCGGGTCTTTCGTGTAAAGCTCGGGGTCGTCGAGCAATCGCTGCAGCTTCGCGCATTTTTCCCGTAGTTCATCGATCTTGCCGGGCAGTGTCGCGAGCGCATGCTGCTCCTTGAAGGAGAGTTTCTGTTTCGTCGCCGCCTTTTCGCGCGGCGCTGGCTTTTCTTTCGTCTCCCGCGCCGCCGCGGCGGTCGCGCTCCGCGCGTCAACGCCCTTGCCGCGCTGCGCCACCATGTCGCTATAGCCGCCTGCATATTCGATCCAGCGGCCGTTGCCCTCGCTCATCAACACGCTCGACGCGACGCGATCGAGAAAGTCGCGATCATGGCTGACGACGATCAGCGTGCCGGGATAGTCGGCGAGCAATTCTTCCAGCAGATCGAGCGTTTCGAGATCGAGGTCGTTCGTCGGTTCGTCGAGCACGAGAAGATTGGACGGCTTCGCCAGCGCACGCGCAAGCATCAGGCGTCCACGCTCGCCGCCAGACAGTCTGCCGATGGGCGTGCGCGCCTGTTCCGGCTTGAACAGAAAGTCTTTCATATAGCCGACGACATGACGCCGCTCGCCATTGATTTCGATCGTGTCCGAGCCGCCGCCGGTCAGCGCGTCCTGCAAGGTCGTTTCCGGATCGAGACTCGCGCGGCTTTGCTCGAGGGTCGCCATTTCGAGATTGGCGCCCAACCGCACTTTGCCGTGATCGGGCGCGCGCGCGCCTATCAAAAGATTCACGAGCGTGGTTTTGCCGGCGCCGTTCGCCCCGACGACGCCGAGGCGATCGCCGCGCAGAATGCGCGTCGTGAAATTCTCGACGATGACGCGCGCGCCGTATGATTTGCCAATCTTGATCGCCTCGATAACAAGCTTGCCGGAGAGCTGCGCTTCGCTTGCTTCGAGCTTCACGTCGCCCGTCGGCATCACGCGGTTGCGCCGCTCCGCCCGCAGATGATGCAGGCTCGCGAGTCGCTTCATATTGCGCTTGCGCCGACCGGAAACGCCGTGGCGAAGCCAATGTTCTTCGGCGACGATCTTGCGCGCCAATTTATGCTGTTGCTTTTCCTCTTCCTCCAATTCACGGTCGCGCCAGGCTTCGAACTCCTTGAAGCCGCGCGCCAGGTGGCGCGTGCGGCCGCGGTCGATCCACAGCGTTTCCCGCGTCAGATCCTGAAGAAAGCGGCGATCATGGCTGATGAGCACGAGCGCCGAGCGCAACCCCGCGAGCTTTTCTTCAAGCCACAGGATCGTCGGCAGATCGAGATGGTTCGTGGGTTCGTCTAAAAGCAGAATGTCGGGTTCGGGCGCGAGAACGCGCGCGAGCGCCGCCCGCCGCGCTTCGCCGCCCGAAAGACGCGCGGGGTCTTCATCGCCTTGGAGCCCCAAATCATTGAGCAGCGTCCTGGCGACGTGGGGATCGTCGAGCGGGCCGAGCCCCGCTTCGACATAGGCGAGCGCCGTCGTGAAGTCCGAGAAATCCGGCTCCTGCGGCAGATAGCGCAGCGACGCGCCCGGCTGCAAAAAGCGCACGCCGCCGTCGGGTTCGATTTCGCCTGCGGCGATCTTGAGAAGCGTTGATTTGCCGGAGCCGTTGCGACCGACGACGCAGAGCCGCGCGCCCGGCGTGACCGAGAGATCGGCGCCCTCTAACAGCGGCTTGCCGCCGAGGGTCAGTGTTACGCCTTGCAGAGTGAGAAGGGGCGGCGGGGGCATGGGAAGCTTAGCAGCGGCTTATGGACATGAGATAAGCTTTTCCACGCCGCCAGGCCGTTTGTCACCCCCGAGATTGATCGTTCGCCGCAGGCATGTTTTTCAGTACGAGGATGACTTGCCGACTGTGTCGCGCGAACTCGAAAAGCGCTTCAGCGCGGTGAGCGTCGAAACGATCGGCTGCGCCGCGTTGTTTTCGGCGAGCGTGAAGGACTCAGGCGCCTAATCCCAACGCCTTTCGCACGCGGGCGGAATAGCCATAGAGATCGGGGCGCAGCGCGATCCGCCCGCCTTCATCGACATAGGCGGTGAAATATTCGATGTGGATCGGCAGCGGCTTCGCCAGATTGATGTAGCGCTCCGAGCCGCCGATCAGCCGGCGCACGCGGCTCTCCGACCAGCCGCTGCCGGGGCCGAGCACGGCTTCGGCGAGCGCGAAAGGCGCATCGACGCGCATGCAGCCATGGCTGAAGGCGCGATGCGACGCGGAGAACAGGTTGCGCGACGGCGTGTCGTGCAGATAGACCGAGAAGTCGTTGGGGAACATGAATTTGATGCGCCCGAGCGCATTGCGCTCGCCCGGCGGCTGGCGCACGACGAGCTTGCCGCCGCGATAGGACACGTTGAAGCCGCTCGCCGCGATGGCGGCGACGTCGCCATTTGCCTTCGGCAGCATCTCCTTATTCAGGATCGACGGCGGCACGTTCCAATAGGGATTGACGATGATGTATTGCAGCGCGTTGGAGAAGATCGGCGTCGGCGTCGTCTCTTTGCCGACGATAACGCGCGTGCGATGCGTCACCTCGCCGTTGCGCACCACGGCGAGCTCAAAATCAGGAATGTTCACCTCGACCCGCTCTTCGCCGAGGTCGCGCGGCAGCCATCGCCACCGCTCCATATTGGCGATGATTTCGGCTTCGACGCGCGATATTGAAGTTGCAGCGAGCGCGGCGGCGCGACTCCGCTTAGACTTGCTCGTGGGGGGAAGGGCGTCGCTTTGCGAGACAGCGTCAGCGGCTGCGTAACGGCCGTCGGCAGCCGGCGCGACGGCGCGCTGCGCTTTCAGCTCGATCAGCTTTTCGCGCAGCTGCTGATAGCCGTAATGCGTGGGATTATAGGCCTGCAGCGCGTCGCCGGCGTTTTCGCCTGCGCCGGCGATTTCCGTCACGGTAATCGCTGGATCGGGAAGAGTCGTCTTCGATCCGATGAGTCGCGAGATGCTCGCGGGGTCGATCCGGGCGCCGCGCGCCTGTAGCGCATAGACGGCTACGGCTTCCGACAGGACGAGGTCGTCCGCCGCCGTCGGAGCTGCTTTCTCCGCGTTCGGCGCGGCAAAGGCGCGAAGATCGAGTCCATCGTCAGCGGCGCGCGCAATGCGCACAAGCGCCGCCAGCGCCGAGTCGCGCCATTCGCCATTCTCGATCCAGAAGGGCGCGAAATCCCGTGCCGCATAAGCGGCGGCGAGCGCTGCGCGCAGACGACGGCGCTCCGGCGCCACAGTGGCGTCGGCAGCCCAGGCGTCGAGCGCCAAAGCGAGATTGCGGTTCTCCGCGGGCTGAAGGCTCCAGGCGAGGTCGAGCGGGTCCGGCGATGCCGGCTTGGCGCGTGGCTCGACATCGAGGAGGGCTGCGGTGGGCGCGATGTCAGTGACGGCAAAATCGGTATTGTCCAACGGCGCGCGCGTCAGGACTCGCTCGACGCCAAAAAGCGCAACGAGCGCCGGCGGGTCAAATAGCTCGGCGCGACGCGGCGGATATTGCTTCGCGACTGCTGGAGCCGCGAGCGCGGAAACGATCGCGAACGCAGCAGCGATGTAGAAAATTCGTCCGGCTTTTTTGTCGCCAGCAGTCATGGCTCTTCCCCCGCGAACCTCATTTCAGCGAGGTCTGAGCGCTTTTCCGGTTAAGTTCTGTGCGATAGCGCAAGCGCAGGGCGCTGAGCCATTACTTCGATGAAAGAGTAATGCGCGGCGCGAGCCTTGTGAATCCTTACGGGTTTACACATGCCTGTGAGCCGCCAAAAAAGCCGAACTGTGGCGGCTACGCTACAGTCGCGCCGGCGCCGAATCCAGGTTAGCGAGGCGTCATCTCACCGCGTCATGGCTGCGCTTGTCGCGGCCATCCACACGACGACATGATGCAAATGTGAGAACATGAGCCGATGCCGTCTCCGCGTAATGCGTTTCGCGATGTCCCGGCGTGGATGCCCGGCGCAAGGCCGGGCATGACGGCTGAAAGCGAGCTGAAATTAACCCGAGTTCGGAGGCCCGTATAGTCGTTCCGGGCGATGGCGGGCCAGACTCGAACACGCTATGATCCGACGTCGATCCTCGAGGCCGCGGATGAAACCCTATATCGTCATCGTCCATAAGGACGAAAACAGCGCCTACGGCATGAGCTTTCCCGACGCGCCGGGATGTTTTTCGGCCGCTGACGAAATCGACGATATCTTCGCCATGGCTGCTGAGGCGCTGGAGCTTTGGGCGGAGGGGATGCGCGAGGACGAGCAGCCGATCCCTGAGCCGCGCGATTTTGAAGTCTTGCGGGCCGATCCGAAATGGGCGGAGAGTTTTGCCGACGCGGAAATCGTGATCGCCGTCGAAGCGCCATGGGCGCAAAAGCAAGCGGCTGAGTAATTAGTCTCTTGGCCAACCTGCGCTTTCATAAATGCTGAGCACGGTTTTTGGCGGCATGTCTTTCTTCGGGTGCGCCACGGTCACACGACCGGATTTCGTCGGATGCTTGAACTGGCGATGCGAGCCTTTGGAGCGCACGAGTCGCCAGCCCTCTTTTTCGAGGCGGCGAATGATATCGCGGCTGTTGGTAAGCATGTGAGCGCCTTATGATTCGGCGCTCATTATTTCAGCAAAAACCCACCTCTGCGGGATTATGCAAATTACGGTGATGAAATGCGGGGAGATTGGGGAAAGACACTTGTCAATCCTTGACTGTCTCGAATCACCCCGCTTCCACAAAACTCTCCAACACCATCTTTCTGCCGGCCTTGTCGAAATCGACCGTGAGCTTGTTCCCGTCGACCGCCGCCACTGAGCCTGGCCCGAACTTCAGGTGAAACACCCGCGCGCCGACCGAAAAGCGCGAGCCGCCGGAGGAGCGGGCGATCACTTCGCCGTCGATCGTCATCGGTTGCTTCCCTCGTGAGCCGCGGGACTCGCGCATCGGCTCGCCGCGCGCTGAATCATTCCGCGCCGCCTGGGCGCGCTTCCAGCCCGGCGTCGAATAGTCTGAGCCATAGACGTCGAGATTGGCGAAGCGCGAGACGCCATAGGAGCCGTATTGCGAGGCGTTCGGCGCCTCGACCACTTCAACATTGTCCGACGGCAGATTGTCGATGAAGCGCGAAGGAATGGTCGGTTGCCAAAGACCATGAATGCGCCGGTTGCTGGCGAAATAGATTTTCGCCCAGCGCTTGGCGCGCGTCAGGCCGACATAAGCGAGACGGCGCTCTTCCTCGAGTCCGGCGCGTCCCTGTTCGTCAAGCGTGCGCTGGCTCGGAAACAGTCCTTCCTCCCAGCCGGGGAGATAAACGGTCTCGAACTCGAGGCCCTTGGCGCCATGCAGCGTCATGATCGACACGCGCTCTTGATCAACGGCGCTGTCGGCCTCCATGACGAGCGACACATGTTCGAGAAATGAGTCGAGGTCGGGAAAGGCCTCCATCGCCCGAACAAGTTCTTTCAAATTGTCCAGCCGGCCGGTCGCCTCGGGCGTCTTGTCCGCGCGCCACAGCTCAGTATAGCCAGATTCGTCAAGCGCCTGCTCGGCGAGCTCATGCTGCGGCTTTGTATCGATCAGCGCGCGCCAGCGATCGAAATCACTGACAAGGCCGCGCAGCGCGCCGCGGGGCTTAGGCTTAAGCTCCTCGCTTTCGACAAGGATGCGCGCCGCCTGCATCAGCGGAACCCGCTCGCGCCTTGCGTATTCATGCAGCATTTGCAGCGTCGCGTCACCGAGCCCGCGTTTCGGCGTATTGATGATGCGCTCGAAGGCGAGATCGTCGGCAGGCTGCGCGACGCAGCGCAGATAGGCGAGCGCGTCGCGAATTTCGAGTCGCTCATAGAAGCGCGGGCCGCCGATGACGCGATAGGGCAGGCCGATCTCGACGAAGCGCTCTTCGAATTCGCGCATCTGAAACGAGGCGCGCACGAGAATGGCGATCTCTTCGAGCGAATCGCCCTTGCGGCTCGACTGCTCGATGTCTTCGCCGATGACGCGCGCCTCTTCCTGGCTGTCCCAAACGCCGGTGAGCGTCGGCTTTTCGCCGTCGCCGCCGTCGGTGAACAGCGTTTTGCCGAGCCGCCCGTCGTTATGGGAAATCAGATGCGAGGCGGCGGCGAGAATATGCCCCGTCGAGCGGTAATTGCGCTCCAGGCGAATGACTTTGGCGCCGGGAAAATCCTGCTCGAAACGCAGGATGTTTTCGACCTCGGCGCCGCGCCAGCCATAGACGCTCTGATCATCGTCGCCGACGCAGCAGAGATTTTGTCGCCCCGGCGCACGCCCTTGCGAGATCAATCGCAGCCATAAATATTGCGCGACATTCGTGTCCTGATATTCGTCGACGAGGATGTATTTGAAGCGGCGCTGATAGTCGGCGAGCACGTCCGGATTGTCGCGAAAGAGCCGCAGGCTCTCCATCAAGAGATCGCCGAAATCGACGGCATTTAGGACCTTGAGCCGCTCCTGATAGAGCGCGTAAAGCGCGGCGCCTTTGCCATTGGCGAAGCTCTCGGCCTCGCCCGCTGGAACCTGCGCTGGCGTCAGCCCGCGGTTCTTCCAGCCGTCGATGCGCATGGCGAGCGCGCGCGCCGGCCAGCGCTTATCGTCGATATTTTCCGCATGTAGCACTTGCTTCAAAAGGCGGATTTGATCGTCTGTGTCGAGAATGGTGAAGTTCGGTTTCAGCCCGACGAGCTCGGCGTGGCGGCGCAGAATCTTGGCGCTGATGGCGTGAAAGGTGCCGAGCCATTGCATGGCCTGCGCGCCTTCGCCGACCAGCGCCTCGACGCGTTGGCGCATCTCGCGCGCCGCCTTATTGGTGAAGGTGACGGCGAGGATTTCATAGGCGCGCGCCTTGCCGAGCGCGAGGATGTGGGCGATGCGCGTCGTCAGCGCCCGCGTCTTGCCCGTGCCGGCGCCGGCGAGCACCAGCACCGGTCCGTCGAGCGTTTCGACGGCGGCGCGCTGTTCGGGATTGAGCGCGTCGAGATAACGCGACCGCCCAGTCGCCGCCACGCGCGCAGCAAGCCCGCCCGTCTGCGGCGCGTAGTCGGACTGAGGCGACAGGCTGCTTTTCATGATTCTGCGATCATATAGGAGAACGGAAGGCGAATCACGAGCTTGAGCGGCTTGAACCTCAGCTATTGACCCATTTTTGCCTTGCCGAGCGTCCGCTGACGGGACGAGCGCTTCATGGCGCGGGGGGCGCCGGCGACAGCACAATGCCTCCGGTCTTCGATCACAGGTCAGTTTTGCTCAGACGGGGCGGGCGGCTGGACGGGGTGTTTTGTCGCCATTGGCGATCACCGCCACAGAATGATCGGAATTTCCTCTCAAACTCGACGTTCTTTACATTCCGAAAAGCAAGTGACGGCACTCTCAGCTCAGCGAAGACGTTCAGCGAATTTCTGCCGGAATATTCTTTAGGTCCGGCGACGGGTCATGGGGGCTCCAAAATCATGATCATGGACGATGGAATCGCCGATTCCGGCGAAAGCAACGAGGGTGTTCTGCTCGGGCTTCGGTCGGGGCGTCTCAGCCGCCGGTCGTTTCTGGTCGGCTCCGCCGCCGGTCTCGGCGCGGCCGGTCTCGCCGGCTGCGTATCCGACGACATGGGCCGCGCCGAGGCGGCGAAGTTTTACGCCGCCGTGCCCAATGAGAAATACCCCATCCCGGCGGTCGACATCGGCAAGCTCCATCCGAAATATTTTCGCAAGACAGTGCGCTACGAAACCAAAGAGGCGCCCGGCACGATTATCGTCGATCCCGCCAACTACTATGTTTACCGCATCGAAGGCGACGGAAACGCCACCCGCTATGGCGCCAATGTCAGCCGCCCCGGATTCCTGTGGAGCGGTGAAGTTTATGTCGGGCGCAAGGCCGAATGGCCCACCTGGACGCCCCCCAAGGAGATGATGGCGCGACAGCCGGAGGCGCGCAAATATGCCGGCGGCATGCCGGGAGGTCTGGAAAATCCGCTCGGCGCCCGCGTGCTCTATCTCTATAAGAACGGCGCCTACACGGTCTACACGATCTACAGCACCAGCGACCCCGAGACGATCGGGGCCGGCATCACGAGCGGCTGCACCGGCCTCCTCAGCCAGGACATGCTCGACCTCTATTCACGAACGCCGATCAAGACGAAGGTGATCATGCTGCCGGCATAGCCGACGGCGTCGACCTCCTGTCCCGGCGCCGCCGGCGCCGGCGGCGCAAAGCAGGGTCGTTCGTTAGAGTCGTAGCGATTGTGGGGGGGTGGCGGTCACTTGCCGTGTGTCGGCGCCACGCCGCTTCGAACGTCCGCTGCCTCATTGTTTCCCCCCAATAGCGGAGACCGACTGGAGTCGGTCGATAGTTCACGTTGGCCCGCGGTCCGATAGCGGCCATTACCGGACCGCCCGCGAATGTCCGGAATTGTCGGATACGAGACGCTCCAACGCCCGCTCCAGAACGAATACCCTCAGCGCCGAGGATAAATTTGCTTCGCCTCGCCCGGCGTCGACGCGGGCGACGAGGGCGGCGAGCGAGACGCCCTCCTGCGCCGCGATCTCTTTCAGCGCCCGCCAGAAGGCGTCTTCAAGCGACACGCTGGTGCGATGGCCGGCGATGACGACTGAATGTTTGACGATTCGGCGCGAACTGGCGTCTAGAGCGCGCTGCGAAAAAGTGGACGCCGGTTTTTCGTGCAAAGCGCGCTCTATGCTTTTGAATCGATCACGTCATCTGCATTTGGGCGATCCGCCCAAATGCAGCGTGATCTATTGGCGCGTACGCATCGCTCACGCTTGATCTTCCGCGTCGAGCTCGCGTCTATGGCCGTCGAGTCTGGCGTTTTCCAGCCGCTTCTGCGCGGCTGTCAATTCGCGTTCGGATTTGCTGCGCCCGAAGGCGGCGCGGTTCGTCTGCGCCGTCTTTTCCTGCTCGCGGCGGTCGCGCTGTTTGCGCGCGCGACGCAGATTGACGATCTCGCCCATCAGGGCTTTTTACGGAAGGCGTCGATCGAGACGATCTTCTCGTCGCCTTCCTCCTTGGTTTCGACCGGCCTGAGTTTTCTCGGCTTGTCCGCGCCTGCCGTTTTGGAGGCATCCGACTTGGCCGGTTCAATTTTCGTAGGGCCGATCCTAGTGGGCTCGACTTTTGGCTTGAGCTCTTTCATAGACTCCGGCTTCTTAACGACGAGGCTTGGTCCTGCCGCAGGCGCCTCCTCCTCTGTCTCTTCAAGCGAGTCTTCGCCACTCTCGAAGCGCAGGCCGAATTCGACCGCAGGATCGAAAAAGCCGGTGACAGCGGAAAATGGCACGTAGAGACGCTCCGGAACCGAGCGGAACGACAAAGTGACGCCGAAGCCTTCGTCGTCGACTTCCAAATTTGAATATTGATGCTGCAGGATGATCGTCAGCTCATGCGGCCACTGCTCGGCGAGGCGCCGCGAAATCATGACGCCTGGCGCATCAGTGTGGAAGCTGATGGTGAAGTGGTGATCGCCCGGCAGATAGCCGTTCTCGGCAACGTCGCCGAGCACCTTGCGCATGACGCCGCGCATGGCGTCCTGGACGAGAAGATCGTAGCGAATAATGTCTTTGGCCATTGCGTCGCGCCAGACTGCCATTTGCATGGTCGACCGGCTGTCGCTTCCGACCATTTGCTTGCCGCGCTTTGCCTAACGGCGGCGCAGCGAGAAAAAAGTGGAGGCTTCTGTTGCCAGGCGCCTCCGGACCCCGCCTAGAAGTGCAAACCCCTAGGGCTTTGATCCCGGTATGGGCGCTGCATTACGCAGCGACGGCCACCGGAGCATAGTTGTCGTTGGCAACTATAAGGTTTGACCCGATAACGGCGGTATCATGCCGAGCGAAAAATCACCCTTTACGCCCTCGTCGATCCTATTTCGCCCCCGCCGAAGCCCGCCGCGCCGACGGGCTTTGGTGGAGGCGCCGGGTACCGCCCCCGGGTCCGAATGGTTTATTGCGGTGTCCGTTTATCGCCATAGCCGCCGCAAGCGACGGCAAATTGAATATAGGGGTTTGCGTCCCAAGGGGGAAGAGGCGGGCGATAGAGCCCAGCCCGTAGGAAAACGCCCGCCAATCGCGGCGGGCGTTCTTGGGCGCGCTCTTACGCGATGCGCTTTTACTTGGCGACGGTCAGATGATCCTTCACCAGCGCAAAGACGTCGGCCGGTAGAATATTGCTCGTCGAGAGCTCTTCGACGCTCTTGAACGGACGCGCCTTGACGATCGCATCGGCGAAACTCTTGTTCAGGCCTTTCACCGTCGCAAGCTGTTCAGCGGTTGCAGTGTTGATGTCGAGGCGCGCCGCCTCCATTTTCGCGCTCTGCAACGGCGACGCCGGCGTCGCGGGCTTCATCGCCGGAGCCGTCTGCGCGAGAGCGGACGTGACGCAAAGAAAAGCGGCGGCAAAGATGGCTGTGCGGATCATGGATAACTCCTGGGCTCATGCCCCCATGTCGAGACGTTTCGTCCCGATCAGCGCGCCTAATCTGCCGAAGGGCCGCTGAACCCGCCGTGAAGCTTGCGTTCATCAATGGTTTAGCGAAGACTACGCCTCGCCGACGCGTTTCACCGCGCCGAAACCTTTCGCCTCCATGGCGAGATGCAGCCTGTTCTGCAGTCCGGCGTCGTCGCCTTTGACGAGCAGCCTGGCGGCGTCAGCGATCGCTTCGCAGAGCGCGCTCACCCAGGGCTCCTCGCTCTTGGCGAAATCGCTGAGCACATAGGAATGAACGAGCGCCTTATCGCCGGGATGGCCGATGCCCAGCCGCAGCCGCTTATAGTCGTTGCCGATATGAGCGCTGATCGAGCGCAGGCCATTATGTCCTGCGACTCCGCCGCCTGTTTTTATCCGGCATTTGGCCGGCGCGAGATCGAGTTCGTCGTGAATGACCACGATCTCGTCGAGCCCGATTTTGTGAAAACGCGCGGCTTCGCCGACCGAACGGCCGCTCTCGTTCATGTAGGTTTGCGGCTCCAGCAACATGACGCGTTCGCCGCCGATCGTTCCCTCGCTGATGAGGCCCTGAAAACGCGCGCGCGCCTGCGGAAAGCCGTGTCGTTTGGCGATCGCTTCGAGCGCCATGAAGCCGATGTTGTGCCGGTTCTTGGCGTAGGCGCGTCCGGGATTGCCTAATCCGACAAGGAGCAGCATGTGAGCCTCAATAAAAATGGCCGGGCGAACCCGGCCATTATCACGGTAAGCTTTGCGGCGCTTACTTCTTCTTTTCTTCCTTGGCGGGAGCCGGCGCAGGCGCAGGCGCCGCCGCTGCCGCCGGAGCCTCCTCCTCGGCGCCGCCGCCGGCGGGCGGCGACAGGCTCGCCACGGTGAAATTCTTGTCCGGATTCGTCGGCTTGCAGCCCTCGGGGAGCGGAATCGCTGAAATGTGCAGCGAGTCGTTGAAGTCCATGCCCGTCATGTCGGCGGTCAGGGCTTCCGGAATATTGTCGGCCGGCACCCACATCTCCACCGTGTGATAAACGATGTTGAGCGCGCCGCCACGCTTCAGGCCGGGCGCCGCTTCCTGATTGATGAAATGCACCGGCACTTGCACGCGCAACCGCGAGCCTGGCTTCAAGCGCAGAAAATCCACGTGGATCGGCGTGTCCTTGATGACGTCGAGTTGATAGTCGCGCGGGATTGCGCGCTCCTTCTTGCCGTCGATGTCGAGCTCGAAAATCGTGGTGAGGAAATGTCCCGCGAAAATGAGCTGCGAGAGGTTCTTCTTGTCGAGCGAAATCGGCTGCGGCGCTTCGCCGCCGCCATAGAGCACTGCTGGAATGCGGCCCTCACGGCGAACGCTGCGGGCGGCCCCCTTGCCTGTCCCGCTGCGCACCGTGGCCGCGAGCTTCTTGGTCTCGGCCATGTCGGTGTCCTTCAAGTCAAAAGAAAGGGCGCTGCTTCGCCTCCAGGGGTGTCGGAAACGCAAGCGCCGCGGCGCTTATAGAGGAGCGCGCCGCGCGAGGCAAGTTGGAGGGTTGAAACATGCGCGCGACCCCCCTTTCCGTTCGCCAATTGCGCCTCATATGGGCGCAGGTCGCTAAACTTTTGAGCGGCATGGCGCAGCCGCGGCTTCGTTCCGGCTGCAAGAGGAAGGGTTACACCATGCGTACTCTGGTGGCTTGCTTCGCGCTTCTTGGACTCGTTGGCTTGGCGGCGACGCCGGCTCAGGCCGACCGTCGGCTCACGCGTGAGGAGAAATCAAGCATCGAATCGGCGATGAAGGACATGAACTGCTCCGGCGGAAAGATGGAATATGACGACGGTAGATTCGAAGTCGATGACGCGCGCTGTCAGGGCGGCAAGCGCTACGATCTAACCTTCGATCGGAACTTCAAGCTGACGAACAAGGAGCTGGAGGGCAGGGTCGGCGACGTACATTATTATGGCCGCTACAACAAGCGCGAAAACAGGCGCGGCCAGGGGAATCGCATTTGAAACTGATTGACATTGTAGCTGGGTCTTGTGGGCTTTTGGAGAATCGATTCTAGCCATTGCGTCGAGGACGCGGCGGTTGGAGGCTCGCATGGAAGGCTTGGCGGCTTGTTTCGAGGATTTGGAGGACCCGCGCACCGGCAACGCCGGGCTTCATGATCTGGTCGAGATCATGGTGATCGCGCTGTGCACGGTGCTGTGCGGCGGGCAATATGCTTCGGACATGGAGTTGTTCGCCCGGGAGAAGGAAGCGTTCCTTCGGCAGTTCCTGAAGCTCGAAAAGGGATTGCCGAGCCACGACACGTTCTCGCGGGTGTTCCGCCTTCTCGATCCAGAGCAGTTTCGCGCCTGTTTTCAAAAGTTCATGGCCAAGTTTTCGCAAGCTTGCCAGGGCGTTGTCGCCATTGACGGCAAGGTGTTGAGGCGTTCATTCGACAAGGCCAGCGGCAAGTCGCCGCTGCACATGGTTTCCGCCTGGGGATGCGAACAGCGTCTTGTGCTGGCGCAGATCGCCACGGACGCCAAGTCGAATGAGATCACCGCGGTTCCGCAATTACTGAAACTGTTGTCGCTCGAGGGAGCCATCGTGACCGTCGACGCGCTCAATTGCCAGCGCGCGATCGCCCAGCAAATCATCGATCAGGGCGGCGATTACGCCTTTGCGCTCAAGGGCAATCAGGGAACCATGCACGACGATGTCAGCGTGTTCCTCGATGATCCGCTGACAACGGCCACGACGCAACACACCACGGTCGAAGCCGATCACGGCCGCATCGAAACGCGCGCCGTTTCGATCTCGACGAACATCGACTGGTTGCAGGAACGGCATCAATGGCCGGGCCTGCAGGCGATCGGAAAAGTCACGCGCACACGCGAGATCGGCGACAAAATATCCACGGAAACAGCCTATTATCTGTTCAGCACGCCAATCTCGGCCGAACGCGGCGGCGACGTCGTGCGCAGCCATTGGGGCGTCGAAAATCGTTTGCACTGGCGCCTCGACGTGATCATGAATGAAGACGCCGCTCGCAACCGCATGGACAACGGCCCACACAATCTCGCCGTGCTCCGCCACATGGCGCTCAACGTCATGAGCAAGGAGGAAAGCAAGACATCCCTACGCGCAAAATTCAAAAAAGCCGCATGGAATCAAGAATATCTCGTCAAACTCCTCTCACTATTTTGAAATGCGATCGCCCTGCAGGCGCGGCATGGATTAACGTCGCCTCTTGGCGGTCATAAAATCTGCCGTCCGCGCATATGTGCGACGCCGCGCCGGAAGATCGACGTTGGATGGTGCGGCGGCGCGTGGGGCGCGGTAGGGTCGGGCCCCCACCCGACGTCGAGCGTTGAGGAGCCCGGAAAGCTTCCAGCACGATCGACATAGGGTGGGGTTTTTTCCAACTGAACCGCCGGCGCAACGCGCGTCAACAGTCCGAGTGGGGAATCCTGATCGACCAAATAACGGTTCATATCGTCCTGGCCGATGGGAGTTGGCGTTTCCGCATTGGCGGCGAAACGCATGCCAAGCTCAGCCGTCTTGGCGAGCGACACGCGAACGATCCAGCGGCCGCCTTCTTCGGCGCGACGTAACAAAGCGGCGAGAACGCCGAGGACGCCGAGGCAGCCCGAGCCGTAATCATTGAAATAAGCGGGAATAAGCGCAGGCTCGTCCAGTTTCGCGCTGTGCGCGGCGGCGAGGCCGGTCGCCGCTTGAGCGAGCTGCTCCCACCCGCGCCGTTCGGCCCAGGGTCCCTGAAAGCCATAGGCGTTGACCTCGACATAGATCAGGCGTGGGTTGATCCGCCACAGCGCCTGCGGACTAAATCCCCGGTTCGCCAGCGATCCCCAGCGAAATCCCTGCACGAAAACGTCGCAGTCGCGAACGAGTTCGAAGGCGCGGGCGCGGTCGGCCTCGGCGCGCACATCCAGATAGGCGGTCTTCTTGCCGAAAGACGTGTCGATGTCGAAACCGAGAATATGGTCGAGATAGGGATTGCGGCAATGAATGACATCGGCGCCATGCTCCGCCAGCAGCTTTCCAATCGTCGGACCGGCGACGACATGCGTGAAATCAAGGACACGGAGCCGCTCGAGCGGCCGCGCGGCGGCGGCCGGCAAGGGAACGCAAGCGGCGTCGCCCTGCCGCACAAGCTCGATCGGCGGTGCGTCCGCGATCGCGCGGCCTTGCGGATGCGCGCGCCACTCTTCGGGACTGCGCAGGATCGCGGCGCAAAGGCCGAGCGCCGAAAGATCGTCTTCAAGCGCCCGCGCATCGAAGCGCGCGACGCTCTTAGCGATGGCTTCGCGCTCGTTTGGACAGTCGAGATAGCGCAGTAAGCCGTCGCGCAGATGTTGATAGGCGCCGTTGAAGAAGATGCGTCGTCCGTCACGGGTGCGATAGAAGTTATTCACCGCCGTATGAACGGCGCTGATGTCGAATTGCCAGCCGCTTTGAAAGAAATAGGCGATCTCGTTGAAGAGCAGGCCGGCGTGTCGTCGGTCGATCGTCACGCGCTGGGCGCCCAAGCCGCGTCTTTCGCCGACAAAAGCGATCGTTGCGCCGATTGCGCCCATGAGCGCGACAGCGAAGTCGTGCACCTCGATCGGCGAGTCGACGTATCCAGGCGTCTGATCGACATGAACCTGCGACGAATGCTGAGGCAGGTTCAGTCCTTGCGTGATCGTCGCGAGAATTTCTGTCTGCCGCTTGCTGTACAAGGCGTGCACTCCGCGAAGCGCGCCGAGCGGAAATTTGGCGCTGCGCTCGTGGCTTTATAAGCCTCGGACACGGCGGCGCCCGCAAAGCGCTAAAGTCCCGAACGCCATCATGGGCGGCGGCAAGTCGTCACACAGCACTGCGTAACTACGCCTTGGCCTCGGGCAAATTCAGCCTGATGTGCAATTCGCGCAGGTGCTTCGTGGTCGGTTCCGACGGCGCGCCCATCAGCAAATCCTCGGCGCGCTGATTCATCGGGAAGAGCGTCACTTCGCGCAGATTTTCCTCTTCAGCGAGCAGCATGACGATGCGGTCGACGCCCGGCGCAATGCCGCCGTGCGGCGGCGCGCCATATTGGAAGGCGCGATACATGCCGCCGAATTTCTCGATCAGCACGTCCTCGCCATAGCCGGCGATCTCGAAAGCGCGGCGCATGATGTCAGGGCGATGGTTTCTGATCGCGCCGGACGAGAGCTCCACGCCATTGCAGACGATGTCGTATTGGAAGGCGAGAATGTCGAGCGGGTCCATGGTGTCGAGCGCGTCGAGCCCGCCCTGCGGCATGGAGAAAGGATTATGCGAGAAGTCGATCTTCTTCTCGTCCTCGTTCCACTCATACATCGGGAAGTCGACGATCCAGCAGAATTCGAAGACGTCCTTTTTCGTTAAGCTGAGTTCGTCGCCGATGCGCAGCCGCGCCATGCCGGCGAGTTTGGCGGCGGCGGTCTCTTCTCCTGCCGAAAAGAACACGGCGTCGCCCGCCTTGACGCCCGCCTTGACGGCGATGGCGGCCTGAACGTCCGCAGGAATGAATTTGGCGATTGGGCCTTTGCCAGCGAGCGCGCCGTTTTCTTCCTCGAAGATCACATAGC
The DNA here is from genome assembly GCA_016869595.1 of Alphaproteobacteria bacterium. Taxonomy (GTDB): domain Bacteria; phylum Pseudomonadota; class Alphaproteobacteria; order Rhizobiales; family Beijerinckiaceae; genus Methylocystis. The sequence continues at coordinate 66,416 of VGDT01000010.1, forward strand.
CGAGCCCCGGCGCGCCTTCGCTTCGCGCCCAGTCGTTCAGCTTATCGAAGAAACTTCGCGGCTGTGCAGCGGCGCCGGGCGCAGGTATGGCCCGCACGGTCTTGCCCTTGAAAGCTTTAAAGCTCACATCCTCGCGGGCGAATTCCTCTGATGCGTCGGCGATGATCAGCGGATTGCGTAGATCCGGCTTGTCCGTGCCGTATTTCAGCATCGCGTCGCGGAAAGAAATGCGCGGAAATTTCTGCGTGACGATCTTTCCGTTGGCGAACTCCTCGAAGAGTCCGCGCAGCACCGGCTCCATCGCGTCGAACACGTCATCCTGCGTGACGAAGCTCATTTCGACGTCGAGCTGGTAGAACTCGCCCGGAGAGCGGTCGGCGCGCGCGTCCTCATCGCGAAAGCAAGGCGCGATCTGAAAATAGCGATCGAAGCCCGCGACCATGATGAGCTGTTTGAATTGCTGCGGCGCCTGCGGCAGCGCATAGAATTTTCCCGGATGCAGGCGCGAGGGCACGAGGAAGTCGCGCGCGCCTTCGGGCGAGGAGGCGGTCAGAATCGGCGTCTGGAACTCGAAGAAGCCCGCCTGCTTCATGCGCGTGCGGATCGAGTCGATGATGCGGCCGCGCAGCATGATGTTTCGATGCAGCTTCTCGCGACGCAAATCGATGAAGCGATATTTGAGGCGCGTGTCTTCCGGATAGGGCTGGTCGCCGAAGACCGGCACCGGCAATTCGGCGGCAGGCCCCAGGACCTCGATCTCGTTGACGTAAACCTCGACCTGTCCAGTCGGCATGTCGGGATTTTCGGTGCCGGCGGGACGCTTGCGCGCTTCGCCATCGAGCCGCACAACCCATTCCGAACGCAATTTCTCCGCCTGCGCAAAGGCGGGCGAATCCGGATCGACGACGCATTGCGTCAGCCCATAATGATCGCGCAGGTCGATAAACAGCACGCCGCCGTGGTCGCGAATGCGATGACACCAGCCCGAAAGTCGGATTTTTTCGCCGACCAGCGCTTCGTTTGGTTCTCCACAATTATGCGAACGGTAGCGGTGCAAGGGCCGGCTCATCAGGCTTGGAGGTTGGCGGCCGCGATTCCATCAGGATCGGGCGTTTTCGCGCGCAGAAAGGGCATGGGCCGTCGCCGGCTGTCAAGTTGAGCGGCGCGGGGCGAACTATTTCTTGAAAAAGGCGTCGGCGGCGGCGCTCGCCGCCTGTTTCGCCGTGCGAGCGGCTTCGAGCCGCGCGATCTCTGCCCGCAGTTTCTCGATGCGTTCCTCAAGTTCGGCGATCGAGAGTAGATCGAGCGGTTGGCCGATCTCGAAAGCCGCGGGGCGGCGCGGCGCCTCATCTTCCTCGCTTTTCATCGACGCGCGACCTCTGCTCGATTTCTTCAATCGACGACAAAATAGCGCTGGAGGCATGGAGCGCCAACTTGTCGACGCGCGTCATTTGAGCGTAATTTCCGGCGCGCTTGATGGTCCGCGCAGGGCGGGGCGTCGGCGGCCGCTCGAGCGCCGGACGAAATACATATGACCAAGTGGGTTTACAATTTCAGCGCCGGTCGGTCCGAAGGATCGGCGTCGATGAAAGACCTTTTGGGCGGAAAGGGCGCGAATCTCGCCGAAATGGCTGCGCTCAGTCTGCCGGTGCCGCCGGGCTTCACCATCACTACCGAGGTCTGCGCCTATTTTTACGCCAACGGCAAGACGTTCCCTGCTGATCTCGCCGCGCAGGTCGATGAAGCGCTCGCTGAAGTTGGCCGCATCGCCGGACATTCCTTCGAGGACCCTGATTGGCCGCTCCTCGTTTCCGTGCGCTCGGGCGCTCGCGCCTCGATGCCTGGAATGATGGACACCGTTCTCAATTTGGGCCTCAACGACGAGACGGTCGAAACTGTCGCGCGCAATTCGGGCGATGAACGCTTCGCATGGGACTGTTATAGACGCTTCATCGAAATGTATTCCTCCGTCGTGCTCGGCGTCGAACATCATGAGTTCGAGGAAGCGCTGGAGCGCTTGAAGGAGAGTAAGGGGTTCGCGCTCGATACGCAGCTCTCGGCTGACGATTGGCGGAAGGTCGCGGCGCAATATAAGGCGATCGTCGAGGAGGCCGCGGGCAAGAGCTTCCCGCAAGATCCGCGCGAGCAATTGTGGGGCGCGATCAAGGCCGTCTTTTCGTCCTGGATGAACAATCGCGCCATCGTCTATCGCGGCCTGCACAACATTCCCGAAAGCTGGGGCACCGCGGTCAATATTCAGGCGATGGTCTTTGGCAACATGGGCGCACAATCGGCGACGGGCGTCGCCTTCACGCGCAATCCTTCAACCGGCGTGCGCGAGCTTTACGGCGAATATCTCATCAACGCGCAGGGCGAAGATGTTGTCGCCGGCATTCGCACCCCTCAGCCCATCACCCAATCCGCGAGCCATGCTTCCGGCTTCGAAAAGATCTCGCTCGAAGCGGCGATGCCGGCGATCTTCGCCGAGTTCAAGGGATATGCCGATAAGCTCGAACGCCATTTCCGCGACATGCAGGACATGGAGTTCACCGTCGAGCGCGGCAAACTTTGGATGCTGCAGACGCGCGCCGGCAAGCGCACCGCGCGCGCGGCGCTGAAACTCGCCGTCGACATGGCCCGCGAAGGGCTCATCGGCAAGGATGAGGCGATTGTGCGAGTCGAGCCGCAATCGCTCGAACAATTGCTGCATCCGACGATCGATCCAACGGCAAAACGCAACATTCTCGCGACGGGTCTGCCCGCTTCGCCCGGCGCGGCGGTCGGCGAAATCGTCTTCGATCCGGAAGAAGCCGCGAAGCTCGCTTCGAACGGCCGTAAGATCATTCTTGTGCGCGTCGAGACCAGCCCCGAAGACATCGGCGGCATGCATGCGGCCGAGGGCATTCTCACCGCGCGCGGCGGCATGACCTCGCACGCCGCCGTCGTGGCGCGCGGCATGGGCAAGCCCTGCGTCACCGGCGCCGGCGCGCTGCGCATCGACTATGAGGACCAGAGCTTTACGGTCGCCGGCAAGCGCTTTGGCAAGGGCGAGCGCATCACCATCGATGGCTCGGCGGGTCAGGTCATCGCCGGCGAGGTGAAGATGCAGCGGCCGGAGCTCACTGGCGAATTCGCCGTGCTGATGTCCTGGGCCGATCAGAAGCGGCGTCTGAAAATCCGCGCCAACGCCGAAACGCCCGCAGACGCGCGCACGGCGCGCCGTTTCGGCGCCGAAGGCATCGGCCTCGCGCGCACCGAGCACATGTTTTTCGAAGGCGAGCGCATCGTCGCGGTGCGCGAAATGATACTGGCTGACGACGCTGAAGGGCGCCGCGTCGCGCTTGCGAAGCTGCTGCCGATGCAGCGCGAGGACTTCAAGCAGCTCTTTGAGATCATGTCGGGCCTTCCGGTCACGATCCGTTTGCTCGATCCGCCGCTGCATGAGTTCCTGCCGCATTCGGATGCGGAGATCGCCGCCGTGGCGCGGGCGATGGGCGCCGATGCGGTGAAGCTGCGCCGCCGCGCCGCGCAGCTTTCCGAGTTCAATCCGATGCTCGGCTTTCGCGGCGTGCGGCTTGCCGTCATCTTCCCTGAGATCGTCGACATGCAGGCGCGGGCGATTTTCGAGGCGGCGATCGAAGCGAGCCTCTCGACGGGCGAACCGGTCGACATCGAGATCATGGCCCCGCTTGTCTTCACCTGCGCGGAGCTCGATCTCGTCAAGTCGCGCGTCGCCGAGATGGCGAAGCTTGTCGAGGACGAGACCGGGATCAGGCCGAACTACCATGTCGGCACGATGATCGAACTGCCGCGCGCGGCGCTGCGCGCCGGCGACATCGCCGCTTCGGCGGATTTCTTCTCCTTCGGCACCAACGATCTGACGCAGACGACGCTCGGCATCTCACGCGACGATTCAGGCTCTTTCCTTAACGCCTATGTCGAAAAGGGGCTGCTGCCGGCCGACCCCTTCGTGACCATCGATCAGGAAGGCGTCGGCGAGCTTGTTTCGCTTGGCTGCAAGCGCGCCCGCGCTGCGAACCCGACGATTACGCTCGGGGTCTGCGGCGAACATGGCGGCGATCCTGCTTCAGTGGCTTTTTTTGACAAGATCGGCTTCGACTATGTGTCCTGTTCGCCCTTCCGCGTGCCGATTGCGCGGCTCGCGGCCGCTCAGGCGGCGCTTGGCGAAAAGGCGGTGAGCACGGCGTAAAGGCTCTCCATAACAAAAGGCGCCGCACATCGGCGGCGCCTTTCGTTTCCAGCGGCTTTCTTACTTGATCATTTTCACTGTGCGGCCGACTTCCGGCGCGCCTTGTTCGCCTTGCGGCGCCACCCAGTCCGGGACCCACGTAAGCGCAACCACGACGAAGGCGGCGAAAGCGGCGACCCACATGATGATCTTGCCGATTTCCGCTCCGCTATGCACTGCAAGCGCCATATCAGACCCTCCTTGACGCTGATTGGCCACGCCGCGATCGGCGCTTCGCGCTGTCGTTGATGCGGCGGGCGGTGTGTGCCCAAGATGTGGGTCGACTCAACTTGCAGACAAGCCGCCACTGGTGAAAAAAATTAATGAAACCAGTAGCTTAGCAGGCTATTTTGACGTTCGGCTCCAGCAGTTGGGAAAGGGCGCCCAGGGGGCGCCTTACGCGCTCTCCAGCTCTTCGTCGCGATGGTTCATCTCGAAGCGGCGCACGATCAGCCGCACAAGATAAAGGCCGAATTCGGGGTTTTGAAAATAGAGTTGCTCGAACTGCTCATAGGTGATGACGAGCAGACGCACGTCGCTGATGCAACGCGCCGTCGCTGTGCGCTTTCCGGTGGTCGTGAAAAGCGCCATTTCGCCGAAAATGTCGCCGGGCGACAGGATTACGCCGCGTTCGACGATTTCCACGCGTCCCTCGACGACGACGAAGGCTTCGTCGGCTTCATCGCCCTTCCAGAAGATCCTTTCGCCAGCGCTGAGCGCGCGCGGATGCATGAAGGGCTTCAGCCATTCGATATTCAGCTCGCCGCCATTGGCTTCGCGCACGCTGGCGATCAGCCGGTTCATTTCGCGCATGCGGGTGAAGTTGAGCGGCAGATTGATCGCATGTTTGGCGATCGTCGGCGGACTGGCGGTAATGAGCCCATAAGTCACGCCGAGCACATTGCCGAGCATCGCTGTGATGCGCAGCGGAATCATCCGCTTCATGTAAGCTGCGCCGACCACCGTCGACGCCTCGGCCCAGGCGAGCGCCGTCAGCGCCACCGCGCCGACCGTCTTTCCCGCGTCGGACGTGGCCCAGTTCGTTATCGCATCGATCAATTCGGACATTGCGGCTTCCAGGGTTGCGCGCTGCGCTTAGCCTTTGCGCCTCACCGAGACAAGCGCTCAAAGAGCCTGCGGGACTGGACTTTCCAATGCGCTTTCGCACATTCGACCTATGCGACAAACGAGCCGGATGCTGCGGATCGAAACTTCGGGACGCGGATTTTACGAATTAACCGAAAATATTCGCGGCTTTGCGCGCAGTGCGGGCATGACTCAGGGTCTGCTGACAGTTTTTTGCCGGCACACCTCCGCCTCGCTGCTTATCCAGGAGAACGCCGATCAGACCGTGCTGCGCGATCTCGAAGCCGTCTTCGCGCGGCTTGCGCCCGAAGGGGCGGATTACGCCCATGATACGGAAGGCCCCGACGACATGCCGGCGCATATCCGTGTGGCGCTCACGCAGACGCAGCTTTCAATCCCGCTCATTGGCGGCGCGCTGGCGCTTGGAGCTTGGCAGGGCGTCTTTCTTTTCGAGCACCGCCGGCGCGCGCATCGACGTGAGATCGCGCTCCATCTGATCGGCGAATAAGCTCTAACAGTTGCGTCATTCTGGCACGTCGCCTCGGGGCCGCCGGCAACGGTTCCGCAAGGCTAATGAACGATAAGATTTCTCGAAAGTTCGCATTCGGGGCGGAGCGGTGGAAGATCGCGGCGCCTTGCGGGATTCGCCGTCGCAAATGGGCCAGTCTATGCGTCGTCAGTCGAGAACGCGTTTTGCCCGCAGAGGCGTTGCTCCCTGGGTTTTTAGCGTAACGGCGCCATGGGCGCTCGGCGTCGGCATGTTGGTTTCCTTCACGGCCGCCGCCGGACAGGATCCGACCGCCGATTGGAAAGTTTCTCCGCTCGCGGCGCGCGCCCCCCGGGGCTTGACGGTGGGCTTTGGCGAGGCGGCCAGCGGCGACTATGGGGGGTTATACGGCGAGACGCGCGCCCTAATTCAGCAGGCCCGGCTGATCGTTGGCGCAGCGGAGGAAAATGTGGCGGGCGCCGATGAGCGTGAGCCGCATGTCGATCTCAAGCCCGACGTGAAGCATTTTCCCCAGGTCGATCGGCGGCACAA
>VGDT01000011.1 GCA_016869595.1 Alphaproteobacteria bacterium
CGCTGGCGGCGCCTCGTGCGAGACTATGAAAAGCGCATCGACGTCTCAAAAGCCATGATCCACGTCGCAATGGGCGGCCTCATCTTGCGAAGGATCGCTCATTGAACGACATTCTCAAACGGACTCTAAGATATTTGCATTCAGTTAGCTGTCACTATTCAGTCGCGTTCCACAGCCCTTAGAGTAACATCTTTATTATCCCGCCGCTCTCGTGAGAGTAAGCGTTGGGTTTTGGCATTCGTCCGCTAGGCGGCAATTTGGACGTGAAACAGGCGTTGGGTCTCGCGAGCCGCATCTCTTTGAGCCGACGCCAAATTGTCATTGCGGCGACGGTTTTTGGCGCTTTGGCCCTGGTCGGAGCTCTCGTTTATCGGCTGAGCCCGGAAGGGAGTTTCTTCCGAGACGAGACAGGGAGGGCGGCGGACGGGCGGCGCATGACCCCGGTCGTGCGCAAGGGCAAGGCGATATTCATCCCTGATGGGTCGCCCTATCGCGCCCATATTGCCGTGGCCCCAGTCGAAATCCGGAACGTCAGCCTCAGTCGCGTCGTGCCCGGCACAGTCGAGGCCGATCCGGCCAGGACGGTTCGCGTGTTGGCGCCCGTCAATGGGCGCGTCAGCGAACTAAACGTCGAGCTTGGCGACAATGTCACGAGGGGCCAGCCGCTCGCGACTATCGATTCGGGCGATCTGGCGCAGGCCGTGGCCGACGCCGAAAAGGCCCGCGCTTCCGCAAAGCTTACCAAGAGCGCCTTGGATCGCGCCACTGGATTGAACAAAGCCGGCGGTCTTGCGCTTAGAGAACTCGAGCAAGCGCAGAACGACTTTCTGCAGGCGACGTCGGAATTGAAGCGCGCCGAAGCCCGGCTCGATGTGATTGGCGACAACAGCAAACTCACCGGCCAGCGTAAGATCACCCTTAACGCGCCGATCGATGGCACGATCACGGCGCTCGATACCGCGCCCGGCGACTTTATCGACAACACAACATCGCCGATGATGACCATCTCCAACCTCGATCGCATATGGGTCATCGCCAACGTGCAAGAGAAGGATCTCGCCTTTGTTCAAAAGGGCGAGCGGGTGGAAGTTTCGCTTGTCGCCTATCCACGCGAGGTATTTCCTGGCAAGGTCGAGATCATCAGCCAATTGCTCGAAGCGGATACGCGCCGCAATAAAGTGCGCATCGCCTTCGACAACCCGCACGGCATGTTCAAGCTGAACATGTTCGCGACGGTGCGCTTCTTCTCACCGCCGTCGCAACGCGTGGTGGTTCCACGGTCAGCGCTGATGATGGTCAATGACGCATCAAGCGTTTTCGTCGAAGTCGCCCCTTGGACCTTCGAGCGAAAGCCAGTCCAGCCCGAAGCCGACATCACTGACGGCACGGTCGTTGTGGGATTGAACGCCGGCCAGCGTATCGTCGTGCGCGGCGGGGTCCTCTTGAATGATTGAGCGCATCGTCGAGTTCTGCCTCAAGCACCGCGTCGGCGTAACTCTGGCTACAGCGCTCATCTTTGCGTTTGGCGTCTATTCATGGACTCAGCTCAAGATCGAAGCCTATCCTGAGATTGGCGACGTGACGGTGATCGTAACGACCAAGGCGACGGGCCTGGCCGCCGAGGAGGTTGAACAGCAGATTACCGTGCCTTTGGAGCGCGCGCTCGCGAGCACGCCGGGACTTCTCACCATCCGCTCGACGAGCACCTTCGCGCTGTCGCTGATCACGATGGTGTTTAAGGACGGCGTTGAGGACTACTGGGCCCGCCAACGCGTGTTGGAACGCCTCGCGCTCGTCTCGCTGCCTGCCAATATTCAACCCGCGCTCGGTCCGCTAACCGGTCCGACCGGCGAAATTCTCAGATACACTCTGGAATCCGACGCGAAAAATATCGAGGAGTTGTCGGAAATCCAGCGCTGGATTGTCATCCCTGCGCTCAATCAGGTCCCCGGCGTCGCAAGCGTCGCCAATTTCGGCGGCGTCACGCGTCAGTTTCAGCTTCAGCTCGATCCGGTCGCGATGCAGCGCTACGGGCTTGGATTGACAGACGTCACCAACTCCATCGTCGCAAACAGCGCCAGCGCCGGCGGCAGCCGCATCACGCGGGGCGAACAATCTTATGTCATTCGCAGCATCGGCCTTGTCCGCACTAAGGAGGACCTTGGAAATATCGTCATCGCCGAGCATGGCGGCGTGCCCGTGCTGACCAAAGACGTCGGGACGCCACGCTACAGCGCACAAGAGCGCGAAGGCATGCTCGGCAAGGATTACAACTCGAACGCCATTCAGGGCGTCGTGCAAATGCTGAAAGGCGACAACGCCACGGTCGTTTTGAAGTCGGTGCATGACAGAATTGATGAGCTGAATGCTCAACTCGCGCCGCAAGAGGTGAAAATCGTCCCCTACATGGACCGCAACGAACTCGTTCAACTCACGGTCTCGAAGGTGGCGCATACCGTGACGGAGGGCATTGTCCTCGTCGTCGTTGTCTTGATGCTTTTTCTCGGCAGCCCGCGCAGCTCGCTCGTCGTTGCGGGGACGATTCCGCTGTCTCTGGCCTTTGCCTTTATCCTGATGAATTTCACCAAGCTGCCAGCGAATCTTCTATCCCTTGGCTCGATCGACTTCGGCATTATCGTCGATGGCGCGATCATCGTAACGGAATCGATTCTCAGACTGCGAGAGCACAACCCCGACCGCGAGCTTCAAGTCGTTGACGTTCAATTCGTCGTCGGCCAGGTGGTGCGGCCGATCTTCTTCGCCATAGTCATCATCATCGCCGGTTATGTGCCGCTCTTGGGATTGGAGCGCGTCGAGGCCAGACTCTTTGCGCCCGTCGCCTACACGATCGCCTACGCTCTCATCGGGGCCCTGCTATGCACGCTGATGCTCGTGCCCGGCCTCGCCTATATGGCGCTGCGCTATCCATCGAAGCCCTTTCACAATCGCGTGCTCGAATGGATGGAAAAGCGCTACAAGGAAGCGCTCTATCGTTGCCTGGAGCAGCCAGCGATCATCTACGTTACGACGGCGCTCGCGATTTGGGGCGTCGTCGTGGCCGGCGGAACGGTGGGCCGCGACTTTCTGCCCAATCTCGATGAAGGCTCGCTTTGGCTGCAGGTGCAGATGCCGAGCGGCATATCCTTCGAGAAAGCGTCCGATATGGCGAGCGATTTGCGCAGCGCCGTCATGGAGTTTCCTGAGGTCTCCTACGTCATCACCCAGATCGGCCGGAACGATGATCGCACGGATCCCTGGACGACGAGTCATATCGAAGCGCCCATAGGCCTCAACCGCTACGACTCGTGGCCCGAACATGAGACGAAGGAACAGTTCATCGCAAAGCTGACCAAGCGCCTCAATCAGCTTCCAGGAATGGATATCGGCGTAAGCCAGCCGATCATCGACAACGTCAATGATCTCGTCAGCGGCGCGCACAGTGCGATGGTGGTCAAGATTTTTGGCGAGGACCTCAAGGAGACCCGTCGTATTGGCAACGAGGTCGTCGCCGCTCTGAAGACGGTGAAAGGCACGACTCAGACATCGATCGTCCAGGAGCCGCCGATTCCGCAGATTGCCTTCCACATCGATCGCGCCGCAGCCGCGCGCTACGGCATCAATGTTTCCGACGTTTCGAATATGATCCAGATCGGAGTCGGCGGCGCCTCCATCGGACAAATCTATGTGAACGATCGCAGCTACGACATGACGGTGCGCTTCCCGCTTCAGTCGCGCAGCAGTCCGGAAGAGCTCAGCGATCTTTTGGTGAAAACTTCCTTGGGCGCACAGATACCCTTGTCGGCGATATCAAAAATCTCATTGCAGAACGGAGAAAGCGCCATTTCGCACGAGAAGACGAAACGCGTGCTTACCGTTCGCCTCGACTATGCCGACCGCGATCTCAGCTCATATCTCGCCGAGGCGCAAAAGAAAGTCGCGGAGACCGTTTCATACGACAAGCAGGCCAACGCCATCGTTTGGAGCGGAAAATTTGAAAATCAACAACGCGCGCAGGCGCGGCTGACGATCATCGTCGGCGTCGTGCTGCTGCTGATGCTGCTGATCCTTTACATCGGCTTCGCCAAGCTAAGAAACGCGCTGCTCATCCTCGGCGTGGTGCCGCTCTCGGCGCTCGGCGGCCTGATCTTGCTGATCGTGACGCGCGAGACGCTCAATGTTGCGACGGGCGTGGGATTCTTGGCGCTTTTTGGCGTCGCCGTGCAAAACGGAATTATCATGGTGTCGCATCTCAATCGCGTTACCGCGGTGCATGTCGCCTCAGCGCGCGCGCGACGACCGGGCATGGAGGCGAGCGACGAGATTGTCGGTGATGAGCGCGCGAACTTTCGCGATCAGGTTCTTGAAGGCGCAGCGGAGCGCTTCCGCTCTGTGCTGATGACGTCCGCGGTGCCGATGGTGGGCATGCTGCCTGCGGCGCTCGCGACAGGCGTCGGCAGCGACGTTCAGCGCGGCCTCGGCACGGTGATCGTCGGGGGGCTGTTGGCGGCGACCGGTTTGATCCTCTTCATTATCCCGACGCTGCATTTTGTCATAGAACGTTTTATGGAAGGGCGCATGAGCGGCAGCGCCAACGAGATCCTCCGGGTCTGACAGCTAGCTTATGAGCGAGAAGAGCCATAGATGCAGGCAAAAAGCCGTCGCCGCGCCAGTGCTGCGCGCGGCGGCGCTTGCAGGGCTCGCGGCGACGCTCTCGGGCTGTTTGGTCGGTCCCGATTTTGTTCAGCCGCCGGCGCCGGAGGCGCCGCACTTTACTCCGGAAAAAACAGCCTCCCCAGGTCTGGGCCAGCATTTTGCCGAGGGACGCGACATCCCGGAGGATTGGTGGACGCTCTTTCGGTCAAAGCCTCTCGACACGTTGGTTCGCGAAGCGCTCGATCGTAATCCTTCGCTCGAGGCGGCGGAGGCGGGGATTCGCATCGCCTATTTCACCGCCGAAGCGCAGAGGGGCGTGCTCCTGCCCCAGGTCGGGATCCTCGCCAACGAAAGCCAAAACCTGCAGTCGAACAATCGGGCGCTCGGCGCAATTAACCAGTCGATCTTCAACCAGTACTTTCCAAGCCCCTACAACATTGTCACCGGACAACCGACCCCGAGCCTCGCGACGACCAATCCAAACGCGCCTTACGGCCTTTTCTTGAAACAGCTTTCGATTAGCTATGCGCCGGACATTTGGGGGCTGAACCGGCGGAACATCGAGTCGCTCGAGGCGCAAACCGAACAGGCGGCGTTCCAGATAGAGGCGGCGCGTCTGGCGCTCACGTCCAATGTCGTCGTCGCGGCCATTCAGGAAGCTTCGATCCGCGGACAGATCGAGGCGACAAAAAACATCATTGCGATCCTGAAGGACTCCCTTGAAATCCTGAAGCGACAATATTCCTTCGGCTCGATCGCCAAGGCGGATGTCGTCGCCCAGGAGGCGGCGCTCGCGCAGGCCGAGCAGGCCCTGCCGCCGCTCGAAAAGCAGCTCGCGCTGCAGCGCGACCTTCTGACCGCTCTGGCCGGCCGTCTTTCCTTCGAAGAGATCGAGCAGAAATTCAACCTCACTCAACTGAAGCTGCCGGTGACAGTTCCGGTGAGCGTGCCCTCGATGCTTGTCGAGCAACGTCCCGACATTCGCGCAGCGGAAGCCAATCTGCATGCCGCGACCGCCGCTGTCGGCGTCGCCCGCGCCGCTCGGTTGCCGAACATCACGCTCTCCGCCAATCTGGGCGTGAGCGCCTTTCATGTCGCGCAGCTCTTCGCCCCGGGAACAGGCTTGTACACGCTCGCCGCGAACGCCGCGCAGCCGCTTTTCGACGGCATGACGCTATTGAACAAGGAACGTTCGGCCGTCGCGGCTCTGGAGCAGGCTGATGCGCAATATCGCAGCACGGTCGTTAATGCGTTCCAGAATGTCACTGACGCGCTGCGTTCCTTGCAGTCGGACGCCAAGGCGGTCGAAACCGCGCGTAAGAGCGAAGACGCCGCCAAACGCAGCCTTGATATCGTGCGCATGCAATTGAAGTATGGACAGGTCTCTCAGATCGCCGTGTTCACTGCGCAGCGACTCTATTTCTCGGCCTCGCTATTGCGCGTGCAGGCTGAAGCGACGCGTCTCGCCGACACGGCGGCGCTTTTCATGGCGCTTGGCGGCGGCTGGTGGAACCGCGAGTAAGACTCTCATGGCAGGATGCGACAAGAGCCGGTGATGAATTGAAAACCGAAGACGCGATAGTCGAGCTCCGCGAACTTCGAGATGACGTCGCGTTGCTGCGTGACGCTGTGTTGCGCCAAGGCGAGGCGCGCCTTCTGGAGTGGGGCGTGACAGGGGAGGGGGCGTGCAATCTGGCCTATTATCTCGCTCTCCGCAGCCACGATTTGTTGGCGCTTCAATTGCGCCTCGCCGCTTATGGCCTTTCCTCGCTCGGCCGCAGCGAAGCGGATGTTATGCCTGCTCTCAACGCGCTGCTGGCGACCCTCTGCAGACTGTGCGGCGAACAAGCGGAATATCCGCCGGTCAACGCGATGCGCGCCGGCGAGGATGTGCTGAATCGTTGCTGCGATCAGATGTTCGGAGAAAGTAACGGCGCGCGCCACTCTCGCATCATGGTGACGCTGCCCAGCGAAGCCGCCGCGGATTTGGGCCTCGTCTCGGCCCTGCTCGACGCCGGCATGGATTGCGCCCGCATCAACTGCGCGCATGATGATGCTGTCGCCTGGAACCGGATGGTCGACAATGTCCGCGCCGCTTCACGGCGTCTTGGCCGAACTTGTATGGTCATGATGGACATCGCAGGGCCGAAGCTGCGAATAGAGGCCGTACACGCGCCGGAGAAATATCGCTTACATGTGGGAGAGCGTCTGCGTCTTGTCCCCCATCTCAACCGGCGCAGCGGGTCCCTGGCTTTCTCGGTCAATTTTCCGCAGGTCATTGCGCAATTGCGGCCCGACGCGGAGATATCTTTCGACGACGGCAAGGCGACGGGTCGGATCGTCGCTGTGAATGAAGAGGGCGCGGAGCTCGAAATCATCGCAGCTCGGGAGAAGGGCCCGCGGCTGAAACCCGCTAAAGGCGTGAATTTCCCTTCGATCGACCTAAAGCTTTCGCCGCTGACGTCCAAGGATTTGGTTGACCTCGACTTCGTCGCCCATTCGGCGGATCTGGTCGGCTTTTCATTCGTTCAACGTGTCGAAGACGTCCTCCAGCTGCAAGCAGAACTCGCCTCGCGGCGTGGGGAAAAACCTGCACAAACGCTTGTCCTCAAGATCGAAACGCCGCTTGCAATCCGTAACCTCCCACGCCTGATCGTCCAGTCTGCGGCCCGGCATCCGACAGCCGTGATGATCGCGCGTGGCGATCTTGCGGTCGAGGTCGGCTTCGCGCGCCTCTCTGAGATGCAGGAGGAAATTCTGTGGCTGTGCGAGGCCGCGCATGCGCCCGTGATCTGGGCGACCCAAGTTCTTGACCAACTCGTCCATGAAGGCGTGGCCAGCCGGGCCGAGACCACCGACGCGGCGATGGCGCAGCGCGCAGATTGCGTCATGCTCAACAAAGGCGACTATCTGCCACAAGGCGTGCGTTTCCTGCAGGATGTGCTCGTCCGTATGGAACGCCACCACTCCAAGAAATTCGCCCGGCTCGCAAAGCTGCATGCGTGGTCGTGAGTCCTTATGTTTCCGCTCATCGTCACGAAGTCGCAGCAGCCTTACCTGCGAGAACAGCTCGAAATGACCAAGCGGAGCGCCGGAATTCTGTTGTTTCGCCATATCCATGGTTTGGCGCAGGTTCTCCTGATCCATCCGGGCGGTCCCTATTGGCGGCGCAAGGACGAGGGCGCCTGGTCGATTCCGAAAGGACTGTTTGAGGAGGGCGAGGAGCCTCTGTCGGCCGCCAAGCGCGAATTTCTGGAGGAGACTGGAACGACGCCTCACGGCGTCTTCATCGAACTCGGCGAATTTCGTCAGCCGAGCGGCAAGCTGCTGATCGTATGGGCGCTCGAGGGCGATTTCGATCTCGCGTCGTTCAAGAGCAACACATTCCGAATGGAGTGGCCGCCGAAGTCCGCGCGTTTCGAAGATTTCCCAGAGGCGGACCGCGCGGAATGGTTCGACGCTGAAAAGGCTGCGCGCAAAATCACCAAGGGGCAGCGACCGATTCTGGACGCTCTTTTCCAGCTGCTCAGTTCAACGCCACGCGCGACGGTCTAATCGGCTGCCGCAAGCGGCGGTGCCTTTCATGGCGTCGGGCGTCGGCTGGAGGCTGGAGGCGGCTATCACCCGTTAGCTCAAGCGCTGCCAGCTAAGAACGTCGTCGCTGACGATGCTGGCGTGATTACGGCCGTGATTGACTGGGAGTGCTGCGCCTCCAACGTCGCCCTCTATTGGGATCTTTCGGTCGCGCTCCATGATTTGTCAGTCGACGCCAAGCAGGAATTTCTGATGGGCTACGGCATGAACGAGAATAAAATTCGCGAAATCGCGCCGCTCATTAAGGCGATCAATCTCATCAATTACGCGCCCTATGTGGAGCGGGCCGCCGAAGAAAGAGACCGGGCGCGGCTTGAACAATATCGGACGCGCCTGTCTGGCGCGCTGGATTTATATTTGCTCTGAGCAATCCCTTCGGCTTTGAGCTCCGAGGAACAATCGGCCGTCAGACAAACTGGGGGCTAGCGACCCACGAAAATGACCTTTGCAACGCGACCTCATCAACGTCGTACAACTCGGCGATTGTAAAGACCCGAAGCCGTCTTTCCCACAGAACGGCAGTAGACTAGGCTTGCGGGTATGCGCGACGCACTAGGATATCCGCTGCCGGTCGAGATCACGAGCCGGCGAGCCATGTTCGATGCTGCGCCAGATCTGCTGGTGCATGGCCAGTGGGTTTGCTTGAATATCCAACCTGACGTCACATGGCCGGTCCGTCCCCAATCGTTGAGATTTGCCGATCACCGCGTTTGGATCATTCCAATCACGCTTGAGGACTATCCGGGAGTGGCGATCAATCATCCACCGGAGATGACGCAACAGGAAGCGGAAAGCATTCTGTACCGGTTTCTGAGCGTTCTTTCTTGGCGGGAGAATGCGGGTATTGCCGTTGCGTATCGAACTGGCGGCAACCTGCCGCGTATGATGGGCCTTAATAAAAACGTGGGATTTGCGATCCGCGGTGAGTTCGATTTCACCGAGGTCATTTGTCCGGAAGAGGAGTCACCTCGGATAGCCCTAGCGCTGATGCGTGAAGCCCGTAGCCTTAACCATTACGGCTACGCCTTCCTGTCGCTTTGGCGAATTCTTGAACTTGCTTATCCCGACGGGCGTGTCCGCACCGATTGGATGGAAGCGACGCTCCGGTCATTGAACGGCTTCGGTGTGCAGGAGGCGTTGGCGACCGTCGCGGCCCAGGGCATCACGGATATTGGCCGCCACCTGTTTGCATCAGGGCGCTGCGCGATTGCGCACGCTACGGGTCAGCCGATCATCAATCCCGACGATCCGCGTGACGCGCTTCGGCTTTATGGCGAACTCCCGCTCGTGCGCGAATTGGCCATCCGGGCAATCGAGGAACGCTTTGGCATCGATACGCCGTCGACCGAATACGCTAAGCATCTCTACGAGTTGCGCGGCTGGAAGGATGTGCTAGGCCAGCCATTGATTGCGGCCATTTACGCCGGAGAGGAGCCTCAGACTGACCAAATGCTCGATCTACCGCCCATTCACGTGCGGTTGCGCGAATGTTCGTCCTACGGGCCACTGGAGAAGATGATCCCGGAGCGTATCGAGCAGCAGGGTCAGGAACTGTCGATGGTTTACAAATCGACAGATAGCCTCGTGCAGATACATTTTCGGCTGGCGCTAACGGAAGAGCGGCTAAAGTTTGATCTTTTCAACGGGCTATATATTCACGAGGACGGCTCGGTCGCCGCGGCTGAGCACCGGCGCGAGATCCAGCGCTTTTTCCGAGATTATATGCTGAACGGCGAATTGCAGATGTGGAACGCGGACACCGGCGCACTGCTATCGCGGCTGGACGCATATCTCCCGCTTAACATGATGGTCGATCTCGATGCCTGCAACGCTAATATCGCGGCAGCGGAGGAAGAAGTAGAGCGCCGTCTGGCTCAGCTTCAACAACTATGATGGCGATGCCACGCACAGGGGCGCAGATTGGCGGAAGGGGTGGGATTCGAACCCACGGTGGAGTTGCCCCCACGCCGGTTTTCAAGACCGGTGCCTTAAACCGCTCGGCCACCCTTCCGCGTCGGACGTGATATAGCACGCGTCGCACTTTTCGCGACCGGGATTTGCGCGTGCCGCTCTATTTCGCCTATGGCTCAAACATGGACGCCTCTGCAATGGCGGCGCGCTGTCCGCGATCGCGGCTCGTCGGGCGAGGGCGGCTTGCGGGTTATAGGACGATTCTCATGGCTTCGGGCTTTGTCAGCGTCGCGCCGGACCGCCGCATGAGCGTTCACGGCGTGCTGTGGGACGTCGCGGTCGGTGATGTCGCGGCGCTTGATCGCTACGAAGATGTCACTCGCGGACTTTACGCCAAGAAAAACTTCCCCATCCTGCGCAAACCATTCGGCTCGGTCCGCGCGCTGACCTATGTCGGCGCGCGGCCGGACCTCGGCGCGGCGCCTCGTGGCTATTTCGATGGCGTCATCGCCGCGGCGCGCGCGCAGGCGCTGCCCGGCGACTATATTGACTATCTCTCCGGTCTGCTTTCCATCCACCAATCAGGGCGCCGTCCATGAATGCGCAAGTTCCTGTCATCGGCGCGATCGACGAACTGCGCCGTTATGTTCGCGCGCATCGCGACGCCGGCGAGCGCATCGGGCTTGTGCCGACGATGGGCGCGCTCCATGCAGGCCATTTGTCGCTTGTGGAGGCGGCGCGTCGCGTGGCTGACCGCGTCATCGTCACCATCTTTGTCAACCCGGCGCAGTTCGGCCCGAATGAAGATTTCGCGCGCTATCCCCGCACGCTTGCGGCAGATGTCGAGAAGCTTTCGAGCGTCGTCACTGATCTCGTCTTCGCGCCTTCGGTCGAAGAAATCTATCCGCCGGGATTTGCGACGAAGGTTATGATGGACGGGCCCGCGCGCGCCGATCTCGAAGACCGATTTCGACCGACGCATTTTTCCGGCGTCGCGACGGTGGTGACGAAACTGCTCAACCAAGCGCATGCCGACGTCGCGGTCTTCGGCGAGAAGGACTATCAGCAGCTCATGGTGATCAAGCGGCTCGCGCGCGATCTCGACATCGCGACTGAAATTCTCGGCGCGCCGACGTTGCGCGAGGCGGACGGCCTCGCCATGTCTTCGCGCAACGTCTATCTCTCGCCCGAGGAGCGCGAGCGCGCAAAGGAACTTTGCGCCGCGTTGAGAGAAGCGGCGCGCCGCATCCTTAACGGCGACGACATGGGCGCCACAACGGCCAATGCGCGCGCCGCGCTTGCCGAAGCGGGCTTTGACGTCGACTATCTCGAAGCCCGCAATGCGGAGACGCTCGCCTCCGTCGAAACTCTCGACGACGGTCCGATTCGTCTGCTCGCGGCGGCGAAGCTCGGCGCCACGCGGCTTATCGACAATATTGCGGTTGAACCATGAGCAATCGGGAAATCATCCGCCTGTTCATTGAGGGCCGCGTGCAGGGCGTCGGTTATCGCGCCTTTCTCGTTCGCGAGGCCCTTGCGCTCGATCTCACGGGGTGGGCGCGCAATAGGCGTGACGGCGCCGTGGAGGCGATCGCCTCAGGACCGCGTCCGGCGCTCGAAGCGTTGATCTCGGCGGCGCGGCGTGGTCCAAGGCTTGCGCGAGTCGACGCGGTGCGAGAAGAACTGGCTGATGAAGCGGCGCTCGTCGAATTCTGCGGCGCCGGATTTTCCGTCGCTCCTGACGCGTGATCGGGAGACGATGACGTGACCAACAGCCACCGCTTTGTTCTCGCCGGAGTTATGGGCTGGCCGATCGCGCATTCGCGCTCGCCGAAGATTCATAATTACTGGTTCGCGCAATATGGCGTCGAAGGCTGCTATGCGCCGCTGCCGGTCGAACCCGGACGGCTCGAGGCGGCGTTGCGCGCCATGCCAGCGCTCGGTTTCGCCGGTTGCAATCTCACCATTCCGCACAAGGAGACGGCGCTTCAGTTTCTCGATCGTGTGGACGAGTCGGCGGCGCGGATCGGCGCCGTCAATTGCGTCGTTGTCGAAAGGGACGGCGTGCTGATCGGACACAACTATGATGGCTATGGCTTCGTCGCCTCTCTACGCGAGGCCGCGCCATTTTGGCGGGCCGAAAGCGCGCCTTGCGTCATCATCGGCGCTGGCGGCGGCGCCCGCGCGATCGTCGACGGGTTGCTCGAGGCGGGCGCGCGAGAGATTCGTTTGTTCAACCGCACTTTGGCGCGGGCCGAAATTCTTGCCGCCGACTTCGGGCCGCGCGTGGCGGCGCTTCCGTGGGACGAACGTGAAGCGGGGCTCGCGGGGGCAGGACTAGTCGTCAACGCGACCAGTCAGGGAATGATCGGCCAGCCGCCGCTCGATCTATCTCTCGCCGAATTGCCGCGATCGGCGCTCGTCGCCGATATTGTTTATGCGCCTTTGGAGACGCCGTTATTGGCGGCCGCCCGCAAACATGGCGCAACGCCCGTCGACGGGCTTGGCATGTTGCTTCATCAGGCGCGCCCGGCGTTTCGCGATTGGACCGGCGTCATGCCGGAAGTCACGCCGGAGTTGCGCGCCATGATCGTAGCGACGCTGTAAAATGGAGAGAGCGTCGCGGTTCTCGCCGCGACGCTCTTCACACGCGACTATTAACGCTTACGCAGCACGCGCGCCGTAGAGCGGCGCGATGGAGACAGTCAACATACGTTGCGCGAGCGAGAACAGTTCGTTCGAATGACGCAGCAGCGTATCGAACCGTTCGCTCATGAAATGCGACTGAAGATTTGTAACTTCGTCGAGCGTTTTGGCCTTGGCGAGCCGTTCCGCGAAGTCGAGAACTGCGGTGGCGTTCTCGGCCCAAAGGTCGATGGACTTCTGCGACCAGATCGCCGGGTCAAATTCCTCGGCGCCCGCCGACTTTATTTCTACGGCGACCGCAAGGGCTGTTGACGGAGCCGACGCAATCGACGGCTTCTGCACTTCGATTATAACCGGCGCCGGCTCGGCGCTGACAGCTCCGCTCGCCAGGGGAGCCGCGTCCGTCTCCACAGAAGCCGCGCGTTTGGTTTCCGGAAGCTTGGACTTGGGGGGACTGTTCTGCGGATTGGCCATTGAACTTCTCCCAGTTAGGACTTCGTCGAGCGCTGGAAGGTCGCGCCAAGCTCCTTGGTCTGCTCTTGGATCGTCTTTAGCTGCGCCTGCACGAACTCCGACTGAAGCTTGAAAACTTCCTGCGGATCCTTGGCGTGGACGAGTTTCTGAGCGAGATCGAAGGCCGCGTTGACATTGGCTTCGGCGAAGGACAGAGCCTTTGTGCTGACGTCCTTAGCGCTCTGCAGCCCAAACGGAACATCGGCAGAAGTGTCGAGCGCCTTCTGCGCCGCTCCTGCGAAACCTTCAAAAGCCTTGCGCGCCTGTTCGACGCTTTTTTCAGCGAAATCGCGGACTTCCGTAGGAATTTGGTAGATCGATTCGACCATGGCGCACCTCCGTGCCGTGAAAAAGAAACTATCGCCGCACTAAACCACATCACCACTCGCGGAGCGCCCAGCCCAAACGACGATCCGGCGAGTCGAGCCATCCTGACTCATTTTATGCTGCAATGCAATAAATTTGTGCGCCGCAGCAGGAACAATTCACCCTTTATCGGAGAAATGCGTCGAAATCCGTTCAACGCTCATAGACCTCCCGTAAGGCCGCGATTAACTTGATGGCGTTTCCGTGAGCGTTGAGCCGACGAGACGCCTAACAACGCGGCGAACGAGACCGTCAGGCAGAGGCGGTAGGCAAATGGGCGATTCGCAGCAGGAGCTCGAAGAGGGCGCGCGCGCAGCTGCTTGCGTCGCCGCGGACGCTGCATTTTCCGCCCTTGACGCCTCCGGCGCGCCCGTCATCGTCGCAAGTGGCGATCCGCTCCGCGTCGCCTTTATGAACGATCCGGCTCGCGTCCTCTTTGGCGAAGACGCAGCACGAATGGGCGATCTCCTGTTTCGCGGCGATGATCCGGGCTCTCGGCGATTGGTTGAGGTTATCTCGGCGCTACGTGAGAGCTCCGCCCTACGCCTGGAGCGTTTGCGCGTGCGCTTTTTGGGGCAGGCGCAGATCGTCACTGTTCTTTGCCGGACCCTCGGGGAGGAAAGCGGCGGCTATTTTCTCATCGCCGCGCTGGGGGTGCGGCCGGATGCGCCCGCCGATGATCAGCGCCCGACTGCGGCCGCGGACGCCATCAGCGAAGAAACGGCGGAGCTTCGGCGTCGTCTTGCGGCCCGACACGGCGCCCGTGCGCCGCGATTTCTTTGGAGGACGGATGCGGAGGGGCGCTTCATCGATGTGAGCCACGCGCTCGCCGACGTTCTCGGTGAAGCCGCCGCCGACATCTTAGGCCGCTCAGTGAAGGATGCGTCTCAGGCGTTCGCTCTCGATCCCGCGTTCGCGCGCGCCGTCGCCTCGCACCGAGCATGGAGCGGGGTAGAGGTCGAGTGGCCGTTAGAAGGTGGATACGTGCCGACGACTCTCGGCGCTCTGCCGCTGAGGAATTCGGCGCAAGGGTTTTTCGGTTATCAGGGATATGGCGTCCTGCATCTCGACCGCGCTCGCGTGGCGGCGCCAGTGGCGGCAGCCGGGTCTCAGCACGAGAACCCCCCGGACTTGCCGGCTGATAACGTCATTATGTTGCGCGCGCCTTCGTCCACGCGCGTCGCTTCCGATGCAGCGGAAGCGCTCAGCTCAAGCGAACGCCTGGCTTTCGACGAAATCGCGCGTGCGCTCAAGGAAGGCAGTTCTGTCCTTTCCCAAGCGGACGCCGCCGGGGATGCCGACCGCCAACCGGCGACGACGTTCGGGAGCAACCGCGAACTTATCGCGCGGGGTCCTGAGCAAAGCGCTTTGGCGCTCGCCCGAGCGCTTGAAGAAAAACTTGCGCGCGCGAAGTCGGAGAATGCGCTGCTTAGCGGGGCCTTCGATCTTTCTCGCGCGCCGCTGGCGATTATGGCCGTGGATGCGACGATCATCAGAGCTAACGCTCAATTTGCAGCCTGCTTTGGCGCCGATGTCAAAACGCTTGTGAACCGCAACCTCGTGTCTGTTCTTAGCCCCTCCGACGCGCAAACCTTGGCGCAGCATCTTACCGCTTTTCGCCAGGACGCGAGCGCGCGGCTTCCGCTAATAATGTCGCCGCGGGGCGGCGGCTTCCCCCTCGACCTCACGCTGCGCCAGCTTCCGGTTGAAGGAAAGCCGACGATTCTTGTTTCCGTCGAACTACGAGAGGACGCTTCTTCAGACGAGCGCGCGATTGAAGCGGCGCGGTTCGCCGCCGAAAGCGCCAATGCGGCGAAATCAGATTTTCTCACCCGCGTCTCACACGAGATTCGCACGCCGCTGAACGCCATCATCGGCTTTGCCGAAGTAATGATGGAGGAACGTCTCGGGCCGCTCGGCTCTCCGCGTTACAAGGAATATTTGAAAGACATGCACGCCTCCGGCGCGCATGTCTTGTCGCTCGTTAACGATCTTCTGGATCTCTCCAAGATCGAAGCGGGGAAGATGGAGCTTTCCTTCGCGCGCGTCGACGCCAATGCAGTCATCGCCGAATGCGCATCGATTATGCAGGCGCAGGCCAATCAGGGGCGCGTCGTCATACGGCTCGCGCTTGCGCCGGGACTGCCGTCGCTATGCGCCGACGCGCGCTCACTCAAGCAGATCCTTCTCAATCTTCTGTCGAACGCGGTAAAGTTCAACGAGCCGGGCGGACAGGTCATCATTTCAAGCGCGCTGAATGACGCCGGCTCTGTCATCATTCGAGTCAAGGACACCGGCATTGGCATGTCGGAGGAGGATGTCGCAACCGCCTTGGAGCCGTTCCGACAGGTGGACGCTTCGCGCGGGGCGAGCGGCACGGGGCTTGGATTGCCACTAACGAAGGCTCTTATCGAGGCGAACCACGCCTCCTTCAGCATCGAGAGCCGTCGCAATGAAGGCACGCTGATCGAAATCGCTTTCCCGCCGCCGCAGGTTCTCGCGGCGGAGTAAGCCGACCATTCTATGGATCAGGAAATATTGTCGCCGCTCGGCGAAAGAAGAGCTGAAGCTGATCAGCTCAGTCCGTTGGCGCAATAACGCCAGCGTTTACGCTGGGCTGCTGCCCGCCAACGGACCGTATTGGACGTAAAACGTCCTGATTTCTTGAACTTACTTGCCCATCCGCATCGCGACGAGAGCGCCGCCGATGACGATAGCGAGCATGAGTCCCGGGATCAGATACTGCATATTTTCCTCCCACGTTGCGCCAGCCAGTGGCTCTTTTTTCCGGCTTCGCCGCGATACAGCTTCACCAAAGGGGACAGTCTTTGTCAAGCGCCGCTACGCCCTATTTGTGCGGGTTTGCGCCGATCTTGGCCGGGCCGGATCAGTCGAGCGCCGCGCATTGCCGACGCGGCGCAGTTGCTCCAATCTGACGGGCCACGATGAGAGGCGACTCGCATTCTGCATGACCCCCGTGTCCCGCGCCATCGATCTTAACGCCGATCTCGGGGAAGGCTTCGGCCATTGGCGCATGGGCGATGATGACGCCATGCTCGACATTGTGACGAGCGCGAATGTCGCCTGCGGTTTCCACGCCGGCGACCCCGACATCATGGCGACGACATTTGCGCGCGCCAAGGAAAAGCTAGTCGCCGTCGGCGCCCATGTGGCCTTTCCCGATCTCGCGGGGTTTGGCCGGCGCGCATTGCCGATGAATGCACGGGAGATCGAACGCGCCGTCGCCTATCAGCTTGGGGCGGCGCAGGCGCTCGCGGTTCTGAGCGGGCATCGGATTACGCATGTGAAGGCGCATGGTGCGCTCGCCAATATTGCCGAGCGCGACGCCGATGTTGCGAACGCGATCGCCCGGGCCGTCGGCGGCGTCGACTCGTCGCTCGCATTGCTGGCGATCGCGCTATCCGAGCAGACGCGCGCCGGCGCACGCGCAGGCTTGCGCGTCGTCAACGAAATCTTCGCCGACCGCGCCTATTTGGACGACGGGCGGCTGCAGCCGAGATCGCAAGAAGGCGCGGTTATTGAGGATATTGAAAGAGCCTGCGCCCGTATGCGCGACATGCTCGCGAACGGCGGCTTAAGGACCGTCAGCGGCAAGCTTTTGCCTACCGAGATCGATTCGATCTGCGTTCATGGCGACGCGCCGCTCGCCGTTGAAATGGCGCGTCGTTTGCGAGGATCGCTCGAACGCGAGGGCTGGAAGCTGCGCGCCTTCGCAGGAGCCTGACCGCAATGGAATATGAGACGCCGCGCTTTCTCGACTGCGGCGAGGCGGCGCTGTCAGTAGAGTTTGGCGACAGCGTCGATCCCGCAATCAATGCGCGCGTACTGGCGCTCGACGAACGTCTTCACGCCTCGGCGCTGGCGGGCCTGCGCGAAACGACGCCTACCTATCGTGCGCTCTTCCTGCGCTACGAACCGCTCGAGATTTCGCGGGACGCGCTGATTGCGGCGATCCAAGGTCTCATCGATTCCGGCCAGGCGAACCCTTGCGACTCGCAAACCGCCGTACGCTGGACCATCCCTTGCTGTTACGACCCAGAGTTTGCAGAGGATATCGTCGAGGCTGCAGAGCTGCTCGGGCAGACGGCGCGGTCGCTGGCGCAGTTGCACGCCGGCGCAGACTATCGCGCGTATATGTATGGGTTCGCGCCGGGCTGGTGCTATCTCGGCGGATTGCCCGACGCGCTCGCGATTCCGCGGCGCACGAGCCCTCGCGGGCTAACGCCGCAAGGCGCGACGCTGATCGGCGGCGCGCTTTCCCTGATCGCCGCCAATCCCATGCCTACCGGCTGGTATGTCATCGGGCGAACGCCAGAGCGCATGTTCGCGCTGGACCGCGACCCGCCTTTTCTCATAGCGCCGGGCGACGCTGTGCGCTTCGAACCTATCGACCCCGAGACATTCGGGATGCTCGATGCGAGGGCCTTGGCTGGCGAGACGGTGGCGCGCCGCGAGACCCTAAAATGAGCGCGCGGCTTCTTGTCGACGCCGCCGGGCCCGGAGTCACCATTCAGGATCAGGGACGATTTGGACTGTCGCGCTACGGCGTGACGCCTGCAGGACCGATGGATGTTGGCGCCTATCTGGCCGCGACGCGCGCCGCCGGCGCTAACAGCGCGATCGAAGTTTCGCTGGGCGGCGCGGCGTTTCGGGCGGAAGGCGCGACGCTTTGCGTGGCGGTCGCGGGAGGCGATTTCGACATCCGGCTTGACGGCCGGCCGCTGCCCTCGGCCTGCCTGCTGCCGCTTGCCGAGGGCGCGCGGCTCACGCTACGCGCCGGTTCATCGGGGGCGTGGTGCTATGTCGCCGTCGGCGGAACGCTCGACCTGGCCCCAACGCTTGGCTCGCGCGCAACGCACGCCCGTTCCGGCCTCGGGCCGAAGCCGCTCGTGGCCGGCGAGGCGTTGACTTTCGCGGAGGCGGCCCCGCCGCCTCTTGAACCGCTGGCCTTGACCGCGCCTTGGCTCGCTTCGAGCGACGCGCCGATGCGACTGCTTCTCGGGCCCCAGGACGATTATTTCGCGCCGGAGGAGATTGAGGCCTTTCTGAACGCGCGCTGGCGCATCGGCGCGCGCAGCGACCGCATGGCCTATCGGCTCGAAGGTCCGACGGTCCGACACAGGCGCGGACACGACATTGTCTCGGACGGCGTCGCCATGGGCGCGATCCAAATTCCAGGTGACGGCGCGCCGCTGGCGCTCATGGCCGATCGTCAGCCGACCGGCGGCTATCCGAAAATTGCGACGGTGATCGGCCCCGATCTTGGCCGGCTGGCGCAGCTGCGTCCCGGGGAAGACCTTTCCTTTCGCGCCGTGGATTGGGACGAGGCGGTCGCCGCCCGGCGTGACTATTTCGCGGCGATCGAGGCCGGGCCGAAGCGCGAGCCTTTATCCGCTGAGATGACCACCGAGTCGCTGCTCGCTGAAAATCTCGTCGGCGGCGTCGTCAATGCGAAAGACTGACTATTCCGCGGGCTCTTTGATCTCGGCGACGAGCGCAGCCGGTTTCACAGTCAGGGCGGGCGCTGCGGCGACGGCCGCCTTTGCGGCCGCTTTGCGCCGCTTCCACCACTTATAAAGCATCATCCACCACGGATCGCCGACATGAAGGTGATAACGCAGCGGCGTCTTGATGATGGCCAACACCAGTCCGATCGAGAACAGGCACCAGACCGCGGGCCACTCATTGATGTTGCCCGTCGTCAGGCTGGCGAGAAACGGACCTGCGACCCAGGAGAACAGGATGAAGCGCCAGCTGCCGTAAAGCGAAGGGATGTAGAAGGCCATCAGCGGATATTCGATGTAGCCGCGCCCGAGATAGGCATTGTCCGCCATCGAGTTGCCGAGTCCGTTCGTCGGCAGCAGCCAGGCGATGTGCCATTCGCCGCGCACCGTGCAGAGCACGTCGCCGCAGAGCGGCCTCCCCAAGGCGCAGTGACCCGCCCAGGAGAAGGGATAGAGCTGGAGCAGCATGGCGATGGCCGCGACGAAACAGCCGAAATAGGCCCAGGGCGCGATGATGCGGGCGCTGTCCTTGGGCATGAAATAAAGCGCGACGGCGTTAATGAAGAAAGGCTGGAACGTTATGTGGAGATAACCAAACATGGTCATCAACTGATTTAGCGGCGAGTCGCATTGGTTTAAGACGGAATAGGCGACCGCCTGAAGCGATTCCATGCTGGCGAAATAGAGAAGGCAGACCCAGAGGGCGAGCGGTTCCGGGTCCTTCTTGAGCGCCGAATAGGCCGCGCCGGCGATCCCCGTCGCCGCCAACACCGTCGACGCCTCTCCACTCCAGCACATTCGAGCATTTCCTCTTTTCTTGTCTGCGACCCGATACACTATCCGCCGGGCGGGTCAAAGCCCCGAAGGCCGAAAGCCTTTGCGTTCAAGCTGAAGCGTCGGGCGAGAAATCCGCCGGCGCCAGCTCGAAGCCTGAGAATTCGAAACCCGGCGCGACGGTGCAGCCGACAAGGGACCACTCGCGCGGTCCTTGGCCGAGGCTTTTCGCCGACTGCCACACGCCTGAAGCAACCACGGCTTGCGGCCGCTCGCCGGCCGCGAGCGCCGGGCCGAGACGCACGACTTCGGTTCCAATCTTAAGCTCCAGCGGAGCCCCGGCGTAGAAGTGCCAGACTTCGGCGGCGTCGACGCGATGCCAGTGAGATATTTCGCCGCCCGGAAGCAGATAGTAGATCGCCGTCGAGGCGGCGCGGTCGCCGGTCGACGAGGAATCGCGAAAGGTCTGCCGATAGAAGCCGCCCTCGGGATGCGGCGCGAGATCGAGAAGCCGTACGATCTCCTCAGTCGAAAGCGCGCCTGTCATGTGGTGAAATTGTTCTTGCGCTCGCGCATCGTCGCGAAGACGGCGGAAGGGTCAGCGCCCTGCATGCCCATCGCAGCCATTATGCTTGGATCCTCGACCCGCAAAAACGGATTTGTGGCGTTCTCGAGCGCGATCGTCGTCGGCAGGGTAAACTTTCCCGCCTTGCGCAGGTCGGCGACGGTTTGTGCTCGCGCGCGCAGCACCGAATTGTCCGGGTCGATGGTGAGCGCGAATTTGGCGTTGGCCTGCGTATATTCATGGCCGCAATAGACCTGCGTTTCACCGGGCAGATCGGCGAGCGTTTCGAGAGTGAGATGCATCATCTCCATGGTGCCCTCAAAAACGCGGCCACAGCCAAGCGAAAACAGCGTGTCGCCAACAAACAGGATTTCATCGTCTTCGAAGTAATAGGCGATGTGTCCGAGCGTGTGGCCGGGCGTTTCGATAACTCGAGCGCGCGCTTCGCCAACCTCCACCACGTCGCCTTCTGAAACCGCGCGATCGAGCGGGGGAAGGCGATGCGCATCCTTGGCGGCGCCGATCACCTTCATACGCGGATAGCGCGCCTTGAGCGTCTGCGTTCCTTGCACATGATCCGCGTGATGATGCGTCAGCAGCAGATGCGTCAGGGGCCAGCCCCGCCGATCGGCTTCGTTGGCGATCGCTTCGCCGTCCGGCGCGTCGACGCTCGCGGTCGCGCCGAGCTCCGGCTCATGCACGAGCAGGCCGAAATTGTCGTTAAGGCAAATGAACTGCGCGACTTCCAAGGCCATGGGGCGTCATCTCCTGGCGCGATGGCTTATCATAAATGCGCTTCGCCAAAAAAGACGATCCGCGGCTCGAACGCCTCGCTTCGTCTTGCGCCATTAATCGATTGCGTTGATGATCGACGCCATGCTCGACGTCGTCGATTTGCGGGCCTTTTACGATACGGCGCTTGGTGAGGTCGCGCGCCGCCTGGTGTCCCGGCTGGTGCGCGCGCGCTGGCAGGATCATGCTGGGCTGCGCGTGCTCGGCCTTGGCTATGCGACACCCTATCTCGACGATTTTCGCGAGAAGGCGCAGCGCGTTCTCGCCTTCATGCCGGCGACACAGGGCGTCGTTCACTGGCCGCTCGATGGGCGCTCCGCCTCGGCTCTCGTGGAGCCCTCGATGACGCCGCTGCCCGACGCGAGCATGGATCGCATCCTGATCGTGCATGCGCTCGAGACGGACGATCATCCGCATGATCTGCTTGAGGAGATCTGGCGGATTCTTGCGCCCGGCGGCCGCGTGCTGATCGTCGCGCCGAGCCGCACCGGACTTTGGGCGCGCGTCGACACGACGCCCTTCGGACAGGGCCATCCTTATTCGCGCGGCCAGCTGCAGCAATTGTTGCAGGCGGCGCAGTTCCTGCCGCTTTATTGGGACGAGGCGCTTTACGTGCCGCCATTCCAGCGCGCGTCGCTGCTGCGCTCGGCGCCCGCTTTTGAGCGCATCGCCGGCCGCTTCTCGCTGCCGGGCGGCGGGGTGCATATCGTCGAGGCGACAAAGCAACTCTATCGCCCGGTGACGCGCCGCGCCGTGCGTCGCTTGCCCATCGAACTCGAACCGGCGATGGAGCCTGCAGGCGCCGAGCCGGGGCTCGAAGGAGTATAGTTCAGAGCATTGCACTAACTCACCAAGCTATTTTAAGGCGAGCGGCCGAAGTCGGCGGGGCCGCTGTCGGATGCGTCGCGAAACGGCATAGTGACAGGCGTCGCCTGCGCGCGCGATCGGCCCTTGGAAGCGATCCACCGCAAAAATCTCACCCACAAGGACCATTTTCGGATCAAGGGCGCTTGACCGAGCGAGGCTTGCGCCTGAGCGAGCGAATCCTCAAGCAACGCATCGTGCAAGGGACGATAGAAGACCGGCCAAGACAACAGGGCCGGGCCATGCGCAAGCATCTCCAAAGTGTGTCGAAGGACGCACCTCTGCGTGGTAAGACTGACGACTTCATAGCCGTGATGGCCATCGAACCCTATTGGCCCAGTGAATTGAAATCGGATGCTCCGCCCAGGGGCATACGCCTGCACGACATAGCGAATTGGTCCGTGTCCGCCGATTGCGCCGACTTGCAGGGGGCGATCAAACTCCATCCGAGGCCAGGCGCCGCCCGGCCAGAGAGCGTCTTCCTGCAAGGACAATGTATCGATGAGCGCGCCTGCCTGCTCTGAGGGCGCCAACAGTTCTCGCTCGTGTATGTTGAGAACCTTCACCACCCAGATCCTGCTTGTACGAGACGCAGACCGCGAGCTGATCAAACTCGGCGGCTTTTTCCATAGCTTCGCATGTCACCGCCGGCCGAATTCGACCCTCACGCCGAACGACTGCGCCAGGAACAAGGCGCCATGGACCAGTCCAGTTTCGTCGATGCCGTGGCCGAGACGCGCCGAGAGATGCCATTGCGTCGGAACGCCCAAGTCGGCGAGCGCATTCGCCGACATGAGCAGCGCCTCGACGGGGATCATTTCGTCTTCTTCGCCGTGCGCGAGCAGGACCGCCGGCGGTTTCTCATAGGCCGTCGGCTCTTGGTCCGCATGCGCCGGTCCGAGCACATAGACGCCCGAATAGCCGAGGATCGCGCGCGGCGCGCGCCTGCGGCGCAGCCCCGTGTGCAGCGCCATCATCGTGCCCTGGCTGAATCCAACGAGCGCCAGCGCTCTATCGTCAAATCCGCGCTTGGCGAGCTCTTGGTCGAGAAAAGCGTCGAGAGTCGAACGCGCGGCGACGCAGCCGCGCCAGCGTTCCTCCGGATCGCGCATGGTCAGCGGAAACCATTGTCGGCCGGTCGGCGATGCGGCGCATCGCTCAGGCGCATTCGGCGCGACAAAATCAGCGTCGGGAAGGAAGGCGCGCCATTGACGGCCGATCTCTATGAGATCGGCGCCGTCGGCGCCATAACCATGAAGAAAAACGACAAGCTGCTTGGGCTTGCCGGAACGCGCCTGTACCCTTGGACCGTCGATCGCCGCCATATGCCCGCGCCCTTCCGTCGCTTCGATGCGCTGGAAGGTTTATGCGCGAAGGGCGGCGCCGGCGCAACGGCGCGCAATGTTAGTAGGTTTTTACAAGAAACGAGACGATCTTGAACGCGTAAATGCAAGCGACTGCGAGCGTGCTGTGCTTTACCATGGTCATGGCGAGATAAATGTGATCAGGCCTCATTAAAACCCTCATAATCGCACGCAACCGCTGCGCGCCGGCGATCGCATCAGGAGCGACATTCAAATGAGACGGTTGCTTTGCGAAACGTCGCGCGGCCTGCGTCTCCAACAGGCTCCCGCAAGAGGCGCGCCACGCGCCGTCGGTTCGATTGCGTCGGTTCGCCGCAGGCAAAGCCGAATGTGTTCGATCGAACCCTTCGCGGGCAGGTAACGTTCGACGAGGCGCTGGGTCAAGCAAACCGAACTGAGAATTGCCGCTTCGCGACAATATGTCACCGAAGCGACATTGTTGAACAACACGCTCAAAAACGGCTGGCGAATTCGCCGAAATGCGCCAGATGGCAATGACTAAACCCATCGTCCACGGGAGCAAAAGGAAGCTCACGCTATGGCCAAGTTTCTCATCATCGCGGGGCTCGTGATGATCGGCGTTGGCGTCCTGTGGATGGTGGGCGAGCGGTTTGGCCTTGGACGATTGCCCGGCGACATCGTCGTCGAACGCGGCAATTTTCGCTTTTATTTTCCGCTCGCGACGTCGCTCATTTTGAGCGTCGTGATCAGCCTGCTGTTGTGGCTATTCAATCGATAAGCGCTCTTTGACAATTTGACGCAGTCGTCTCCTAATGCCGCCGAAATCAGGAGACGCGTGTGCCCGAATTATTCAAGTATCTGTCCGTCACGCAAATGGCCCTGCTGTTTTGTCTCGGCTCCCTGGCCGTCGCCTGGCTTGGCGTTCTTCTTTCTCGGCGGCTTGCGCACGCGTGGATACATGGGCGGCGCAACGCCAATGAAATGATCGGTCTGACGTTGGCCGCCTTTTCGACGCTTTACGGAATCCTGCTGGGATTGCTCGCGGTCGAGGCCTATCAGGATTTTTCTTCCGTTCAGGACATCGTCTCTAAGGAGGCGCTGGCGATCGCCGCCCTTCATCATGATTTCGAAGGCTTTCCGCAGCCGACGCAGGGCGAGCTTCAAGAAAAGCTGCGTAGCTATGCGCGCGAGGCGATCGACGCTGTCCATCCGCCGGCCGATGTTCCTCAGGACCCCCATTCGCGTTCGCCTGGATTGAGGGCGCTCTTCGCGCAGGTGATGAGTTTTCAAGCCAAGCTGAAAAGCGAGGAAATCGTTCAGGCCGAGACGTTCGGTCGATTGAACACGCTTGTTGAGCATCGCCGCTATCTCATCGCCGCCGGCGCGAATGGCATTCCGAAGGAGCTCTGGCGGGTCGTGTGTCTGGGTGGACTCTTGTTGATCAGCCTCATGTGCATCTTCGACATGGAACTCCATGTCCATATGATCCTCAGCGGCGCCATGGCGCTGTTTCTCGGCTCGGCAGTGTTTTTGATCGCCGCGATGGACAATCCGTTTAACGGCGGAATGACGGTTGATTCAGGGCCACTCGAAGCTGTGCTGGCGACTTTCTCGGAGGCGCGCTGAGGCGTTTCTGGCGGTCCCGAAGGGATTCGAACCCCTGACCTTCGGTTTAGGAAACCGCTGCTCTATCCTGCTGAGCTACGGGACCGCGCGCGCCCCTGTTTAGCACAGCGCGCTTCTTAAAAAAATTCCGTTGCACGCTGTTCGGCAGCGAACTCGCGCGACATCGTTACTGATGGAAAGACTTCCGCCAATGCGGCGATACGTTCGCGGACGCCGAGAATGCCGTCGCGATATCGCCGCTTATGTTTCGATGGCGCGATGCGTCGATCATCACCCTCCCGCCGTCAGCATGAGGCATGGGAGTTGCGCCTTCCAAGGATAGATCGGGCAAGTCGCCCGGCTCGGCCAGCCGGTTTGAAATCCTTGAAATATTCGGCGCAGCCTGGAGGGGATATGCTAATGTGAAGCCCGTGCGGGGTCGCTGTTTTGTGGGCTAGGGTATGCGGCTCTAGCAGAGTACCGCACGCCTATGGACTCCGGCTCGTGATCGAAAAGCTTGAATTCCTGATCGCCGTCGCCAAAGAGAAGAGCTTCTCGCGCGCGGCGGAGATTTGCGGCGTCACTCAGCCCACGCTTTCGGCCGGCATAAAGCACCTCGAAGACTCGCTCGGCGTGCTGCTCGTCAACCGTTCCTCGCGCTATCACGGCCTCACCGCCGAAGGCGAGCGCGTGCTCGACTGGGCGAAGAGGATCGTCGGCGACGCGCGGGCGATGAGGCAGGAAGTCCGAACCCTCAAGGAAGGTCTTACCGGCCAGTTGAAGATTGCGGTGATACCGACGGCGCTGGGCATCGTCTCGGCGCTGACCACGCCCTATCGCGAGAAACATCCAGGCGTTCGTTTTTCCGTGATTTCCGCTTCGTCGAGCGAAGTGCTGACGATGCTCGACAATCTTGAGATCGACGCCGGGATTACTTATCTCGACAACGAGCCGCTCGGGCGCGTACGGACGGTGCCGCTGTGCTCGGAGCGCTATCGGCTCTTGACCTTCGCAGACAATCCGCTTGGCGACCGGGAGCGGGTGACGTGGGCCGACGTTGGCCGCATCGATCTCTGTCTGCTCACGCCGGATATGCAAAACCGTCGCATTATCGAACGGCTCATCCGCAAGGGCGGCGCGGAGCCCGCGCCGATCCTGGAATCGAACGACGTGATCTTGCTTTTCGATCATGTGAAATCCGGCCGCTGGGCGACTGTACTGCCGGAAAAGCTTGTGAAGACGCTGAACGTGACGGCGCCGTTGCGATCAATCCCCATCGTCGAGCCGGAGGAGGTTCATGAAATCGGCCTTGTGGCGCCGCAGCGCGAGCCGGTGATCCCTCTGGTGGCCGCCCTGGTCTCCGAGGCGAAGAAGCTCGCGGAAAGGCAAACATTTGGAGATTAATAGGTTTGCCCTATCGCGTCACGAAGGGTCGCTATTGATCGCGCCCTGGATTTCCGGCACTGTTCTCAGAATTAATCTAAAAAGGGCGGTCCTATAAGCGTAACGCCCTGGACTGAAAGGGAAGAAATGGCTGGCGCTGCTCAGTATAGCGACGAGCGCGCGCGGGAGATCATCGCCGCCCATATGGGTCTTGAAGGACCCGCGATGCCTATTCTGCACGCGATTCAAAAAGAATTCGGCTATGTGCCGGACGCCGCCGTTAAGCAAATGGCCGAGGCGCTCAATATCTCGCGCGCCGAAATGCATGGCGTGGTCACCTTTTATCACGACTTCCATCGCGCCCCGCATGGTCGCCATACGTTGAAGATCTGCCGCGCCGAATCCTGCCAGTCGATGGGCGCCGAGCGACAGGCGCGGGCATTTCTTGACAAGTTGAAGCTCGACTGGGGCGGCACGACGCCGGACGGCGCGTTGACCGTCGAGCCGGTCTATTGTCTGGGCCTGTGCGCGCATAGCCCTTCCGCGCTTTACGACGGGGAGCCGATCGGCTGCGTCGATTCTGAAAGGCTCGACGAAATCGCCGCGGAGGCGCGCGACTGATGGCCAAGGTATACATCCCGCTGGATATGGCCGCCGTCGCGATGGGCGCCGACAAGCTCGCCGCCGCCGTCGCGAAAGAAGCCGCCGCCCGCGGCGAAAACATCGAGATCGTCAGAAACGGCTCGCGTGGAATGCTCTGGCTCGAACCCCTGATCGAGGTGGAGACTCCCGCGGGCCGTGTCGGTTATGGGCCGGCAAAGGTCAAGGACGTCGCGTCGCTGTTCGACGCCGGCTTCCTCGCCGGCGCCGCGCATGCGCTGAACATCGGGATCGTCGACGAACATCCCTGGATGAAGAAGCAGAACCGCGTCACCTTCGTGCGCTGCGGCGTGATCGATCCGCTGTCGGTCGCCGAATATGAGGCGCATAACGGGTTCAAGGGCCTCAAACGCGCCTTCGAGGTCGGACCCGCGGCCGTTGTGGAGGAAGTCACCAAGTCGGGCCTGCGCGGCCGCGGCGGCGCGGGCTTTCCGACCGGCATCAAGTGGAAGACGGTGGCGGACTGTCCGCCCGGCCAGAAATACGTGGTGGTCAATGCCGACGAGGGCGATTCCGGCACTTTCGCCGACCGCATGATCATGGAGGGCGATCCGTTCTCGCTGATCGAAGGCATGCTGATTTGTGGATACGCCGTTGGCGCTTCCAAGGGCTATGTCTATCTGCGCTCCGAATATCCGATCGTCGCCAAGGTCTTCCAGGCGGCGATCGAGACGGCGCATGAGGCGGGCTGGCTCGGTAAGGACATTAAGGGCTCGGGTTTCGACTTCGACGTCGAATTGCGCATTGGGGCCGGGGCCTATGTCTGCGGCGAGGAGACCTCGCTGCTCGAATCTCTCGAAGGCAAGCGCGGCATCGTCCGCGCCAAGCCGCCGCTGCCGGCCCATGTTGGTCTCTTCGGCAAGCCCACGGTTATCAACAATGTGCTGTCCATGGCCACGATACCGATGATCATGGAGAAGGGCGCCAAGCATTACGCCGATCTGGGCGTCGGCCGCTCGCGCGGCACCATGCCGCTGCAGATCGCCGGCAACGTCAAATATGGCGGTCTCTTCGAGACGGACTTCGGGATTCCGCTCGGCGTGGTCGTCAACGAGATCGCCGGCGGCACCCGCTCTGGTCGTCCCGTCCGCGCGGTCCAGGTCGGCGGCCCGCTGGGCGCCTACGTTCCGGTGTCGCTTTTCGACCTTCCGATCGACTACGAGGCGTTCGCCGCCAAGGACAGCCTGATCGGCCATGGCGGCCTCGTGGTTTTCGACGACACTGTCGACATGTCCTGGATGGCGCGCTTCGGCATGGAGTTCTGCGCCATCGAAAGCTGCGGCAAATGCACGCCCTGCAGGCTCGGCTCGACACGTGGCGTCGAAACGATCGACAAAATTCGCGACGGTCTGAACGTCGCCGCGAACATCGAGCTCCTGAAGGATCTTTGCCACACGATGAGGTTTGGCTCGCTCTGTGCATTGGGCGGCTTTGCGCCCTATCCGGTCGAGAGCGCGCTTCGCCATTTTCCTGAGGACTTCCGCAAGCCGGCCCTTGAAGCCGCTGAGTGAGGTAGCCGCCATGACGCTCATTAAGGAAATCGATTACGGCACGCCCGAATCAAAATCCGAGAAACTTGTGACGCTGACCATCGACGGGAAGAACGTCACCGTGCCCGAGGGCACGTCGATCATGCGCGCGGCGATGGAGATCGGCACGGAGATCCCCAAGCTCTGCGCGACCGACAACATCCAGGCCTTCGGCTCTTGCCGACTCTGCGTCATCGAGATCGAGGGCCGTAACGGCACGCCGGCCTCCTGCACCACGCCGGTCGCGCCGGGCATTTCCGTCAAGACGCAGACGCCGCGACTCGCCGCCATCCGTCGCGGCGTGATGGAGCTTTATATTTCCGACCATCCGCTCGACTGTCTCACCTGCGCGGCCAATGGCGACTGCGAGCTGCAGGATATGGCGGGCGCAGTCGGTCTGCGGGACGTCCGCTATGGCTATGACGGCGCCAATCACGTTTTCGCTCGCAACAGTGGCGAAGCGAATTTCAATTGGAGGCCGAAAGACGAGTCGAACCCCTATTTCAGTTACGATCCGTCCAAGTGCATCGTTTGTAATCGTTGCGTGCGCGCCTGCGAAGAAGTGCAGGGCACCTTCGCGCTAACCATCTCCGGCCGCGGTTTCGACTCGCGCGTTTCGCCGGGCATGGACGAAGCCTTCATGGAATCGGAATGCGTGTCCTGCGGCGCCTGCGTGCAGGCTTGTCCGACAGCGACGCTAATTGAGAAGTCGGTCATCTCCGTCGGTCAGCCCGAGCATTCCGAAGTGACGACCTGCGCCTATTGCGGCGTCGGCTGCACCTTCAAAGCCGAAATGCGCGGCGAGGAAGTCGTCCGCATGGTTCCCTGGAAGGAAGGCAAGGCCAACCACGGCCATAGCTGCATCAAGGGCCGCTTCGCCTATGGCTATGCCCATCACGGCGACCGCATCCTCAATCCGATGGTCCGCGAGTCGATCAATGAGCCCTGGCGGGTTGTCTCGTGGGACGAAGCGATCAGCTTCGCCGCCGCCCGGCTGAAAGCCGCGCAAGAGAAATACGGAAAGAATTCTGTCGGCGTGATCACCTCGTCGCGCTGCACGAATGAGGAAAGCTACCTCGTCCAGAAGCTCGCGCGTCAAGGTTTCCGCAATAACAACACCGACACCTGCGCGCGCGTCTGCCACTCGCCGACTGGATACGGTTTGTCGCAGGCGTTTGGCACGTCCGCCGGCACGCAGGATTTCGACTCGGTTGATGACGCCGACGTCATTCTCGTCATGGGCGCCAATCCGACCGACGCGCATCCGGTGTTCGGCTCGCGCATGAAGAAGCGTTTGCGGGAAGGCGCCAAGCTGATCGTCATCGATCCGCGCCGCATCGACCTCGTGAAGTCCCCACACATCAAGGCGGACTATCACCTTCCGCTCAAGCCCGGCGCCAATGTCGCGATGATCACGGCGCTGGCGCATGTCATCGTGACCGAAAATCTCGTCAATCTCGATTTCGTGAAATCGCGCTGCGACTGGGACGAATATCAGGATTGGGCGGAATTCGTGGCGCTGCCGAAGAACAGTCCCGAGGCGCTCGAAAGCGTGCTCGGCGTGCCGGCCGCCGACATTCGCAACGCTGCGCGTCTCTATGCGACGGGCGGCAACGCCGCGATCTATTACGGCCTCGGCGTCACCGAGCATGCGCAAGGCTCGACGACGGTCATGGGGATCGCCAATCTGGCGATGGCGACCGGCAATCTCGGCCGGCGCGGCGTCGGCGTAAATCCGTTGCGCGGTCAGAACAATGTGCAGGGCTCCTGCGATATGGGCTCGTTCCCGCATGAGCTGCCGGGCTATCGCCATATCTCCAACGATGCGGCGCGTCAGGCGTTCGAGAAAGATTGGGGCGTTTCGCTCGATCCGGAGCCCGGCCTGCGCATCCCCAACATGTTCGACGCGGCGATCGAAGGCGTGTTCAAAGGACTCTATGTCCAGGGCGAAGACATTCTGCAGTCCGACCCCGATACGAGCCATGTGTCGCGCGCGCTGGCGAATATGGACATCGTCATCGTGCAGGATCTCTTCCTGGTCGAGACGGCGAATTACGCGCATGTCTTCCTGCCGGGCGCGACATTCCTCGAGAAGGACGGCACCTTCACCAACGCCGAGCGCCGCATTCAGCGCGTCACCAAGGTGATGTCGCCGAAGAACGGCTATGCGGATTGGCAAGTCACCCAGCTTCTCGCCAACAAGCTCGGGCTCAATTGGAACTACACCAACGCAAGCCAGATCATGGACGAAATCGCGCGCCTGACGCCGTCCTTCGCCGGCGTGTCGTTCAAGCGACTCGAAGAAGTCGGTTCGCTGCAATGGCCGGTCAACGCAGACTCGCCGGACGGCATGCCGATCATGCACATCAATGGCTTCGCGCGCGGCAAGGGCAAATTCGTCATCACCGAATATGTCCCGACCGATGAGAAAGTGGGGCCGCGTTTCCCGCTGCTGCTCACGACTGGGCGCATCCTGTCGCAATACAATGTCGGCGCGCAGACGCGGCGAACCGAGAACACCCAGTGGCATCCTGAGGACGTTCTCGAAATTCATCCGCATGACGCGGAAGATCGCGGCGTGCGCGACGGCGACTGGGTGAAGATCGCGAGCCGGGCCGGCGAGACGACGCTGCGCGCCAAGATCACGGATCGCGTCGCGCCGGGCGTCGTCTATACGACGTTCCATCATCCGACCACTCAGGCCAATGTTGTCACGACCGACAATTCCGACTGGGCGACCAATTGTCCGGAATATAAGGTGACGGCCGTTCAGGTCTCGACCACGAACGGGCCGACCGATTGGCAGCATCAGTATCGCGAGCTGACGGAGCAGAGCCGTCGCATCGCGAGCGCGATCGACGCGGCGGAATGACAGAAACGCCATCGCCGACCCTTCGAGTAGAATGCTTGGCGCGCCGTCACGATGTGACGGCGCGTTCTTCTCGCGTGATCCCCGAGGAGACGCCGATCGCCTTCACCTATGGCGGCGCCACCCATGCGGTGATGATGGCGACGCCGGCGGATCTGGAGGATTTCGCGATCGGCTTCGCGCTCACCGAAGGGCTGATCGACTCGCCGGAGCAGGCGGGCGACGTCGAGATCATCGCCTCCGACGCCGGCATTGAGCTGCGCGCTTGGCTCAAGGGCGGACGGCAGGAGGCCTACGCCGAACGTCGCCGTTCGATGGCGGGACCGACAGGCTGCGGTCTCTGCGGCATAGAGAGTCTGGAGGCGGCGACCCGCGTTCTGCCGATGCTCGACAATGCTTTAGAAGTGCGCGCCGACGCTTTGATCGAGGCGATGGAGCGTCTTCCCTCAGCTCAGAAATACAATCAGGACACGCGCGCCATTCATGCCGCGGCCTTCTGGAATCCGGTCTCCGGCGCGCTGATCGCGCGCGAAGACGTCGGCCGCCACAACGCCCTCGACAAGCTCGCGGGCGCCTTGACGCGTCAGGCCATCGCCGGGACGCAGGGCGTCGTGTTGATGACAAGCCGCGTTTCCGTCGAACTCGTGCAGAAGGCGGCGCGCATGGGCGCGCCGATCATCGCCGCCGTCTCCGCGCCGACCGCGCTCGCCGTACGCAACGCGCAACACTGCGGCATGACGCTCGTCGCGGTCATGCGCGGCCGAGACTTCGAAATCTTTACCCATCCGGGACGCATCCTCGAACAGGTTTCCGCACATGTCGCATGACTCGGTCGATAAGCTCGTCAGAATGGCTAACCAGATCGGAAAGTTCTTCGTGGCTCAGAAGCATCCCGAAGGCGTTGCGAGCATGACGGATCATTTGAAGAAGTTTTGGGACCCGCGCATGCGCGACGCGATTATCGCTCATGTCGATCACGGCGGCGCTGGGCTTGATCCGATCGCGATCGAGGCGGTGAAGCGCCTCAGACATCGAGCCGGCGCCGCCGCTTCGGGATTGCGCCCCGGCGAGGGCGGCGCCGACGGCTAAACGCCTTCGTCCTTTCGCGCCCACAACAACATTGGATGTCCGCGCTTGTGTCGCATAGGTCTGAAGTCTTGATGCAGCGACGCCAAATAATTCTTAAGCTGACTGAATGATGACCGATCAGATTTGTCCCTGCCGCGCGATGGACGCGCAACAGCAGCTCGCCTATTCGGCCTGCTGCGCCCCTTACATCGAACGAAGAGCGCCGGCGCCCACCGCCGAAGCGCTGATGCGCTCGCGCTACACCGCCTTCGCGGTCGGCGACATCGATTATCTTGTCGACACCTTGGCGCCAGAGTCGCGTTACGATTTCGACCGCAAGGCGATCACGCATTGGTCGCGCAGCTCGCAATGGCTCGGTCTCGAGATTCTGTCGACGGAGCAGGGGCAGCCGGGCGATGAAAGGGGCTACGTCGAGTTCGTCGCGCATTTTGCCAGCGAGGGAGAGCGCTATGCGCACCGAGAGCGGTCTTTGTTTCGGCACGAGGCGAACGATGGCCGCTGGTATTTCCTCGAAGAAGCCAATCGCAAGAACGCGCCGATCGTCAAGGGCAAGCAGACGGGGCGCAACGATCCATGTCCCTGCGGCTCCGGCAAAAAATTCAAGAAGTGCTGCGGCGCCGCCACGTGAAGCTGGGCTTGCATCGCTTTAATCAAACTCAGCGAAATTTCGCATCGCCAAGGTCTGGAACAAAGCGGCTCCGCCCACGTTTTGCCGGCGTGAAACATTCCTAACCTCGGAGCATGGGCGATGGATTGGAATCGCGTCGAAGGCAATTGGAAACAGTTCAAGGGCAAGGTGCGCGAGAAGTGGGCCCAGTTGACCGACGACGATCTCGCTCGCATGGACGGCAAGCGCGAGCAATTCGAAGGCATTCTTCAGGAGCGCTATGGCGAGGGGCGGGATCGCATCCGCGAAGAAGTCAACACCTGGCTCAAGACTCTCAACTGAGCGCCAGCTTTCAAAGCGTCGCGGGCTTAGGCGCGCGATGCTTCTCCGCCGGCAGGCGTCCTACTCGGCCGGCCGAGATAGTCGCGCAAGCAGGTCCTGCACCTCATCCGGCATGGGTTCGCGGAGACTGTCCTCATACAGCTGGCGCAGTTCCACCATCAATTGGGCGGTGAATCCGAGCAGCGACAGATGCGACGCTGTGTCCTTTCTCTGCTCGGTTAGCGTTCGCCGTCGACGTCCCGGCGTGTCATGTTCAACCTTCTTTTCCATTTCGAAGTCCTGGCGCGGGGGTCTGGTATGAGAGTCGGCAATTCAACAAGAGGTGAGAGGTTTTCATTCCTGAATTCAACAATATGAGCGGCCAAAATGTTCCCGCCACGGCCAAACTTGTTCTTTATTCGGCGGAAGCGGAACGAGGCGCTCAAACAGACGTTATTCCAGACGTCCATGTTTTAGGGGGTCGGGATGGCGCCGCGGTCCTTCTGGAAGGGCTATCTGAAGCTTTCGCTCGTGACCTGCCCGGTCGCGATGACGCCGGCCACTACGGAAGGCGAAAAAGTCCGCTTCCATATCCTTAATCGAAACACCGGCAATCGAGTCGTCAGCCAATATGTCGATTCGGTCACCGGCGCGCCCATCGGCGAAGACGACGCCGTGAAAGGCTACCCCCGCAGCGAAGACGACTATGTGCTCTTGGAGGACGAGGAACTCGACACCTTAAGTCTCGAAAGCACGCGAACGATCGATGTCGACACATTCGCCCCGGCGGCGAGCATCGACTGGATCTGGTTCGACAAGCCGCATTATCTCATCCCCGACGATCCGATCGGCGTCGAGGCCTTTTCAGTCATTCGCGATGCGATGAAAGCGACAGGCACGGTCGGGCTCTCGCGCCTCGTGATGTATCGGCGCGAACGCGCCGTGATGATCGAGCCGCGCGACAAGGGTTTGATTTTATGGACGCTACGCTTCGCCGACGAAGTGCGCGATCCTAACGACTACCTTGACAAAATTCGCGCCGAAACGCCGAACGCGAAAGCTTTCGGCCTGATTTCCAAATTGATCGAGAAGCGCAAGAGTCATTGGGACCCTTCGATGACTCAGGATTCTGTCCAAGCTCAGTTGCTCGACATCATTTCCGGAAAAAAGAAGGAGCGCACATCCGCGCGCGGCAAGAAACAGGCGCCCGCGACTCCGAGCAACGTCGTCAACATCATGGATGCGCTTCGCAAGAGCATCGATGCGGAAAAGCGCAGTTCGAAGCGCCGCTAAGTTTTCTTCTTCCGACCTGGTTTGGAGGGTTCGATCGCCGCCGCCGCCTGTCGAAAGTCGGCCCAGGGGTCGCTCTTCAGAGAATCAAGGCGCGCCAGAGTCTTCGCGATCGTGAAATAGGCAGGTCCAATCGCCGGACTGAGTTCGTCCCAGGCGAGCGGAACCGATACGGAAGCGCCGGGCCGCGCGCGCGTGGAGTAGGGGGCGACAGCCGTCGCGCCGCGTTGATTGCGCAGATAATCGACCAGTATCTTTCCCCGACGCTTCGACTTGGTAATCGTCGAAACGAATCTGCCGGGACTGTCTTTTGACATGGCGTCGGCGATGCTTTTGGTGAACGCCTTCACCTGCGGCCATTCCGCTTTGGGCTTAACGGGCGCCATCACATGGAGGCCCTTTCCGCCCGATGTTTTTACGAAGGCGGTGAGACCGAAGTCTTGAAGTCGGACCTTCGTTTCTTCAGCCGCCGCAATGACTGTTTCCCATTCGACCTGCTCGCCGGGATCGAGATCCATGATGATGACGTCGGGACGCTCCCAGTCCGACGCTGTTGAGCCCCAGGGGTGAATTTCCAAGGCTGCTGATTGAACAAGCGCGATCAGGCCGTTGAGATCCTTGATGCTGAGCAAGGGCTCTTCTTCGGACTCCTTGGGATCGTCGATCAGCACGATGTTGGGATCGATGCCTTTCCAGGCATGTTTTTGGAAGAATGTCTCTCCGCCGACGCCGTTTGGGCAGCGCAGGAGCGCGAGCGGACGATTGACGATGAAAGGCGCGATGTAGCGCCAGACTTCGGCGTAATAATCTGCGAGCCCCTGCTTGGTTACGCCCTGATCGGGCCAATAGAGCCGATCTGGATGGGTGAGCGTCACGGCGCTTTTCTCCACTCGCGCCGCCGCTAGCCGCTCCATGGCCGGCGCAATCTCACGGACGACGTCGCGCGCTTGCTTGTCATCGCGCAAACCGCGAAAGGAAGCGTGTCGAAGAACCTGATCCGCCGTCCAGCCGCGAAATTCCACCTCGGCCACGAGTTCAGGACGCACATAGCGCACATGGCGCGCCGCCTCCGTGCTCAGGCGCGCGCTGAAAGGACTGGAAGGCGTGCGCATTGGATCGAGCTTCGTGAAAAGCTCATGCGCCATGTCGGCCGTGAAACCGGTGCCGACACGCCCGACATGACAGAGAACCCCGTGCTGATAGACGCCGAGCACGAGCGCGCCGATCGCGCGTCGCGACACCGTCGAGGGCGTATAGCCGGCAATGACGAACTCCTGCCGCGCGAAGCATTTCGCCTTCACCCAGCTCTTCGCGCGTCCGGAGCGATAGGGCGAGTCTCGCAGCTTCGACACCACGCCTTCGAGGCCAAGCCGGCAGGCATGAGACAGAACGACAGCGCCGCTGTCTTCGAAATGAACGCTCAGGCGAACCTTATTGCCGTTCTCTTCTCGGAGAAGCCTTTGGAGCATTCCCTTGCGTTCGAGCAGTGGCGCGCCGCGCAGATCATAGCCGTCGAGGTAAAGAAGATCGAAAACCCAATAGACGAAGCGGTCGCTGCGCCCCGCGCTCAAATCCGCCTGAAGCGCCGAGAAATCCGACGCGCCCGAACGCGTCTCGACAACGATTTCACCGTCGATGAGAGCGGAACCCAAAGGCAGCGCGCGCAGCGCCGAGACGATCTCGTCGCCAAACTTCTTCGTCCAGTCGAGGCCGCCGCGCGAAAGCAGCCGCACTCGGCCCGCCTCAATGCGCGCCTGCACCCGATAGCCGTCGAATTTGATCTCGTGAATCCATTCCTTGCTTATCGGCGCCACGCCGGCGCTCGCCTGCATCGGGACGATGAAATTTGGCAGTTGAGCCTTCTTTGCGCCGCTTACGAGCGACGGCTCCATGTCCCGCGCGAGCGCTTGCTTCGTTGCGACGGCGCCTGTCTTGACCGACCGGGATGTGGCGGCCTGCTTTGGCGCGGCGCCTTTCTTCGTGGGCCGTTTCGACCGACCTTCCGCGACATCGCCGATCGTGTGTCCGGTTTTCACCGAGCGCGGCATTTCTTCGAGTATGTCTTCGTCATCAGGCGCTCGCGCATATTCATCATCGCTTTTGATGAGAAGCCAGTTGTCGTGCTTCTCGCGCGGCTTTCGCGCCATGCGGACGAGATGCCAGCGCCCGCCGAGCTTCTTGCCGCGCAATTCAAAATCGAGGTGGCCCTTCGCATAGCCCTTGTGCGGGTCGCCGTCCGGAATCCAGACGCCTTTGTCCCAAACGATCACTTCGCCCGCGCCATATTGGCCCTCGGGAATGACGCCTTCAAAATTGCGATAGTCGAGAGGATGGTCTTCGACATGGACGGCAAGCCGCTTTTCGCCCGGCACAAGGCTTGGACCTCTCGAGACGGCCCAGCTTTTCAGAACGCCGTCCATCTCTAGGCGAAGGTCGTAATGCAGACGCCTCGCGGCATGTTTCTGGATCACGAAGCTGTGGCCGGTCTTTCGGCCGCCTCGCCCCTGTGGCTCGCGGGTCGTGGAGAAGTCACGCTTCTTGCGATAGTCGGCGAGGGACATGCAAGGTCAACTCGCTTTTCGGCGTGTCGTGGCCGCCTTTGTCTTGCGCGCCGCCGTCGCCCCCTTCTTGGCAGGCTTGCCGCTCTGATCCGATAGAGCCGCGCTCTCGCGGAACGCCTCGAGCAGATTGATGACCTTGCCTTCACGCGCCTTGCGCGGCGGCGCGATGGGCTTTCCTTCGAGCTTCGCCTTCACGAATTCAGCGAGCGCCTGTTCATAACGGTCTTCGAACTTAGACGGATCGAAGGTTCCTCTCTTCGTGTCGATGATGTGCTTGGCGAGTTGAAGCATCTCGCCCTGTATCCTGACGTCGGGCACTTCGTCGAACGCCTGTTGCGCGGATCGCACCTCGTAGTCGAAACTTAAGGTGATCACGAGAAGACCCTCGCCATAGGCGCTAATCAGAACTGTGCGGGAGCGCCTGAAGAGCACCGCTTTGGCGATGGCGGCGACCTTATTCTTGCGCAGGCCCTCCCGTATCAGAACGAAAAGTTCGTTCGCGTCGCTTTGCGACGGCGAGAGATAGTAGGGCTTGTCGAAATAGACGTTGTCGATTTCGTCCAAGTCCAAAAAGGCGTCAATCGTTAGAGCCTTGTCGCTCTGGGGCCTCGCCTGCGCGATCTCCTCGGGCTCTAGAGTGACATATTCGTTTTTGTCGACCTCATAGCCTTTGATTTGATCGCCGGATTCAACCCGCTTTCCAGTCTCGCTGTCGACAAATGTCCGTCGCACGCGATGGCCAGTCGCCCGGTTAATCGTATGAAAGGCGATCCTGTCGGATGTCGAAGTCGCGGAATAGAGCGCTACCGGGCAGGTGAGCTCAGCGATCTTGAGAGAGCCTTTCCAATTCGCTCTCGGGAGCAACGCACACCTCGTACGCTCGCGCCGTTGGCCACGGCCATGGCATTACGCT
Source organism: Alphaproteobacteria bacterium (assembly GCA_016869595.1). Taxonomy (GTDB): domain Bacteria; phylum Pseudomonadota; class Alphaproteobacteria; order Rhizobiales; family Beijerinckiaceae; genus Methylocystis. The sequence continues at coordinate 38,356 of VGDT01000011.1, forward strand.
TCTGGAGCCCCTGTCCTGTCAAGCTTTTCCGCAAGTTTCGAGGCGACCATCAAGCCTAATGCAGCGCCGATGATCAGATGAAGATTAGGTCCGACCCGCTCGGCGACGGTCTTGGCCGCGACCGGGGCCAGCGACGCGATGGATTTAACCATGTCGCTATTCGACTTTAGAAATTGGTCGGCCAGCGCCATGGCTGAGAGGCCTTGCGCTTCGAGTTCGGCTGCCGCAGTCTGCGTTTCATCAGGGCGTGCTCGCCGGCTCGCGATTGCGAAATAGACAATGATGGCAAGAAAGACGAAGACTCCGGCGATCACGAGATTTCCAACGATCTCGCCCCAAATCTCCGTCGCATAAGCATGGGCGGCCGCTGTCGCGAAGCCGAGAGCGAACAAAGCGAGGATGACGACGATCGCGAAACGCGACGCCCCTCGCATCGCATTCTCGATGGTTTCGTCAACCCGGCGGAATATCGGATCCAGGAACATGGTCATCGCCTAAGATTAGCTGCGGCCTTTCCACATCGCGCCGACCAAAAATCCGCCGGCGACGGCAAGCAACAGTGCGGTTAACGGCTGCTCGCGCACGGCATCTTCAACGGTCGTCCTAAAACCTTCGGTCGCGGTTCTCGCCTTCTCTGCAACTTCGCGGGACTGCTGCGCTACGGTCGCCAGAGCGGCGTCGGCCTTATCCATCGTTTCGTCCATTCGGGCGCTCACGTTTTCGGCAATCGAGGAGGCCTTAGCGGCGGCGTTTACGGACGCCTTGCTGATGGCGTCCTGCGCCTCTTGAGCCTTATTCGTGAACTGCGATGTTACGCTCACGTCCGCTTCTCCGCTCTTACTGCCGCGCTGGGCGTATACTGAACTTGCGGATTGCTCGATTGTTCCTGCATGCTGTGCTTTCGCTCACGCTATTCAGGAAGATGGATTTCGTGCTGGGGGAACAAAATGGACGGACCGAAAGCCGAGCGCAGCTTCATGTTAAAGGAGGCCAACAGCTCGGGCGCGCGCGATCCCAGCGCCTGATCTTCAATCGTCTGCATCTGCAAGTTAAGCGTCGATGAAGCAGGGAAATTTTACGCCGACGTAACTTGGCGGGAATAGCCAATACTCCAATGCCGGCCGGAGGCCGCCGGCAAAGCGCGAGTTGCTACAGTTCTCGAAAGATGTCCTCTCCACCCTCAGCGAGCTTCGCCTCGCCGATTGATTTTTGAAATTCTCCAACAACGATCTGAGCCAGTCCAGCGAGCGCGAGACTAGGCGACTGCGTGGCCATGCCGAGAGTCAACTTGGTCTTGCCCATGGCTTGATTGGCGTAGCCGCGCATCTGATCCGTGGTGCCCGACTGCACGATGCTGTCGAGAGCCTCCCGCATCGAATCCTTGACTTGAGCGACCGAGTAACGCGCCCGCGCCGGTGGGTCGATATCACTTGGATTTTCCGCGGACAGCGCCGATGAATTCAAGGCCTCGCCGCTACTGAATTTTTCGCTTGTGCAGACAGGACGGTCGCTGCCTGCGTCAGTAAATGCAACCATTGATTACGCACTCCCAAAACTCAATTCCGGCGTCCGGCCACGCCGGGCGCCGGAATAACAACCGATGGGAGAGTTCTAATGTTCCGAGCGATGAGCCTATTGCGCAGCTCGAGGCTCCGGAGGGTGAAAGAAAAAACTTTAAGAATGGAACAGAACTCGCGCTTTACTTGAATGGCTTGTCGACATTGGGCGGCAGCGCGACGTGAAAGCCCTGATTGATCGCCGAAAACATTTGGTAGAAGCCAGATAACACGACGAGTTCGACAAAGCCTTTGACGCCGAGCGTCTTGATAGCTTCGTCCTGAATGCGCTGCGGAATGTTTTGCCAGGACAATGTTGAAGCCAGCACTTTGGCGACGATGTCATAGGGCGCAGCCGCGACCGCGCTCACATCTTCGCCGCGTTGCAAGGCGGCGATAAGCGACGATGGAACGCCTGCCGCTTCGGCATGCTGAATGTGATCGACCCATTCGAAGGCCGCGCCCGTTCGTCGAGCCACGGACAGCACGACGAATTGATAGACATCGCGCGGCAGATGGCCCTCGAACTTCAGGTAATAGCCGAGATCTTCGATCTTTTCGCAAAGCTGCGGATGATTCATCAGTGCGGCGTAGGGGCCGCCGAAGCCTGCGCCTTGGGATTTCCGCCTTGCGACCATGCGGTCGTAGCGCAAGCGATCTTCTGGCGAAAGCGTTGAAGGATCGAAAGGCAGTTGAGCCATCGGCGCTCTCTCACTCGTGATAGGAATAGGCCGCGATGGCGTCGGCCCAGTCCTTCACCGGCGTCGTAAAGGCCTTATCGGCTTTAACGTCGATGAGGCAGGGGCCCTCGCCCTGCAGCGCTCTTTCGAAAGCGCCGGGGAGATCGTTAGGAGAGCGCACAGTTTCCGCGCGAGACCCCAAGGCTCGCGCAAAACCGGCCCAGTCGTGGTCAGGCAATCGGGTCAGTTCGTCGGGCGTCGGCCCCAGTCCATGGGCGCGCAGCCAGACATTGCCAAGCGCCGCATTGTTGATGACGACGTAGACGACGGGCAGCTGGTAGCGCGCGGCAGTGGCGATTTCCATGCCGCCCATGCGCATGCAGCCATCGCCTGTAATGACCGCTACGCGGCGGCGCGGCTGTGCGCACTGGACGCCGATCGCCGATCCGATCGCCCAGCCCATCGGGCCGAGATTGGTGGCGGAAACATAGGTTCTGGGTTCGTAAGCTTCCCAGTAATGGCCGGCGAAAGCGCGATGCGCGCCAGAGTCAACAACCAGAACGCCGTCGCGCGGGAACGCCTTCCTCAACTCGCGAATAATGCGCGCCGGATGAATCGGAACGGCGTCGCTCTCGCAGTTTTCCGGATCCTGCAGGCGGGGCTTGGAGCGAATTTCAGAAACCCAAGCGTCGCGTGCGGAGAGCGTCGGCTCGAGATACCCGCGCAACTTATCGCTTTGGTCGAGAAGAAAGCGAAGATAGGCGCCGCAGCTGCCGACAATGCCGCCATCATGGACATGTGTTCCGATCGCGGAGGGAAGCAAATTCACGCAAATCGACGCATCGGGTTTCACCTGCAGCGCCCAATGCATCGTGTCGCGCTCATTCAGTCCCGATCCTAAGATGATCAGGAGATCGAGCGACGGGTCCGTCAGGGCGGCGCGCGCGTGGTGCGTCCCCGCATAGCCGAATACGCCGAGCGAAAGCGGATGATTCTCCGGAAAGACGCCTTTGCCGCGCAGCGTCGTCGCGACAGGAATGCGCCAAAGCTCGGCGAATTCCTTCAGCGCGCTAGCGGCGTTTGAATGTTCGACTCCGGCGCCGGCGAAAATTGCGATTTTGACGGGCGGCTTGCCGTCGGGTCCGGCTGAAAAATGCTTTAGAGACGCCTCGGCGGCGGTCATCGACAGCGCGTTGTAGTCCACCAACGCCCGGTCAATCGGGGAATGACTGACGGAAAGCTCTGCGGCCAGGCAGTCTCCCGGCAGCGACAGATGAACCGGCGCGGCGGGCCGGGTCCGCAGCTGCAACAGCGCATGTTGAAACAGATGCGGCATATTCCTCGGATTGTCGATCGAAGAGGAATAGCGCGTCAGCGGCTTCATGACCGTGACGTCGTCCAGCGTCTGAGGGCTCGCGTCTTGAAACACGCCCAGCCCCTCGAGAACCGTCGCCACCTCGCCGCTCATCAGAAGAAGCGGCGAGCCGTCGGTCTGCGCGGTCGCCACCGCGGTGACGGTGTTGGTTAGACCGGGTCCGCCGATGCAGAGCGCTGCGCCGAAATTTCCGCTCGCCCGCGCATAGCCGTCAGCCATATAGGCGGCACCGCCTTCCTGCGCGGCCACGATCGGCGTAAGCGCCTTCTGCCTTCCCAAAGCTGGCAGAAAGGGATCGACGAGCCCGCCCGGCACCATGAACAAATGGTCGAGTCCTTCGCTCGCCAGCGCCTCGAGGATGAAATCGACCCCTAGCGGCATTCTATGCTCCAGTTCAGGATCGTCGCGCCGCCGTGGGGCGGGACGGTCTTTATCGCTGGCAAGCATATAGTCGAGCGAAAGCTTCGCGATCAATGGACGATTTGAGCCTTGGAAGCCTCTAAGTTCCAAAAGCGCGACCGCGGCTGCCGACCGCTTACGTGAATAGGTTCGATCGGGTTGGGTCGAAATGCCTAGGTTCCCAGCGGATGACCCACCAAGGGATGACGCTCAGCTTTCTTTTTCGTCGATCTCGCGCAAGCCATCCGACGCAAGCGTCTCGGCTTCTTCCTTGAGCTCCACGCCGGTCAGCTTGCGGCGGCGGGCTTCGTTGCAAAGATAGAGAAGCTTTCGCGCCGCCTCGTCATAGGTCAGTCCCTGCGGACGAATATTCGAGAGGCAGTTGCGCTCGGCGTCGGTGCGGCCGACGCGAGGCGCAAAAGTGAGATAGACGCCCAGGCTGTCGGGCGAGGAGAGCCCGGGCCGTTCGCCGATGAAAACCGCCACTAGTCTTGCGCCAAGCGTTTCGCCGATATCGTCTCCGAGCGCGACGCGGCCCTGTTCGGCGAGAACGATCGGCGCGATCATCCATGAATGTCGATCGAGGGAGTGCAGCGTCTTTTCGAGGAGAGGAATTGCGTGCCGATCGATGGCGCGGGCGGATAGGCCTTCGGCGATGACGAAGGCAAGATCGTAGTCGCCCGCTGCAGATTTCAGCCGCTCGCGGGACTCATCGTCCAGTCTTCGGCCAAGATCCGGGCGCAGCAGAAAGCTGCGCCGATCGCGGGCAGCGCTTCTTACGCAAACAACTTTTAACCCGCGTGAAGTCAGGTCGCCAAAGAGGGATTCGGCGTCGAGCCGCTCTTCAACCGCGTCTCTTGCCTCGGCGTGCGCCAGTTGAAAGTCCAAAGTGGCCCGCGTGGTCAGCGCCGCTCCGGCGCGCGGCAGGAAAATTCTCGCAGGCGTCGCCGAACGCAGTTTCGAGATCATGTCGAGAGGCGTCGGACGACGATCGGCCATTCTCAGGCTCTTTCGAGAAGCGGCGCAAATGACGCGGGAACCGCTTGTCGCTGTATTTCGCCCTGCGTGTCCGTCAGGCCAACATCGGCGAGCCACTGCGCGAATTCTGGAGCGGGCGCCAGATCGAGCATGTGCCGCACAGCAAGCACGTCATGGTAGGACGTGCTTTGGTAATTCAGCATCACATCGTCCGCGCCAGGCACGCCCATGACATAATTGACGCCAGCGACGGCGAGAAGAGTCAGCAGATCATCCATATCGTTCTGGTCGGCTTCCGCGTGGTTGGTGTAACAGACGTCGCAGCCCATTGGCAGTCCAAGCAGCTTGCCGCAGAAGTGATCTTCGAGCGCCGCTCGCGTGATCTGTTTGCCGTCGAAGAGATATTCTGGCCCGATAAACCCGACCACGGTATTGATCAGCAGAGGCTCGAATATCCGTGCGACGCCATAGGCGCGCGCTTCGAGCGTCTGCTGATCGCAATTCCAGTGGGCGTTCGCCGAAAGCGCGCTTCCCTGGCCGGTTTCAAAATACATGACATTGTCGCCGATCGTTCCGCGGTTTAACGCGAGCGCCGCCTCACGCGACTCACGCAGCAAAGCAAGGTCGATCCCGAAGCTTGAATTGGCGGCTTGCGTTCCGCCAATCGACTGGAAAACGAGATCGACGGGCGCCTGCCGCTCCATGAGCTGCAGCGTCGTCGTGACATGAGCGAGGACGCAGGATTGCGTCGGAATGTTCAATGTCTCGCGCAGTTCGTCGAGAAGGCGCAAGAGTTCATAGCATTGTTCCGGATTGTCGGACGCCGGATTGACGCCGATGACCGCATCGCCGTTGCCGAGGAGAAGTCCGTCTATCGCGCTTGCCAGAACGCCGCGCGCGTCGTCGGTCGGATGGTTTGGCTGAATGCGGGACGAAAGTCGGCCGCGCAGGCCCAGCGTATTGCGAAACCTGGTGACGACGCGGCGCTTGGCGGCGATGAGGATCAGGTCCTGGTTGCGGCAGATTTTTGAGACCGCCGCAACCATTTCGGGCGTGAGCCCGAAGGTTAGAGCCGTAAGCGTTTCCTGATTGGCAGCGTCTGACAGAAGCCAGTCGCGAAATTCGCCGACAGTCAGCGAAGCGATCGGCGCAAAGGCTTTACGATCGTGGCTGTCGAGGATCAGTCGCGTGACCTCGTCCTCTTCGTAAGGAACGAGCGCCTCGTTCAAGAATGTGCTGAGGGGTAAATCCGCAAGGGCCATCTGCGCCGCGACCCGTTCGGCGGCGCTTGTCGCGGCGATTCCGGCCAGGCAGTCTCCGGAACGCAGCGGAGTCGCCTTCGCCATCAGCGCTTTTAGGTCCGGGAACCTGTAGCTCGTGCCGCGAATCGTCGTCGCATACATAGCCGACCTCGAACGATCTTGACTTAAGGCTATGACGCCTACGCGACCATGTCACCTTGCGGCCCACAGGGTTTTCCCCAGCGCCCATCGCAGGCCCATGGCCATTGCGTGAAAGCTACGTATATTAGCTTAGCCAGAGATAGCCTTGTTGCGCCGGGAGCCCATGTCAGCCCAAACCGACGACCCGGAAACTCTGATCCGTGCGCTTCCACTCTGGCGTGGGCCGATCGATATTGCGCCGTTGCTCGGTGGCATCACGAACAAAAATTATATCGTAACGGATGGCGACCGGCGCGTCGTCGTTCGCCTTGGCGGCGACATTCCGGTTCATGGCGTGATGCGCTTTAATGAATTGGCGGCGAGCAGGGCGGCGGGAGCGGCCGGCGTTTCGCCGAAGGTTCTTTGCGCCGCGCCCATGGCGATGGCGCTCGAATATATTCCCGGCCAAACCTATGAGCCGGAGGACGTGCGGAAGAAGCGCACGCGCTGTGTCGATCTTGTCAAGCGCGTTCATCGCGAAGTCGCGCGGCATTTACGCGGGCCGACCCTCGCTTTCAATGTCTTTCATATCATCCGCGACTACGCTCACACGCTCGTCGAGGATCGGAGCCGAATATCGCAGCGATTGCCGGGCTTGCTCGCGGCGAGCGAAATTCTGGAAACGGCCACTGGCCCAATCGATCTTGTTTTCGGCCACAATGATCTTCTCGCCGCCAATTTCATCGATGATGGGCAGCGTCTCTGGCTCGTCGATTGGGACTATGCGGGGTGGAATACGCCGCTGTTCGATCTTGGCGGGCTCTCGTCCAACAATGGCTTCAACGTCGCCGACGACAATGCGATGCTTGAAGAATATTTCGAAGCGCCTCCAACCGATGCGCTGCGCCGCCGTTTCAAGGCGATGCTGTGCGCCTCGCTCTTGCGCGAAACGCTTTGGAGTCTTGTCTCCGAAAGTCGATCGACGATCGATTTCGACTACGTCGCTTATTCTGATCAAAATATGACGCGCTTCACTGACGCGTGGAACGCTTTCCAACAGATGGAAAAAGCATGACTGGCCTCCCGCGAAGCGCGCAGATCGTCGTCGTCGGAGGGGGCATCGTCGGCTGCTCAGTCGCCTACCACCTCGCCAAGCGCGGCGTGGAAACACTGCTGCTTGAGCGCCATCAACTGACGTCGGGTTCGACATGGCATGCAGCCGGACTGATCGGTCAGTTGCGGACCAACGCCAATATCACCAAGCTCCTCGGCTATTCTGTAGAGCTCTATAATCGGCTTGAGGAAGAGACGGGTTATGCCACCGGGTGGCGTCGCAACGGGGGCTTGCGCCTCGCCTGCAACGCCGACCGATGGATCGAAGTCAAGCGACAGGCCACTTCCGCAAGAAGCTTCGGACTGGAGATGCAACTCCTGAACGCCAAGGAGGCGCAAGCGCTCTGGCCGTTGATGAATGTCGACGACGTCGTCGGCGCGGCCTTCCTCCCGACCGACGGACAGGCGAATCCCTCAGACATCACGCAGGCGCTCGCGAAAGGCGCGCGGCTTGCCGGCGCGAAGCTGATCGAGAACGTCGCCGTCACGGATTTCATCATCGAGGATGAACGCGTGTGCGGCGTCGTCACGAGTGAGGGCTCGATCGCTTGCGAGAAGCTGGTGCTCTGCGCCGGCCTGTGGACGCAGCCACTCGCTGCGCGCGCCGGCGTCGCCGTTCCGCTCTCCGCCGTGCATCACCAATATATCCTGACCGAAAAGATCAACGGCGTGACGAGCGATCTGCCGACGCTGCGCGATCCGGATCGGCTGACCTATTACAAGGAGGAGGTCGGCGGTCTCGTCATGGGCGGTTATGAGCCCAATCCCGTGCCTTGGTCATCTGGCGTTGTGCCCGAGGATTTCGCCTTTCGGCTTCTCGAAGACGATTGGGATCATTTCGAGCCGATCATGGATCTTGCGCTTGGGCGCGTGCCGGCGCTCGCAGAGGCGGGCGTCAAGCAGATGATCAACGGCCTCGAAAGCTTCACGCCCGACGGCAATTGGATGATCGGCGAAGCGCCGGAAGTGCGCAACTTCTTCGTCGGCGCCGGCTTCAACGCCTTCGGCATCGCCTCTGCAGGCGGCGCCGGTATGGCGCTCGCGGAATGGGCGGCCGACGGCGAACAGCCGTTCGATCTCTGGCCCGTCGATATCCGCCGCTTCGGCGCGCCACATAGGGATCCTTCTTGGGTGCGCGTGCGAACGCTGGAAGCATATGCACGCCATTACAGCATCGCCTGGCCTTTCGAGGAGTTTACGTCGGGCCGTCCGCTGCGGCGCTCGCCGCTATACGATCGGCTCAAGGCGAAGGGCGCGTGTTTCGGCGAGAAAATGGGCTTCGAACGGCCCAACTGGTTTGCGGATTTGCGGGCAGGCGAAGAACCGCGGGATCGCTATTCTTTCGGCAAGCCGGGCTGGTTCGACGCGGTCGGAAGAGAGCATCGCGCGTGCCGGGAGGCGGCGGCCCTTTTCGATCAGACGAGCTTCGCCAAGGCGCTCGTCGTCGGCAAAGACGCAGAAGCGGCGCTGTCCTGGATCGCCGCGAACAATGTCGCCAAGCCGGCGGGCGCCGTAACCTATACCCAGTTGTTGAACTGCAAAGGCGGCATTGAATGCGATCTGACGATCACGCGATTGGCCAAGGACCGCTTCTATGTGGTGACTGGGACGGCCTTCGGAACGCATGACTTCGACTGGATCAGGCGGTCGATTCCTCAAGGAATGGACGCAACGCTGATCGACGTCACCTCGGCGAATGCGGTGCTGGCGTTGATGGGACCGCGCGCACGAGAGATACTTGTATCTTGCTGCGATGATGATTTTTCGAATGCCGCCTTCCCTTTCATGAGCGCCCAAGAAATTCGTTTGGCGGGCGCGCCAGTGCTGGCGATCCGCGTCACTTATGTGGGCGAAATCGGCTGGGAGCTTCACGTCCCTGTCGATTTCGCCGTTTCGGTCTATGACGCGCTATGCGCGGCCGGCGCGCCATTTGGACTTGTCGACGCAGGTTACAGGGCGATCGAATCTCTCCGTCTAGAGAAGGGTTACCGCGCCTGGGGTTCCGATATTGGTCCAGATCATACGCCGCTAATGGCAGGTTTAGGTTGGGCCGTAAAAATGAAATCTGGCGCCCCTTTTCAGGGGAGAGAAGCGCTCATCGAGGCCGCTGGCGCTCCTTTGCCGCGCCTTCTTGCGGGTTTCACCGTCGATGAACCTGATGCTGTTCTGCTCGGGCGCGAAACGATCTATCGCAATGGCGAGCGTGTCGGTTGGCTGTCGAGCGGCGGATATGGATATTCGATCAGGAAGGCGATCGGCTACGGCTATGTTCGCAATGCCGACGGCGTCGATCCGACATTCGTGCTGTCAGGAGAATATCAACTCGAAATTGCCGGCGAACGTCGGCCGGCGAGCGCCTCTCTTTCGCCGTTCTATGATCCGAAGGGCGAACGCTTTCGCGCGTGACCGCTGCTTCTATGCTTCGAGCCGCTGGTCGGCGCCTGCAGCAGCGTCACTCACGTTGCGCGGCGCGTTAAACGTGGAGATGGTTTCCTCGACGGCGTCGAGCGCAAGATCGAGGTCGTTTTGAGAGATGACAAAAGGCGGCGCGAGCCGAACGACCGTTTGATGCGTGGAAGTCGTCAGCACGCCTTTATCGAGTAAGTCTTCGCAAACGTCTCGCGCGCTCGCGTAACGCGGGTCCAACTCAACGCCGGCCCACAGACCGCGTCCGCGAACGTCCTTGATTGCCGGCAAGCGCATGGCGTGTAACCGTTGCAACATTCTCGCGCCGAGCGCTTGGCTGCGCTCGACCAGTCGCTCGTCCTGAAGGACGTGAAGCGCTTCGAGTCCGATAGCGGCGGCGAGAGCGTTGCCGCCAAAGGTAGACCCGTGCGAGCCGGGCGTGAACACGTCCATCACTTCGCGCTTTGCGACGAAGGCCGAAACCGGCAGCACGCCGCCGCCGAGCGCCTTCCCGAGCGTGACGCCGTCAGGGACGATATTCTCATGCTGGAAGGCGAACCACGTCCCGCTGCGCCCCAATCCAGACTGAACTTCGTCCAACAGTAGCAAAATGCCGCGTTCATCGCAGAGTCGGCGCAGTCCTGCGAGCCAACCATCGGGCGGCACGATCACGCCCGCCTCGCCCTGGATCGGCTCTACGAGAATGGCTGCAGTGTTTGGGGTAATGGCGGCTTCGAACGCCGCGACATCGCCAAACGGCGCCGCGCGGAAGCCCGGCATGAACGGACCAAACCCGTCCCGATATTCGCTTTCGGAAGAGAAGCTGATGATCGTTGAGGTACGGCCATGGAAATTGCCTTCGGCGACAATGATCTCTGGACTGGCGATCCCTTTTACTCGGTTGCCCCAGCGACGCGCCGCTTTGATCGCCGTCTCGACGGCTTCCGCTCCACTGTTCATTGGCAGCGCGACGTCGAGCCCCGTCAGCTTGCAGAGCTCTTCAAGAAAAGGTCCGAGCCTGTCATTGTAAAAGGCGCGGGAAGGCACAGCGAGCCGCTGCGCCTGCTCGGCAAGTTTTGCTAGAATTCGGGGATGAGCGTGACCGAGGCTGACAGCCGAATAGGCGCTCATCATGTCGATATAGCGCCGACCTTCCACATCCCACAGATAGGCGCCCTGTCCGCGCGTAAGCATGACGGGCAGGGGATCGTAGTTTCGAGCGACGTGTGGGTTCCTGAACTCCGAGCTGTCCATATCCGAGAGCTTTTTGCGCGCATCCGCATTAGATAGATGCGTGCGGACATTTGCGTGATTATGCATACATAGGCGGATGCAACGACGGCGCCAGCCGCGTAAGCTTAGGCGAACAACGGGAGTTGAAATGGAGGCGCGCGTTCTGCATGCCGATATTGCCGCTGAAACCGCGGCTCTTCTCCGTAATTTCGGGTTGGAATCGCAGACGTTTGAGAGCGGGTCGCTGACGACGCGTTCGCCGATCACTGGCGAGACAATTGCGCGGGTCGAGACCGCCAATTCGGGGATGGTTCAGCAGACCATCGCGCGCGCCGAGGATGCGTTCCGCGTCTGGCGCAATATTCCAGCGCCGCGCCGAGGCGAATTCGTGCGCTTGCTGGGAGAAGAGCTACGAGCGGCTAAGGCTGAGCTTGCGCGTCTTGTCACAATCGAGGCTGGCAAGATTACGACGGAAGGTCTCGGCGAAGTTCAGGAGATGATCGACATCTGCGACTTTGCCGTTGGCCTGTCACGCCAACTGCACGGGCTGACGATCGCCACCGAACGCCATTGTCACAGGATGATGGAGACATGGCACCCACTCGGCGTCACGGGCGTGATCACCAGCTTCAACTTTCCGGTCGCCGTCTGGGCCTGGAACGCAGCGCTTGCTCTGGTCTGCGGCGATGCCGTGGTTTGGAAGCCTTCGGAAAAGACGCCGCTGGTCGCGCTTGCGACGCAAGCGCTGGTCGAGCGTGCGGCCGCGCGTTTTGGCGATGCGCCGGAAGGGCTTTCAAACCTGCTAGTCGGCGGGCGGGACCTCGGCGAGGCATTAGTCGAAGACGCGCGGGTTCAACTTGTTTCCGCGACTGGTTCGACGGCGATGGGCCGGGCGATCGCGCCGCGGCTTGCGCAACGCTTTGCTCGATCGATCCTCGAACTCGGCGGCAATAACGCTGCCGTTGTTTGCGCCTCGGCGCCGCTTGATCTCACTGTGCGAGCGATCGCATTCGCGGCGATGGGCACGGCGGGTCAGCGATGCACGACATTACGCCGGCTCATTGTGCATGAAGACGTCTATGACGATCTTCTTGCTCGGTTGCGGCAAGCCTACGCCTCCATTTCGGTTGGCGATCCCAGAGACGGCGCTTCGCTTGTCGGTCCTCTCATCGACCGAGACGCCTATACGGCGATGTGCGCCGCGCTCGACGAAGTCCGCAAAGCGGGGGGCGTCATCCTCGGCGGAGACCGCGTATTAGCGGAAAAATATCCCGACGCCTTCTACGTGCGACCGGCGCTGGCAGAAATGCCGAACCAAACCGAGGTCGTGCGGCGCGAAACATTCGCGCCGATCCTGTATGTGATGAAATTTCGCAGCCTCGATGAAGCGATCCGATTGAATAACGATGTCGCGCATGGTCTCGCATCGGCGATCTTTACTGCGCGTCTTGACGAAGCCGAGCGCTTCATGGCCGCCGACGGATCGGATTGCGGCATTGTGAATGTGAACATCGGACCGTCCGGCGCTGAAATTGGCGGCGCCTTCGGAGGCGAGAAGGATACCGGCGGCGGCCGCGAAGCGGGGTCCGACTGCTGGAAGGCCTATATGCGCCGCGCCACCAATACGATCAATTATTCGGGCGAACTGCCGCTAGCGCAGGGCGTTAAATTCGATTTGGAGACTTAGCCTCTACTTCGTTTCGCAATGATTTTCTGGCGTGGACGAGCTACATAGGGCAAGCATCGATCGCTCGGAGCTGCGATGAACAAGTCTCCAGTTTCCGCTGACGCCATTCGGGCGATGTTCGCCTCGGCGATGTCGGACATGTATCAGGCCGAAGCGCCGCAATACCGCGCGATGAAAGCGCTCGTCGCAGACGTTAATCGGCAAACGCTTGCCAACGACCCGCAGCTCGAGCGGCGCCTTGCTGAGAGCGGGGAACTCGAACGACTCGACGTCGAGCGCCATGGCGCCATACGTGTTGGGACGGCCGAGGAGCTGTCGACGCTGCGTCGCCTCTTCGCGATCATGGGAATGGCGCCGGTCGGCTACTATGATTTGTCGGTCGCCGGGATTCCGGTGCATTCGACCGCATTCCGCCCGGTCGGCGAAAGCGCAATGCGTGTTAGCCCATTTCGCATCTTCACCTCGCTTCTCAGACTGGATCTCATCGCCGATGCAGAAGCGCGTGAGATGGCGGCAAAGATTCTCGCTCAACGCGACATTTTCACGCCGCGCTGTCGGGAGCTGATCAATCTTTTTGAAAGACGCGGGTTCGACGATGAAGAGGCGCGCCAATTCGTCGTTGAAGCGGCGAAGACATTTCGCTGGAACGGGCAGGCGAGGGTCTCATCGGCTGTCTATCAGAAGTTCTATGCGACGCATCCGCTGCTCGCCGACATTGTTTGTTTCAAAGGGCCGCATATCAATCATCTCACCTTGCATGCGCTCGATATCGACGCCGCGCACCACGCGATGGCGGCGCGCAGTCTGAGTCCGAAATCGATTGTCGAAGGGCCGCCGCGTCGTCGCTGTCCGATTCTCTTGCGCCAGACGAGCTTCAAGGCGCGTCCCGAGCCTGTCGAATTTATCGAGGAAGACGGCCGGCGTGCGACAGGCGCGCATACCGCGCGTTTCGGCGAGATTGAGCAAAGAGGCGCGGCGCTGACCGCGAAGGGACGCGCGCTTTATGACAGGCTTCTCGCCGAAGCTCAGGCCTCTGTTCCGCTTGCGGCCGACGGCGCCAATGCGCGGGCATACAATGAAGAGCTGGGGCGGCGCTTTGCGGCGTTCCACGACGACTATGAGACGCTGCGACGCGAAAAGCTCGCCTTTTTCCGTTATTCGGCCGATCCGAGCGCGAGGACAGGGCAGCCTGCGTTTCCTCCTTCGTTGGACGATCTCCTGCAGACCGGAGCTCTGCGCGCTGAGCCAATCCTTTACGAGGATTTCCTGCCGGTCAGCGCCGCCGGCATCTTTCGCTCGAATCTTGGGGACCATGACGGAGAAGAATTCAGCGCGGGCGCCGACCGACGCGCCTTCGAGGCGGCGCTCGGGGCCCCGGTTCTCGACGAAATCACGATCTATGAGGCGGCGGAGAGGCGGTCTTTGGCCGCAAGCCTCAAGGCGCTCGGCCTCGATAGCGTCGCCGCTCTTTAACCGGAAAAAACGCCTTGAGCGGATATTGGCGCGGCGGAAACCAGCCATAACTGAGGAGTAGGGCGCTCAACGCACTTGAGAGCCACCGCGGCATCGGAAGGGCATGCGATCTATTCTCGTCACCGGCGCGCTTGGCCAGATCGGCGCCGAGCTGACGCCGGCGTTACGCGAGCGATATGGCGCGACGCGCGTCGTCGCCTCGGATCTCTCCGAGGCGCAGCCAGCAGACGACTCCTATGAGCGCCTCGATTGCGTCCAGGCCGAAGCGGTCGCCGATTTGATCGAGCGACGCGACATTGGCGTCATTTACCACCTTGCAGCGCTTCTTTCCGCGGTGGCTGAAGACAGGCCGCAAGATGCCTGGAACGTCAATATGAGCGGTCTCTATAATGTGTTGGAGGCCGCCCGGCGCTTTGGCTGCCAGGTATTTTTCCCAAGCTCGATTGCGGCTTTCGGCCCCTCGACGCCGCGTCGTCGCACGCCGCAGGCGACAATCCAAAGGCCGACGACGATTTACGGCGTCACCAAGGTCGCGGGAGAATTGCTGTGCGATTATTACGCGACCCGGTTCGGCGTAGACACGCGCGGGCTGCGCCTGCCGGGTCTCGTCTCTTGGGCGGCGCCGCCGGGCGGCGGCACGACCGACTATGCCGTCGAAATGTTTCACGCCGCCGTTCGGCGCAAGCGCTATTTCTGCTTTCTCGCCGCGGAGACGCGACTCGACATGATGTATATGCCGGACGCCATACGAGCGATCATCGACATCATGGAGGCCGACCCTCAGCGTCTGCGATTTCGCAATGCGTATAACGTCACCGGCATGAGCGTCACGCCGCGCGAGATCGCCGCCGAAATTCGCAAACACGTTCCGTCCTTCGAGGTCGACTACCGCATCGACCCATTGCGGCAGGCGATCGCCGATTCGTGGCCGCAGTCGCTCGACTCTGGCGCGTCGCGGGAAGATTGGGGTTTTAGCCCACGCTTCGATCTCGCCGCCATGACGCGGGACATGCTCGCGCGTCTTGGCGAGACGACAGGTCCATTTGAGGATCCAATTTCAGATGAGGTTGAAAATGCCAACGCACGGTTTGGCTAAGGCGCTTGCTGCGCAACTCAATGAACTTTCGGATGCGGGGTTGCTTAAACGCGCGGAAAGCGTCCTCTGCGGCGTTATTGCGCCGCGCGACGGCTATGGCCCACGCTTTCTCATCGAAGGCGAAGGCGACAAGCCGTTTCTGCGCATGAACGCCAATAATTACCTTGGCATGTCGTTGCGAGAAGAGGTGGTCGCCGCAGAGGAAAAAGCGGCAGCGAAATTTGGCGCCGGGCCCGGCGCCGTGCGCTTCATCAGCGGAACCTGGTCGCCTCATGTCGCGCTGGAGCGCCGGCTCGCCGATTTTCACTCTCGTCCGGATGCGATTATTTTTTCGTCCGCCTATGCCGCGATCATGGGCCTCATTCCTCAACTTGTCGGCAAGAAGACTGCTGTCATTAGCGATGAGCTCAATCACAATTGCATCATCAATGCGATCTCTCTTGCGGCGCCTGAGGAAAAGCGAATCTACAAACATCTCGACATGGGCGAACTCGAGCGATGTCTCGACGAGGCGGCAAAATCATGCAACCGCGCCATCATCGTGACTGACGGCGTGTTCAGCATGCGAGGCGATCACGCGCCGCTGGACCGTGTCATGTCGCTGGCGCGCAGTCGCGATAACGCTTTTCGGGAGGGGGCGATCGTCGTCGTCGATGATTCGCATGGCGTTGGCGCTCTCGGGGCGACTGGGCGCGGTACGGAAGAATATACGCATGCCGGCCCCGTCGATATTCTGGTGGCGACGCTTGGCAAGGCCTTCGGCGTCAACGGCGGCTATGTGGTAGGCGACGAAATCCTCATTCGCTACTTGCGCGAGCGCTCGCCCTTTTACGTCTACTCTAATCCGATCACGCCAGCCGAGGCCGCCGCGGCGCACCAAGCGATCAATGTTCTAGACAGCTCTCAGGGCCTGTCTTTGCTTGAGCATCTGCGGGCGATGACCGCGCGCTTCAAGGCGGGGCTGATCAGACTCGGCTTCGAGACGCTGCCCGGGGAGCATCCGGTCGTGCCTCTGGTCACGCGCGACAGCGCTCGCACATTGGCGATCGTCGCCCATCTGCGCCGCCGAGGCGTTTTAGTGACCGGCCTGACCTATCCCGTCGTGCCAAAGGGGGACGAGGAAATTCGCTTCCAGATCAGCGCGGACCATACGGCCGCCGACATCGACGCCGCCCTGGAGACGCTGGCCGAGATGGCGGAGTCAAAAGCCTCGGCTGCGAGCAACTGAGCTTCAGCGCTCTATTTCTACTGTGGCGGCGCCGCCTGGTCGCTCCCAGGGAGAGTCAAGGACGTGGCAATGGATAGCGCGCGTTATCATAAGGCCAGCATCGGCAACCGCGTGCTTCAGCCGGAAACGCTGATGCTGGGCTACGGCTACGACCCGGCGCTGTCTGAAGGGTCGGTCAAGCCGCCCGTATTTCTGACGTCGACTTTCGTGTTTCGAACGGCGGAAGACGGGCGCGACTTCTTCGACTATATGGCCGGCCGTCGTGCGCCGCCCGAAGGCGAAGAAACCGGTCTCGTCTATTCGCGCTTTAATCATCCCAATTTAGAGATCGTCGAGGACCGTCTGGCGATCTACGAGCATGCGGAGTGCGGTCTCGTCTTTTCCTCGGGCATGTCGGCCATCGTCACGACGATTCTCGCATTCGTGCGTCCGGGAGAAACGATTTTACGCAGTCGTCCGCTCTACGGGGGAACGGAAGTTCTCATTGATAAAACTCTGGCGCCCTTCGGAATAACCGGAGTCGGCTTCACCGACGGGCTCGATGAAGAAAACATCCGAGCGGCTGCAAAGCGCGCGATGGACATCGGGCGCATCGCGCTGATCTTTATCGAGACGCCGTCCAATCCGATGAACAGCCTCGTTGATATCGCGCTTGTGAAGCGAATGAGCGATGAGATTGCGACGAGGCAAGGTTCCGAGCCGATCATTTGCTGCGACAACACGCTTCTGGGTCCCGTCTTTCAATCCCCGCTGCGGCACGGCGCCGATCTGTCGCTCTATTCGCTCACTAAATATGTTGGCGGACACAGCGATCTCATCGGCGGCGCCGTCGTCGGCTCTTGCGCGCATCTCAAAATAATTCGGGCGATGCGCAGCGCCATCGGCACACAGCTAGACGCGCATTCCTGCTGGATGCTCGGCCGCTCGCTGGAGACCCTGTCCTTGCGCATGAACCGGGCTGCGGAGAACGCCGGGATCATCGCGAATTTTCTCGCGGGCCATCCAAGAGTGGCGTGTGTTCACTACCCTCCGCTGCTTCCGCCCGGTCATCCTCAGCGCTTGTTGATGGAGCGCCAGTCGACTTCGGCTGGCTCAACCTTCTCCTTTGAGCTTTTCGGCGGACAGGCCGAAGCCTTCGCCTTTCTCAATCGACTGCAGATTTTCAAACTCGCCGTCAGCCTGGGCGGCACCGAATCCCTGATTTGCCACCCGGCGACGACAGTGCATTCGGGACTGACCGAAGAGGCTCGCCAGGAGATCGGGATCACGCCGGCGCTTGTTCGCGCCTCGATTGGCATTGAACATCCAGATGATCTGATCGCCGATCTGACGCAAGCTTTGGTTGAAGGGGCGCCGGCGCGGCTAAAAGCGGAAGCGTCACGGTAGGCCCTGTTAAATGCGGCGGTGTAGACATATTTACTCAGTCATCTTTTATGGTCCGAAATCGAGCTGAGGCTTGACAATGAGAGTAGTCAAAGAAGTGCGAGACGACCGGACGGTTTTGAGCGTCCAGGAAGACCGTATCGATGCCCACAACTCCGGCGACCTCAAGAATGTAGTTCTGAAAACGCTCGAAGGCGGCGCGCAAAACGTGGTGATCGACCTTGCGAGAGTGCAGTTCATCGACAGCTCGGGTCTGGGCGCTCTGCTCTCCGGCTATAAGAACGCAAATTTGCGCTCCAGCGGGTTTGCTTTGGCTGGTTTACAGCCGCGCGTAAAGTCGATGTTTGAGCTGACGAGGTTGCACAGAGTTTTCGACATTTATCCAAGCCTGCAGCTGGCGCTGAGCGCCTGAATGGGGAGGGGCGGTGATCGAAATGTGCGAGACGGTGGTCAATCTGGACATCGTCGTTCCCAATCAAACGCGATATCTGCGTTTTGTTGGCGCGATCGCCGAGCAACTCGCCAAGGAATTAGACGTTCAGGAGGATAAACGCGACACTCTCGCTTACCATTTAAATCTTGCGCTGACTGAGGCTGTCGCCAACGCGATTCAATATAGTTCCGCAGTGAATGCGAAGGACTCGGTCCGAATCTGCCTTTCCGTCGAAGACGCCTATCTTTCTGTACGTGTTTTCGACCATGGCAGAGGCTTCGATCTCGCTGCTGTGCCGACGCCTGACTTCGACGAGCTTCGCGAACGCGGCCGCGGTATATTCTTCATCCGTTCCGTGATGGACTCTGTCCAATATCGCAAGACGGATTCGGGGAATGTGCTCGAGATGCGCAAG
Organism: Alphaproteobacteria bacterium; assembly: GCA_016869595.1. GTDB lineage: Bacteria > Pseudomonadota > Alphaproteobacteria > Rhizobiales > Beijerinckiaceae > Methylocystis. The sequence continues at coordinate 57,193 of VGDT01000011.1, forward strand.
AAAATCGCTTAGCCGATTGCCTCCCGTGCTGCACACTCCGGAAATATTGGCGCCTGAGATACCTCGCCCCGCCGATTGGGATGCGGCGGCGGATCGCTTTCTGCGTCGCGCGAGTCGCCGAGTAGGGTTTGAATTGCCCACTGACATGCTTCGCGCGCTGCCGAAACCCTATCGCTATCTCGTTCCCGCTGCTCGGGCCGCTCGCGATATCGCACTCATTGCGCTTAACGAAGACGACGAGCGCGAGATCGTTGAGCTTCGCCCGCTGCGTGGCCCGCGGGCCGGCGAAGCCGCCTACGAAATTCGATTGATTGGCGGGAAGGAGCGCGCACTCGACGAACTCCTGCCGATGCTGCAGAACATGGGACTGCGGGTGGCGGATCAATTACTTTTTAAACTCAATCTCAGAGTAGGGGCTTGGTTCATACGAAGTTTCATCGTTGAACCCGCAACGTCGAGCATGGCGAGCATGGCGCGGTCTCGCGCTCGACTGTTGGAGGCGCTCAAAGCAACCCTCTCAGCAAAGGTTGAGAGCGACGCACTGAACGGTCTGGTGTTGGGCGCTCAGCTCGATTGGCGTCAAATTGATCTCTTTCGCGCCTACTGTAACTACTATCAGCAGCTCGGCGTGCGGGTCGAGCGGGCCCGCATCTATCGCGCGCTGTTGCGCAGTCCGGCGTCCGTCGAACTTCTATACCGCTATTTTGAAGCGCGGTTTACCCCGGATCGGGGTGGGCGCGACTCGTTCCAGACCGAGCTCGACGTCCTTACGCCCATCAGGGCGCAGCTCGTCGACGTTCTGGATAAGGTTGTCGATAGCAGCGACGATCGCATTCTGCGCGACCTCTTCAATCTCATTGACGCGACGGTGCGCACAAACTTCTATTTTTCCGGCGATTGGGCGCGCAACTTCATTGCTCTAAAAATCAGTAGTCTGGGCGTATTCAACATGCCGCCGCCAAAACCCATGGCGGAAATCTATGTTCACTCCCCGTCGATGGAAGGGATACATCTGCGCGGCGCGAAGGTTGCGCGCGGCGGCGTTCGCTGGTCGGACAGACCAGAGGACTTTCGCAGCGAAATACTCGCATTGATGCAAACGCAGATGATCAAGAACGCTCTCATTGTGCCGCAGGGCGCAAAGGGCGGCTTTGTTCTGAAACTATCTTATGCGGACGCGGCGCAGCGACAGCGACTGGGCAAAGAGGCCTATTGCCAGTTTCTGCACGGTCTTCTCGATCTCACCGACAATTTGAAGCATACAAAAATCGTTCGGCCCCCCGAGCTCGTTGCTTACGATGACGCCGATCCTTATCTCGTCGTCGCGGCCGACAAGGGCACGGCCACCTGGGCTGACATCGCCAACCAAATATCCCAATCCTACGGCTTTTGGCTCGGCGACGCCTTCGCCAGTGGCGGCGCGCATGGCTATCACCACAAGCGGTTGGGCATTACTGCGCGCGGCGCTTGGGTCTGCGTCAGGCGCCACTTTCGCGAACTCGGTCGCAACATAGATGCCGGGCCATTTACCGTGGTCGGCGTCGGCTCTATGGATGGCGACGTCTTCGGCAATGGAATGTTGTATACGCGAAACATCAGGTTGCTTGGCGCGTTTGACGGTCAGTACATTTTTCTGGATCCAAACCCTGATCCGCTGGCGTCCTTCGGCGAGCGGCGCCGTCTGTTTGAATTGCCGCAGTCGACGTGGCGCGACTACAACCCAGCGTTAATCTCGCAAGGCGGAGGCGTTTATCGGCGCGACGCCAAGGATATTTCGCTAAGTCCAGAGGTGCGGGCCTGGCTCGGCGTGCGCCACAGCACGACGGATGGCGAAGCGCTTGTTCGCTGGCTTTTAACGGCGCCCGTTGACCTTTTGTGGATGGGCGGCGTTGGCACTTACGTCAAGGCGAGTTCGGAGACGAATGAGAGCGTCGGCGATCGCGTCAACGATGACGCTCGCGTTGATGCGCTGCAGCTTCGCGCGAAAGTCGTCGGAGAGGGCGCTAATCTCGCGTTCACCCAGCGGGCGCGCATCGAATATGCGTTGAAGGGCGGCCGCATCAACACTGATGCGGTCGACAATTCGGCTGGCGTCGATCTCTCCGATCACGAGGTGAATTTGAAAACATTGCTGCGTGCGCCACCGGATGAAAACGCGCCAAAACTTAATGACGCCAACGGTCTTCTCGAATCTCTGACCGAGGAAGTTTGTGCGTCCGTATTGCAGGACAATGACCAACAGAGTCTTTGCCTATCGTTGGATCGCGTGCGCTGTCGCGCCAATTTGGATCCATTTATGGATCTTGCCGAGCAACTGGAGAACGCCGGCTATATCAATGCGTCGGCAGAAGCGTTTCCCACGCGCAAGGATGTATCTGCCCGCGAGACGAAGGAATTGACGCGGCCGGAACTGGCTTTGCTCATGGCGAGTTCGAAGCTCGCGCTGAAGCAGAGGCTGCTCGAAGACGAATCCTTCCTGCAAGGATCCTGGGCCAATGATTTTCTCGCCAGCTATTTTCCTGAGTATGTGCGGTCACATTTTCCAGAGCAGATCAGAAGCCATTCGCTCGCGCGGGAAATTGCCGTCACGGTGATATGCAACAAGGTGATCGATGAGGCCGGCGTGCGTTTTCTTCTGCTCGGCGAGGGATTGGTTCCCACCCTACTGAGCTACGCAGCGAAACTCTATCTCTCCTTTGATGAAATTTTTGAGGGTGATAGATGGCGTGCAGCCTTTCGCGCACGGAATGATTTAGAGGCTGCGCGCGAATATGGTCTGTTCCTCCAACTCCAAGACGCTTTGGCCTATATGTGTCACTGGGCTATGCGGCGCGGATATCGCCTGAGTCCAGACGATGAGGAGATCGAGCGGTGGCGTTCCGATCTAAGTAACTATCGTGAGCGCGTTGAGGCGGGCGAACCCGCGCGCGAGCAGTCCCTGGGGGAGCCCTATTTCGATCGGCTGGGAAATTTTCCGTTCCTTGTCGCGCTAACCCGCGAGTCTGGAGAGGACATGCGCGTGGCCGGCACTTATTTCGATCAGGCCGCGAATCTTTTCGGACTGCAGAAGCTCACTGCCTTTTTAGAGGATGTGAAGCCAAGAGACCGCTGGGAGCAGCAGCTGCAGTCCGCGCTTGATGCGCGGATGAGGGATGCGTCTGCGCGCATTGCGTCCATGCAATTACTCAACGGGGTCAGCGACGCTCGAACATTGTTCCGTAACGTTGGCCTTGAATTTCGTCTTGCTGGGCTTGAGCGGCTGGCGTTCAAACTCGAAGCCGCGCCCTTTACGACGCTGACGCCTATCGCGGCCTTCGTCGCCGAGTTGAACGCACTTGTCGACGCATGCGACGCCGCCTACCGCAACCATTCCGGCAAGCGCGCGAAGGGAGCGCGAAGCGGCCGGCGCATCTCGGCGCAAGCAGGAGCTTCGTAGCGAGATGGAAACGCTCGCCGCAGATCGCGCCATTCTCGACGCTTTCGATGAGGCGCTTTGCGTGCTGGAGTCCTCAGGCGCCTTACGATCTATGAACCACGCCGCCGAGCGTCTGACAGGCTATTTCGAGAGCGAGCTTCGCGGCCGCTCGTTCTTTTCACAGCTTGTCGCGCACGACGACGGTAACGGCGAACCTTCGTGGCCGACGCATGCCCGCGAGCGGCTGTCCTTGCGCATTCGACGCAAGGATAAAACGATGATCGACGTGCGCTGCGAGATCGATCCGCTTGCTGGCGGCGGCGGCTCATTGCTCAAACTGCGCCCGATTGGCGAAGGGCTGAGCGAGACGGACGCGCTCGAAGACATCAAGGAAAAGCTCGAAACAATCTTCGGCGGCATGGTCGGCGGTCTCGTGGTGATCAACGAGGCCGGCGACATATTGATGTTCACCAAAGGCGCGGAGAGGCTCTTTGGCTACCGCGCCGACGAAGCGCTCGGAAAGAACGTCAAAATATTAATGCCTTCGCCTTATCGCGAGGCGCATGACAGCTATCTCGCCGCCTATAGGGAAACCGGGGTCAAAAAGATCATCGGCATCGGCCGCGAGGTCGTGGGGCGGCGAAAGAACGGCACAACCTTTCCGATGTATCTGTCGATCGGCGAGATCTGGCTCAAGGGAACGCGCTATTTCGTCGGCGTGACCTATAATCTGACCCGGCTTAAACGCGCCGAGGATCAGCTGCTGACGCTTTCCGCCGCCGTCGACCAAAGTCCGATCGCGGTGATGATCACCAATAAGGATGGCGAAATTGAGTATGTGAATAGCCGTTTCGCAACCCTTACCGGTTATCCGCCGCATGAACTCATCGGCCAAAACCCGCGCATGCTGCAATCGAAGCGGACCGAGAACGACCAATATCGGCGCCTTTGGGAAAGCATTCACGCCGGCGTCGAATGGCGCGGACAGATTCAGGACCGCAGAAAGGACGGCAAGCTTTATTGGGCCTCGGAAATCATCTCGCCCCTTCGCGACGCGAATGGCGAGATCACCCATTACCTCGCGATCCAACAGGACATCACCGAACAAAAGCGCGACAAGGAGGCGCTGTTTGAGAGCGAACAGCGCTTCCGGCAGATCGCCGACATGGCCGGCGAATGGCTTTGGGAGCAGGATAAAGACGGCCGCTATACCTTTAGCAGCAGCGCGGTTGAGGACGTGTTGGGGATGACGCCCCAGGAGGTCCTCGGCAAGAGCTATCTTGATCTCTTCGCTAAGGAGCCTGCAAGCGACGCGGTCGCGAACAGGGGGCGGAGCCCCATCGCCTCGCGCCGGCCGTTCCACCGGGTCGTGAATCACTACCGCCATAAGAGCGGCGGCGACGTCTACACCGAGTCGACCGGCGCGCCCGTGTTCGACGAGGGCGGCCGACTCATCAAATGGCGCGGCGTCGACCACGACATGACAGCGCGCAAAAAGTTCGAGGACGAGCTGCGCGTGCGCAACCGCGCCATCGAATCCGTCCCCATCGGCATCGCCATTTGGGATGCGCAGGCACCGGGCGTTCCGAACATTTACGTCAATCCGGCGCTGAGCCGGATCACCGGCTTCGCGCGCGAGGAGCTGCTCGGGCACAGCATGCATCTGCTGCAGGGGCCGGAGACCAATCTCGCGGCGCTCGAAGAAATCCGCGTCGCCATCGCTGAACGGCAAAGCTGTCAGGTGACGGTGAAATTCTACCGCAAGGACGGCTCCCCCTTCTGGGACGAACTGCTCATCTCGCCGGTCGCCAATGAGGCGGGACGAATCACTCATTTCGTCAGCGTTCACGCCGACATTTCCGATCGGCGCCGAGTCGAAGAGAGTCGTCACGAACTCGAAATCGCCAAACACATTCAGCTGTCGCTGTTGCCGAGCGCGCCGCTGCGCACGCCGCACATGGAGATCGCCGGAATTTGCGTGCCGGCGACGCATGTCGGCGGCGACTATTTCGACTATTTCGAGAATGCCGGCGTCGCGGATATCGTCATCGCCGACGTTTCCGGCCATAGCGTCGGCGCCGCGCTGATCATGACGGAAGTGCGCAGCACTTTGCGCGCCGAGACGCGGCGGCCGAACAACGGCTTGAGCGGCCCGGCCGAACTGCTGCGTGATCTCAATGCGCTGCTGCATGAGGATCTGTGTGCGGCCGATATCTTCATCACGATGTTCTATTGCCGCTTCCTGCCGCAGAGGCGACTGCTGCAATACGGCAACGCCGGCCAAAATCCGCCGCTGCTGTTGCGCGCGGGGCATTCGGACTGCGCGCAGCTTGACGCCGATGGTCTGGTGCTTGGCGTCAAGCGCGAGGTCTTTTTCGAGGAGCGCAGCATCGAACTCGCGCCGGGCGACAAGCTCATGCTCTACACCGACGGAATCACCGAGACGCAAAATCGCCAGGGCGAATTCTTCGGGTTGGAACGCCTCTGCAACGCCTTCAGGCAGTATCGCGATCTGCCGCCCGAAGCGCTCATCAAGGCGGTGCTCGTCGATGTGCGCGCTTTCCGCGGCGGAGCGCCAGCGACGGACGACGTCGCCATGGTGGTGGCGGAAGCGCGCTGAGGACAGCGCGGCCAAAAGCGGGCGCGCGAAAATTTCCCGCCGCCGTGAGGCGCGGGGGCGAGCGGTCCGGGACGCCCCGGCTGTCGCTTGGCCGCAGCGCAAAGGCGCTTGCGTGATTCGCGCGCGTCAGAAAGACAGGCTCGCTCGCCACGTCGAATGACAGCGAAGGTCGTGCTGCTCCCCTTGACGCGCCGCTGGCGCAACCAATTTCTTTCTCATGTGCCCCAGCGCTAGCGAGGGTAAGAAAATGGCCATTTATCGCGTTCGTGAAGTCAAATTCATTGAGACCGAAGGCGGACATGTCAAGCTGAAGCCGCTGCGCGAATATGAGCGCGAGTCGTCCGACGCCGCCAGCGTCATCGCCGAGGTCAGCCGCTTTTTCGAAATGGAATTGAGCAGCCCGAAGGCGCTCGACGTCGTCGATTTCGACGAGGTGATCGTCCTCGACGAAAAGGGCGACGTCATTGCGCGCTTCGGCGTCGCCGATTTCTGGGAGAAGGAATGGAACGCCGTCGCTGCTAAAGGCGACGTTGCCCATCCGCTGGCGCGCTCGGCTTAATCGGGCGCGCCCAGCTGCGTCGAGCGCCGCCACGCAAGGGCGGCGGCGCTATTCATCAGCGATTGATCAGCTTCGTCCGCATGTATTGATGACGACCTCGACGCGACGATTCTTCGCGCGTCCTTGCGGATCGTCGGAGCCATCGGCGTTCTGGTTCGGCGCGACAGGTTTGCTCTCGCCATAGCCCTGAGTCGCGAGAATGTCGGGCGAAAGGCCACGGCCGACGAGCGCATTGCGGACCGCCGAGGCGCGGCGTTCGCTGAGCTTCTGATTGTAGCCGTCGGAGCCCACAGAGTCGGTATGGCCTTCGATCGTCGCCTTTTTTCCAGCGGCCGTCACCCGTTGCTGAAGTTCAGCGAGCGCAGGGGCCGCTTCAGCCCGTAAATCCGCGCGGTCGAAATCGAAGAGAAAGTCCGATCCGACGCGCAGACGCTCCTCGCATTTCGACGTGATGACCTCGACCGTTTTCTGTGGCGGCTCGGACGAAGCGGCCTTTACGCCCGCCATCGCCGGACAGACTTGGTCTTTCGCGGAAGGGAAGGCCGAGCCCCCCATCAATACGCAAAAGGCGCCGGTCTCTTCGCCTTCGACGGTGACGCGAAGGATGCGGCGTCCGGTCGAATCGATCGGAAAGCTTTTCGTCGTTTCGTCCTTCGCGCCAGACGCCGCGCGCACGAAGGTCGACGCCGCGACCGCGCCCGACGCGTCGAGCAGCTCCAGCGTCAACCGACGCTCGCCCTTTTCGCGCCCGGCGATCAGCAGCTGCGTCAAGAGATCGCCCGGCGCGAGGTTGAGCGCGACATAATAGGAGCGCGGGCCGTTGGCGCCGGGCAGACTGCCAGAGATCGCGCCGGTTGGAACCGTGGGCCGCATGATGGAGGTGGAGAGCTCTTCCGCCAAAGCAGCCGAGAGCGAGCCGGCGACGCCGAGCGCCGCGATCGAAGCGATGAGTTTACGCATGGCGGCGCTCACTTCGCCGCCAGGGCGTCGCCGCCGAATTCGATCTTATAGGCGTTCGTCTCGACGCCTTGCATGGTGAGACGCAAGACATGCCTGCCTGAGCGGTCGATGGCGAAGTTCCTCGTCGCGTCGGCGCTCGCGTCGGTGCGCGACAGATGATACTCCTGATCAACGCGTCCCTGATCGTTGAGCAACTCCAGCGACGCCCATTTCATCGCGCCCGGGCGGCCAGTGAGCGTGATCTGCGTCATCAGCTGCCCGGCTTTCAAATCGCCAGCGAAATAATAATAGGACGAGGTCGCGCCGCCCGGAAATTTGCCGCTGACGACGCCATCTGCCGGAATCGGCGTTGGATCGAGAAATGATTTTGAATTGCCGGCGCCGGTCTCTGCGGGTTGCCGGCTTGGCAGAGCGGAGCCGCCGAGCGCGACGCGGAAAGCGCTTGCCTCAGGGCCTTCCGGCGTCACGCGGATGATATAGCGGCCGCCTGAGTCGATCGAAAACACATGCGTCGCTTCTCTGCCGTCGTCGCTCGCCGTGATGTAAAAAGAATCGAGCTTGGCGCCGACGCCGTCGAGCAGAGCGAGCGTGAGCGTCTTATATTTGCCGCCGCCCTGCGCCGAAATCTGACTTGCGAGCGCGCCTGGCTTGAGATCGACGGCGAAATAGTAATTCGCCTGTCCGCCGCCGGTCGGATAGTTTCCAGTAACGACGCCATTTGTCGGCAGCGCCGCAGGATTTAGCGCCGACGTCGAAAAATCTTCCGCTTGCGCGGCGACAGGAAGCAGCGCGCTCAGCAGAAGCGCTGCGGCGAACTTGCGTTCGATCATCTTCATCTCCTCGGATTGCTCTTACGAGCCCAAGCGGGAGACGCTAGCCCGAAGGAAAAATCGCGAGATGTGCGATGGAACACAGATGCGTCGCGCGGGCTATCGCCCCGCAAACGCTTTTTCGAGCGCGGCGACGTCGATTTTCACCATGCCCAGCATCGCCTGAAAGGCGCGCTCGGCGGCGTCGTGATCTTCGTCCATGAGCATTCGCGGCAGGGCCTCCGGCACGATCTGCCAATGGATTCCGAAACGGTCCTTCAGCCAGCTGCATTGGATCTCGGCGCCGCCGCCGGCAAGGAGCTTCTCCCAAATCTCGTCGGTCTCGCGCTGATCCTTGGTCATCACCGAGATCGAACAGTTTTCATTGTGGATCGTCTCGCGGCCCATGTTGAGCGCCTGATAGGGCGTCCCGGCGAGGGTGAAGGAGACGAGCAGCGCCGGCCCGTTCGGCTCGCGGCGGAAGGCGCTTTCGAACGCGGAATTGGAAATGATCGAGACATAGAAGCGCGCCGCTTCTTCGGCTTGATCCTTGAAGGCGAGACAGGTTCTGACTTTCGGATTCATGGCTGCTCCTTGCGATTGGTTCGCCGCTGTCATTCCCGACGCGCGCTTTGCGCGCGATCGGGAATCCAGAGCTTCATTCAACATGCTTGTTGTGACTCTGGATTCCCGATCAGGCCTGCGGCCTGTCGGGAATGACATCCCGCGACTCGTGCGCCTCAAACGATAAGCTGGACAAGACGAACAAATGTTGATATCAACATAATTGCGCCATGTCAAAGAAGCTGCCGATCGAGGTCGTTCATGAGGTTCGCGACTGTTGTCTCTGCCTGGCCACACAACGCGCGGCGCGCAGGCTGGCGCGGCGCTTCGATCGCGCCTTCGCGCCGCTTGGACTCACTAACGGCCAGTTCTCGTTGATGATGTCGCTGAATGCGCCGCAGGCGCCCACTCTGGGACGTCTTGCGGATGCGCTCGCCATGGATCGCACGACGCTTACCGCGGCGCTGAAATCCTTGGAGCGGCGCGGGCTCGTCAAAACGCGCCTTGATGAAGAGGACCGCCGCGCGCGCAGACTCTTTCTGACTGGCGCGGGCAGCGATCTGCTCGCCGCCGCGCTGCCGATCTGGCAGCGTGAACATGCCGCGCTCGACGTCGAATTGTCGCAAAGCGAAGGGCAAAAGCTTCGCAAAACGCTGCGCAAATTAGGGGCTGAAACACAAACCGAAGGAAAGGCTAAAGCATGAACGCCAATGTTGAGCAAAATCAGCGATGCATGCGCTCGATCACGCCGCATCTCATCTGCGCCGGCGCGTCCGACGCGATCGAATTTTATAAGAAAGCCTTCGGCGCCGAGGAGATGTTCCGCATGCCGGGCCCTGATGGAAGACTGATGCATGCGTCGGTGAGGATCGGCGACTCCTCGGTGATGCTTGTCGACGAAATGCCGGAATGGGGCGCGCTGGGGCCGAAGACGCTCAAAGGCTCGCCAGTCACGATTCATCTCATGGTCGACAATGTCGACGAGGTTTACGCGTGCGCTGTCGCCGCCGGCGCGACGGCGAAAATGCCGGTCGCCGACATGTTCTGGGGAGACCGCTACGGCCAGGTCGTCGATCCCTTCGGCCATGTTTGGTCCATCGCGACCCATGTGCGCGATTTGACGCCGGAAGAGATCATGGCGGCGGGACGCGAAGCGATGGCGAAGGGCTGCGCCGAGGCGACGGCGTAAGGCTGAAACGAGAAGCGGGCCGGAAGGCCGGCCCGCTTTGTCTCGATTACCCTGGCTCCGCGCCGATCAAATTCCGGCGCCGTGGTCGAAGAGTTCTATGCGCGCTTTCGCCTGAGTGATGTTGCTGCCAGGCGGCACGCTGTGCGTGAGCCAGACGTTGCCGCCGATCGTCGATCCACGGCCGATAGTGATGCGGCCGAGCACCGTCGCTCCGGCGTAGATCACCACGTCGTCTTCGAGAATCGGGTGCCGCGGCTTGCCTTTTTCAAGCGCGCCGTTTTCGTCGATATCGAATCGTTTCGCGCCGAGCGTCACCGCTTGATAAAGCCGCACATTTCTGCCGATGCGCGCCGTCTCGCCGATGACGACGCCGGTGCCGTGATCGATGAAGAAGCCCTGGTCGATCTCGGCGCCCGGATGAATGTCGATTCCCGTCTGGGAATGCGCGATTTCCGCGATGATGCGCGCAAGCATTGGAACGCCGAGCCGATAGAGCTCATGCGCCAGCCGATGTTTGATCAAAGCGGCGACGCCGGGATAGCAGAAAATAATCTCGTCGAGACTTTTTGCGGCCGGATCGCCGACGTAAGCCGCGCGAATGTCGGCGTCGAGCAGTAAGCGCACCCGCGGAATCGCGCGCGCGAAGGCGTCGACGACGTCCGTTGGGCGGCGCTCTTCTGGCGCCGCATGACTCGGAAAAAGCGCGAATTCGCGCCTCACCTGTTCGCGCAGCCCCGCAAGGCAGGTCTTTAGCGTCGACGCGATGAATTCGTCGGCGGTGTCGAAGGGCAGTTCCGGCGGTCCGTAATGCCGGGGATAAAGCACGGCGGTGATCCCGTCGACGATAGACGCCATGACGAATTTCGACGGCAACTGCGGCGGCGCGCCATTTCCATACCGCTGCGCCTGAGACGCGCGGCGCAGCGCGCTCAAGGCGGAAACGATCGCGTCGATGTCATGGTCCTTTGAAAAAGTCTCGAGCAGCATCGTCGATTGCTTTCTTTTCAAGGGAGCGGAGCTCAACCCTCACTTGACCATAAAATAGGTATAGTCTATCGACAAAGTATAGTTTCTGGTTGGCGGGGGCCGAAGTCATGCGGTCCCCATGCTCAATCTTCTTGAGGGACAATGATTTATGACCACAGAACCTGAAGTTCGCCGAACCTTAAGTGAGTCGGCGGCCCGCCAGCTCGCCAATGCGACGAAGACGCGTCCCCAGTGGTCGGGCATCACGCCCCGCTGGCTGGTGTCGTTTCTGCCCTGGGTGCCGGTCGAAGCGGGCATCTATCGCCTCAACCGGGTGAAGGAGGCGACGGCGCTCAGCGACGCTGACGTGCAGTGCAGCCCCGCGCGCGACCGCGACGCCGACCTGCCGGAGACTTTTGTCGATTACGAGGATGCGCCGCGCGAATATTCGATGAATGCGGTGACGACGATCCTCGACGTACAGACGCGCGTCTCGGACCTCTACAACCATCCTTACGATCAGATTCAGGAGCAGGTGCGGCTCCTCACCGAGAAGGTGAAGGAGAAGCAGGAATCCGAACTCATCAACAACGCCGAATACGGCTTCCTCGCCAATGCGCATCCGTCGATGAAGATCAGCACGCGCACGGGCGCGCCGCAGCCTGACGATCTCGACGAACTCATTGCGAAGGTCTGGAAGGAGCCCGCCTTCTTTCTCGCCCATCCGCGCGCCATCGCCTCATTTGGGCGCGAATGCACGCGCCGCGGCGTGCCGCCGCCGACCGTGACGCTGTTTGGCTCGCCCTTCGTCACCTGGCGCGGCCTGCCGCTCGTGCCAAGCGACAAACTTTATATCGATGAAGCAGGAAAGACGAATATTCTGCTGTTGCGCACGGGCGAGAAGAAACAGGGCGTCGTCGGTCTATTCCAGCCGGGCGTTCCCGGAGAAGTTGCGCCGAGCCTGTCGGTGCGCTTCATGGGAATCAATCGCAAGGCGATCGCGTCGTATCTGATCTCGCTCTACTGCTCCGCGGCCGTGCTGACGCATGACGCGCTCGGCGTGCTCGAAGACGTCGATGTCGGCAAATATCACAAATATCCCGACGAATATGAGTGAGCCCATGCAGGATCGGCGTTGAACGCGCCGATCCTTTCATTCTCTTGAGGTTTTGCAACACATGCCGACTGCGCCGCAGACGCCGCAATTTGTCGAACTCCCCGTGGACGGCCTGCCGTCCGAGGACGCGTTCGCGCATCATGACGCCGCTGCGCCAGACGCGCAGATCATCGCGCAAATGGCGAACGCCTTCTTTGGCGCGCTGCCCAATGCGACTTTGCCGACAAATGGCGCCGTGACGCAGCAATCGGGCGCGCCGGCGCTTGCCGGCGCCTTGCCGTCCATTCCAGCCGTGACGCCGAGTTTGACCGACATCCCCGCGCCATCAGTCACCACATCCGTTGCTCCGTATACGCCTGCGCGCACGCCATTCGGTCCGGTCGATTTTCCGCCGACGACGATTCCTTCTGTTATCCCGACCCCAAACATTCCGGCGCCCTCGGCGCCGCAGACGTTGCATTCGTCAACGCGCCCGCTGGGACTTGCCGATATTCCGCAGCCGGGCGCTTCGCTCGGCGGCGCGACATCATCGATTCCCAGTGAATTGGATTACAGCGAGCCGACTCGCCGCCTCGCGCAGGAGTTCTCGTTGGTCGAGAACGACGCCGTCGCTCAACCAAGCGACTATTATTTTCTTCCAGCAGCGCCGGCGCCGGGACTTGTAGAGCCCTTGCGATATGAAACGCCCGCGCCTTCCACCGGCGCAGGCTATGGCCATCCTGATCCTTTTTCGCCGCAGCAGACCGGCGGAAACTTGCGTGGCGACGAACTCGTTTCGCGTCACTCGAAGGGCGGCGCGACACAAGGGGCCTATCCGCTACATCCGGGCGAATCCGCGCAGGGCGGCGGCGCTTCCGATTATGCGCATAGCGCCCACCCGTCTCGCGGCGCCGACGCGGTTTATGCCA
>VGDT01000012.1 GCA_016869595.1 Alphaproteobacteria bacterium
GCGGCAACATGCTGGCCACGGCTTTGAAAGACTCTCTGATCAAAGCCGTCCGCAACCATCCAGGCGACAACGCCTATTTTTATCCGCCGCTCGGCGATCTGGTGGCGCTGATTAACCCGGCCGCCGAAGCCTCCAAATGGACTGACGTTCAGCGCGCAGTCTGGGAGAGGATCGCCTTCTTTGAAGGCGATGGGGACCTCATGGCGGGCCACCGCTTTTTTCCGGCTCACCAAAGTCCTGTCGTGATTTCTGTCACCTCCGCCTTTTCCTGGCCTCCCGGAGGGATCCGGCCGGAAGACTGCGCCATAGCCATGCACGACAAATTGAGTTTGCTTGGCCAGGATGTGGCTTCGCCCGACGAGGTTTGCACGAGATACCAGCAGTTCCTGGAGACCAAAAAGCCGGAGGAATTCATCTTCCATGATGAGACGCTAAGCCCCGACCGCGCTTGCGGGGCGCTGAGAACGCCGTTTAAGCTCGACCAAGCAGTGGAAGATATCGATCGGAAAAAGAAGATCGGCATAAAATCGGACTTCGCGACCTATCTTGCCTTCCCGCTTTTTCGCGGCGACTTCCGACCTCTCGGCGCGATGATCGCCGGCGTCGCGCGAGATTGGCGCGCAGCCTGCGAAAGCTTTGGGATGCCCGCAAATCGATTGGAGCAGCGGGCGCAGAACTTTTGGCGGAGGATGGGAGAATTCGTGAGCGATCTTCCCTTCCAGAATACGGATATCGAGTCTTCGCGCACGATCGGCCATCTCGATCCGCCGCGATCGTCGGTGAGTCTCGTCGATACTTATCGCATGCCGGCGCGCCAGCTCGGCACGACGCATGAGGTTCGCAGCATTGGTTGGGCGCCGCCTAACCAGGCTGACTACAAAAATATCCCCGCCGATCCGTCTTTGAACTGTCCCATCAGTCACGATTGGCTAACGCGAGCTCGAAGGAAGCAAATGAACGGCACTCAGTGGGATAGCGAGTTGCTGGCCCCGGCGCTGGATCCAGACCCTGCTCAACCAGGGGACAGCGGCCGCAATCCAGCTGTCGAGATGACTCACGGCTTCAGGCTCGCAGGAATGCTCCCGATCACCCGCGCTAACGATCCGTTCTGGAACATGCGCGCCTATGATGATGTGCTCATGAGCCATGGCGGCTTCATGTTCAGTTCGTTCATTTGCGCGATCAACCAATTCGTCATGGACCGGCCGACACGATGGCCGTCGCCGCCGACGCCAGTCGAATTACAGCCTGCGCCTGCGCAACAAGAGCCGGCTCGCCCCACTGCGGGCGCCGTCAAAGTTCGTGGCCGATCGAGGTGACATAGCCGCCAGGCCCGCCGCCAATGACGATAAGATCATATGCGTCGCTCATTGCGCGTCCCCGTCGCGGCCGCCGACGCGCCGCTCTTTCGTATCGTTCCCCATCGCGCGTTTCGCGTCGACGAACGCCATCACATCGTCAGCGACCGGCGCAAGAAAATGCAAGAGCGGCGAAAATGCGCCGATGATCTCGCGATGCGTAACGCCGGGATAATATATGGTGCGCGCTTCGCCGCCGGCGGCGTCTATGGCCGCAGCGAGCGCGCGGGTGTTTCTCGGCTTGACCGTCGTGTCGGCCTCGCCGGCAATAAGCAGCGCCGGCGGCGCGTCGCGCGTGACATAGCGCAGCGGCTGGCTCGCAGCGGCGTTGGCGGGAGCGCCGAAAACGCCGCGCAGCACGTCGCTGTCGATCGCGAAATCATAAGCGCCCGCGAGACCGATCAGGCCAGCAAGATCGCTCGACGGCGAGAGGCCGACGGCGGAGAGCCAGCGTTTGTCGAAGGCGAGCATCGCCGCGATGTGTCCGCCCGCCGAATGGCCCATGAGAAATATGCGCGAGCGCTCAGCGCCAAGCCGGTCCGCATTGTCGCGCGCCCATCGCAGCGCACGCGCCGCGTCTTCGAGAAAAACCGGAAAGCGGGCTTGCGGATAAAGGCTGTAATCGGGAATGACGGCGATCACGCCACGCGCGGCGAGCGCCGCGCCGACGAAGCGATAGTTCGCCCTTTCGCCAGACGACCATCGGCCGCCGTAAAAGAAGACGATGAGCGGTCTCGGCGCCTCCGCATGATCGGGAAGATAGACGTCGAGCTTTTCGCGGGGCCCACCGCCGTAGGGGATATCGTCTAGGAGACGATAGGACTGAGCGCGCGCCAAAAGATTGAGCGCGGCGCCGGGGTCGGCGACGGCCGCGCCGGCAAAAATGACAAGCGTCGCGACGAGCGCGCGGGCCGGCGTCACATGTCGCAGGAATCGTCGCATCCAAGGAGACGATAGCCGAAGCCGGCGTCCCCTGCGACCGCGTATGAAAGAAAAAGCGCCCGCGGCGCGGCGGGCGCTTTACATTAACGCCGCAGCCTTCAGGCGGCCTTCGGTAGCGCTGACTTCGCCTGCGCCACGATGGCTTTGAAAGCCTCAGGCTGATGGATGGCAAGTTCGGACAGGACCTTGCGATCGACCTCGACGCCCGCCTTGGCGAGCCCATCGATGAAGCGCGAATAGGTCAGGCCGTACTCGCGCACGGCGGCGTTGAGCCGCTGAATCCACAGCGCACGGAATACGCGCTTCTTCGCCTTGCGATCGCGAGTCGCATATTGCATCGAGCGATCGACCGCGGCCTTCGCGGCGCGAATCGTGTTCTTGCGGCGGCCGTAGAATCCTTTGGCGGCCTTGAAGGTCTTCTTGTGCTTGGCGTGAGCGGTGACGCCGCGCTTGACGCGAGCCATGACGAAACTCCTTTGCGGAAAAATCTGCTGCGGGATCAGCCGTTCGGCAGGAAGTATTTCTTGACGTTATCGCCGTCAGTTTTGAACAAGACGTTCGTGCCGCGCAGATTTCTGATCTGCTTGTTCGTCCGCTTGATCATGCCGTGGCGCTTGCCCTGCTGGGCGTAGACCACTTTCCCGGTGCCGGTGATCTTGAAGCGCTTTTTCGCGCCCGATTTCGTCTTCAGCTTGGGCATTTTGCTCTCCTGGCCTCGTGGCCTGTGTTGTTTGCGCTCAAATGGACGAGTCCATCGGCGCTTATTCGCGCGAGCGAAAGAACCGCCACGGCAGCCCATCACTGGCCGGGCGGTTCTGTAGAGCGCGGTTTATTGCCTAATGCGGGGGAAAACGCAAGTCGCCCAAGCTTTGGGAAGCGCCTGGAGTAGACTGCGCCCGTTCTTCGCGACATAGTCCGCCCGCCAAAGAAGGCTTCAATCGAGAAAAAAGCGAGTAAGACCGCCGCGATGCAAGGTTAACTCAAGAAACGTCGTCATTTTCGTTGGGTTTGATGAACAGTCGCCAAGCGCTAAGTCTCTCGCTGGAAACGATCCGGGGCGCATTATGAATATGCATGCATCTATGGGGACCGCGATTGCCGCGGAATGTCCGGTCAATTCTCACAACGAATGGGATCCGTTGGAGGAGATCATCGTCGGGCGACTCGAAGGCTCGACAATTCCTTCCGACCATCCGGTCGTCACCTGCAACATCCCCGGCATGGCCGCGCGCGCCCAATCGCTCGCCGCCGGATTCCGTTTTCCGAAATTCATGATCGAGCCGGCGCAGCAGGAACTCGACGGTTTTGTTGCTCTGCTCGAATCGCTGGACATTACGGTGACCAGGCCGGACGCCGTCAATCACAAGGCGAAGTTCTCGACGCCGAACTGGTCGTCGCGCGGCTTCTGCAATTCCTGTCCGCGCGATTCGATGCTGGTGTTCGGCGACGAAATTCTTGAAACGCCGATGGCCTGGCCATGCCGCTATTTCGAGACGCATTCCTATCGCGAAATCCTCAAAGACTATTTCCGGCGCGGCGCGCGCTGGACGTCGGCGCCGAAACCACAGCTCACCGACGAACTCTTCGACCCCGATTTCAAATTGCCGGAGAAGGGCGAGGAAATTCGCTACATCCTCACCGAATTCGAGCCGGTGTTCGACGCCGCCGACTTCTTCCGCTGCGGCCGCGATATTTTCGTGACCCGCTCCAACGTCACCAATGCGATGGGAATCGACTGGCTGCGCCGCCATCTCGGCGATGGTTATCGCATTCACGAGATCAAGAGCCGCTGCCCCAATCCCATGCATATCGACACGACGATCCTGCCTCTAGGGCCGGGCCGACTACTCATCAATCCGGAATATATCAATCCGGATGAGCTGCCCGACATTTTGAAGAAATGGGACATTCTCGTCGCGCCCGAGCCCGATCCGATCAACGATCGCATTCTCGCGATCACCTCGATGTGCGGCAAATGGCTCAGCATGAACATTTTGATGATCGACGAAAAGCGCGTCATCGTCGATCCGCATCACACAAACATGATGCGGCAGATGGAGAAATGGGGCTACGAGCCGATCCCCTGCTCTTTCCTGCACTATGCGGCGTTCGGCGGCGCGTTCCACTGCGCGACGCTCGACGTGCGCCGGCGCGGAACGCTCGAAAGCTATTTCTGATTGGCGTGCGGCCGCGATACGGTCTGTCATTCCCGACACGCTGTCGCCTCTGGATTCCCGGTCAGGCCTGCGGCCTGCCGGAAATGACATAGCGGTTGGGGCTATTTCATATCGACGCCGCCGAGCCGCAGGCCGATAATGCCTAAGACAATAAGCGCTATCGAGCCTAACCGCAGCACGGTCGTCGGTTCGTTGAAAAGATAAACGCCGACAAGTGTCGCCGCGGCGATGCTTGTGCCAGTCCATGCGGCGTAAGCCGTGCCTGCGGGAATGGTTTTTACCGCAAGGCCCAGGCATCCGACGCTCGCCGCCATGAAAAACAGCATGACGACCGAAGGCCAGAGACGCGTGAATCCGTCCGCATATTTCATCCCGACGAGCCAGCCGACTTCGCAGATGCTGCCGATAAAGAGGATGATCCAGTCCATCTAACAATCCTTGCCTGCCGCCATCGTCGCCATTCGGGCGTCGCCGACTTGTGGATTTTGCAGCGCCGTCCGTCAAGGACGGCTCGACAATTTGCATTTCGCTGGACGCCGCCCACATAGGCCGCAAGGAGAATTGCTTATGAGAAAAATCATCGGCGTTTATCCCGCTCCCGACTCCGGGCATTGGGTCGGCGACGGCTTTCCCGTACGTTCGCTTTTTTCGCACCACGCACATGGCGAGCGTGTCAGCCCTTTCCTGCTGTTCGACTACGCCGGGCCTTTTGACTTTCCTCCCACCGCGAAGCGCCGCGGCGTCGGCGCTCATCCGCATCGCGGCTTTGAGACGGTGACGATCGTCTTGGACGGCGAAGTCGCGCATCGCGACTCGACCGGCGCCGGCGGACTTATCGGCCCCGGCGACGTGCAATGGATGCGCGCCGCCTCGGGAGTCGTTCATGAGGAATATCATTCCGAAAGCTTCGCCAAATCAGGCGGACGCTTCGAGGTCGTGCAGCTTTGGGTCAATCTGCCGGCGCGCGAGAAGATGAGCCCGCCGCGCTATCAGACCCTCCTCGACAAGGATATCCCGCGCGTCGATCTGCCAGGCGACGCCGGGCTCGTCCGCGTCATCGCCGGCGAATTCGACGGCCATCGTGGCCCTGCGCAAACGGCGACGCCGATCGATCTTTGGGATGTGCGGATCGACGCTGGAAAGAGCGCCCGCTTTAGGCTCCCCGAGGGGCATACGATCGTTGCCGCGATTCTCGAAGGAACGGTCGAAGTCAATGGCGAAAGAATCGCGCGCGCGACGGACGTCGTCGTGTTCGGCGAGGAAGGCGGAGAAATCGTCTTTGAGGCGAACAATGACGCGAAGCTCATCATCATGAGCGGCGAACCGATCGACGAGCCCGTGGCGCAACAAGGGCCCTTCGTGATGAACACGCAGGACGAATTGCGTCAGGCCTTCGTCGATTATCAATCGGGACGCTTCGGCGCTATTGCGCCGCAGGGCGGCTGATAAGAAGCGCCGCGTTCGTTATGCCCTGCGCGACGCCAGTCTCAGCTCTTCGATCGTCGCCGCGAGAGAAGAGAACTCCACCGGCTTGGTGAGAAAAGCGTCGACTCCGGCGGCGCGGGCGGCGCGTTCGTCTTCCTCGCGCGCGCTCGCCGTCAGCACCAATATGGGCGTGCGCGGCGCGCCGGCGCGCGCCTCAGCCTCGCGAATCCGAAGGCTCGCCTCGCGCCCATCGAAATCCGGCATGAAGAGATCCATGACGATCACATCGTAAGGCGCGCCGGCGCCCTCGATCGCCTCGCGGGCGCGCTCAAGCGCCAGCGCGCCGCTTTCCGCCCGAGTCACCTTCGCGCCAAGCTTGGCGAGGTGACGCGTGAGAATGAGCGCGTTGATCTCATTGTCTTCGGCGACAAGCGCGTTGACCCCGGCAAGGGCCTGCGAGGGCGCGCCCTTGGCAGGCGCCGGCGCCTTGTCGATCTCCTGCGAAAGCCGGGCAATGAGCGATGCGATCCGCACCGGCTTCACCAGCCAGCCGTCGAAGTCGCACAGAGCGTCTTCGCCGAAGGCCCGCCGTTCAAGCGGCGAGAAGAGAAGAAACAACCGTCTCGCATGCGCGGCGCGAGCGATTTTCGCGAGCTCGGCGGTCCGATGCGGCCCAAGGGCGCAATCGACGATGACAACTTCGAAGGGTTTCTCGCAGCGACCCAGCAACGTTCGCGCCGCATCTTCGGCCGCAACGATCTCCGCCTGCGCGCCGGCATACTGCATGCTCTCCGCGAGATAGGGCGCCTCAAATACGCTTTGAGCGACGATCAGCGCGGTAAGTCCGGAAAGGTGCGCCTGCGCGAGTTCTTCGCTTGTTGGGGGCGCGGGCAGCGTGAAGGCGAAAACCGATCCCTTGTCCGACGATTCCACAAGCGCGAGCGCGCCGCCCATCTTGGCGACGAGGCGTCTGGAGATGGCGAGGCCGAGGCCCGCGCCCGCCTGCGGGTGGTTCTCGGAAGGGTCGGCCTGTTCGAATTCCTCGAAGATCGCTTCGCGCGCGGCATCCGGCACGCCAGGCCCGGTGTCGCGCACGGCGAAGCGCAGCCTGGCGCCTTCGCGCATGACGCGCACGCCGACGCCGCCGCGCTCGGTAAATTTCATTGCATTGCCGATAAGATTGACGAGCACCTGCCGAAGGCGGGCGGGATCGCCCACGATTTCTCGGGGCGCATCAGGCGAGATGACGCTCGCGAGCTCGAGCCCCTTCGCCATGGCGCGCGGCGCCAGCAATTCGACGACGCTTTCAACGAAGGGCGCCAGCGCAAAGGTCTCGCAGCGCAGCTCAAATTTGCCGGCTTCGATCTTTGAGAAATCGAGAATGTCGTCGATAAGCTGCGAGAGCGAGCGACTCGAATCTCCGATCGCTTCGACATAGCTCACTTGTTCGGCAGTGAGTCTGGTCATGGCGAGCAGTTGCGCGAGCCCCATAACGCCATTAAGCGGCGTGCGGAACTCGTGGCTGACTGCGGCCAGAAAGCGGGACTTCGCTAAGCTTGCAGCCTCTGCTCGGTCGCGGGCGGCGGCGGCCGCGCGCAGCTCCCAGATTTCATCTCGCAGCGATTCAAGCTCGGCTTCGATCTGTTTTCGGCCACGCCGGCGCAAGGCAATAAAAATCGACGCGGCAAGCAGCAGGAGGGCAAGCTGCGCCGCAGCCAAAATCGCAATATGGTTTAAGGACATGCGCCTTATATCAGGCCGCAAGACGCCCCAATGCAAGCCCCGCGCGATAGGAAAGCGCCTCGGCGAGATGCGGCCTGCCGACAGAGTCGGCGCCGTCGAGATCGGCGATCGTGCGCGCGAGCTTCAAGACGCGGTGAAATCCACGCGCGGTAAGGCCAAAACGCTCTGACGCGTCGCGGATCAGCGCGGTCCCTGCGCTGTCGAGCTTCGCCACGCGCTCGATGACAGCCGCGGGCGCGGCGGCGTTAGCGGCGACGCTTGGTAGAGAAAGGGCGTCATAGCGGGCGCGCTGAATCTCGCGGGCGCGCGCAACGCGGGTCGCGACCTGCCGCGAACCTTCACTCGGCGGCGGCAGCACGAGATCGGCGGCGGTCACGGCCGGCACTTCGATCTGCAAATCGAAACGGTCGAGCAGCGGACCCGAGAGCCTCGCCTGATATTGCGCGACACAGCGCTCATTAGGCTGGCGCCTGCACGCGTAGCCGGGGTCCATCGCGTGACCGCAGCGGCAAGGATTCATCGCCGCGACGAGCTGGAAGCGCGCCGGATAGACGGCGCGATGATTGGCGCGCGACACCGCGATCTCGCCGGTTTCGAGCGGCTGACGAAGGCTGTCGAGAACTTGCGGCTGGAACTCCGGCAGTTCATCGAGAAAGAGCACGCCGTGATGCGCGAGCGAAATTTCGCCGGGACGTGCATGAACGCCGCCGCCAACGAGCGCGGGCATCGAGGCGGAGTGGTGGGGCGCGCGAAACGGCCGCCGGTCGGTGAGTTCGCCGCCAGCGATCTGTCCCGCGACCGAATGGATCATTGAGACTTCGAGCAATTCGCGCGGCGTCAGCGGCGGCAGAATCGAGGGCAGCCGCGCGGCGAGCATCGATTTTCCCGCGCCCGGAGGACCGCTCATGAGAAGATTGTGGCCGCCGGCGGCGGCGATTTCGAGCGCACGCTTGGCGCTCTCCTGACCCTTGATGTCTGAAAGATCGGGTTGATCGACGGCGAGCTTGCGCACCGCCGGCTGAGGCCGCGCCAGAACTTGCACGCCCTTGACGTGATTGACCAATTGAATGAGCGAGCGCGGCGCGATCACCTCCATGTCGCTCGACGCCCAGGCCGCTTCAGGCCCGCATTCGCTCGGACAGATGAGCCCCAATCCACGCGCGTTGGCGGCGACGGCGGCCGGTAGGACGCCTGCGGTCGGCGTCAACGTTCCGTCGAGCGCAAGTTCGCCGAGCACGACGAATCCTTCGAGTGCGTCGGAAGGAATGGCGCCGATCGCCGCCATGACGCCGAGCGCGATCGGCACGTCGTAATGGCTGCCCTCTTTCGGCCTGTCGGCGGGCGCGAGATTGACGGTAATGCGCTTAGCGGGCAGCGCGAGACCTGAGGCGATCAGTGCGGCGCGCACACGCTCGCGCGATTCCGCTACGGCCTTGTCGGCGAGCCCAACGACATTGAACACGACAGCGCCGCTTGAGATTTGCACCTGAACGTCGACGGGA
The DNA here is from genome assembly GCA_016869595.1 of Alphaproteobacteria bacterium. GTDB lineage: Bacteria > Pseudomonadota > Alphaproteobacteria > Rhizobiales > Beijerinckiaceae > Methylocystis. The sequence continues at coordinate 9,148 of VGDT01000012.1, forward strand.
CGGGCCTCGACGCCTTCGAAAGCGACCGTCGCCACCCTCACCGCCATCACTCGCCCCCGAGCATTTCTTTCAAAGATATGCGGGAAAGCATAGCTGGCGCTATGGCGACAAGCAAGAACAATATGTGAACATTTCCGTCGCCAATAACCTAGTTTCAGGTTGGCAATTGTCAGGCCCAGGGTTGAACCCAGATATTGGGAGGCGCGAACCCCGCGGATATGCGTGGCGGCGCCAGGGAAGAAGGAGATCCGGAATGAAATTGAGATCAGGTCTCGCGCTCATTTTTGCGGCGGCTTTGGCCGCCCCGGCCTATGCGGCCATGCCAGTGGCGCCAAATGGCTCGGCGGGCGCGCCGATCGTGCAGGTTTATGGCGGTTGCGGCCCTTATGGCCATCGCGGTCCGTATGGCGGCTGTCGCTGGGGCGGACAGTGGGGCGGCTACGGCGTTGGTCGCGCCTGCCCGCCAGGCTTCCACCTCGGCCCTTACGGCCGCCGCTGCTGGCCGAACTACTAAAAGACGGCGTCAGAGAGACCGGGACGGACCTCCGTCCCGGCGCACCCTACAGTAATTCCCAAGACCCGCTTAGCCTCCCGTCCTGACCCTGGAGGTAGCGTGCGGCAACTGCAGCGTCAGACATTTCGCAGCGCCCCCTGCCTTCATGAATTCGGTAAGCGGCGTGACGACCGGCGTGAAGCCGGCGTCGATCAAACGCGGGCGAAGATCGTCGGAACAGGCGTTGAGGAAAACATGCCCGGCGACTTCGACAGCGTTGCAGGCGAATGCAAGCGCGTCTTTTTCGCCGACTTCGATCCGCTTCTGCGGCGGCACGATCGCGCGAATCGCCTCTTGTGACGCGATGTCGAACGCCGCCGGATAATACATCGTCCAGCCGCCGCTCAGCGGACAGAAGCATGTATCGAGATGGTAGAAGCGCGCATCGACGAGCTCCAGCGCGATCACTGGCCGCCTGAACACTTTTTCCAGTTGCTTGGGCGCATCTTCGCCCGAGCGCCAGCCATAGCCGCACCAGACAATGCCCCGCGCGTGATCGATGAGCGCGTCGCCGGCGCCTTCAAAAGGAACGTTCTCCGGCCAGTCAGCAATCGAATAGCCTTGCGCTTCGAACCATTCGCAAAACAGACGCTCTTCCGGCCGCCGCTCCTTGGCGCGAAATCGGCTCACCACAGCCTTGTCGCCAATCGCAAGCCCCGCATTGGCGGTGAAAACCATGTCCGGCAGGCCCGGCGTCGGCGCGACGAAAGCGATGTCGCTATGGGCCGCCAGATTGCGGCGCAAGTTTTCCCATTGCGCCTGAGCGCGTGGCAGCGTCGCTTGCCCGACTTGGTTCTCCATCCAGGGATTGATGACGTAATCGACGCCGAAATGATCCGGCGCGCACATGAGGATAGCGCCGCGTGCGGGCCGCCGCGCCGCGTGATCTCGCGAGCGCTCTCGCGGCGCGTATTCCGCCACAGCGACGTCAGCGTCGAAGTCCGCCGGCGAATTTCCTTGTTCTAAACGATTGTCCATCACGCAGCCTGTCCAGCCTTTACGAGAGTTGGAGAAGACCTAAGACGCGGCGACGCTAATCAAAATCTCCAGAAGTTATCAAAATGCCTGTAGTCTTGTGAGAATTGCCATAAATATTGATCATTTCGCTAGAACGCCAAGCCATGAACCCAAGCCATGGACGACCTTGACCATAGATTGATCGCCTTGCTGCGAACAGACGCGCGCGCCTCGCTCTCTCAGCTCGCCAAGGCGCTTGGCGTCTCGCGCGGAACAGTTCAGAACCGGCTCGACAAGCTGATCGCTTCCGACGTGATCCTGGGATTTACGGTTCGGCTGAAGAATGCCGCCACGCCGGATCGAATCCGCGCGATCATGATGGTTGAAGTCTCCGGCAAGAACTCACGTCGCGTTGCGCATGAGTTGCGCGGGCTGCCTCAGATCCATGCGCTATACAGCACCAATGGTCCTTTCGACCTCATCGCTGAAATCGAATGCGCCAATCTTGAGGAATTCGATCGTCTGCTGTCGAGCGTGAGAACGATCGAAGGAATCGCTCGAAGCGAAACCAGCCTGCTGCTCGCTCCCGCCTGAATTTTTAAAAATGCGTTGCAGCCGCCGCTTTGGACTCGGCCTGGCCAAGTTGTTCATCGCCTTCCGTCGCGCGCGGCAGCAAAACGCGCGCGATCAGGCCATGGGGTTCTCGATCAAGCAACGACACGGACCCGCCGTGGTTCTCAACAAGCGAGCGCACGATCGATAGCCCGAGTCCGAAGCCGCTGTGCTGGTCGAGCGTTCGTCCTGGCTGCCCGCGAACGAAAGGTTCAAAGGCGGATTTCTTACTCTCCGCCGAAATCCCTGGCCCGTCGTCCACGACGTCGATCTGAAGAAGTTTCTCCGGACGTTCCGCCAAAAAAATGTCCGCGGTCTTCGCGTGATGCGTCGCGTTTTCGACAAGATTAGTGAAGATTCGCTGAATGTCGCTGAGCGACCCGAAAATCATTTTATGGCCGTCGCCATGGTAGGTGACATTGTGCCCAAGATCACAAAACTCGTCCGCGACCGTTTGCAGAACGCTGTCCAGATCAATGAGCGAACAATCGGACTTGTCGTCTCCTTCAGCGCGCAAATATTGAAGATTCTTGAAAAGCATCCCGTCCATGAGATCGATGTCGCGCATCATGCGCTGCTGGAGGCTCTCATCAGAAACGAACTCCGTTTTCAGCTTCAGCCGCGTGATGATCGTTCGCAAGTCATGGCTTACCGCCGCCAGCACATGAGCTCTCGCGGCGATCATCTTGCTGATGCGCGCCTGCATGCGGTTGAGCGAGCGCGTCAGCTCGCGAACTTCCTGCGGACCCCGTTCAGCGAGCGGCGTTTTTGTGTCGACGTCGTTTGGAATCTGCTCGGCGTATTTCGCAAGTCGTTGGAGCGGCGCCATGATCGCGTTCAACGCCCAGAAAATGAAGATTGCAGTGAAGATGATGAAGGACAGCGCGGTTCGCGCGCCCTGAGTCAGGATGAAGGGTTCATCCTCCGCATGTTGCCAAAGCCACCGCCATATTGAGCCCGGAGATTTTTGATGCTGCGAAATTGAAATGGTCGCATAGCCGCCTTTGCGCAATTCGACAGCGAGGACACCGTAGTCTCCCGGGGCTGGACTGCCGACCTCGAACACGTCTGCGCCTTCCCACAACCGTGAATCGATGTGGCGGATTTCGTTGTCGAAGGCGACGTCCCGGCCAGACGAATCATTCGCCGCCGGAGGACGCGACTCTTGGATTGCGATATTGGCGTAGGGAACGGCATGAGAAAGCTCTGAAACGATAGTCGCTCGTTCCGACAGTGGCGCGACATCCAACGCCAGGATTATGCCAGCAATAAAGTCGCCCTGGTCGACAATGTGGCGCCTGCCGAACACATGAAACATGCCGATAACGATCGTTTGAAACGCGACAATCGACACAAGAATGAGCAGCGTGATTTGCACGGCCAGCTTGTTGAGCGGGAAACGCCATCGTACGCTGCTGGGCTTCATGCGCGCACCACCTGCGTCGAAAAGATATAGCCTTCGGAGCGCACCGTCTGAATCAACGCGGGCTTCTTCGGGTCCGCCTCTATCTTCTGCCGAAGCCGGCTGATCAGGACGTCGATGCTACGCTCGAAAGGACCGGATGTCGGGCCATGCGTCATGTTGATCAGCTGCTCGCGGGTCAACACCCGGTTCGGATTTTCGCATAACGCATGCAACAGATCGAATTCGGCGCCGGTCATTGCGACCTTCATTCCGCAAGGCGCGACGACTTCTCGGGCGAGCACGTCGACGCGCCAACCTGAGAAAAGATAGGCCTGCCGAACCGTGCGCCCATCGACAGCGCTCGGGGCCTCGGTTCGCCTCAAGACGGCGCGGATGCGCGCCAGCAGCTCGCGCGAATTAAACGGCTTAACGATGTAATCGTCGGCCCCCAATTCGAGCCCCAAGATCTTATCGATATCCTCGGATTGCGCCGTCAGAATAATTATCGGAAGGCGTCGTTCGGAACGCACGCGCCGACAGATCGAGAGACCGTCTTCGTCAGGCAGATTGAGATCAAGAATGAGCAGGTCATATGCGCCCGCGCCGAAAGCGGCGGCCATTTCCTGGGCGTTTGAAGCCACCTTTGTTTGGATATCGTGCGCCGCGAGATAGCGCGAGATGAACTCGCCGATTTCGGCATCGTCTTCGACGATCAGGATTGAAACGGGAGAAGTCAAAGGGCGCGCGATCGCTTTCGTTGAGATGGGCGGAAACTAATAATGTAATGTTTCTAGAGTGTTTCCATCAAAAAATCGGCCTCAGCGCGCGGAGTTTGAACGCCTTTTGGACTTATGACCGAGTGGCGTCCTGATTCAGAAAGGAGCCAGAAACAATCTGTGCGCTGCGAAAAGATGGAGAAACACCCGATCGGATGACCTGTCCTATGGTGCGGCCGCGCCAAGAAACCCGCGCTAAATTCCCATCCTGCCTTAACCTCATCAGTTGCAAGGACGAAGCATGAAGAGCAAGGCTCACGCTCTTACGGATGGCTTGGAAGCCGCGGTCGACGCGAATGGCTCCCATCTCTCCGGCTCTCCGGCGCACGCCGAATGGCGCGCTTCTTGTGGTGAAAACTCGGCCGATGCCGAACAGCTTTCCCTCCTGACGGGTCAAGGTCCAGCCCCCAAGATTGAGAGCCGACACGGCATGAGCAAGGCGATTTCAACTCGCTTCATTCCAAAAAGCGGGATCGCCGGATTGGTCGAAAATTGGCGAACGGACATCTTGTCCGGCTTCCTGGTCTTTCTCATCGCCTTGCCGCTGTGCCTCGGCATTTCGATGGCGTCGGGCTTTCCCCCGCAGGCGGGCATCATCACTGCGATCATTGGGGGCCTGCTCGTCTCGCGCATCAACGGTTCCTTCGTGACCATCACCGGTCCGGCGGCAGGCCTCATCGTGGTCATTCTCGACTCGGTGCAGGCGCTCGGCGGCGGCGACGCCAAGGCCGGCTACCACTACACCTTGGCCGCGATCGTGTGCGCCAGCGTCATCCAGACGCTGATGGGCCTGATGAAGGCCGGCAAGATGAGCGCCTTTTTCCCGTCCTCCGCCGTGCATGGCATGCTGGCGGCGATCGGCATCATCATCATGGCCAAGCAGATTCACGTCATGCTCGGCGTTAAGCCCGACGCGCAGAGTCTGTTTGCGACGATCGGCGCTATCCCGACAAGCCTTCGCGACATGAATCCGGAGGTCGCGATCATTGGCGGCCTTGGATTGCTCATCCTGATCGCCTGGTCGGTCGTGAAGAACCGCCGCCTAAAAATGATTCCGGCGCCGATCATCGTCGTGATCGTCGGCATGGCGCTCGCGCAATATTTCGATCTCGACGACGAGCATATCTATCTTTTCCTGCCGGACTATCCGTTCCTGCCGCATCACGAATTCACGATCGGGCCGAAATTTCTGGTCTCCATCCCGCAGAACTTTCTGTCCGGCTTCGCCTTCCCGGATTTCTTATTGATCGGCACAAGCGTGTTCTGGCGACAGGTCTTTGCCATTTGTCTCGTTGGAAGCCTGGAAAGCTTGCTCAGCGCGGCGGCGGTTGATAAGCTCGATCCCTACAAGCGGACTTCCGATCTCAACCGCGACATCGCCGCGGTGGGCGTCGGCAACATCATCTGCGGCTTGATTGGCGGTATGCCGATGATCGCCGAAATCGTTCGCAGCTCAGCGAACGTTAACAATGGCGCACGCACGGGATGGGCGAATTTCTTCCACGGATTGTTCCTGCTGATCTTCGTCGCGCTGTTCCCGAAGGTCATTCACGAAATCCCGCTGGCCTCGCTCGCCGCGCTCCTGGTGTTTACCGGCTATCGTCTTGCGTCTCCGCTCGAGTTTAAGAAAACCTTGGCGATCGGCTGGGACCAGCTCACAGTCTTCATGATCACTATCATCGGCGTGCTGGCGACCGATCTCTTGATCGGCGTGGCGATCGGCATCGTCGCCGAGTTCCTGTTCCACGTGTGGCGCAGCGTCAATTGGGGCGAGGTCTTCAGGCTGCATCACGACGTCGTAGAGACTGAGCCGGGCGTTTATCACGTCAAAATCGGCGGCGCCGCCTTCTTCGCCAATTACCTTGCGCTCAAGAGCGATCTTGCGAAGCTCCCCAAGGGCAAGACGATCATCTTCGATCTTTCTGAGTCCTCATGCATTGACCATACGGTGATGGACAACCTCCATCACTTCTGCGAGGATTATGAAGCCAACGGCGGGCGCGCAGAGATTCGCGGACTCGATCAACACGTCGCGACATCCAACCATCCTCTCGCGCCCCGCAAGCGCGCCGCTTAGTTCCTAAATTCGCGCACGCGTGTCCGACGACCATCACGTCGACTCGAAGGTGAAAGCATGCCGCTCTACTTAGCGCTGATCTGCGTCGGCGCGCTGCTTGCCGTCAGCGTTTACGCCATCGTCCAAAGGCGAAACCCTGACATCAGCCGCAACGTCTACCGTCTGTGCATCGCTTTGTGCGGCATCCTTTTCCTCGCAGCGGTTATGCCGAGAGGCGCCCATGTGGTTTCGGCGACTCTGCCGCTCGGCCTGCCGTGGATCGGCATGCATTTTCGCATCGACGTATTGAGCGCCTTTTTTCTCGCCGTCGTCAATCTCGGCGGCGCGGCGGCAAGCGCCTATGCGATCGGCTATGGCGCGCACGAGAAAGATCCCATGCGCGTGCTGCCGTTCTATCCGGCGTTTCTCGCAGGCATGAACGTCGTCGTGCTTGCAGATGACGCCTTCGCCTTTCTCGTCGCTTGGGAGTTCATGTCGCTTGCGTCATGGGCACTGGTGCTGACGCATCACCATGAAGCGGAAAACAGGCGCGCCGGTTTCATCTATCTGTTGATGGCGAGTTTTGGCGGTTTCGCGCTGCTGATGGCTTTTGGCGTCCTTGGAGGAGTCGACGGAGCCTACGACTTCGCGTCCATCCGCGAATCCACGAAAGAGGCCTGGAAAGCCGGCCTGGTTTTGGCGCTCGCAATCGTTGGCATGGGCTCCAAAGCCGGACTCGCGCCTCTCCATATCTGGCTGCCGCTCGCGCATCCTGCGGCGCCGAGCCACGTCTCGGCTCTGATGAGCGGCGTTATGACGAAGGTCGCCGTCTATGGCTTCATTCGCGTTATATTCGACTTGCTCGGGCCGCCGGCCTTCTGGTGGTCGGTGGAGCCGATGACCTTTGGCGCGGCGAGCGCGCTCATCGGCGTTCTTTTCGCGACGATCCAGAGCGATCTGAAAAAGCTTCTCGCTTACAGCACGATTGAAAATATCGGAATCATCTTCATCGCGCTCGGACTGGCGTTAGCGTTCAAAGCGAACGGCCTCGCGTTGCCCGCCGCGCTCGCCTTCACGGCCGCGCTGTTGCACGTTTTCAATCACTCGCTGTTTAAGAGCCTCCTGTTCTTCGGCGCTGGCGCCGTATTGAGCGGGAGCGGCGAAAGAAGCATCGAGCGTCTCGGCGGCCTCATCCACTCCATGCCAAAAACAGCGTTTCTGTTTCTCGGCGGCTGCGTCGCCATTTCCGCCTTGCCGCCGCTGAACGGCTTCGTGTCCGAATGGCTGGTGTTTCAAGCGATCCTGCTCAGCCCGTCGCTGCCGCAATGGACCGTAAAGCTTCTCGTTCCCGCTATCGGCGTGGCGCTGGCGCTAAGTGCGGCGCTTGGCGCTGGTTGTTATATCCGCGTCTATGGCGTCGCTTTCCTTGGCCGCCCGCGCAGCGAAGCCGCGCGCGCTGCGCAAGACCCTGATCGCTGGTCTCTCGGAACGATGGCGGTCTTGCTGACGCTTTGCCTCATGGCCGGTTTGCTGCCCAGCCTTCTCATCGACACGATTTCACCGGCGGCGCGAGACTTTGTTGGCGGCCGCATGCCCACGCAGGCGGAGCTTGCGTGGCTCTCGATCGCGCCTGTCGCCCAAAGCCGCAGTTCCTATAACGGACTTCTGGTCTTCGTCTTCATTCTCTTCTCGGCCTATTCGGCGAAATGGGTCATCCACAAATTCGGTTCATCACGCTCGCGACGCGCCCCGGCTTGGGACTGCGGTTACATCGAGACGAGCCCCACCACGCAATATACGGGCAGCAGCTTTGCGCAGCCGATCCGGCGCACCCTCGGCGTCCTCGCCTTCTCAGTGAGGGAGCGTCTCGACATGCCGGCGCCAGGAGATATGCGCGCCGCGCGCCTGAGCGTCGACATCAAGGACCGAATCTTCGACTATCTCTACGCGCCGCTCACGCGGGCGGTTGAAACCTGCGCCTCCGGATTGAACATCCTCAGTCTCCTGACAATTCAGGAATATCTCGCGCTCGTTTTCGGCGCCCTCGTCTTCCTGCTGGTCCTGGTGGCCATATGACCTTTCTCTTCGATCTCATGGCGCAGGGCATCCAAATGCTTTTGGTCCTTGCGCTCGCGCCTCTGCTCATCGGCTTTATCAGAAAGCAGAAGGCGCGCCTTCTGCGTCGTAAAGGCCCGCCGATCATCCAGCCCTGGCGCGACCTCATTCGATTGCTGCGTAAGGAAGTTGTTCTCGCCGAAAATGCGTCGTGGCTCTACCGCTCCGCGCCCTATCTGATTTTCGCGATGACCTGGGTCGCCGCGTCGCTGGTGCCGACGTTCGCGACGGGATTGATGTTCAGCTGGTCGGCCGATCTCATCGCTATTATCGCCTTGCTCGGCAGCGCTCGCTTTTTCCTTGCTCTCGCCGGCATGGACATTGGCACGAGTTTCGGCGGCATCGGCTCGAGTCGCGAGGCGATGTTCGGCTCGCTGGCGGAGCCGGCCACGATCATGATCGTCTTCACCGTCTCCTACATCGCCGGAACGACGCAGCTCTCCGAAATCGCGGCCTATATGGCCGGCAATTTGGGGTTGCGCGCCTCAGTCGGCATGGCGCTCGTCGCCCTCCTCATTGTCGCCATCGCCTGTCGACAATCCAGCAACCCATCTGGAGCTGACGATGGTGCATGAAGCGATGGTTCTCGAATATTCGGGGCGCTATCTGGCGCTCATTGAACTCGCTTCAGCGCTCAAACTGCTCCTTTACTTCTCGCTGATCGCCTGCGTCTTCTTCCCCATTGGCCTTGCGTCACACGATGCGGGCGTCCAAGCGATGTTGATCGGCTTTGGCGCATACATCCTAAAGCTTGCGATCGGCGGCGTCGTTCTCGCGCTGTTCGAGACATCCACAGCCAAGATGCGCGTCTTCCGCGTGCCAGACTTTCTCGGCGCAGGGCTGATGCTCGGCCTCCTCGCGACGCTGCTCGTTTTTGTGACACGGAGCCTCTGATGGAGCATCTAACAATCGACATCGCCCATGTGCTCGCCGGCGCGCTCGTGCTGACGAGCTTCATGCTGCTCTACCAGGATCGACTATCCGGGCTCATCAATATCTACACCCTGCACGCCGTCGTTCTGTCGCTGTCTGTCGCCTGGCAGGCATATTATCAGGATGCGCCGCACCTCTATGTAACGGCGGCGATTGCAGTGATTTTCAAGGCCGTAATTATCCCCTTCAGCCTTCGCCGCATCATCGAACGACTTCGCATCCATCGTACCGTTGAAGTCGTCGGCGGCGTCGGCGTCACCATGCTCATCGGCATATTCCTTATGGCGCTGTCTCTGGTCGTGATGCTGCCGGCGACGGCCTCTGCGGATCCGCTGGCGCGGGAAGATATCGCATTCGCTCTGGCGATCGTGCTGCTGGGTCTGTTGATGATGGTGACGCGACGCAACGCGGTCAGCCAGATCATCGGCTTCATGTCGCTCGAAAACGGGTTGATTCTTGCCGCCGCGGGCGCGAATGGCATGCCGCTCGTCGTCGAGATCAGCGTCGCTTTCTCGATCCTGATCGCTTTCATCGTGATCGGCATCTTCCTGTTCCGCATTCGCGAACGCTTTGACAACGTCGATCTTTTCGAACTCGATCGCGTGCGCGGAGGGCGCTCATGAGCTCCGATCTCTTCATGGTCTCGAACGCGCTTATTGGCATCCCCGCCGCGGCGGCCATTGCGGTCGCGCTCGAACCGGAATATCGCCGCTCGGCGATCATCAATGTCTGCGCCTCCGGCGCGACATTTCTTTTCGCGCTTGTTCTGCTAATCGTCGAGCCCGAGAGCGGTGGTTATCTCTTCGTTGACGATCTCAACATCGTCTTCATCGTGCTTTCGACTTTCATCGGCTTCACCACGAGCGTTTACAGCGCGACCTATATCGACCATGAGATCGAAACCGGTCGGCTGACTTCGGCGAATGTCCGCTTCTATCACGCAATGTATCAGGCGCTGATGTGCGCGATGAATCTGGCGCTGCTTGCAAGCAATATCGGCCTCATGTGGGTCGCGGTCGAAGTCGCGACGCTGACCACCGTATTGATGGTTGGCATCTACCGCACGCCGCATGCGCTTGAAGCCGCCTGGAAATATTTCATCCTCGGCAGCGTTGGCATCGCGCTGGCGCTCTTCGGAACGATTCTCGTTTACATGGCGGCTGAGCCCGTGCTGGGACATGACGCCATGGTTTGGAAGACGCTGATGCAGCAGGCGTCGCGGTTCGATCCCCGCATGCTCAACGTCGCCTTTGTCTTCTTGATGCTCGGTTACGGCACGAAAGTTGGCTTGGCGCCGATGCACGCCTGGCTTCCAGATGCGCATGCGGAAGGCCCGACGCCAATCTCGGCAGTTTTGTCAGGCCTTCTCCTCAACGTCGCGCTTTATGCGGTGCTGCGGTTCAAGATGCTGCTGACCGCCAATGCGGCGGCGATCACGCCGGGGCCGCTGATGATCACCCTCGGCCTCGCCTCGCTCATCATGGCGGCTTTCATGCTCTACCGCCGTGACGACATCAAACGGCTCTTCGCCTACTCCTCCATCGAGCACATGGGCATCATCGCCTTCGCCTTCGGCATGGGCGGCCCCCTCGCCAATTTCGCCGGTCTGCTGCATATGACCATGCATAGCCTGACAAAGTCCGCGATCTTTTTCTCGGTCGGCCACATCGCGCAGGCCAAGGGAACGCAGAAGATCGCTGAGATCAGGGGACTGACGCAGAGCCAGCCGGCGCTCGGCTGGAGCCTCGTTGCCGGCGTCGTGGCGATCATCGGCCTGCCGCCCCTCGGCATCTTCATGAGCGAATTTCTGGTCGTGAGTTCGACCTTCGCGCGCCAGCCGCTCCTCGCGATTCCCCTGGTTTTCGGTCTCCTTCTCGCCTTCGGCGCCTTGCTGCTGCGACTCATCGGAATGGCGTTCGGCGAGCCGAGCCGGGATGCAGGCGAAGTGAAGGCTTCGATGTTGCCGCTCTACGCGCATCTCTCGCTCGTGCTGCTCGCCGGTCTCTATCTGCCGTCTCACCTGGTGGCCTGGTTCCAGAACGTCGCGCGCCTCTTGGGTTGAGCACGAAGGATGAAGAAATGAACTTCGCCAGCAAACAAACGGCGCGTCGGTCGTCGCAGCCGACCTGCCTGCCCTGGCCGCGCGAGATTGTCGATAGAACGGGCTGGCTCGCCTTTGCAGAGAGTCTCGCGAAAGGCGAACGCGAACTGCTCAGTCTTTGGGGCGAAGGTTCGAGCGTTCATATGGCCGTGCTCGAACAGCGAGAGCCGCGCCTGCGCATTGTCAGCTTGGAATGTCCGGACGGCGCTTTTCCTTCGGTCGCACGACTTCATATCCCGGCGTCGAGGCTAGAGCGCGCAATATGCGATCTCTATGGTTTAAAGTCCGTAGGCGCGCCCGACCATCGTCCCTGGCTCGACCACGGGCGCTGGGGAATTCGTCAACCCTGCGGCGCGCGGAAAGAAATCGATTCCACCTGTGATCCTTACGAATTTCTTCCGGTAGAAGGCGAACCTTTTCACCAGATACCGGTCGGGCCCGTGCACGCCGGCATTATCGAGCCGGGCCATTTCCGCTTCTCCGCGAACGGCGAAACTGTGATTCGTCTAGAGGAGCGGCTCGGCTTCGTGCACAAGGGCATAGACCGGTTGACGAGCGGCGCCTCGATCGAGCGCGCTGCGCAGATCGCGGCGCGCGTTTCCGGCGACAGCACGGTCGCCTACAGCCTCGCCTTTGCACAAGCGGTCGAGGCCGCCTTTGACGTCAATGTTCCGCCGCGCGCCGCCTATCTGCGCGCCTTGATGGCTGAACTCGAACGGCTCGCCAATCATTTCGGCGATGTCGGCGCCATATGCAACGACGCGGCCTTCGCATTGATGCATGCGCAATGCGGTCTTGTGCGCGAACGCATTTTGAGGGAAGCCGCAACCTGTTTCGGACACCGGCTGATGATGGATCGCATCGCGCCTGGCGGCGTCGTCGTTGATTTGGAGCGAGAAAAAGTCTCGGGACTTTACACGCTCATCGACTGGATCGAGCTGATGACTCCGCGGCTGATCGCGCTCTTCGGCGACACGACGTCGCTGCAGGATCGCACCGTCGGAACTGGCGTCGTCAGTGAGGCCCTCGCAAAACAATATGCCTGCGGCGGCTATGTCGGACGCGCCTCAGGCCGGGCGTTCGACGCGCGCAAAGCGATTGGTTACGCCCCCTATCCGCAGCTCGCGTTTGAGATCGGCGCCTCAAAGGAGTGCGATGTGGACGCTCGCGTTTGGGTCCGGTTCGACGAGATCAGAGCGTCACTGCAAATCGTCAGACAAATTCTCGACGCAGCTCCAGAAGGTCCGATCATCGCCGCCTGGACGCTTCCCGAAGACTGGACGCGCGAAGGCGCTGCTCTCGTCGAAGGATTCCGCGGCGAGATTTTTGTCTGGCTTCGCATCCGTGCAGATGGCGTGATTCAGCGCTGTCACATGCGCGATCCGTCGTGGTTTCAGTGGCCATTGCTCGAAGCGGCCATCAAGGACAACATCGTCGCCGACTTCCCGCTCTGCAACAAATCCTTCAACTGTTCCTACTCCGGGCACGACCTCTAGGACGAGCGATGCAGAAATTCATGCTCCAGGGCTTGCTACGACGCGCGTTGACCGAACAGGCTCCCGCACCGGATGCGACGTCGATGGCCGAGCTCGGCTACACGCTGGGGCGCACGGCGCGACAGAAACTCGGACGCAGCCTCTCCATTCGCGAGGTCGATGCGGGCTCCTGCAATGGTTGCGAGCTCGAAATTCACGCGCTCAACAATGCCTATTATGATCTCGAAAGATTTGGCATGCGTTTCGTGGCGTCGCCGCGTCATGCCGACGTTTTGCTTGTCACCGGGCCGGTGACGAAGAACATGCGCGAAGCGCTTGAACGAACCTACGCAGCGACGCCCGATCCGAAATGGGTGATTGCAGTCGGCGATTGCGCTTTCGACGGCGGAGTTTTTTGTGAGAGCTACGCATGCGTTGGCGCGGTTGCGAGCGTCGTTCCAGTCGATCTCCATATCCGTGGGTGCCCGCCCGATCCGACGACGCTGCTGAAAGGGCTGATCGCCTTCGTTGAGAATATGGAATAAATGATTCCGCGAGGACGGTAAGCAAATATCGACGGCGCGCCGTTCGAACACAGCGCCGGCGCCGGCGCTCTGCCGGGATGGACGGTCGCTGCTGCCGCGCACTGCGTCAATAACGTCGAATCTTTCGGCGTATAACTCTCCGCGGCCCACGGACCATTCTCGCTGCAGGCGGAATATTTGGGTCAGCAGGTCAACCGCAACTCGACGAACATCGCGCTCGCGCGCCTCGCAGGCGTTTTCGCGCCGGGCGGCGCCTCGCATTATTTCGGCGGCTTTTACGTCTATGGCCACTGGTATTTGACCGGCGAGAAACGCGCGGCCGCATATGACGTGACGAACAAACTCGGAGCGAATTTCAGTCAGATCGCAATCAAAAATCCGGTAAGCACGGGGGGCTTCGGCGCCGTGGGCCTTGCGGCGCGCTACAGCGCGCTCAATCTCAACAGTGGGCCTTATTCCGGCTCAGGCCTCTACAACATGCTCGCCTATACGACGCTCATCGCGCCTAATCCATTCGCCGCCTCTTACATCGCCAATGCGGGCGTCGTCGGCGGGCGCCAGCAGAACGTCACTTTGGGAATTAATTGGTATCCTGAAAATGGATTCCACTTTCAGTTCAATTGGATCCATATGCTGCAAGCCTCTGCGCCGCTCAATGACTATGCGCTCTTCGCCGCCGGCGTTCCTGCGCGACAGGGCCCCTATTTCAATGGCGCTCATCCTGATCTCTTCGAGGCGCGCGCAGGCCTTCTGGTAAGACATCACCAACCAACATGTGTCGCGCCGCACAGCAGCGGCGCGACAAATTTGCAACGCTTGCCGAAATTCGTCGACGAAGATCGGAACAGAGCTTGATTTTACGTGTTGTTAGGATGACGCTTGAGACCGGTTGTTCGGTGGTCCGTCTCTAAAGAGGAGATTCAAAATGACCACGAGAAAACTTCAGCGAAGAAGACACGCCATCAGGACGCTTCTTCAGAATCTCGACACCCGACCTTTCTGTGAGGATGCGCTGCCTTACTCTGGCGGCTGGTTGACCCATCCGCGTCCCAGACTCTCGCGCAACTCGGTCACCGCCGCCGTAAGCCAAGGCGAACGCCGGTAACATACGAAAGCTGTAGCGCTTCGAGAAATTGCGCGGGCCCACACGAAGCGGGAGCCCGAGCCGGAACAGCAGCAGGCTACGCGTTCAGTCTGTCGAAGTTTACCTAAGCCGCGTAGGGCTCCGATGCGCATGGGGACTCTCGACGCCGTTCCGCGGTTCTGGAGAGCCGGCTCCCACGCGTTTCGGTTTCCAGTTCGGAACGTGCTTCTGCGACAATGTCTCCAATCGCTCCGCGAACGCCCGCATAGGCCTCGTCATAGAGTGCGATGCCGGTCTTGATGACTCCCTGGCGACAGGGCGCAGACCGCGTTAGCCTTAACCGACCCGACGCGTTTCATCTGGCGTGTAGAAGTTCGATCGAGCCAGCCCAATGACCGAAATCCAAAAGGTGGTCGGCACCGCTTTTGTCGTCGCCGAGTTCCGCAACGATGAAAACAAGGAAGCCCATCCGCTCTATCGCGATCCTTTCGTTCCCCTGTTCCTTGATCTTGAATCGAAAAAAGCCGCGGATCGCATCTCCCGCTCATTTCCGCCGATTAGGAATAATGTGCGGCTGAGAACCCGCTATTTCGATGACCAGCTTCGTCTGCAGATCGAGCGAGGGCGTCGACAGATACTCATTCTTGGCGCCGGCCTCGACACAAGGCCGCAACGTTTTCCTGACCGTGACGTCGCCTATTTCGAAATCGACGCGCCGACAACCCAAGCCTTCAAGAAAGCGAGACTTGAAGAAAACGATATCGACCCCAACACGACATATATCGGGGCCGATTATGTGGCGGATGGAATGCTCAATCTCCTAAGACGGAACGGATTTGATTTTGGCCTTCCCACGCATGTCATATGGGAGGGAAATACGATGTATTTGGATGATGCGGCCGTCTGCCACATTCTGTCAGACCTCATGGGCGGGATCGCGAGCTGCTCGACGTCCTTCGATTATTTCGCTGAGGACGTGATCAACAACACAACTGGCGATCCAGAAATCACCGATGTCGTCGGAAGATTCGCCGCGATGGGTGCGCCTTGGACCTACGGGATCGACAATCTCGCAGAACTTGCCGCTCGATGCGGCGCTCAAGTGCTTGATTCCGTCACCATCGCCGATCTCCATCGAACCTTCTGGCCGGGTCAGCCGTTGGCGTCTCCTCTTTATGATTATTATTCGCTTTGCACGGTTCACAACGCCGCTTCGTAATGCTGCCGCAGGAGGACAGCAGGGATCGTCGCGAAAGCTCCCAGCGCTACATCAATAACAAGCGCATTGGTTAGGAGACGCTCTATGCCCCAAGGCATTCAATTCACTGGCGACTATAAAGTTACCGCGTTGCAGGCGCTTATTCCGGGAGGTTGGTATATTGGGTTCGCGTGCAAACGGTGCCGCCAGCACTTCGCTATTTTAAGCGACCCGACAGAGACAGGAGCTCTGGAATTATCTGGGGCCGCAACATTCAGCGTGACGTGCCCGAACTGCGAGACAAGAAGCCAATATTCGGCGCGGGAGCTCGTACAATTTCAGGCCGCCCAAGGCGGCCCTTCCTCAACTGCTTAAAAGAGGCTGATTGACTTGCTCAGGCCTTTAGCTCGCTCAGGCCTTGGCCTCTTCGTAATGCGCGGTGAAATGTCTGAGAAACGGCGCTTGTTGAGTAATCCGATAGCCCTTGACTGAAGCGCGCTGGCGCCAAATGACGTCGAGCACTTCGATCAAATAGTCGAAATGGCTTTGCGTATAGACGCGCCGAGGGAACGCCAACCGCACCAATTCATGCGGCGCTGCGACTTCACTGCCGCCGTCCGGCGCAGGTCTTCCGAACATCACGCTGCCCAGCTCGACGGCGCGCACGCCACCCTCGAGATAAAGCGCGTTGACGATCCCGATGCCGGGATAGTCGCTTGCGCTGAGGTGCGGGCAGAATGCGGCCGCGTCGATGAATATGGCGTGACCACCCGCCGGACGGACAATGGGTATGCCACGAGCGATTAGCGCTGACGCCAAATATTCGACGGTCGCGTGACGATAGCGCTGATAGTCATGCTCCAACGCCTCCATAAGACCGACGGAGATCGCTTCGAGATCGCGGCCGGCGAGACCGCCGTAAGTGGGAAATCCTTCGGTCAAGATAAGCAGGTTACGGAAGTCGTCAGCCCAACGGTCATTGTTGCAGGCGAGAAAGCCTCCGATATTCGCCAGACCATCCTTCTTCGCGCTCATCGTCGCGCCATCGGCGAATGAAAACATCTCCTGCGCAATTTCGAGGAGAGTGCGATCGGCGAAGCTTTGCTCGCGCTCCTTTATGAAGAACGCATTTTCCGCAAAACGGCATGCGTCGATGATCAGCGGAATATTATGGGCCTTCAGCAGTTCCTTGACGCGCCGAATATTTTCCATCGAGACCGGTTGGCCTCCACCGGTGTTGTTCGTCACGGTAATCATGCAAAACGGAATGTTCGCGGCGCCTTCGCCTTTGATCAATTGCGCCAGTCTGTCGAGGTCCATGTTCCCCTTGAACAGCTTCTCGGAATGCAGATCGCGCGCTGCGGTCGAGGGCAAATCCGTCGCAACGGCGCCGACATATTCGATGTTTGCCCGCGTCGTGTCGAAATGACCATTGTTCGGCACGACGTTCCCCTTTTTCAGACGCGTCGCAGCCAAAATGCGCTCCGCCGCGCGGCCCTGATGCGTCGGAAAAATATGTTTGAAACCGGTGATCTCACGCACGGTCTGCTCGAAGCGGCGCCAGGAGCGACTGCCTGCATAGCTTTCGTCGCCAAGCATCAGAGCCGCCCATTGGCGGTCGGACATCGCGCCCGTGCCGCTGTCGGTCAGCAAGTCGATGGTGACGTGGTCGGCGTCGAGAAGGAAGACGTTGTTAAATGCTTTAGCGAGGAACTCTTCACGCGCGCCGCGCGTGGTGATCGGCAACGCCTCGGTCATCTTGATGCGAAACGGCTCGATAATCGTTCTCACGGGAATGCTCGCATTGAGGCAGTGTGAAGGCCAGACGCTTACTCAAATGGGTAACGTCGCGCGACGGGTCCAATTGAGCCTTTGATGATTCATTTCGCGAGAGTCTGCGCGCCTCGCCTCTTCCACGAGTGATGGCTCTACATCAATGATTGAGAATTTACTGCCCAAGCCGTCCGAAAAATCGGCGAACAGAATTTGCGGTTCGCTTCAGAAAAGCCGAAAAGCCATTAGCTTTTTGCGGAGGGTGACGGCCTGCGACGCCTTTCTCCTTCGATTTCTCGCCGACATTCGTTTGGACTGGCCGCGACTTTGAGTCAGGAGCGCTTTGCTCTTGCCCAGGGGGAAGCTGCCCGGTCGATTTTTCCGGGCCGACAGACGCAGGCGCCGCATTCTGATTTTTTTCTGACTTCGGCGGCGACGCCGGTTCTGCTGCAGTCGGTTGAACAGGCGCGGGCGCAGGAGCAGCGGGCGCAGCCTGATTTTGTTGGGGAGGCTTGCCCTGCTCAGGCGCGGGCGAACCAGTCTCACTTTGTTGCTGAACATTAGGCGCAGCGGCGTTCGGCTTAGAGACCTCCGATGGGACTTTCTGCCTTGTTTCGCCCTCGCCAGCCTTTACTGGCGCGCTCGGCGTATTTGTCCTCGAGTCCTTTTGTTTACGCACTGGCGGCGCGCCCGGCGCATCTCCTCGACCGATGGGCTTGGGGGCGCTCGCCGGGCTCCAAAGCGCAGTTTTCAGGCCGATAACGGAGAGGAGACCGCCAACGATAAGCAAAGCGGCGACGAGCACTATCCAAGCGCGGCTCGACCCTTTCTTCGGGGCCATCGCGCCGCTGCGACTGACGAGAGCAACTGAACTTAAAACCAAAGCGCCATTATGAGCGCTCGACGCTTCGCTTTCGTTCGTGCGTTCAGCGTCCTGGAATTTGCCGATTTGCTTGACGGCGTGATCATCCGGAGCAGAAATGATTTCGACGGCGAGCGCGCCGCCTTCGTCCGGTTTCGCGATGATTTCCTTTCGCCGCTCGTCTTCCTGGTGACGCTTGAATCCCTCGATGAGCCAATTGTCGACGGGGGTCTCTTTGCTCGCCGAAGGCTTACGCTCGCCGCCGGCCGATTGTTGGCGCGCTCTTTTGCGCTCTTCGTCTTGTCGTCGCCTGAATGCCTCAGCAATCCAATTGTCGCCCGATAAGTCGCGAACGCCACGTGTTGCAGCGCCTTCGACGCCGCCTGGCGACGACGCGCGCTCGCGCCTTAGCCGCTCCTCCTCGCGACGTTTAACGGCGCCAAGCGTCCAATCGCTTTCGAGAATCTCTCCCAAACGCATCCCCACTTACCGGGTTCTTTCGTTCACGTATTGATGGCGCAGTTCCTCGCCGAAAACTCATGAGGTTTGAAACCGAAACGATGCTAGCCGACTGACGCCATTCGTCAACGACGGCCCAAAAATGAGATTGGGAAACGACATGCGCGCCATGGCGCAACGCGGATGGGGGCGCTTGAGGCTTCACGCGATAGTGGCGCACAAACGCCGCTTCGGGGTAAGCTCTCGCTAAAGCGGATAGATGAGAAGATTTGAAGCGCCGCAAAGCCAAAGCCTGATCGAAGTCCCTCATTGGCGTGGGGCGGCGGCGCGTTCAAAAAATGAAAAAGGGAAAACAGCTATGCGCATTGCCCTTAAAGTTTCGCTTTCGCTCGCGCTCGTTGGAATCACGCATGCGGCGATGGCCGCCCAATGCGGACGCTCGGCGGCGGGTTTTGAGAATTGGAAGCAGGAATTTGCACAAGAGGCGCGCGCCCAAGGCATAGGTCAGGCCGGCATCAGCGCCTTGATGGGCACGCATTACAACGCCCCGACAATTTCCGCCGATCGCGGCCAAAAAAGCTTCCATTTGTCGCTCGACCAGTTCTTGGCTAAACGCGGCGGCCCGGCCATCGTGGCGCGAGGCCGCACGCTCAAGCGGTCCTATGGGGGCCTCTTCGCCCAGATCGAGCAGCGCTACGGCGTGCCGCCGGGACCGCTGCTCGCGATTTGGGGCATGGAGACGGGCTTTGGCGCCGTGCATGGCAATCAGCACGCATTGTCGGCCGTGGCCACGCTCGCCTATGACTGTCGCCGCTCCGACTATTTCACCGATCAGCTTTATGCCGCGCTAACCTTGGTCGATCGCGGCGCGCTATTGCCGAACGCTCGCGGCTCGATGCATGGCGAAATCGGCCATACCCAGTTTCTGCCAAGAAATATCCTCAACTACGGCGGCGGGGCCAATCTCGACAACTCGGCCGCGGCGCTCAACGCAACGGCGAACTTCCTTCACGCCCACGGCTGGCGCGCCGGCGGCGGCTATCAGCCGGGCGAAAGCAATTTTGGCGCGATCCAAGCGTGGAACGCCGCCACGGTTTATCAACGCGCGATCGCCCAGATTGGTCGCCAGATCGACGGCGGCGGCGCGGCGGCCGAGCAGTGAGAGCCGGCGCAACAAAAAAAACCGCCGGCGCATGATGTAAGCGGCGCGAAGCGCGCTCAGCCTATTCCGCCGGTGTCGCCTCCGGCCCGTGATCTTCGTCTGGCGTGGTCGGGGGCGGCGGCGGGGGCGGCTTGTGGGCTTTGACCGCGGCCGTCTCTCGACGGCGATGGACGAGATAGATCACGAAGGCGGCGACCGTCCCGAGCCCGAGCGTCAGATAAATCGGCAGGTCGCGCATGAAGCTCTTTCCCACCGAGAACGGAAAGCGCGAGACCCAGCGCTCGCCGTGATCTCCGGTGACCGTGACGATGCCGACGAAATAACCCGGTTCGTCGAAAGTATGCTCAAAGTTGATCGTGCCGGTTGGGTAGCTCTTGGGCTCTCGGTAAGCGACGGTGACAGCCTGGAGATTCTCGTTCTCCTTCTCTTCGCCCCCGATATCCTTGACGATGCGCAGTTCGATCTTCATGTCGCGCAGCTCGTCCTGCTCCGCGTCGAGCACCATAATCATGGGCCCCGTCGCAGGGATGTCCTCGCAGAACTCGTTTTTGGACGCCTCCGGCAGGTAGCCGGTGAAGTTCATGATATCTGGGCCAATGAAGAGCCGGCATCGGCCTTCCGCCGCGCCCAGACGTCCATGCGCCTCGGCGGGAACGGGCGCGCCGACGGCGAAAGCCGCGATGACGACCGCGGCAGAAAGCAGAGCAAGGCGAAAGCCTTTGGCCAAACGGCGAAAATCTCCCAAACCGAAGCGGTCTTCTCCCTCCCGCGGCGTGGGATGCGCGTCCGGGTTTCCACCATCACGCATGATGACCTCCTGGGTCTTCGTGTGACAAGAACACGCGACTCTCAGAATATTGCTTTGCGCCGCACAAAGCATACCAGTCAAGCTTACGCTTGAGAGAGACGTCTTGATGACGCTGAGACTTGATGTTAGCGGATTCCAATCGGTCAGCAAGGGTGCGACGATCAGTCGCTATGCCGCGCTGCGCAATATTGACGCGCGTCCTGAGCGCGGAAACTCTGAAGCGTCATAAGCCGCAAAAGCCTGGACGCCGGCGATGAGATTTTGCAGCGCGCAATAGACTTGATCGAGATCAGAAAAAATGTCCTTCGATAGGACCGGATCGCCCCTGAGCTCACCTTAACAAGAGTTCATTCGCGGCAACTTGCCACCCAATTGAGGCGGAGCCATATTCACCGCGAGGCTGGAGAGCGCGCGGATTTATCTAAGGCGCGGGCCAGCCACCCAGACTTAAGAGGATCACATGTCCAACTTCGACCGCAACACCAGCTTCGGCTACGGGCGCGGGGTCGCGCGGCCGACAACGGCTGAGATCGACCAAGGCCTGCGCGCCTATATGCTTGGCGTCTACAATTATATGACGCTTGGCCTGGGCGTGACGGGACTCGTCGCGCTCGGCACTTACATGCTCGCGGTGGCCAAGACGGCTCCGGGCGCCATCGCGCTGACCCCCTTCGGCCAGATGCTCTACACGACGCCCCTGCGCTGGGTGGTGATTCTGTCGCCGCTGGCGTTCGTTTTCTTCATCGGCGCCCGCGCGAACACGATTTCGGCCGCGACCGCCCGCAATCTCTTCATCGCTTTTGCGGCGGTGATGGGCTTGTCGATGTCGTCGCTTCTGCTCGTCTTCACCGGCGTTTCAGTCGCGCGCATCTTCTTTATCACGGCGGCCGCATTCGGCGGGCTGAGCCTCTATGGCTACATGACCCAGCGCGATCTTTCGGCCTTCGGCTCATTCCTCGTGATGGGCGTCTGGGGCCTGGTGATCGCCGGCCTCGTCAATCTGTTCCTGCAGTCGACCGGTCTGCAGTTCGCGCTGTCGATCATTGCGGTTCTGGTCTTCGCCGGCCTGACCGCCTGGGACACGCAGAACATCAAGGACATGTATTACGCGGGCGACGGCTATGAAGTCGCCCAGAAGAAGAGCGTATTTGGCGCGCTCTCCCTCTATCTGGACTTCATCAACATGTTCCAGTCGCTGCTGTTCCTCTTCGGCCAGCGCAACGACTAAAAGTCTGCGAAACCCGATAAAAGCCCCGCTGCGGCGGGGCTTTTTCTTGTCCGCGAACCTTTGCGCGCCGGCTCGCCTGTGGCACAAGGCTGCAAGCGATACGGCAGAGGATCCTTAATGGCGAATGTCACGTTCCCGGCGGCTGCGGCGGCGGGACTACTGTCTTTCCTTTCTCCCTGTGTGCTGCCTCTGGTGCCGCCCTATCTGACCTATCTCGCCGGCGTCAGCATGGAGGACCTCGAAATCGAAACGCGCTCCGCGGCGCGGCGCGACATTCTCCTCTCATCCATCCTGTTCGTTTTCGGCTTCACGACGGTTTTCGTCGCGCTCGGCGCGACGGCCAGCGCCTTCGGCGCCGTGCTGCGCGCCAACCTTCACATTCTGTCCTGGGTCGCCGGCGCGATCATCATTTTGATGGGGTTGCACTTCATCGGCCTCTTAAAAGTCAGCCTGCTCTATCGAGAGAAGCGCGCCGAGATCACGAAGCCGATGGGGCTTTTCGGCTCCTATGTCATGGGGCTCGCTTTCGCCTTCGGCTGGACTCCGTGCATCGGGCCGATCCTCGCGGCGATCCTTGCAGTCGCGGGAACGCAGGAGACCGTGCCGCTAGGGGCCGCCCTGCTCGCGACCTATTCGCTCGGATTGGGCCTTCCCTTCATCGGCGCCGGACTGGCGCTGGGCCGTTTCCTCGCCTTCGTCGCGCGTTTCAGGCGCCATTTCGGCAAAGTCGAAAAGGTCGTCGGCGCGCTGCTCGTCTTCACCGGCGTCGCATTCCTGACGGGCGGCGTGCAGGAGATGTCCTATTGGCTACTGGAGCTGTTTCCGGGCCTCGCCAAGCTCGGATAGAAGCGCCGCAAAACCCGCTCTATGACGAGCATCGGCTGCCGGAGATCGACCGGCTGCGTGGACTCGTCATGGTTCTCATGGCGCTCGACCACATGCGCGATTTCTTCGACGCAGACGCCATACGCTTCTCGCCGACAGATCTCGATCACACCTATCCCTTTCTCTTCTTCACGCGCTTCATCACGCATTTTTGCGCGCCAACCTTCACCCTTCTCGCAGGCGTGGGCGCCTATCTCTATGGCGCGAAAGTCAAAGACGCCGCAGCGCTTTCGCGATTTCTCGCCGCTCGCGGCTTGTGGCTGATCTTTCTGGAAGCCGCCGTCATAAGTCCGATCTGGACCATGGGCTCCGGACGCATAGGACTTGGGACGCTCTGGGCGATCGGCTGCGGACTGTTGGCGCTCGCGGCGCTCTCGCGCTTTTCGCCGCGGACCGCGCTTTTATTCGGAGTCGCGATCGTCTTCGGCCACAACCTCCTCGATGGAATTCACGCCGCCGAACTTGGCGCATTCGGGCCCTGGTGGAGCCTGCTGCATGAGCCCGGCAAACTGCCGCTCGGCGTGCCAGGTGGCGTATACTATCCCGCGCTTCCGTGGATCGGCGTCGCGGCTATCGGCTACGGGATCGGTCCGCTGTTCGTTGAGCCGGCGCCGCGGCGCGATCGGACGCTTTATTTCGTCGGCGGCGCGGCGTTAGCGCTTTTTCTCGCGCTGCGCCTTTCGAACATTTATGGGGATCCGCATCCCTGGAACGGCCAGCGCGATGCGGTTTTCACCTTGCTCTCTTTCCTCAACGTCACAAAATATCCGCCTTCGCTTCTTTATCTTCTGGTGACGCTTGGGGGCGCGGCGTTGGCGCTGCCCGCGCTGGAATGGGCGAAGGGTTGGGTCGGGTCCGCGTTAACGGTCTTCGGCCGCACGCCGCTTCTCTTTTATGTCCTGCATCTTTACGTCGGCGTCGCCGCGGCGCTGGCGTTCACCTTGGCGCGCGGCTATTCCCTGCAGGACATCGCAGACTGGCCAAAGGCAGGCGGCCCTCCGCCAGACTTCGGCGCGGGACTCGCTGGGGCTTACATCGCGTGGATACTAGTAATTTTGGCGCTTTACCCGGTGTGCCGCTGGTTTGCGGGCGTCAAGCGCCGACGACGCGATCTGTGGTGGCTGACCTATCTATGACCGCCGTCGCGTCATATTGCCGCACGAGGTCGCGATTAAGGTTTCAGCGTCAGCCGCCTTGGTGGTCGCGCGGCGCGCTTGTATAGAGGATGCCGACCGAAGAGCGCCGGTTCCCGCGCATGTGAGGTCTGTCGCCAAAAGGCGGGAAAAACGGAATGCTCGAAAAGCTGGTCGCCCTGTGTCTCCGCTGGCCGTGGACAGTGGTTCTGCTCACTCTTGGTCTGACGGCGGGGGGCGTATATTTCACCGTCGAACGATTCGCGATCAACACCGAGACCGGCGATCTTTTCTCGCCAGACGTCGCCTGGCGCAAGAACGAGGCGGCGCTTTACAAAGCTTTTCCTGAACTTCTCGACGTCATCGTCGTCGTCATCGACGCGAAGACCGGGGAAGAGGCGAACGACGCCGCCAACCGTCTTAATGACGCCTTGCAAGGCCAGCCGCTCTTCTCGCGCGTTTGGCGCCCGGACGAACACGAATATTTCCGCAAGAACGGCCTGCTGTTCCTGCCCGTCTCGGACATTGAAAAACATGTCGGCGTGATGATCGGACAGCGCGACGTTTTGCAGCCGCTTGCCGAAGATCCAAGTTTGCGCGGACTGTCGAATGTGCTCGTCGGCAACTTCAAGTCGGCCTCCGGCAGCGAACGCGCCATGAAAATGTACATTGGCGGCGTCGAAGATTTTTCCGCGGCGATTGAGCAGGCGCTTGCGGGTAAAAAGGCGGAGATCGACTGGGGCAAGCTGCTGGCCTCTGGCGGAAGCACGCCTGCGGCGCCGGAACTCGACAAACGCCGTATCGTTATCGCCAAGCCGATCGTCGACTATTCCGATCTGCAGCCAGGTGGCGATGCGATAAGGCTGGTACGGAAGACGGCCGCGGACCTGCATCTTGATGAAGAGCACGGAATCAAGCTGCGCCTGACCGGTCAGGTCCCGCTTGCCGACGACGAATTCGCCACCATCTCGGAAAACATGGCGTTGAACACCACGGGCACGCTCGCCGTGGTCACGCTCATTCTGTTTGCGGCGCTGCGTTCGCCAAAGCTCATTTTTGCCGTTCTCATCACGCTGCTCGCCGGTCTCGCCATTACGTCTGGGCTCGGCATTTTGATGATCGGCCGCTTCAACCTGATCTCGGTCGCCTTCGCCGCGCTGTTCATTGGGCTCGGCGTGGACTTTGGCATTCAGTTCGCGACCCGCTATCGTGAAGAACGGCACAATGACGACGACCTCGAGCGCTCGCTGCTCTCGGCGACCCGCGGCATCGGAAGTTCGCTTACTCTCGCCGCCGTGTCGCTGCTTGCAGGCTTCTTCTGCTTTCTGCCGACGTCGTTCAGCGGCGTGTCCGAACTCGGATTGATCGCAGGCGTCGGCATGATCGTCGCCTATATCGCGACTCTCACTTTCCTTCCGGCTGCGATCAAATTGCTGCGCCCCCGCGCCGAACATATGCCGATCGCGACCGCCTCGCTCGCCTCAGTCGACCATTGGATCGCGCATCACCGCGTATTCGTGCTGATCACCACGGCAATCGTCGTGCTTGCCGGCATGCCTGCGCTGATGCATCTGACCTTCGATTCCAATCCGATGAATCTGCGCGATCAAAAGGTCGAATCGGTCGCGACCTTCCTCGATCTCTCCAAGGACCCGAAGACCGCGCCAAATAAGATCGAGGTGCTGGCGCCGTCTCTCGACGCTGCGCGCGAACTGGAAAAGAAGATCGCGTCGCTGCCGGAAGTCGATCACATCGATTCAATCGATTCGTTGATCCCCAAGGAACAGGACGACAAGCTTCCTCTTGTGGACATGGCCGTGTCGCAATTGCGCGGCGTAATAGACCCCAAAATGAAACCGCCGCCGAGCGACGCCGAGACCGTGAAAGCGCTGACCAATGCCGCTAAGGCGTTGCGCCGGGCGACGGCGAAGAAGCCAGTTCCGGCTGTGATGCGCTTCGCAAATGATCTGGACGCGCTTGCGAAAGCGAGCCCCGAGACGCGCGCAGAAGCCCGACAGGCGGTGTTCGGCGGCTTTGACAAAATGCTCGTCGAAATTCGTCAGGCGTTGCAGGCGCAGCGCGTGACGATCGACACTCTGCCGGCGGATTTGCGCCGTGACTGGATTTCCGACACCGGCATGGTGCGAGTCGAGGTGACGCCGAAAGGCGACAGCAACGATCGCGTGATCATGACCAAATTCGCTGAGGCGATTCAGGCGATCGCGCCGGACGCAAGCGGTCCGCCGGTCATTGTGTCGGAAGCGCAAAAGACCATCACGCGCGCTTTTCTCGAGGCGGGACTTTACGCCTTCGTCGCCATCTTCATCATCTTGGCGGTGGCGCTGCGCAATCCGATCGACGTCGCCCTGACGCTGGGACCGCTCGTGCTCGCAGGCATCATGAGCCTTCAAGCGGCCGACTTGCTGGGCATGTCGCTCAATTTTGCGAACATCATTGCGCTGCCGCTGATGTTTGGCGTCGGCGTCGCCTTCCACATTTATTACGTCATCGCGTGGCGGAAGGGCGTCGTCGACATGTTGGCGTCGAGTCTGACCCGCGCGATCTTTTTCAGTTCGCTGACGACGGGCACCGCCTTCGGCAGCTTGATTTTATCAAGTCATCCTGGAACGGCGAGCATGGGACAACTTCTCGCCATCTCTCTGTTCTTCACATTGCTCGCCGCGTTCATTATCGTGCCGGCGTTTCTTGGACCGCCGCGCGCGCCGGTAGAAGAAGATACGCGCGAACCGCTAGGGGACGCTCACGACATGGCTTGACGGAGTCGGCGTTCCGCCCTTCGCTAGCCTGAGCGAATCGCATCTATCGAACCGAATAGAGGTCCGGCGTCATGAGAAAAGCACTTCTACGCACCGCTATGGCGACGGCTCTCTTCGTCCCGACAGCGGCGAACGCCGTCGACGCCATTTACGGCGTATGGGTTCGCGAAGGGCATCCAGACGACAAGCTCGAATACTATGATTGCTCTGGCAAGCTTTGCGCCAAAGGAATCCTTCCGATGCCGGACGGCTCGCCGCCCCCGGAAGTCTTAAAGAACGCCGCCAAGACGACCAACAACAATTGGGAAGGCGAGATCATCGACCCGGAAAGCGGCAAATCCTATATCGGGAAGATCAAGCTTGATAATCCCACGTCTCTGACAATGACGGGCTGCCTCGTGGCCTTCCTGTGTCAAAGCGAGACCTGGACGAAGGTCTCCGGACCGACCAAACCTGCGGCTGACGCCAAGCCCCCGGTGCAAGAGCCCGCAACCAAGACGGCCGCCCCGCCGGCCAAGGAGCCCGCCGCTAAGACGGCGGCGCCAGAGACCAAAGAGCCCGCCGCCCATGAACCGGCCGCCAAGGAGGCGCCGAAGCCAGTCGCAAAGCCCGCTAAGCCGGCGAAAGCGAAGCCCGTCACGCCTCCTGCCGAGCCCGAGTAAAGGCAGCGATTCGCCTGACCTTGAACGCGGGCCTTAACGATACGTAACTTGACCCCCGCGCCGCTACGCGCGAGCTTGAATTCACAGCTTTTCGCGCGTTGACGGCCAGCGCGCGTCTCCCCGCTGCGCTCCGGAACGCCTGCGACTCCACGCTTTCGCGTCGGACGGGCTTCAATGGGCCGCAGAGACGCGGGCGACGGGCCTTCCAGGGCTCGCTCTCGGCGCTTAAGGAAGGGACGCTGGGGCCGTCGCGGCCCTCCGGAGACGTCCGCTACTTGACCGCCGCTCTGCCTCGCTCTTCTCGCCCGGCGCTGGCGGCCGCGATGCTCGCGGCGGCGCTCGCCGGCTGCGACCTCGAGTGGGATAAGCCCAATCTATCGGCGCCGCCGCCAGCGCGCTTCATCGAGGCAAAACCTCATCCGCAGCCTCCTATTTCGGGGGGGCGGGACTTCGCCGTCAAATTCGGCTCCACGGAGCTGACCCAACTGGTCGAACGAGCGCTCGACGACAACCAGGATCTTGCGGCCGCGATCGGCCGCATCACCGAGGCCGACGCCCAAGCGCGCATTTCGAGCTCGGCGCTCTTTCCAACAATCAACATGACCGATATCGCCCGCTCGACGCGGGTTCCGGGCACGACGATCAACGTGGGGTCCTCGAGCACCGGCTTTAATCCTTCTACGTCCAATACGGGCTCTCAGCCCGTCTTCGACGCGCGCACTTTTGGTTTCTTCCAGCTTGCGCTAACAGCAAGCTACGAGATCGATTTTTGGGGCAAGAACGAGGACGCCTCAAAAGCGGCGCGCATACTCGCAAACGTTTCCCGCTTTGATCGAGACGTCGTCGAAATCTCGACCGTCGCCGCGGTAATGAATTCCTATTTTCAGGTGCTCACGGCACAGGACCGGCTGCGCATCGCCCACCAGAACGTCGCGATCGCGCAGCAGGTCATGGACGCCATCAACGCGCGGCTGGAGGTGGGAACGGCCACCGTGCTCGACACGTCACAGCAGGAAACGATACTTGCTCAACAACGCGCGACAATTCCTCCGCTCGAACAAACCCTGCGCCAAACGCGCAATACGCTCGCGGTGCTTCTTGGCCAGACGCCGGAAAGCATGACCATAAAGGGCGGGTCGCTGACCCGTCTAACGTTTCCCCATATTGCCCCAGGCCTGCCGTCCGAAGTGCTTTTGCGGCGCCCGGACGTAGCCGAGGCGGAAGCGCGACTGGCGTCTCAGGAATTTTCGGTTTTGCAGGCGCGGGCGGCCTTCTTCCCGTCGATTACCTTGACAGGGCTTTACGGCTTTCAAAGCGCGCTGCTGTCGACGCTTATTTTGAGGCCCGACGCCATCGCCTGGCAGATCGCCGGACAGCTCACGCAGCCGCTGTTCGACGGCTGGAACCTGCAAGGCCAGTATGACTGGCAGAAGGGCAGATATTCGGAACTCGCGGCGCTTTACCGCAAGCAGATCCTCACTGCTCTGTCCGATACTGAGAACGCGCTGATTGCAATACGCGAAACGGACCGCCAAATGAAGCTCTTAGCCGTCGCCGTGTCCGCAGCTCGACGCGCCTTGGACGCTGCAGAGATTCGTATGCGGGAAGGGACATTTGACATCGTGCAGCTGGCGCAGACGCAAACCAGTTATTTCCAGACGCAGGACCAGCTTGCCGTCGCGCGTCTCTCCCATTTTCAGGCGGCGACGAGCCTTTATCAGGCGCTTGGCGGCGGCTGGTCGCCCACAACCCGTGAAATCGAGATCGCCCGCTCCAACGCCGCTTATGAAGCCGACAGAGGACCATGGCCATGACCGGCGCCAACCGAAGAGTGGTTCTTGCAGTGGGCGCGCTCGCGCTTGTCGGCGCCTTGGCCTGGGCCTATCAGGCAGGCAAGATCCCTGGCTTTGCCGCCAAGAACCAGGGCCCTGGGGTAGCGCGTCCCAACGGACCGGGCGGCGGCCAGGCCGTTACGGTGACCGCGGCAAAGGTGCGCCTCGATGACGTGCCAGTGACCATCGACGCAGTCGGCACGGTTCAGGCGCTCAATACGGTGACGATCCGAACGCAGGTGGATGGGCGGCTGCTACGCCTCGCGTTCACCGAAGGCCAGGACGTTCGCAAGGGCGACATATTGGCTGAAATCGATCCGGCTCTCTATCAGGCGCAATATGATCAGGCCGTCGCAAAGAGGGCGCAGGACGAGGCCAATCTCGCTAACGCCCGCGTCGATCTTGCGCGCTATGAAAAACTCGTCATCGGCAACTTCGCTTCCAAGCAGCAGCACGCTACGCAGAAGGCGACTGTCGCTCAACTCGAAGCGCTTGTGCGCGCCGACCAGGCCGCGATTGAAAACACCAAGACGACGCTCGACTACGCGACCATCCGCTCGCCGATCGACGGCCGCGTCGGCATTCGTCTCGTAGATGTCGGGAACATTCTGCACACGTCGGATGCAACCGGCATTGTTGTCATTACGCAACTCAAGCCGATCTATGTGGTGTTCACCCTGCCCCAGCAGGCGCTGCCCGCGGTGCAGAAGGCGCAAGCTCAGGGAAAGGCTAAGGTCTCGGCGCTCGGTCCAGACAACGCCACCCCGATTGAAACCGGAGAGCTAAGCGTTATCGACAACCAGATCGATCAGCAAACGGGCACGGTGCGTCTGAAGGCGACTTTTGCAAATCCCAAGCTGTCGCTTTGGCCAGGCCAATTCGTCAATGTGCGGCTGATGCTCGATACGCTGAAGAACGTTGTCGTTGCGCCGAGTCCCGCCGTCCAGCGCGGACCGAGCGGCGCATTCGTTTATGTGCTGGGGCCGGATGACATTGCAACAATGCGTGAGGTGACGACAGGCCGACAGGATGAGAAAATCGCTGTCATCACTTCGGGGCTCAAGCCTGGCGAAGTGGTCGTCACGAGCGGCTTCTCGCGTCTGTCGGAGGGCGCAAAGGCGAAAGTTATAAATACGCCGACTGCTACGGGCGCTGAGAATGCTGGCGCCAGCGGGGGCGAAGAAGAGCGTCGCGAACGCGGCGCGCGAAGCGGCGACGCGCGTGCGAGGTGATCGAACGTAAAGATGAACGTATCTGCGCCCTTTATCCGCCGGCCGGTGGCGACGTCGCTTTTGGCGTTCGCCGTACTGTTGTTTGGCGTGATGGGCTATTTGCGGCTTCCTGTCTCGCCGTTGCCGCAAGTTGATTTTCCGACCATCCAGGTGACGACGCAGCTCCCTGGCGCCAATCCGGATACAATCGCCTCGCTGGTGACGGCGTCGCTCGAACGGCAGTTCGGGCAAATTCCGTCGCTGACCAGCATGTCGTCGCAAAGCTCCTTCGGGCTATCGCAGATCACGCTGCAATTCGATCTCGACCGCGACATCGACGCGGCCGCACAGGACGTGCAGGCGGCGATCAACGCCGCAGCCTCGACGCTGCCGCGCAACCTTCCCTATCCGCCGGTCTACGCCAAGGTTAACCCCGCCGACACGCCGATCCTGACGCTGACGCTGCGTTCCAAGACCGCCACGCTGCGCGATCTGAGCGATCGCGCCGACACGCTGATCGCGCCGCAGCTCTCGCAAGTCTCTGGAGTGGGCCGCGTGTCGGTGCAAGGCGGCGTTCGCCCGGCCATTCGTATTCAGGCCGACCTCGCCCGGCTTGCGGCCAATCGCATCGGCATGGAGGATCTGCGTCTCGCGATCGCGTCGGCGAACATCGCCGGCGCAAAAGGCTCGCTCGACGGCAGGCGGCAGTCGTATACGCTTGACGCCAACGACCAGATTCTGCACGCCCGCCAATACAAGGACATTATCGTCGCCTGGCGCAATGGCGCGCCGGTGATGCTTCGCGATGTCGCCGAGGTCATCGACGGGCTTGAGAACGCCCGCGTCGGCGGCTGGCACGATGGCGAGCAAACTGTCGTTCTCGACGTTTTGCGCCAGCCCGGCGCAAACATCATCAACACCGTCGAACTGGTGAAGAACGAGCTGCCGCAGATTCAGCGGGCGCTTCCCGCCGGCATGTCGCTCGAGATCGTCAATGACCGCACGGTAACGATCCGAGCCTCGATCTTCGAGGTGCAGTTGACGCTTGTCATCGCCGCGGCGCTGGTCGTGCTCGTCGTGCTCATGTTCCTGCGCAGCTGGCGTGCGACCGTCATCGCCGGCGTCAGCCTGCCGCTCTCTATCATCGCCACCTTCTCGACCATGTGGGCCGCGGGCTTTTCGCTCGATAACCTTTCGTTGATGGCGTTGACGATCGGCACGGGCTTCATCGTCGACGACGCAATCGTGATGATCGAGAACATCGTGCGCAATATCGAAGACGGTAAAGCGCCGCGTCAGGCTGCGCTCGACGGCGCCCGACAAATCGGCTTCACCGTCGTGTCGCTGACCGTATCGCTCATCGCGGTGTTCATCCCGCTCTTGTTCATGACCGGCATCGTCGGACGCATGTTCCGCGAGTTCGCGCTGACGTTAACGATGGCCGTCGTTGTTTCGGCGGCGATCTCACTGACGCTAACGCCAATGCTTTGCGCCGTGCTGCTGAGGTTTGCGCCGCCGCGGGGACAATCGCGATGGGAGCAGTTTTCGCTCGCGATTGATCGCGCCTATCACGTCTCGCTCGATTGGGCCCTTAAGCGCGAGAGATTCATGCTGGCGCTGACGGTGGCGACGCTCGCGCTCACAATCGCCCTCTATATCGTCATCCCCAAGGGCTTCCTGCCTCGGCAGGACACTGGCGTGCTCTCGGTTGTGCTGGAGGCTTCTCCAGACGCGTCCTTCGACAAGATGACGGCCCTCCAAGCGAAGATTTCCGAAGAGTTTCGCCGAGATCCGGACGTCAAAGGCGTGACGTCGGTGCTCGGCGTCGGGCCGCTCAACGCGACGACAAATGTCGCGCGCCTCACCGTGATGCTGCGCCCGCACAGCGAGCGACGCGAGAACGCCGAAAGGATTGCCGACCGGCTGAAAGAGGCGGGGGAAAAAATCCCCGGCGTCACGCTTTACGTGCAGCCGATTCAAGACATCCAGATCACGACGCGGCCGAGCCGCTCGCAATATCAATATACGTTGACCGCCGCCGACGGCGGGGAATTGCTCACCTGGTCCAACCGACTGCTCGATCGTCTGCGGACGACGCCAGGGTTGCGCAACGTCGCCGCCGAAACGCAGGACGGCGGTCTGCGCACGCTTATGCATATTGACCGCGAGAAAATGGGACGGCTCGGCATCACGGCGCAGAATGTCGACGACGTGCTCAACGACGCCTTCGGGCAGCGGCAGATCTCGACGATCTATACGCAGTCAAACCAGTATCGCGTCATTCTTGAAGCCGCCCCGCAATATCTGCGCGATCCGCAAGCTTTGGAAAAACTCTATGTCGCGCCGCTCGGCGGCGGACCTCAGACGCCGCTCGGGACTTTCGTGCGCCTCGAAAATCTCTCTGCGCCGCTGTCCGTCGCCCATCAGGATCAATTTCCGGCTTCGACAATCAGCTTCGATCTTGCCGAGGGATATTCGCTTGGAGATGCTGTCAAAATAATTGCCGACGCGGAGGCCGCGATCGGCATGCCGTCGTCGATAATGGGCGTATTCAGCGCCGACGCCGCCGAATTCAACAAGTCGCTGGCGAGCGAACCCTGGCTCATTCTCGCGGCGATCGTGTCGATCTATATCGTGCTCGGCGTGCTCTATGAGAGCTTCGCCCATCCGTTCACTGTGCTGACGACGCTGCCGTCGGCGGGCGTCGGCGCGCTGCTCGCGCTGCTCGCTCTCCACATCGAAATGTCGGTCATCGCGCTGATCGGCATCGTTCTGCTGATGGGCATCGTCAAAAAGAATGCGATCATGATGATCGACTTCGCGCTGGACGCCGAACGCGATGACGGACTCTCGGCTCATGACGCAATCGTGCGCGCCTGCCATCTGCGTTTCCGCCCCATCATGATGACAACGCTCGCGGCGCTCTTCGGCGCACTGCCGCTCGCGCTCTCACATGGGCCGGGAAGCGAACTGCGCATTCCGCTCGGCGTCGCGATCATCGGCGGACTGCTCCTCTCGCAGGCGCTGACCCTTTACACGACGCCGGTCATCTATCTCGCGGTGGAGCGACTCCGAGTCCGGCTGTCGCCGCCGGCCGAACCGCAGTTCCCAGAAGAAGAGATCGCCGAGCTGCCCAAGCCGCCGACGCGGGAAGCGGCCGAGTGAACGTCTCCGCGCCCTTCATCAAGCGGCCGGTGGCGACGACGCTGCTTGCTGGCGCGCTGTTCCTCGTCGGCGCCGTCGCTTATTTTTTCCTGCCTGTGGCGAGTCTGCCGGCTGTCGACTTTCCGATTATCGGCATCTCCGCGTCGCGGCCAGGCGCCGATCCGCAGACGATGGCGGCGTCTGTCGCCGCGCCGCTCGAACGGCGCCTGTCCACCATCTCGGGCCTCAATGAGTTGACTTCAGCGAATTCGCTTGGTTCGACGCAGATGATCGCCCAGTTCGACATCTCGCGGCCGCTCGACGCCGCGGCGCGCGACGTGCAGGCGGCGATCAACGCCTCCATCACCGACTTGCCGACCGATCTGCCGACGGCGCCGACCTATCGAAAGGCTAGCCAGTCGAGCATGCCTGTGCTCGTGCTGGCGCTCACCTCCGAAACTCTGCCGACGAGCGCGATTTTCGACGCGGCCGACTCCGTTATCGCGCAGCGCATTTCGCAGGTTTCCGGCGTAGCCGAAGCGCGCCTCGCGGGCGCAGAACAGCCGGCGATCCGCGTACAGGTCGATAGCGCGCATCTGGCCGCCATGGGGCTCGGCGTCGACGCCGTCGCCAATGCGCTCAACGCCGCCAACGCCCATTCCGCCGTGGGCGCGCTCGGCGGCGATGCGAGGGAAATCACTCTAGCGACAACCGATCAGCTTTCTACGCCCGAGGATTATCGCAACATCGTCATCGCGTCGCGCAACGGAGCGGTCGTCAAGCTCGGCGACGTCGCCAAGGTCGAACTCGGCGTAAGAAACCGTAACTCCGCAGGCTGGTTCAACGGCAAGCCGGCCGTACTCATTATCGTCACGAAGCAGCCCAACGCCAATGTGATCGAAACCGTCGATCACATTAAGGCGCTGCTGCCGCGTCTGAAGGAATGGATTCCAAGCGGCGTCCAGATCCATGTGCTTGCCGACCGCACGCAAACGATCCGCGCCAGCATTCACGACATTCAACGCACGCTGGCGATCTCCGTCTTGCTGGTGATGATCGTCGTTTTTGTTTTTTTGCGCCGCTCCACGCCTGTCATAGCGGCCGACATTACGGTGCCCCTCTCTCTGGTCGGCACCTGCGCGGCGATGTGGGCCGCCGGTTTCTCGATCGACAATCTATCGTTGATGGCGTTGACGGTCTCGGTCGGCTTCGTTGTCGACGACGCAATCGTCATGATCGAGAACATTCAGAGCAACGCCGAACGCGGTCTGAGCCGCTTGGAAGCCGCGCTGGTGGGCTCAAAGCAAATCGGCTTCACCGTCCTTTCGATCAGCCTGTCGCTCGTCGCGGTCTTCATTCCCCTTCTTTTCATGGAAGGCGTGATGGGCCGGCTGCTGCGCGAATTCGCCTGGACGCTAACCTTCGCCATCGCGATTTCGACGGTCATCTCGCTTACCGTGACGCCGATGATCTGCGCGCGCTTGCCTGCGCAACGCGAAAGGCCGCCATCGCGCTTCGACCGGATTGTCGAAGGCGCTCTCGCCCGCGTCGTTGACTTCTACGCGCGCAGTCTGCGGCCGGTGATCGATCACCCATGGGCGACGCTCATTGTCGTCGTCATCTCGATCGCCTGGACGGTCCATCTGTACCAGACGATCCCCAAGGGCACGCTGCCGCAAGACGATATCGGCCTGATTAATGGAACGACCGAGGCGTCGGGCGACGTGTCTTTCACAGAGATGGCGCGGTTGCAGCGGCTCGCTTCTGAGACGCTGCTCGCCGATCCAGATGTGGTCAATGTCGGCTCGTTCATCGGCGCTTCAAACCTGACCGCCTCCATGAACCAGGGACGGCTATTCGTCGCCTTGAAGTCAGCGGACGAACGGCGCTCGTCAAGCAAGGAGGTGATCGCGCGTCTGCGGCGCGAATTCGCGAAAATTCCGGGCCTTAGCGTGTTCATGGTGCCGTCTCAGGATTTGCGATCGGGCGGGCGGCTCAGCAAGGCGCAATATCAGTTCACTCTGGCGAGTCCGTCGATCGAAATTCTCGAGGCGTGGCGCGATAAGGTGCTGGAGCGCTTGAAGCAGGCTCCCGAACTCATCGACGTGACGTCGGACCAGGAGCGCGGCGGGCTTCGTGCCAATGTCGTCATCGATCGCAACGCCGCCTCACGCATGAATGTGCAGATCGCTGCCATCGACGCGGCGCTAAACAGCGCCTTCGGCCAACGCCAGGACGCGATCATCTATACTCAGCGCAACCAATATCGGGTGATCTATGAGACGCCGCCCGAACGGCAGCGCGACATTCGCGACCTCGCCGGAATTTATGTCTCCTCATTGACCGGCGAACAGATTCCGCTGACTGCGCTTGCGCATATCGAGCGCAGCTCGACGCCCCTTGTCGTTCACCATCAGGGCGTGCTGCCGGCCACAACCATTTCCTACAATGTCGCGCCCGGCTACAGTCTCGACGCGACAGTCACGGCGATCGAAAAAGCAATCGCCGAACTTAATCCGCCTGGCGGACTGCGCGCGGAATTTGCTGGCGACGTGGCGGATTTCCGCAAGGTCGCGGCCGGAATGGCAGGGCTCATCCTCGCCGCTCTGCTCTCGGTATACATCATTCTCGGCATTCTCTACGAAAGCCTCATCCATCCAATCACGATCATTTCGACCCTGCCCTCCGCTGGGCTTGGCGCGCTGCTGTCGCTTGAGCTGTTTGGCGTCGAATTCACCATCATCGCATTCATCGGCATTTTGCTGCTGATCGGCATCGTCAAGAAGAACGGCATCATGCTCGTCGACTTTGCTTTGCAGGCCGAAAGAGAAGGCGGCATGTCGGTGCATGACGCGGCGCTTGAGGCGGCGCGCGAACGCTTCCGGCCCATTCTGATGACGACGCTTGCGGCGATTTTCGGCGCGCTACCCCTCGCCTTCGCGACCGGCATCGGAGCCGAGTTGCGGCGACCGCTTGGCATCACCATCGTCGGTGGTTTGGTGCTCAGCCAGGCGCTGACGCTCTATACGACGCCAGTGATCTATTTGCTGATGAGCAAGCTCAGGCGCAAGAAGACCGCCGCGCCTTCGCACGAGCGGATCACGCCGTTAAAAGTCCGCGGCGCTTGAGGTCAGTGGGCCTGCGTTCGCGGCGTCTCGAAGAAGAAGCGCAGCACCTGCGCCGCGCCGCAATCCTCGATCGGCACATGCCAGAACTTTGAATCGAGATCGGGGAAGCGCTCCATCGGCAATTGGATTTGCGTGAGCCGCGCATGATTGTCGAAACCGCGCAGCATGGCGCGCTCAAACAATTTCAGCAGCTGCTCTTCGCAGTCTGGCACTTCGGTAACGGTAAGAATGGTGTTGTTGGCGAGCGGGAAAACTTTCTCGAAGAGCTGTTCCAAATTGACCGGCGCCATGTTCGCGTCTCCGACGCCCCCAAATGGAGCTTCGATTATCCGGCGATTCCTAATGCTCCAACCTATCACGCCTACGCCTAAGAGGCTTGCACGCAAATGGGTTATTTCCAGGAGTCCACAGGAAAGCCGGGGCCAGCCTTTCAACTATTTAAGGCGGAGTTGTGGACGCCGCCAGTTTTCCCCAACTGTCCTCGAAGATCAGATTTTCCAGGGGGAGACGCGACGCCCAGCGTTTGACCTCGAGTTCAGGCGCCTTGTAGGCCTGCGCGACATAGCCCACGCAAAGATAGGCGACTACGGCTATCTCTTTGGGAATATTGAATATGTTGCGCAATTCAGCTTCCTTAAGGATGCTCACCCATCCGACGCCGACGCCTTCGGCGCGGGCCGCGAGCCAAAGATTCTGAACCGCGCAAGCGGTGCTGAGAATGTCTGTGTCAGGTTGCTGGGTGCGCCCAAGCCCGGTCGCGCCAAACCGGGCGCGATCGCATGTGACGCAAATATTGAGCGGCGCCTTTATGATGCCTTGCAGTTTCAAGCTCCGGTAGAGCGAACGCTGCTCCGGCTCCAGAGCCTGTTCCTCGGCCTCGCAGGCGCGCCGAAAGGCCGCGTAGGCGGCACGCCGCTTCTCAATGTCCCTGATGACAATAAAGTTCCACGGCTGCATGAAGCCGACGGAGGGCGCGTGATGCGCCGCGTCGAGAATGCGCAGCAGGACCTCGCGCGGCACGTCGTCGGGCAGGAATTCGTCGCGAACGTCGCGGCGCGCGTGAATGACGCGATAGATCGCCGCTCGCTCGGCCTCGCCGAACGCCTCGGCAGGAGCCAGATGGTCCTCCCTTTTCTCTGACGCCTTAGCCGCCATCGCAACCCTCTAACGCCTTGGCGAGCCGCCCCCAGGCATCGTTATTTCCCGGCAGGCCGAACCGCAACCGGTCCGGTTTTTCGGCGAACGCGCGCGTCAATAAGCCGCGAGAGGCGAGATGCGAATGCCAGCGATCGGCCTGCGGATGCGCCGCCAGCCGAAACAGCGTCGTTCCGCCGAGGATCTGAAATCCAGCCCGCGTCAGCAGCGCGTCGAGACGCGCCGCGTCCTGCGCGCTGGCCTGTGCGGCGCTCGTCCGCCAAGCGTCGTCTGCCAGCGCACGGGCGCCAATCGCGAGCGCCGGCCCCGACACGGCCCATGGTCCGAGCGCGGCGCGAAGCTTCGCTGCGCATCTACGCGAGCAGAGCGCGAAGCCGAGCCGCACTCCGGGAAGCCCATAGGCCTTGCCAAAGGAGCGCAGCACGATGAGGCTTTGGTCATGCACGAAACGCGCGACGCTGCGTTCGGGCGTAAAATCCATGAAAGATTCATCGACGATCAACAGACGATCACGCTGCGCCATCTGCCCGGCTGTCGTCAAAATTTGCGCGGGCTCGATGACCCGCCCATCAGGGTTGTTGGGGTTGACGATCACGCCGACGTCGGCGTCCGCAAGCCCGTCCAGAGTTTCGACAGCATCGACCTGCGCGCCCGATGCGGCCCAGCAAGCGGCGTGTTCCGCATAGGTGAAGCCGAGGATCGCGACGCGTCTTGCCGGAAAAACTCGGGGAAGCATTTGAATGAAGGCTTGCACGCCGGCGCCTGCGACGATGTCGACCCCATCCGGCGCGCCATAGGCTTTACGCGCCGCGCTGTCGAGCGCGGCGAAAGCGTCATCGTCGGGGAGTCGCGTAAAAACCTCGTCTGCAAGCCTTGGCAACGGATAGGCGCGCGGATTGACGCCGGTCGACAAATCGATCCACGGCTGTGGCGCCTCGGGATAGAGTCGGCGCGCGGCGTCAAGCCGCCCGCCATGCGCCACAGACGGCGGCGCGCCGATGGCGGAATGCGCGGTCATCGCGCCATCTCCCACAGCGCGTCGAGATCGATATGGCGCGCGCAATGCGCCGCAAGCGCATCGAGCGTCTGTTCGATCGACTCCTCGTAGCGCAACGCCGACGGCGCTGCGCCGAGCGATCGCAGCAGCGACGCGCGCAAGGAATCGTCCGCGAAGATCCCATGCGCATAAGCGCCCGCCACGAGGCCGTCGCGCGCGGTCGCGCCATCCGCGCGCCCATCGTCAAGTCGCAGCGCCGGCCGCGCGCAGTCGGGACCGAAAGTTTCTCCGACATGCATTTCGTAGCCACAGAAAGGCGCGTCGAAAATCGGCGCTTGGCCGCTGACTGGCGTCAGCGTCTTTTCGCCGGTCAACGCGGTCTCAACGTCGAGAAGACCCAATCCCCGCGCTTCTCCTTCGGCGCCTTCAACGCCGAGCGGATCGCGAATGACGCGCCCGAGCATCTGATAGCCGCCGCAAACCCCAAACACGCGGCCGCCGCGGCGCACATGGGCGAGGATGTCGATGTCCCAGCCATTGGCGCGCAACGCCGCGAGATCGGCGATGGTCGCTTTCGATCCCGGGAGGATCACCAATTGCGCCTCGGGCGGCAATGGCTCCCCATCTCTAAGGAAGATCACGCGCACGCCGGGTTCGGCCTTCAGCGGATCGAGATCGTCGAAATTAGCGATATGCGGCAAGAGCGGAACGGCGATCAGGACTCCGTCGCGCTGATCGTGGCCTCGCGCACGCAATCCGAAGGCGTCTTCGGCAGGAAGCCGCGCCGCAGCGTCGAAAAAAGGCACGAGGCCAAGCGAGCGCCAGCCCGTCTGAGCTTCGATGAAGCGCATGCCATCGTCGAAGAGCGATGCGTCGCCGCGAAATTTGTTGACGATGAAGCCTTCGATCATCGCCGCGTCCTCATCGTCGAGCGCCGCCTTGCAGCCGACGAGTTGGGCGATGACGCCGCCCCGGTCGATGTCGCCGACGAGCGCGACGGGCGCGTCGACCTCACGCGCGAAGCCCATATTCGCAATGTCGTTCTTGCGCAGATTGATCTCGGCGGCGCTGCCGGCGCCTTCGACGATGATAATATCCGTTTCCGCTCTAAGGCGCGCGTAGCTCTCGAGCACAGGCTGCATCAGACGCGGCTTCAATTCCTGATAGTCGCGCGCCTTCGCCTGTCCGGCGACGCGACCCTGCACGATGATCTGCGCGCCAGACGCGCCTTGTGGTTTGAGGAGCACCGGATTCATGTCGATACGAGGCGTAAGCCGCGCGGCCCGCGCCTGCAAGGCCTGGGCGCGGCCGATCTCGCCGCCGTCGACAGTCACCGCGGCGTTGTTCGACATGTTCTGCGGCTTGAAGGGCGCGACTCTGGCGCCGCGATTGGCGAAGGCGCGCGCGAGGCCCGCGACGAGCAGCGATTTGCCGACATCGGAGCCTGTTCCCTGGATCATCAGCGTGCGGCTCATGAAGCGAGGAAAGCCATCGCCGCGTCGATATCATGCGTCGTCGCGGCGTCGCCGCTCGCTGGACGCGCGATCATGACGACGCTGAGCCCGAGCGTCCGTGCAGCTTCGATCTTGGCGTAGGCGAGCGCGCCGCCGCTGTTTTTGGTGACGACGATCTCGATGCGTCTGTCGCGTATCAGCGCGACTTCGTCCTCGAGCGCGAAGGGACCGCGGCCGAAGATCACCTCGCAGGATGGCGGCAGATCGTCGACGTTCGGCGGTTCGAT
This sequence comes from Alphaproteobacteria bacterium, assembly GCA_016869595.1. Classification (GTDB taxonomy): domain Bacteria; phylum Pseudomonadota; class Alphaproteobacteria; order Rhizobiales; family Beijerinckiaceae; genus Methylocystis. Next base: position 49,915 of record VGDT01000012.1, read on the forward strand.
CACGCGCAAGAGATAATCATGCTGCGGCGCGACGCGAAAATCGGAAACGCCCTGGCGGCCGATCGCAAGAAAGACCCGACGGGGCGCCACGCCAAGCGCGCGGGCCGCCGCGGCATTGTCCGCGACCTCCATCCAGCGGTCGCCTTGCGCAGGAGCCCATGGCGGACGCGTCAGCACAAGCAGCGGCACGCCGGCGGCTGCGCAAGCGGCGCGAGCGTTGGCGGAGATACGCGCCGCGAAGGGATGCGTCGCGTCAACGACATGAGTGATGCGCTCATCAAGGAGATAGCGCGTCAGCCCTTCAATGCCGCCGAATCCGCCCACGCGAGTCGGCAGATCATACGCCTGCGGCGCGCTGGTGCGTCCGGCAAGCGAAATGACGCCTTCGAGACGCGGGTCGGCGGCGATGCACGCCGTAAGCATGCGCGCTTCGGTCGAGCCGCCGAGCACGAGCGCGCGGCGGCAGGGCGCTAGCGCGGCACACGAAAGAAGAGATGACGAAAGCGAATCTGTCACGCCAACTTCCACCGATCCTTTCATGATCGCTTCGCCCATGTCATTCCCGACGCGCGGAGCGCGATCGGGAATCCAGGGCAAATCCGAGCCTCGTCATGTAGCTCTGGATTCCCGATCAGGGCTTCGGCCTGCCGGGAATGACAGCTTTAAGGCGCCGGCCAGTCGGATTTATATCACGCCGTTGATCCGGACTCACTCGGCGGCGAGTTTCACCGCGGCCGGGTGCCGATATTCGGCCATCAGCCGCTCGCGCTCGGCGTCTACGGCGGCGATATGGCGCGCCTTGATATGGCCGAAGCCGCGAATGTGCTCCGGTAGCCGCGCGAGCGCGACGGCGCTCGCGTGATTTTCCGGCGTGAGCGAAATGGAAAATTCATCGAGCAGCGCTTCGTAGTCCCCGAGCAATCTCCGCTCCACCACGCGGTCATGATCGAAGCGGAAGACATCGAGCCATGTGTTGCGCAAGCTCTTCATTTTCGCCAATACGCGCAGCACATTGAACATCCAAGGTCCAAATGTGAACTTGCGCGAACCGCCGAAGTCAGTCTTGCGCTGCAGCGAAGGAAGACTGGGCGCAAGATGCAACTCGAGACGCAGGTCGCCCTCGAAGGTTTCGTCGAGTTGGCGCTGAAAGGCGCCGTCCGTGTATAGCCGCGCGACCTCGTAATAGTCCTTCGCCGCCATCAGCTTGAAAAGATAGCGCGCGACCGCTTCGGTCACTTCGCGCGAACCCGGCGCGCGAAGGGCTTCGAGCTTGGCGATCTTCTCGACATGGGCGCGGTAGCGGGCGGCGTAGGCTTCATTCTGGTAGTCCGCGAGAAAAGCCGCGCGACGTTCGATGATCTCTTCGAGAGTCTTGGATTTCTCTCGATTGCGATTGGGCTGGCGCAGCGTCTCGACGACGGCGAGCACGCTATTCAGATCATGAGCGGCGCGTCTGCCCCAGAGAAAAGCCGAATGGTTCATCGGCACGGATTCGCCGTTCAACTCAATGGCGCGCAGGATCGCCGCGTCCGATAAAGGCAAATAACCCTTCTGCCAGGCGTAGCCGAGGATGAAAATATTCGCGGCGATGGAATCGCCGAGCAACGCCTGCGCAAGCGCCGTGGTGTCGATGAAGGTCGACTCCGGGCCGCCCGCGCGGCGGATCGCCTGCTTGATCTCTTCAGACGGCAAAATGAAATCGGGATTGCGCTCAATGTCGCCGGGAAAAACTTCGGCGCAGTTCACCAGCACCGCCGTCTTGCCTTGCTCGACGGCGGCGAGCACCTGCTTTGCGCCGGCGACGACAAGATCGCAGCCCAACATCAGATCGGCTTCGCCGGCCGCAATGCGGATGGCGTGAACGTCCGCCGGGGTTTGGCCGATCTTCACATGGCAATAAACCGCCCCGCCCTTCTGCGCGAGGCCGGCCATATCGATGACGCCGACCCCTTTGCCCTCGAGGTGCGCAGCCATGCCGAGAATGGCGGAGACGGTGACGACGCCGGTGCCGCCGAGTCCCGCGACGAGGACGCCATAGGGCAAGGCGCCGATCTCGGCGATGCGAGGCTCCGGCAGCGCAGGCTGGCCGCTGGCGTCTTTCTTCGAAGGCAGCGGCGCCTTCTTCATCCGCCCGCCGTGAACGGTGACGAAGCTCGGGCAGAAGCCTTCGAGGCATGAAAAGTCTTTGTTGCAGGCGGACTGATCGATGCGCCGCTTGCGGCCGAATTCCGTTTCGACAGGTTGCACGGCGACGCAGTTCGACGCCGTGCCGCAGTCGCCGCAGCCTTCGCAGACGAGTTCGTTGATGATGACGCGCGAATCCGGATCTGGCATCAGCCCGCGCTTGCGCAAACGACGTTTTTCGGTCGCGCAGGTCTGATCATAGATGAGGACGGTTACGCCCTCGGTCTGCGTCAATTCGCGCTGCACCTCATTGAGAACATTGCGGTGATGAATCGTCAGGCCCGGCGGCCAGTCGACTGTCGACGCATATTTGCCGGGTTCGTCCGTGACGAGCGCGATTTTCTTGACGCCTTCCGCGGCGACCTGTCGCGCAATCGTTTCGACCGTCACTTCGCCTTCATGCTTCTGGCCGCCAGTCATGGCGACGACGCCATTGAACAGAATCTTGAAGGTGATGTTGGTATTGGTCGCGACCGCAAAGCGGATGGCCAGCGAACCCGAATGGTTGTAGGTGCCGTCGCCGAGGTTTTGGAACATATGCTTGCGCGTCGAGAACGGCGCCTCGCCGATCCAGTTCGCGCCTTCGCCGCCCATATGGGTGTAGCCTTCGGTCGAGCGGCCCATCCATTGCGCCATGTAATGACAACCGATGCCGGTATAGGCGCGCGAGCCCTCCGGCACATGGGTCGAGGTCGAATGCGGACAGCCGGCGCAGAAATGCGGCACGCGAACGGTGACGTCGGTCATCGTCCGGCGGCGATCCTGCAGTTTTTCGAGCCGACGCACGCGCGCTTCAAGCTCCTCGAGCGGATGATATTTCAAAAGGCGGCGGCCGATGGCGATGGCGACGTCGTTGGCGTCAAGCGCGCCCTTGACAGGAAACAGCCACTCGCCACGCTCGTCCTTCTTGCCGATGCAGAGCGGCTGATGCGGCGCGCCGTATAATTCTTCGCGCAGCTGCACTTCGATCAGCGAACGTTTTTCTTCGACGACGATGATGAGGTCGAGTCCGCGTGCGAATTCGCGCAAGCCCTGCGGCTCTAGTGGCCAGGGCGCCGCGATCTTGTAGAGCCGCAGACCGAGATCATTCGCCTTGACTTCGTCGAGGCCGAGATCGTCCATCGCCTGACGCACGTCGAGGTATGATTTGCCGACCGTAATGACGCCGATCTTCGGATTGGCGCCGCCCGACGTAATGATGCGGTTCAAGCGATTGGCGCGAATGAAGGCGAGCATCGCGTCGCGCTTGCTCTCCTGCATACGCTCTTCCTGAGCGAGAACTGGATCGCCGGGACGAATATTGAGGCCGCCCGAAGGCATGAAGAAGTCCGGCGGCAGGGTCGGACGGATACGATCGGGCGAACCGTCAATCGAAGCCGTCGACTCAACCGTATCTTTGAGAAGCTTCAAGCCGACCCATACGCCCGCAAAGCGCGACAGGGCGAAACCATAGAGCCCGTAGTCGAGAATTTCCTGCACGCCGGCGGGCGACAGGATCGGAATCATCACGTCGACGAAATGGTAGTCCGACTGATGCGCGGTGGTGGAGGATTCCGCCGTATGATCGTCGCCCATGAGCGCCAGCGCGCCGCCGTAGCGCGAAGTGCCGGCGAGATTGACGTGACGGAAGGCGTCGCCGCTGCGGTCGACGCCGGGACCTTTGCCATACCAGAGCGAAAAGACGCCGTCATATTTGCCTTCGCCCCGCATCTCAGCCTGCTGAGCGCCCCAGATGGCGGTCGCCGCGAGATCTTCGTTGAGTCCCGGCATGTATAGGATATCATTGGCGTCGAAGAGCGCCTTGGCCTTGTGCATTTGCGCGTCGACGCCGCCCAGCGGCGAGCCGCGATAGCCGGTGACGAAGCCCGCGGTGTTCAGCCCCGCGCGGCGGTCAGCCTCCTTCTGCATGAGGAGCAGACGCACGATCGCCTGAGTGCCGGTGATCAGCACGCGCGATTTATCGAGGTCAAATCGATCTGAGAGCGACGCCTCGGCGAAGGCGGAGCCGGTCACTGCGTCGCCGGCGGCAATTTCCGCCATTACTGCTCTCCTGCGCGAATTCGGCGAAGCGCGCTTGGGACTCTTGCGCTCACACGCTAAAAGACAAGGATCAACCCGTGAACGAATCCGGTTTAACGACCCAGCCGGTTGCGGCATCCCGCCGCGCAGCGCTCTGCCGGCGCCGACTCTGCATCCGCCACCTTATGCCACAGGAAAGCGCCTTTTCAAGGAGGGATCTCCTAGCATGCACAGGCTCAAAGGGCGAGCCTGCGCCGCGTTTTTGCCGCCTTCGCCGCCTAAGCGCGAGACTCGCATGAATCTGAAAATCAACTCGATTCTTATCCTTTTCGCGACAGTGATGGGAATTGGGATGGCGTCCGCCCACCCCCATGTCTGGGTGGCGGTGCGCAGCGAGGTGGTGTTCGCGCCAGACGGCAAGATCGCAGGCGTTCAACACGCTTGGGAGTTCGACGAAATGTATTCGGCCTATGCCGTGCAGGGGCTCGGCAAGGACGGAAAGCCGCCTACCCGCGAAGAACTCGCGCCGCTCGCCAAAACGAACGTCGAGTCGTTGGCGGAATTCGATTTTTTCACCTTCGCCAAGCAGAACAACGCCAAGCTCGCGTTCAAGCAGCCCGAAAACGTGACGCTTGAAGCCAACGACAAGAAAATTGTCACAATGCGCTTTTTCCTGCCGCTGGAGACCCCGGTCGCGGCCAAAAAGCCCTTCTCCTTTCAAATTTATGACCCGACATATTTCGTATCCTTTGGACTCGAGAAAAAAGATCCTGTGACGCTCTCGGGAGCGCCCTCAGGGTGCTCGCTTAGTCTCGTCGAGCCCGCGCCGCTTATAGCGACGGACAATCAGAAGCTGAGCGAAGCCTTCTTTCAGAACATGTCGCCGGGGGCCGATTTCGGCGTGAAGCTGGCGACGCGCGCGATCGTGGCCTGTCCGTGAGGATTGGACAAAGGGTCTTCTGGGTCGGCGTAACTGCGGCGGCGATCGTCGCCATTGCGGCTTCATCTTCCTGGTGCGCGCCGCGCCATCCTTTTGCCGTCGGGGCGCAAGAATCCGTTGGCGCCGCAACGGGCTTCGCCGGGCTCATTTTGGCATGGCAAAGCAAGTTCCAAACTGAGCTGCAAGCAGCCGTGCGGGCGCTTAAGACCGATCCTTCGGCTTTCCTCGCGCTCGCAGCGGCGAGTTTCGCTTATGGCGCATTTCATGCCGCGGGGCCGGGTCACGGCAAGGCGGTGCTTGCATCTTATATGCTCGCCAATGAAACGGCGCTGAAGCGCGGCCTGCTGCTCGCGGCGCTCGCCGCTCTGCTGCAGGGATTGGTCGCTATCGCCATCGTCGGCGCCGCCGCGGCGGTTTTTCGCGCGACCGCGCGTGAGATGAGCGACGCGACGCGCCTGATCGAGCTCGTAAGCTACGCGGCCGTCACCGCGGTCGGCGCGCGTCTCGCCTGGGTGAAGGGACGCGCGCTGTCAGCCGCCCTTAGCGCGCCAGCGACCGCTTCCACGACGCGCGGCTTTGTCTGCGAGGCGATCGACGATCCGGCTCATGTACATGACGAGAACTGCCGCCACGCGCCGGACCCCTCGACATTAATCGGACCGAAGTTCCGCCTCGCCGACGCTGCGGCGACTGTGGTCGCCGCCGGCCTGCGTCCCTGCTCGGGGGCCATTCTCATTCTGGCCTTCACCCTGTCGCAAGGGCTGTTCTCCGCCGGAGCCGGAGCTGTCGTCGCCATGTCCGCTGGAACGGCGATTACGACCGGAGCCCTCGCAGCGACGGCCGTCTACGCGAAGAGCGCGGCGGTGCGGCTTGGCGCAAAGGATTCGCGACGCGCGGTCATCATCGCGCGCAGCGGCGAATTCATCGCCGCAATCCTCGTCCTCGCGCTCGGCGTTACGCTGCTTCTCGGCCTCGCGCCGGCCGCCACAGGCGCCGCGTGACCAGTTGGCGATGCAACATAATGATTGTGAGGGGAAAAACCTCATTTCGTCCTAGACGCGCTATCTTGAACAGAAGCAGATAGGCGGAGCGGACGATTCGCGATGCGGATCGACGCCGACTCGCGGAGGTCCAAGGACGACAATGACCAGCGTGGAACAACGAGAGGACCCCTACGCGAAGCGGCCCTGGCTTTCTTCCTATCCCGCAAGCGTTCCGGCGGATATAGATCCGTCGTCCTATTCGACGCTCGTCGACGTTTTCAACACGAGCGTTACTGAATTCGCCGACAGAACCGCAATGGAGAGTTTCGGCGCAACGCTCACCTTCGAAGAGCTCGGCCGCGCCTCCGTCGCCGTCGCCGCCTGGCTGCAAACCCGCGGACTGAGAAAGGGCGATCGGGTCGCGATCATGTCGCCGAACGTCCTGGCTTATCCCGCGATCCTCTTTGGCGTCTTGCTCGCCGGCGGCGTCGTTGTGAACGTCAATCCGCTGTATACGCCGCACGAGCTCGAACATCAGATGAATGATTCTAGCGCGCGCTTTTTGTTCGTGTTCGAAAACTTCGCGCATACCGCCGCCGCCGCCTGGTCCGAAATGAAACTCGAGCGGGCGATCATTGTGAAACCCGGCGATCTGATGGGGCTGCGCGGACTGATCGTCAATTTCGTTTCGCGCTGGATCAAGCGCATGGTCCCCGCCTATCGGCTGCCGGGCTGCGTCGGCTTCGCGCAAGTATTGCAGGCGGGCGCCGAGGAGCCGTTCAAGCCGCCGTCAGTCGGGCCGGACGATATCGCCTTTCTGCAATACACCGGCGGCACCACCGGCGTCGCCAAAGGCGCTATGCTGCTGCATCGCAATGTCGCCGCCAATGTCGAGCAGTCCTGGGCATGGCTGAAGCCCTATCTTACAGATAAGCCGTTGATCATAGTGACGGCGTTGCCGCTCTATCACATCTTCGGTCTCACCGCCTGCCTGATGCTTATCGTGAAGACCGGCGGCTGCTGTCTGCTCATCGCCAATCCGCGCGACATCAAGGGCCTCATCGCGACGTTGAAGAAATCGACGTTCACGTTGTTCTCCGGCGTCAACACGCTCTATGCGGCGATCGCCGATCATTCAACGGCGAAGTCGGTCGACTATTCCAATCTTCTTCTCACAATTTCAGGCGGCATGTCGACGCAGGAAGTGGTGGCGCAAAAGTGGAAGGCCTTGACCGGCAAGCCGATCGTCGAAGGCTATGGACTGACCGAGACGTCGCCGATCGTCACGATCAACAAACTAACGATACCGGAATTCACCGGCGCGATCGGCTATCCGGTGCCGTCGACGGAAGTCTCGGTGCGCTCGCCTGAAGGCGAACCGGTTCCCATCGGCGAGCGGGGCGAACTTTGCGTCAAGGGACCGCAATTGATGGCAGGCTATTGGCGAAGGCCAGATGAAACCGCAAAAGCCATGACGCCCGACGGATTTCTCAAGACAGGCGACGTCGCCGTGATGGCGCCGGACGGGCTGATCAAGATCGTCGATCGTTTGAAGGACATGATCCTCGTTTCAGGCTTCAACGTCTATCCGAATGAAGTCGAATCCGTTCTGGTCGAACACCCCAAAGTGAAGGAAGTCGCGGTCATCGGCGTGCCGCATGAACATTCCGGCGAGGCGCCGATGGCCTTTGTCGTTGCGCGCGATCCGAGCCTCACGCGAGAAGAGTTGCGCGCTTTCGCGCATGAGCAGCTGACGAGCTACAAAATTCCGCGCTACTTCGAGTTTCGCGAGAGCCTGCCCAAGACCAATGTCGGCAAGATTTTGCGGCGCGCGCTGAAGGAAGAATTTCTCGCGCGCAAGAAAACCGTTCCAGATGAAGGACGCGGCCGGAGCGTGCGCACCGCGCTCGGGCGCTAGAGCGCGGCTCGCGAAAAAGTGGAACCCGGTTTTTCGCATAGAGCGCGCTCTAAACTTTTAAGATCGATCAAATTATCTGCATTTGGGCGACTCCGCCCAAATGCAGCGTGATCTAGCGCCCGCCGAAATGATCCGCCGCCTCGCCGATTGCTTCGTAAATGAGATCGAGTTCGGCCGCCTCGACGCAATAAGGCGGCAAGACATAGATCGTCGGGCCGAGCGGCCGCAGCAGCAGCCCGCGCTCGTTGAAGAAGCGCATCAGATCGAGCGCGATCGTCGCAAGGTAACCGCCCTGCCCGACATTGAGATCAAGCGCCGTTATAATTCCGATCTGACGGGCGTTGGAGAAACGCGCATCGTCCGCAAAGCGTGCGATGCGCGTCGCCTGCATCTCACCCAACTCCACAACGCGCGCGGCGGGAACGCCTGTCGCCCAGACGTCGAGATTGGCGAGCGCCGCCGCGCAGGCGATCGGATTGGCCGTGTAGGAGCTTGAGTGAAAAAAGGCGCGCGCGCGCTCCGGCGATAAATGCGCCTCGAAAATCTCGCGCTTGCACATTGTGACGGCGAGCGGCAGCGCGCCGCCGGTAAGGCCCTTGGCGTAGCAGGCGATGTCCGGCACGACGTCCGCCTGCTCACACGCAAAAAGCGTTCCCGTGCGGCCAAAGCCCGTCATCACTTCATCGGCGATGAACAACACGCCATATTGCGCACAAATGCGCTTCATCTCTGCGAGCGTATCGGCGCCGTAGATGCGCATGCCGCCGGCGCCCAGAATGAGCGGCTCGACGAGGAAGGCCGCCGGCTTCTCGCGACAAGCGCGCTCCAGAGCGTCGAGCGACTCCTGCTCGCGTCCGCGCGACGGGAAGGGAATGCGCGACACTTCATAGAGCAGCGGCTCGTAAGGCGCATTGAAGGGCGAGCGCGCGCCAGCCGACATCGCGCCAATCGTATCGCCGTGATAGCCGTGCTCGAGCGCAACGATGCGCGTGCGCGCTTCTCCGCGATTGCGCCAGAAGCCGAGCGCCATCTTGATGGCCACTTCGACGCAAGTCGAGCCGCTGTCGGAATAAAAGACATAGTCGAGGCCTGGCGGCGTCAGCGTGACGAGACGCCGCGCGAGCGCTTCCGCCGGCTCATGAGTGAACCCCGCGAAAATGATCTGATCGAGCCGCTCGGTTTCTTCGCGGATGGCCTGCATGATCGCCGGATGGCGATGGCCATGGGTGATCACCCACCAGGACGAAATGGCGTCGAGAAAGCGCTTGCCGTCTTCGGCTTCGAGCCAGGCGCCTTGGGCGCGTGCGATCTTGAAGGCGCCGGGCTGCAGCGCGTGCTGCGTGAACGGCCGCCAGATTGGAGAATCGGTGACGAAGCTCACGCGCCGCTCCCGAAGGCGTCGCGCGCGATTGCGGCCCTGAACGCCGCGCTGAGCGTCTTCTGATTCAAAGGATCGAGTCTAGGGAGACGGCCGAGAATGCGCGCGCCCCCAATCGTCTCGATAGCGCGCTGAGCGTCGGGGTCGGCGTCGCCGACGAAAATGATTCCCTTTATCGGGACGCCTCGTCTGCGCAGCGCTTCGAGCGCCAGCAGGCTGTGATTGATTGTGCCGAGGCTCGTGCGTGCGACAAGAATGACGGGCATATGCCAGCGTTCAAGCACATCGATCGTCAGGGCGCGATCGCTGAGCGGCGTCATCGCGCCGCCGGCCGTCTCTAGGACGAGAGGACCGTCGCACGGCGGCGGGTTCAGCGCCGCGGCGTCGATTTCGACGCCTTCGTCACGTGCGGCGAGGTGCGGCGACGCCGCTCGACGCAGCCGCCAGGCCTCGGGAAGAATGTGATCGGCCGGCGCGCCGGAAAGGCGCGCGACAGTCTGCGAATCGGTCTCGCCGTCAAGGCCCGCCTGCACCGGCTTCCAGTAATAGGCGTTAAGCGCGCCGACGATCGCGGCGGAGACGACGGTCTTGCCGACGCCCGTATCCGTTCCAACGATCACGAATCGGCGGTTCATGATTCGAGCCTCGCCAGCTCTTCGCCGAGATGCCCGATCATGCGCGCAACATCTTCTTTGCTCGTATTGAGCGTCAGCGCGATGCGCAACCGGGCGGAACCGTCCGGCACTGTTGGTGGACGAATGGCGCGAATATCATAGCCATGCGCCTGCATGCGCGACGCAAGAGTCGTGGCGCGAACGTCAGAACCGACGATAATCGGTTGAATCTGAGTCCCGGAAGATTCGAGCGCGCAAAGCCGCCGTAGCTCCGCGCCGGCGAAGTCGATGCGCGACATAAGCTCGGCGCGCCGATCGTCGGCCGCCTCAATAATCTTGAGCGCCGCGCGCACGCAAGCGGCGATGATGGGTGAAGGCGCGGTCGCGAAGATGAACGGCCGGCAGCGGTTGATCATGAAGTCGCGCAAGACGCGCGGCAGACAGAGTAGACCGCCCGCGACTCCCATCGCCTTGCCGCAGGTGTGCAAGGTAATGACGTTGTCATTGCCTTCAAAGCTCGCTGCGAGTCCACGGCCGCCGGGACCATAAATGCCTGTGGCATGCGCTTCATCGATCAGCAGAAAGGCGTCATTTTCCGTGGCAAGCGCGAACAGATCGTCGAGCGGCGCCTTATCGCCATCCATGCTGTAAAGGCTCTCGACCACGATCCACGCCTTTCCGCGTCCGCCTTTCTCGCGCCAGGCGCGGATCGCCTCATCCGCCGCGCTAACGTCATTATGAGGAAACTTCGCATTCTGCGCGCGCGCCAATCGCATGCCCTCATGAGCGCTCGCATGTACGAGAGCGTCACAGAGAATGAAATCTTCACGCTGAGGCGCGGTGGAGAGCAGCGCCTCATTGGCGGTAAAGCCGGCGCTGAAGTAGAGCGCGCTTTCGGCGCCAAAGAATCGCGCCGCCTCCTCCTCCAAAGCTTCGTGCTCCGGATGATTGCCGCGCAAAAGCCTTGAACCGCCAGCGCCGACAGGAACGCCGCGCGCAAGCGCCGCGCTCACTGCCGCCGCCAGTTCCGGCGACTCGGCCAGCGCCAGATAATCGTTAGAAGCGAAATCCAAGCCCACACGCGGCGCGAGCGCGCGTAACCTGCCATGGGCCGCGAGGCTTGCGAGATCGCGCGCGTAGCGCTCCAGCATGGATGGCCGATTTTGGATCAGGAGAACCTCTCCCAGGCCGCTTGTCGGGATACCCCGAGGGCCTTGCCGATCGCGGTCCAGCTGACCTCGCGTTTGCGAAGCGCCGCGACTTGCGCGTGGATAAGAGAATGCAGAGCCGCGACGCTGGCCTCGCTCGCTTTGATCGAGCCCAGCAACTGCTCGTCGGTGAGATCGTCCCAGCTTTTGAATGGGGAGGGCGCGACGTCAAGGATCTTGTTGCAAACGCCGACACAGTCTTCGCAAATGTAACCGCCTGCGGCGCCGCCAATGAGCCGCGAGACCTGGGTCTCCGATTTTCTACAAAACGAGCAGCGCAGTTTACGTTTGGGCAAAGCGATCATCGCGAGCGCCTCCGTCAAGCCATTCTTGACAGACCGCCAGGCTGGCGTCAAGTCAGCCTTGACATCCACTTGAAACCGCTACGCTGAAATGCGATTTACATGTGAGAGCTTTCCACGGAGCAGCCGCAATGAATGCGCCGACAAGCGCCCATGCGTCGCCTTCCCGCTATCCCTGGCCCCCGATCCTGATGGCGCTGACGCTCGCTGCCGGGCTTGCGCTCGACGCCGCGACGCGGGCTTCGCTCATCGATCGCGCTTCTTCCTCTCTGCCGCAGGTCGCCGGGGTAGCCATCGTCGTCCTAGCGCTCGCCAATGATGTCTGGTGCTTTCGCATTCTCTCGCGCCATCAAACAACGATCCTGCCACATCGCGCCGCGTCCTATCTCGTGACCGAGGGGCCGTTCCGCTTTTCGCGCAATCCGATCTATGTGTCTCACGTCGCCCTGATTTTCGGACTAGGCCTGTTCCTTGGCTCGCCGTTTACGCTGTTGTTGACGCCCGTTCTGGCGTTTGGCCTGACAAAGCTCGCCATTGTGCCCGAAGAACGGCATCTTCTTGAGAAATTTGGCGGCGACTATCGGACCTATATGGCGCGCACTCGGCGGTGGCTCTAAACTGCGCGGCGCGGAAAGAGGCGGCAAAAAAATGGACGCGACTGCGGCGGGCGAGCGCATCGACTTCACCGTGCGAGGCATGACTTGCGCCTCCTGCGTATCGCATGTCGAGAAGGCCCTTGCGCACACGCCCGGCGTGAAATCGGCGCATGTGAATCTCGCCACTGAAAGGGCGGAAGTTTCGCTCGCGCCGGACACAAATCTTACGCAGCTCGTCAAATCCGTCTCCGATGCCGGCTATGAGCCAGTCGTCGAGACGATAGAGATGGGCGTCGGCGGCATGACCTGCGCCTCTTGCGTCGCGCATGTCGAGAAGGCGCTGAACGCCGTTCCGGGCGTCATCGAGGCGAAAGTCAATCTCGCGACCGAGCGCGCATCCTTACGTGCGCTCGCCGGGCCTGGCCTCACTGACCGCCTGCGCCGCGCCATTTCGCAAGCCGGCTATGAACCTCGACAGATCGAGGCCGATTCAGGCGGCGCAGATCGCGAGCGGGCGCGGCGGGAAGAGGAAATGCGCGCGCTGCGCTTCCGACTCATCGTCGCCGCCATTCTGACGGCGCCGATCTTCGCGGTCGAGATGGGCGGCCATCTCATCCCAACGGTCCACCACTGGGCCATGACCACGATCGGCGAGGCGAGGATCCGCGAGATTTCCTTCCTGCTCGCCAGCGTCGTGCTGTTCGGCCCTGGCCTCATTTTCTTCCTCAAGGGGATTCCGTCGCTGTTGCGACGACAGCCCGACATGAACGCGCTCGTCGCGACGGGCGCGCTCAGCGCCTATCTCTATTCGGTCGTCGCGACTTTTGCGCCAAGCACGCTGCCCGCCGGCTCGGTCCATGTCTATTACGAAGCGGCGGTCGTCATCGTTACCCTCATCCTGTTTGGCCGCTATCTCGAAGCGCGCGCCAAAGGCCGCACCTCGGAAGCGATCCGCGCGCTGGCGCGGCTCCAGCCGAAAACCGCGCGCGTCGAGCGCGACGGCGCGACTGTGGACGTCGACATCGACGACGTTCGCGTCGGCGATATCGTTCTGGTGCGCCCAGGCGAACGCATCCCAACGGACGGCGTGGTCACGCAAGGCTCGTCCCACGTCGACGAATCGATGGTGACAGGCGAGCCGACGCCCGTCGCAAAAAGGCCTGGCGCCGCCGTCACCGGCGCGACCGTCAACGGCTCTGGCGCCTTCTCGTTTCGCGCGACCCGGGTCGGCGCGGATACGACGCTCGCCGGCATCATCCGCATGGTCGAGCAGGCGCAGGGGGCGAAACTCCCGATTCAGGCGATGGTCGATCGCGTCACGGCAGTTTTTGTTCCCGCTGTCTTTGCCGTCGCGACGCTGACCTTCGTTATCTGGATGCTGATCGGACCGGAGCCGCGCCTTACTTATGCGCTGGTCAACGCGGTCGCCGTGCTCATCATCGCCTGCCCCTGCGCCATGGGTCTCGCGACGCCGGCGGCGATCATGACCGGCACCGGCCGCGCGGCGGAGCTCGGCGTGCTGTTCCGCAAGGGCGAGGCGCTGCAGACGCTGCGCGACGTCACCCTCATCGCCTTCGACAAAACCGGCACGCTCACTTACGGCAAGCCGCGCCTCACCGATCTCGTCGCGACACGGGGCAAGAAGGAAATGGACATTCTGCGTCTCGCGGCGAGCGTCGAGGCGCAGTCGGAACATCCGGTGGGCGCCGCGCTCGTCGCCGCCGCCAAAGCCGCGGACCTCTCTCTTTCGCCCTGCGCGGACTTTAAGTCAGTCGCCGGCATGGGCGTCACCGGAACCGTTGACCGCAAGACCATCGCCGTCGGCGCCGAGCGCTTCATGGCGTCGCTCGGCGTCGACGCCGCGCCCTTCGCTCAGGACGCTCAGAGCCTCGCCGAGGACGGCAAGACGCCGCTGTATGTCGCGGTCGACGGCAAGCTCGCCGCCATACTCTCCGTCGCCGACGATCTGAAGCCGACGAGCCGCGCCGCGATTGACGCGATTCATTCAATCGGCGCGAAGACGGCGATGATCACCGGCGACGACGAGCGCACAGCAAAAGCCATCGCCCGGAGACTGGGAATTGACGTCGTCGTCGCCGGGGTCCTTCCTGATGGAAAGGTCGCGACGCTCAAACGCTTGCGAGAAGCCAACAAAATCGCCTTCGTCGGCGACGGCGTGAACGACGCGCCGGCGCTCGCCGCCGCCGACGCCGGCATCGCCATCGGCACGGGAACCGACATTGCGATCGAAGCCGCCGACGTCGTGTTGATGTCGGGCGATCTCGCCAAGGTGCCGGCGGCGCTCGCGATCTCGTATGCGACGATGCGCAACATTCAGCAGAATCTGTTCTGGGCCTTCGGCTACAACGTTGTGCTCATACCCGTCGCCGCCGGCGCCCTCTATCCGGTCAATGGCATACTGCTCTCGCCGATGTTCGGCGCCGCGGCCATGGCGTTGTCGAGCGTTTTTGTGCTTACCAATGCCCTGCGCCTGCGCCGCTTTGAGCCGCCAGCGGTCATTGCATCCGCGGAGGCGGCCGCCTGTCAGGCGCCGATGATCGAAACCGAAGCGGCCGATAAAGAAATCAAGGAGGAAGCGATGACGACATTTAACGTGCAAGACATGACCTGCAATATGTGCGTGAAACATGTCACCAAGGCCGTGCAAGCGGTCGAGCCGAACGCCGACGTCAAAGTCGATCTCGCTGCCGGCAAGGTCGATGTGACTCCGGCGCCGAGGGATGCGCAGGCGCTCGCCAAGGCGATCACCGAAGCAGGCTATCCCGCTCAGGTCGCCGCGTGAGGCGGCCCGGCATTTCCGTGACGAATGATTGCGCGAGCGCGCCATGACAAACGCGTCATGACAGACTCCACGACGCGCTCGCTCGCCGGCAAGACGCTCTTCATCACCGGGGCGAGCCGCGGCATCGGCCTCGCCATCGCGCTGCGCGCGGCGCGCGACGGCGCGAATATCGTCGTCGCGGCGAAGAGCGTGACGGAAAATCCAAAAATTCCGGGCACCATCTACACTGCCGCAGCCGAGATCGAAGCGGCGGGCGGTCAGGCGCTCGCCGTGCCGTGCGACATTCGCTTCGAAGATCAAGTCGAAGCGGCGGTTCATCAGGCCGTGTCCTGCTTTGGCGGGATCGATATTCTCATTAACAATGCGAGCGCCATCGATCTGCGCAGCATCGACGCGCTCGAGATGAAGCGCTTCGATCTGATGCAGCAGATCAACGCGCGTGGCACCTATCTTTGCTGCAAGGCGGCGCTGCCGCATCTGCGGAAATCCGCAAACCCGCACATTCTGACGCTATCGCCGCCGATCGATTTGAACCCGAAGTGGTTCTCTCCGAACCTCGCCTACACAATGTCGAAATATGGGATGAGCCTCGTAACTCTTGGTCTCGCAAGGGATCTCGCGTCCGATGGCGTCGCGGCGAATTCATTGTGGCCTGAGACCGCGATCGCGACGGCCGCCGTCAGCAATCTTCTTGGCGGCGACGAATTGCTGCGCCGTTCGCGAAAGCCTGAGATCGTTGCCGACGCCGCGCACGCCATCCTTGTTCGCCCAGCAAAAAGCTGCAGCGGCAATTTCTTTATAGATGTGCAGGTTTTGACGGAAGAAGGCATGACCGACTTCTCGACTTACGCCGTCGACCCAAGAGTCGATGCAGCGCTCGACTTCTTTCTCGACGAGCCGATCACCCCCCGAGTGACGAAAGCGGCGTTTCACATCGAGAAATAGCTACGCGAGGGCGGCTGCTCCCGACGCGATCGTATAGGCCCCGATCGCGGCGACGATTGCGCCGGAAAAATAAGGGGCGCGCGCCGCAAAGGCCTCGAACCCCGGCCAGCACGAGGCGGCGTGACGCAGGCCGAGCGCCGCTGCGACCCCGACCAGCACGAGAGTCAGCGCCAGACCGACGCTGAAGCACAGCACGAGCAGCGCGCCCAGTCCGATGCGTCCGACCTGCAGGCACAGAAGGAGCACGGTGATCGAAGCTGGGCATGGAATAAGGCCGCCTGTCAGGCCGAAAAGAATGATCTGGCCCGTTGTCACCCGACGATTGGCGAAACGCCGTTCGATATCCAGCGCGTGTTCGCGCTCGTGCGCATCGGCGTAGACGGTCGGATCGACGTCTAGAAGTTCGCTTTCGAATTCCTCTTCCTGGTGACTGTGCGGAATTCCTGCGTCATGCGCGTGAACATGCGCGCCAGCGCCGGCATGCGCGTGGCCGATCGCCAAACGGGCGCCGCCTCCGCCGACTTCTCGCGCCTGTGTGGTTTGGTCCCTGGAGACGGCGATGTCGCGCCAGCTTCGCCAAATCATCCAGAGGGCGACGAGGAGGATCAGAGCGCCAGAAACGATCTGCAGATAAGGCTCATTCGCCTCGACGTTGAGTTGCGCGCCGAAATAGAGTCCCGTGAGCGCGATCGCCCAGACAATGGCCGTATGGGAAAGCGTCGCCGCGACGCCGAGCAACACCGCTTGCGCCACAGTGCCGCGGACAGCGACGATGAACGCCGCCATCATTGTCTTCGAGTGGCCGGGTTCAAGCCCGTGCAATGCGCCCAACGCCACCGCGCTTGGCGCGAAAATCCAGGCGTTCGTCGCGCCGGCGCGGAAGACTTCAGAAAGGTCCGACATCGAGGCGGCGCAGACTCCTCAGGCGCTGTATCGAAGCCATGAGAGATTGGGAGACCGGCTTTGCGGCGTCGAGGGCTCGGCCGGCCTCCGGTGAGCCTTGCCCCGTTAATTTTATAGTGAGCGCCGCGCGACGAAACAAGCAATAGAGATAGAGCAAGCCAAAGTCGCCGCGTGGAGAGCGGAGTGGGACGCAAGAAATGCGTTTCAACCGGAGATGATCATCGTGCTGAGGTCGCGCCGGACGCCATCAACAAACGCTTCGTATCGTTTCGGCAAAAGAAAAACCCCCGGCTTTATGGGCCGGGGGCTTTTTATTTTTAATTCGTCAGTATCGCTTAGGGCATATCGCCGGCGACGAACTTCGGAATGACCGGACCGCCGATTTCGGCCGCGAAGCGGCGTCCCGACGGCGAGAAGAACATCAGCAGGCCGCCGATCTGGCTATCGGTGTCGTAAGCCAGGTCAGACAGACGCTCGATGTCCCAACGCGCGTCCTGCACCTTCACGGCGATTTCCTTGGTCTCGCCCGGCGCGATCGGCGTCGGGTCCGTC